>JAGVLJ010000061.1 GCA_020049855.1 Bacteroidia bacterium | reverse complement strand
TTAATTTTGTAATTAATAAAATAAAACTCAAATGAATAAACCGCATAAAGTTTTTGTTCTGTTTTGTTGCATTTCCCTCTTATATGCAGGCTGCAAAAAAGAAGAGGAAATAGACAAGCTGCCCCCAGCCACTGCCAGTGGCCTAGGTACGTTTGGGTGCCTTATTAATGGGAAAGCATGGCCTATTTATGAGAAGGGTATCCATAATCTGCACGTAAGCTATAGTAACGGAGAGTTAGATATATATTATTATATAAGAGACGATATAAGTGGCTTAGATAAGGAATGGATAAGGATTATAACATCGAAGATTAATAAACAGGGTTACTATACTTTGTTGTTTAATGATAAAAATCACGGGAATTTATCCGCTAGGCAAAAAGAAGTATCTTATTTCTCAAGAGATATTATTAACTCCAATGGTTTTGCAATCTTGGATATTTCAAGGTTCGATAGCATTTCAAACTTTATAGCGGGAAAGTTTAGCTACTCCTTATTTGATAAAGGAGGAGCCTCATATATTAAAATTGAATCAGGACGTTTTGATGTGAATTATTAATTAAAATACCCTTATGAAAAGACTAATTTTACTGTTTTCTTTATTGTGCATTTGCCTACCAAAAACGAGCAAGGCACAAGAAGATTCATTGTTCACCGATTCAACCCTTGAATACTCCTTTGAGGAAATGATGGATTCATGTCTTAAGCATGTGGATTTAGGGCAGGTGCCCACAGGCATTTTAATAGAAAAAGCCATGCCCACCACCAATGTATTTCAGTTTGACGGAGTGGAGAATGACAGCAACCAGGGTTTCTCCTCTAATTTTTAATCAAACTACAACTTGCTTTTATGCGCAATATCCCTTTATTTTTGTTATAATCAATTTACCCCATGAAAACACCCCTGCATATCCTTCTTTTATTTTTTACTACCTGCCTGCTTTTTACCCAATGCAAACGCGATGAAGAAGAAATTGACAAACTACCCCCGGCTACCGCCAGCGGGTTAGGTACGTTTGGGTGCCTGGTAAATGGCAAGGCTTGGCCTATTTATGAAAAGGGGTATCATTATGTGCAGGTGAGTTACCAAAATGGAATGTTAGATGTTGGGTACTACATAAGGGAAAATGAACTTAGTCTTGACAAAATATGGGTGCATTTTCGCACAATTGAAGTTAATAAACCGGGTTCTTTTTTATTGAGTTTTAAAGATTACAATAAGAGTTTTGCGGCTGTTAGGTATAATGAAACTGGTTATTTTTCAGATGCTTCACTAAATAAAGGTAATTATTTAGACCTTAATATTTCAAGGCTAGATACAGTAAATGGTTTTGTATCTGGAACATTTAATTTCCTACTTTTTAATGATAAAGGAACCTCATTTGTAAAAGTAGAATCTGGTCGTTTTGATTTGTTAATGCCTTAGTTTTTTTTTTACAAAAATTCATCAAAATCTTAAAATATGAAACAAAGTCTTCTTGCTACTATCCTCTTGATATTATGCACAACTGCAACTCATGCTCAAAGTGATTCCCTTTTTACCGACTCTACTCTGGAGGTTTCATTTGAAACCATCATAGACTCATGTTTTAAGCATGTAGATTTGGGGCAGGTGCCTACAGGCATTTTAATAGAAAAAGCCATGCCCACTACCAATGTATTCCAGTTTAACGGGGTGGAGAATGACAGCAACCAGGTAAACCTTTTTTTGTGGCGCAAAGCTTTTGGCACCCTTACCCGTGCCCATGTGGATACGGCCCTTGCACATGATACGCTTACCCTGCAACACCTGGTGGATACCATGCAAACCTATTTGGACAGTGGGCAGGTGCCCATAGCCATACTCAACTACCGCTACAGTTGCATTAAAGATAGTGCCTTTGCCGATAGCCTACTGCGTATGGATGGCATTGAAATATATGATGTGGACGGGCGGGGCGCACCGAAAGCCCATATGAAAACCATACCTGCTTTGTGGCTGCTGCCGGTGTGCTGGGCACACGAGATACCCTGGTGCAGTTTATTTTTCCGCAACACCTGTATGTGAGCAACGATGAAAGGGGGGTAGATTCGATAAAAGTGGATTTTGGAGACGGGCAAGGCTGGAAGACGGTGCAGTTTGACGAAGCCGTGTTGGTGGAATATGATACAGCTGGTATGTACGAGGTAAAGTGCAAGGTTTACCTGAGCGACCTTACTACATTAAGTTCTTCTTTTATTATAGAGCGACACCCGAACGGTGCTTTTAAAGATGCTGAAGGGAATTGGCATTTTTGTGATGAATGGTTGCTGGTACAGTCGTCAGGCAATTATCAAGGTGCTCCGGGCAAGGCCTATATTTCTATTAATTATGCCAAGTGCAACCCCGATCATAAAATACGCAGGCCGTTTATAGTGGCGGGCGGGTTTCATACCCCCATAAGCCTGACCGGTGCGTCTAAATTTTACGGGCCAATTATTGGGGATAATTTTTGGAGTAAGGTTGGCAAGCAAGATGTTTTTAATTCAAATACAATTGTCCCAGAAGTTCTGAAGCAAGAGTACGACCTTATTTTTATTGATTTTTATGATCCCACCGATTATATACAGCGCAATGCACTGGTATTTGAGGATATTATTAAATGGGTAAACCATGAAAAAGAGGCAAATGGCTCGCATACGCAAAATGTGGTGTTTGGCAACAGCCTTGGGGGTATCATTTCGCGATATGCATTGGGTGATATGCACAAGCAGCACCTTGACCACGACTCGGCCGACCACGATACCCGTTTGCTCATTACCCACGATTCGCCCCACCGCGGAGCCAATGCCTCTCTGGGTATTCAGGCATTTATAAAGGCTATGCACAAATATTACTTTGTGTATAACCAGAATGTGCCTGTGGTTGAAACCTCTGATGTGTATTGGGATTACCAAACATTAATAGCCAAATCAGTAGAGCAAATGGTTATTAATTACATCAAACCTTCGTCATTGCATCAGGAATTGTACGATTCATTAGATATAATGGCAGGTGTTGATAATTTAGGATGTAAGTTTGTTGCCATATGTGATGGTTCCGGTAGCGGAGTGCAACAAGGGAAAAAAACAGGTACATCAGGCGGCATCACTTACATGGCACCTTCTGATTTGATTTTGTCATATGATGCCGCTTATGTGAGTACCGATGGAAAGGTAATTCCCGGATTAGTCTTTAATATCTGGGTCCAGCCAGTGGATACTTCACCTCACAAAAAAGTATTTGAAGGGGCAATTGTAAATAAGTTGGCTGGAACAATTATCTATCCATATTATAGCCAATCTATAGCTCCGGCAACTATGTGGAATGGTTTAGATTGCAAACCGGGAAGTGCAGGCCCTCCTGCCGCAATAGCGGGAGGAAATATGATAAGCGCATTACGAAATTCTTTACCTACGGTTGTTAAAAAAGGAGGGATTCAAACTCATTTTCCTAATATATGTTTTATCCCTACCATTAGTTCATGCGCAGTAAATAGCAATGTAATTGATTACAATTTGATTGTTAATACTACTCCTGGTAACAATGAAGTTAAGGCGAAACGCTTCATAACTTATGATTACGAACCACCCATTCCATCAGAAAGAAATGGAGCCCATGCCTATTTCACTCCATACACTGTTAAAATTTTCGAAAACGAAATGCTTAACACCGCCCCGGCCACCATACCCAGCGGTAAAACCTACAACTATGGTGCACCAGTAAGCGATTGGATTGGCGATGTAACTGTAAACGGCACACTGGCCATAAATAAAAATGTAAAAGCCGGATATACCGATGATAATTTCAATAATAGCGAACCTCCTGAGGGCTCTACCTTTTTTGTAGAAACCTTTGTACACGACAACAACTGCACATCTGACCCTGTTACCATTACTGTAAATGGCGAGTTGCAACTTGGCGATGCCGGCACCGACCACCACGCAGGGCTTACCATTAATTCGGGTTCCCGTTTAATATTGAATCCCGGCTCGAGTTTAAAAATTTATAAAAACTCTAAGCTCACCATTAAGCACGGGGCTACTCTTGAGTTAAACGGAGGAACTATTTTATTGCAGGATGATGGCTCTAACTTGGAGATGGGCGGTTACCTGGAGTTAGATAATTATGATCTTACTTTTTCGGGCAGTGGTTTTATCACAATTATTTCGCAAAGCAGCGGGTATGCCTCCATTAGTAAAACAGGCAGTTGCTCTTTACAATTAGAGGGAAGTAGCAAAACCGATCTGGTGTTGCGTGTGATAGGAGGAGGAATTAATGCATCAGGCTTTAATCAGGTGGAACTAAAAAATGGATTGGTAGAAATGGGGGCCGATGCAGAGATAAAAACTTCATCTTCCACTCATTTAGAAAGTGTGAAGTTTGCCCCATTGCCATGGGCTACTTCAGATAAATATAAGGGAATAACTTTTGATGGGCAAAATGGAAGCAGTCTTACCGTTAAATTTTGTGAATTCGGTAAGGCGAAAATTGCCTTAAATAAACTATCGTCAGCAGATGTAACATTATTAGAGATACGTGGGTGTAAATTTACCGATTGTGAAAAAGCCATTGTTACCGAAGGCTACCGTGCTTATCTGAACAATAACCAGTTTACCAATTGCGATTATGCTTGGTATGCCACCGAAATGGAAGGGCTAAGTCAGTTTAAAGGTCGTATTTTAGGCTCATCACAAAAAGGTATTTACTATAGTGGAGGCAACAATGCACACCTGCTAATAGAGCAGTCGTTATTTTCTGAGAATGGGTCGGCTGTAGAGGTATTTGGTGCGCTGCAAGCAACCATTTCTTGTAGCGAATTTGAAGATAACAACGCCTCTGTACTTGCAAATGATGGAGTAACCCTGAACCTGAGTACAGGTACCAACGGCTCAAATGCAGCGGGTACTTCAACCGTGGCAGGTGGTAACAATCGGTTTACTAACGTTGCCGATTATGATATTGGTCTTAGTGACGCATTTGATTTATTAACCTTAGACGGAAACAATACGTTCCTTTATCCTAACTATTCTTCAAGTCCGGCATCATACAGTATTGGAGGTAATGTAACCAATAGCAGTTACCACGCCCTTCATCTCACTTCTAATTACTGGTATTTTTACGGGTACAGTCCCACTTACTCTATTCCATCAGGTATGTATAGTTTATATTTCGGTGTAACACTTGTAGGCACCATAGGGTCTGAGCGCAGTACCTCTATTTCTTATTCATGCGGTGCGATTACCGAAACGGATGTGAATAGTGAAGTGTTTTATGGGAAAAGAGAAGAACCTAATTCCAACCAAAGGATAATAGAAAATAAAGAATACCGAATTTATCCAAATCCGGCAAAGCAAATAGTTAATATTTCGAGTGATTTTATAACGAAAGAAAGTCAGGGAAAATTTGATATTAAAGCTGTAGATATAACAGGAAGAATTATTGAGTTGCATACAATAAAGCAGGAAGGGTTGAATACTATATCCTGTGAAATATCGCAATTAACCCCAGGTGTATACATGTTAGTTATATTTAAGGATGGAATATTGGTGCAAAAAAGGAAACTGATAATTAAAGGATAGATAATAATTGAAGTTATGGATTAATGAAATATTCTATTGCTATCGGTCACAATCCTATACTTTTAGACCGGAGATTATATCTCATATAGGTTTGTGAGCGATACTCTGGGTACCTATTGTGTGTAGTTTAAGTGGTGTGAAGAGGTAAAATTACATTTATTGGCCTTGTCAGTGGCGTGATAAAATCTTAATGGGATTGAAAAACAAAATGCTGAAACTTCTACCAGCTTTTTTGTGATCCCATTGGCATGCAGCTGCAAACTCTATATGAAATAAAAATAAACGGACTGGAGTATTTGCTTCAGCCGCTCAAAAAGAAATAGAACGCATGTACGCTAAAACAGCTTTGGCCTTTGGCTTATTCCTTTTATTTACTGCCTGCGAATCGGGGGCAAAGAAAACATTACCCGAAGAAGTACTTACCCCGGTTGAACAAACTACTCCTTTACCAAAAGATTCTTTTGAAACGGGGAAAGTTATTCCGGCCATTGCGTTAAAAAATGTGCCTTCCGATTCGTTTTCGCTGTATTTGCCCAATGGATATACTTCAGCAAAAAAGTACCCGGTTATTATTTTTTTCGACCCTCACGGAGCCGGAGTTTACCCGGTAACTTTATATCAAAAACTGGCCGAGGATTACCAGGTGATATTGGCGGGTTCTAACACCTCAAAAAACGGATTACCCTTTGAACGGAGTGAAACCATTGCGCTGCAGTTGCTGCAGGATATAAGCAGCAGGCTATCCATTGACGAAACGAAAATAACCTTTTGCGGCCATAGCGGTGGAGCAAAAGTAGCCTTAATAAGCGGGGCCAGGTTAGCACAGGTTTCTACCATTATTTATACCGGGGCAGTGGCACAGGTTAGCCCTACTCACCCTTTTACCTTAATAGGATTTGGCGGAACAAAAGATATGAACTACACCGACCTTGTTTCGTTTGAATGGAGCCTGGGAAAAAGTAATCTTCCGCATTATTTTTTTGAGTGGAACGGAGTGCATGAATTTCCGAAAGCCGAAATTTTTAAAAATGCCTTTGAGTTAATGGTGCATGGAGCTGAGGCAAAAATTGACCGTTTAAACATAAGCATCACTCCTGAAAAGGTAAATGCCGAACAGCAATACAAAGAAAAATACATGCAGGCTTTTCAGGTGCAGGATTTAAACTGGTGGAAAAAAGAAGTGGCCCTGCTGAACAGCAAAAAGAAAAGCGACCCAATGTATGAACGCCTGCTTGGCTTTATTTCGCTTGCCTGTTATTCACTCACCACCCGCTCGTTGCAGCAATATGATTTGATAACTGCCGAAAAAATGATTGCCCTTTATAAACTGGCTGATCCTACTAATAAAGTTATTCCTGAATTAGAAGCTGAGTTAATGAAGAAAAAAGGGAATTAAAATGTTAACCGTTGCCAATGCAATTGGCTTACAGGTTAAGAATAGAAGAACTTTTATTGTCCCGTAGAACCCGCAGATTTGCGCGGAACAGTCTGCGTTTTTCTGCGGGAGCAAGAAGAAAAAAGGATGTGAATCTTTTGATGAGGGCTTTGTTTTACTTAACAACCAACACTGCTTACACCAACAGTTTTACCGGATTTTCGAGGTAATCCTTGAGTGTTTGCAAAAAGGCAGAACCAATGGCTCCGTCAACAGAGCGATGGTCGCAGCTAAGCGTTACTTTCATTACCTGCGCCACTTTAATTTGTCCGTTTTCACTTATCACCGTTTCTTTGGCAGCACCCACGGCCAGTATGCACGAGTCGGGCGGGTTTATAATAGCCGTAAACTCATCAATGCCGTACATGCCCAAATTGGAAATGGTAAATGTGTTGCCTTCAAATTCCTGAGGCTGTAACTTTTTGTTTTTGGCTTTATCGGCCAGCTCTTTTATTTCAGTGCTAATATGAAAAATACCTTTGCTGTCGGCAAATTTTACCACGGGCACAATCAATCCATCGTCAATAGCCACGGCAATGCCTATATGAATATGATGGTTTATTCGTATTTTATCTCCCAGCCAGCTTGAATTTACTTTAGGGTGCAGGCGCAGTGATGCTGCAACTGCTTTCACCACCATATCATTCAGCGATATTTTTACCGGGGCCACCTCGTTTAACGATTTGCGTGCATCCATTGCCTTATCCATATTGATGGATGCTTTGAGGTAAAAATGCGGAGCGGTATTTTTACTCTCGCTCAATCTGCGGGCAATAGCTTTGCGCATTTGCGAAAGTGAAATATCTTCAAAACTTTCTTTGCCCGTAACGGCAGGTGTAGGGAAAGCAGGTGTTGACCCATTGGCTCCAGTACCTAATTTTTCTACATCGCGTTTTACAATGCGGCCGTTTTCTCCGCTACCATGCACCGATTTAATATCTATGCCTTTATCCTGAGCCAGTTTTTTAGCCAGTGGAGAAACTTTAATGCGGGTATCATCTGCGCTATTGCCTGAAGTGGTAACAGCAACCGAAGCTGTTTCAACCGCAGTTTCTTTTTTGTTTTCGGCAGCAGGGGCCGGTGCAGCCGCAGTGGCAGGAGCTGTGCTCAGCAAAGCCGAAATATCCTCGCCCGGTTTACCCACTATGGCTATAATGGCATCAACCGGAACCGATTTGCCCGTTTCAATGCCAATATGCAACAACGTTCCTTTTGCGTAGTTTTCGAGCTCCATGGTAGCCTTATCGGTTTCCACTTCAGCCAGAATATCACCCGTTTTCACAGTGTCGCCCACTTTTTTATGCCAGGCCACTATAACCCCTTCGGTCATGGTGTCGCTCATTTTGGGCATACGTATTACTTCAGCCATAAGATGATTTTATTGAGGCAACAAAAATACACATAGAATTGATTTTCGCTACTGTTGAAAACATCCGCACAACTTTGTCGGCAAAAACGGGAATTTTGAAGAACAATGAATCAGTACGAGACTCTCTTACGCCATATTTATGAGCACGGTACGTTTAAAAGCGACCGCACCGGCACCGGAACCAAAAGTGTTTTCGGAGCGCAACTCCGCTTTAATTTACAGGAAGGATTTCCGCTTATCACCACCAAAAAGGTGCACCTCAAATCCATTATTTATGAATTGCTGTGGTTTATTAAGGGAGAAACCAATACCCGATACCTGAAGGAACATGGGGTGAGCATTTGGGATGAATGGGCCGACAAAGAAGGTAACCTTGGGCCGGTGTATGGATACCAGTGGCGCAGCTGGCCTGCCCCCGATGGAAAACATATTGACCAGCTTACCGAAGTTATAGAAACTATTAAGAAAAATCCCGACTCGCGCAGGATGATTGTGAGTGCGTGGAACGTTGCTGATTTACCTAAAATGGCTTTAATGCCCTGTCACGCTTTTTTCCAGTTTTATGTGGCCGATGGTAAATTAAGTTGTCAGTTGTATCAGCGCAGTGCCGATATGTTTTTGGGAGTACCTTTTAATATTGCTTCGTATGCATTGCTTACCGTGATGGTGGCACAGGTATGTGGATTACAACCGGGAGATTTTGTACATACTTTTGGCGATGCCCATATTTACAGCAACCATTTTGAGCAGGTGCAATTGCAATTAAGTCGCGTGCCGCGTGCTTATCCAGCCATGAAAATAAATAAAGAACGCACGTCTATTTTCGATTTTGTTTACGAAGATTTTTTGGTAGAAGACTACGACCCGCATCCTGCCATTAAAGCTCCGGTAGCTGTTTAGTGGATGGTTCATGGTGGATAGTTAATAGTTCATGGTTGATAACGGATGGTTTAGGTGATGAGATTACTAAAAAACAAGCTATAAATTTTTATACTATGGCATTTCAATTTAAAGATTTACAAATCTGGCAACGGGCTTTAGATCCTACCGAAATTGTTACTACCGTAGCTGCTAAATTTCCTAAAGAAGAACTGTATGTTTTGACAGGTCAAATTAAAAGGGCAGCCGATTCAACAGCACTTAATATTGCAGAAGGTTCACAAGGTCAGTCCAAGGTTGAATTCAATCGGTTCCTTGGTATTGCATTACGCTCGGATATTGAAGTAGTGGCGTGTACTTTTGTAGCCAGAAAGAGAAAAATTATTTCTGAAGAAGATTTTAATCTTATCTATCAAGAGGAAGAAAGTCTGGTAAAAATGATACATACCGTACGAAAAAACTATAACCCATGAACCATCAACTATCATCCGTCATTGACGTAAGAAGTGACACCGTTACCAAACCTACCAAAGAAATGCTGGAAGCCATGATGCTGGCAAAGGTGGGTGATGATGTATTTGGGGAGGATGAAACAGTAAATGCCTTACAGGAAAAGGCCGCACATTTATTTGGGATGGAAGCCGCCTTGTTTTGCTGCAGTGGCACACAAACAAATCAAATTGCCATAAAAGTACATACTCAGCCTGGCGATGAAGTTATTTGCTCAGAGTTGGCTCATATTTATCTGTACGAGGGAGGGGGCATTGCATTTAATTCTGGGGCATCGGTACGGTTACTTCCCGGTGACCGTGGCCGTTTTACTGCCCAAAAAGTAATTGAAAATATAAATAAAAAAACAGATGTGCACTTTGCACTGACCCGCATGGTAGGTGTTGAAAATACCGTGAACAAGGGAGGGGGCTGCTGTTGGGACTTAAACGAATTAAAGAAGATAAAAGCCGCTTGTACCGATAATGGGCTGGCTTTTCACTTAGATGGTGCCCGATTGTTTAATGCGCTCATCGCAAAAGGCGAGCAGCCCGCGCAGTACGGAAATTTATTTGATACCATTTCCATTTGTTTATCGAAGGGATTAGGTGCCCCCGTAGGTTCTCTTTTACTTGGTACCCGCAGCCATATTGAAAAAGCCCGAAGAATTCGTAAGGTATTTGGTGGCGGTATGCGTCAGGCAGGTTTTTTGGCAGCAGCAGGGATTTACGCCCTAAACTATCATGTACAACGATTGAGCGAGGATCATGATAAGGCAAAATCACTTGAGCAATTACTTCTGTCGCAAAACTATGTAGAAACAGTGATGCCCGTTGAAACCAACGTAGTAATAGTTAAATTACGAGATGCATTTCCTATGGAAGTTTTTTTAACCCACCTGCAAAATAAAGGAGTTAAAGACGTAAGTATGGGTAAACAACTAATTCGTTTTGTAATGCACCTTGATATAGACAGTGAGCTTTTTGAAAGGCTTTGTACGGTGTTGTCTGCGTTTAAGGGTTGATTTTATTTCACTTGTTTCAAAACTTAACAATCCCTTAACTTTGGCTCACGGGTAGCTAGGTACCTTTGCCCGTAAAAGGTTTTATATGTTTGGTTTAGATGCAACACTCACTGCGCTGCTCATTTTATGTTTGCTGGCAGCGTGTGTATTTGAGTTTATCAATGGGTTTCATGATACCGCAAATGCGGTAGCTACTGTTATTTACACCAATTCACTTAAACCCTGGATTGCCGTTTTATGGTCGGGTATATGGAATTTTATAGGAGTATTGGCGGGAGGCATTACAGTGGCTATGGGTATTAGCAACCTATTGCCTGTTGAGGTGCTTACTGATGCTGATATTTTTCACAACGTGGCCTTAATTCTCTCATTGCTGTTAACGGCTATTTTTTGGAATTTCGGCACATGGTATTTAGGTATTCCATGTTCCAGTTCCCACACCCTGATTGGTTCTATTCTGGGTGTTGGATTAGCTTATTCATTCATTGCACCCGATGCATCGGCCTCGTATGTAAACTGGAATAAAGCAACCGATATAGGACTATCCCTCTTTCTTTCGCCATTTGTAGGATTCAGTCTGGCTATTTTGGTGATGTATGTATTAAAGCAGATTATCAAAAATAAAACTATTTTTAAAGAGCCAGTAACCAATCAACCGCCCCCTTTCTGGATTCGATTAGTGCTATTGCTTACCTGCACCAGCGTGAGTTATGCCCATGGGTCAAATGACGGACAAAAAGGAGTTGGGTTGGTAATGCTTATCCTTATTGCCATAGTGCCGGGCTATTTTGCCATCAATACCTCTTTTGATATTAATGACTACAAGCACGAGTTGAATGACCTAAAAATACTGATGCAAAAAATTGACACCAGATCACTGGCTAAACCCGATAGCTTTGAATATGCCAAAATGAATTCGCTTATGGTTGATTTAGATATGAAAATTAACTCAATAACTTCATTTTCGGGGATAAATAAAAAAGAGCAATTCGCTATAAGAAAGGATCTGATCGTTATTGGTAAAACAAGCAAAAAATTATTAGAAAGCGAAGACCTGAACCTAAGTGTTAAAGATAAAAAAGCATTTAAAGAAAAAACTTCGTCAATCAAAAAAATTACCGAGTATGCTCCCAAATGGGTTATCATTATGATTGCCATTTCGCTGGGACTTGGCACTATGGTTGGCTGGAAGAGAATTGTGCAGACCATAGGAGAAAAAATAGGGAAGGAACACCTTACCTATGCACAGGGTGCATCGGCTGAGCTGGTAGCCGCCACCACCATAAGCTTGTCAACTTCTCTGGGTTTGCCGGTGAGTACCACTCAGGTATTATCATCAGGAATTGCCGGAAGCATGGTGGCAAACAAAGGAATCAAAAATCTTCAGAAAAAAACTATTCGCAATATTTTTATTGCGTGGGCACTTACACTACCTGTAACCATTTTTGTTTCGGGCGGATTGTTTATCATATTAAGATTTTTCCTCTGATAAAAACTAAGTTAGAAAAGAGGGAAATAAGCAGAAAAGAATTTATCCGCTAACCCAGTTTACAATCAGGTAAGTAACTCCGGCCAACACGGCACTTACCGGAATAGTAAGAATCCATGCCCAAAGCAAATTTACCGTTACCCCCCAGCGCACAGCCGAAAGACGTTTGGTGGCACCCACACCCATAATGGAACCGGTAATGGTATGTGTAGTGCTTACGGGAATTCCCATTTGCTCGGTCATAAATAAAGTTAAAGCACCCGATGTTTCGGCACTCACTCCTTCAAGCGGAGTTACTTTAGTAATTCGCGTCCCCATGGTTTTAACAATCTTCCATCCTCCGCTCATCGTTCCTAAACCAATGGCAGCATAACAGGCCAATGGAACCCAATCGGGCATTTGTTTTATGTCCTGAATATTCCCATTGGCAATCATAGCTGCAGCAATAATTCCCATTACTTTTTGTGCATCGTTTCCCCCATGCCCTATGCTGAATGCTGCCGAGGAAAGCAGTTGCAGCTTTTTAAACATATTTGACATTTTATAGGCTGTGGGTGTTCTTATTTTCTCAACATAAATATAGGCTAAGATAAAGACAAGCATTACCAGCATAATACAATAAACCAATGCCGAATTATCGGCCTTCTTTAATTCTTTCACCAGTTTCACTTCATCAATCCCCGGATCGATAGTAGCCTTTACTTTATTGGCAATTTGTGTGGCCCCCAAGTCATCGTATGCCACAATAAACGGAACAATGGCTGTAACTTTTGCCTTAGCCAAATCAAGTTTTGGAGCCAAGGAAGGATCCTTTGCCACCTCCTTCTTCAATTTATCTACCTGATACATTTTGCTCACATTTTCCTCCATTTTATTTTGTTCGAATTTGTCGAACAAAGCCCATAACGCCACAGCCGAAACCATCATAATCAGCACCCGAAGCCAGGTATTGTGCATAATGGTAATCAGGTTTATCCCCATTGAAATAACCATCCCGATAAGGGGGGCAAGAAAAATAAACAACAGGGTTTTGGTAATTTTATCCATTTCAATAATGGAATTGAACGGAACAAAGCCTTTTGTTTGGATGGCGTGTGCAATTGCGGCTCCTGCAAATCCGCCAATAAGTGTATGGGAAGAAGAGGAAGGAATACCATACCACCAAGTAGTAAGATTCCAGATAATAGCGGCAATAAGCCCGGAGAAAATAACCGGGAGGGTAATAAACTCTTTGTACACTGTTTTACCAATAGTGTTGGCTACCGCATGATCCTTAAACAAAAAGAAAGCAACAAAGTTGAACAAAGCCGCCCATAACACTGCCTGAAATGGAGTAAGTACTTTGGTTGAAACAACAGTAGCTATGGAATTGGCAGCATCGTGAAATCCGTTGATGTAATCAAACACCAGAGCCAGAATAATGATAACCACTAAATAAGTCATAAATCCTTAACCGGTTAAGCGTATTTTACCACGATTGACTCAATTACATTTGCGGCATCTTCAAACTTATCGGTAGCAATTTCCATTACCTGATAAATCTCCCTTTTTTTGATGAGCTCTTTAACATCGGTTTCGGTGTCAAACAATCGTTCAATACACATATCAAATACGTCATCGGCCTGATTTTCGAAACTGTTCACCCGAATCACGGCATCGGTGATGCTCTTTATGTTTTTCATATTACGCAATTCAAGCACAGCCGTTTTTACTTCGTCAGATCCCTGACGGATAATCTGAGCCATTTTCTGAATTCCGCTATCATTTGGATTTACTTTGTAAAAATTAATTTTTTTGGCCGAAGCAAAAATATAATCGCAAATATCATCAAGGGCTATGGCAAGGTAATGAATATCCTCCCTGTCAAAAGGGGTAATAAAGTTTTTGCCCAGCTCCTGAAAAATCTGGTGGGTGAGTTCGTCATTAGCATGTTCCAGGTCTTCGAGTTTTTTAATGAGTGCCCCCCGTTGGTCAAAGTCGGGCTCGGCTACCACTTCGGTTATTAAAACTCCCATAGCCGATACATTCATGGCTACTGATTCGAAAAGAGAGAAAAATATTCTATCCTTTGGAAGGAAAATCTGTAAAATGCTGTTGAGGCTCATTTCAATTTTTGTTTACGCAACAAAAGTAGGATTACCCGCGAGATAAGGAAATATCCCTGCTATTTATTTTTTTAAAAAATCCGTTTGCCTTTGGCCAGCTACATTATCTTTAACTTACTGTCAGGCAAGTTGCCCCATATCCCCTCATTATTTATCAGTGTTGAATGCTGAGTTGATGTTTATAAATTTCGCCTTTTTCTGTTTTTACAATAATCCAGTAGTTCCCGTTTTTAAAAGAATTAATTTCAACTTGTTGTGTTCCACTTAATCCGATTTGTTTTTGTACAAGTTTACCCAATACATCATACCACTCGATGCTATACAATTGGGCAAATGGCACCTGAAGAGTTATACCTTTAGCAGCCGGATTGGGATACACTTTTATCAAATCTTTCATTGCGGTTTTTATGCCAACAGGAAAACACCCGGTTCCGGGATTGGCCCATACCGAATCAATTCCGGCCCATTTACCTTTGAAATCGGCTGCACGACTCCAGGTAGAAGGCAGTGAATTATCGGCCGAAGCAGGATAACACACTACCAATGAATAGCCATTCCCATCGGCCAAAGTATCCCAGGGCAATTTATTATTATACTGCACCGAGTCAATGGTCATGTTTACCGAGTTTTCGAGAGTAATTAACTCTCCGGCATTGCCAAGTGCTCCACTGCTCCATTGCAAAGCAGGAATATTAAAAAAGTTTCGGAATGCCTGTGAGTCGGCAGCCACTACCATATATTTTCCCGGATCAAGGGTTAAGGTTGGAAACTCAAATTTAAACCCATCAACAAATTTGTAACCTCCTAATTGAGCAACAGCGTTTCCGGCATTGTATAATTCTACAAATTCCAAAGGTGCTGTATCGGGCGGGTTGTACATGATTTCGCTTAAACGAATATCGGCTGTAGTTGAGTTGTAAATAATTCTTGCAATATGGGGAGTCACGGCATTTCCTGCCGCATCCTGTACATTTTGAATGGTGAGGTTATAAAACACTCCCTGCGTAAGAGCAGTTGCCAGGTTAAGCAATACTGTATCTCCGCTGCTGCTTTGTGTAATGCTGCTAATGCTGCCTAGTCCTGTATAGTTGGCCGTGGTAATGGCCGATGCAGCCGTTACTGCTTCACTAAAGCGGATACGTATTTGTGAGGCACTCATTTCTTTTACCCCCAACACATAAGGAGCAAAAATATCAGAAGTAGCTCCCACCAGTTCAATATCATCAACCGCGGCAAAGTCAGTACCCCCATTTTGCTGGGCTACAATTCTAAATTGCACCGAAGTGGTTCCGGTGGGAACATTAATGGTAACTGAATCCCATTTATTTGTGTTTTTATCTAATTCACGAATTACCCCCCACGAGCCGCTGTTATTGTATTGAACCATGTACCCTATCAGGTCGGTAGCATCAAAACTGGAGGTGTAATATTTAAAACGTATAAATACACTGGCATAGGAAGCCACATTTTTTGAGGGGAAAGTAAGAAAATGGTAGAAGTTTCCCCCTCCGCAGGTGCTATTGTCCAAATCATTGAGGCCCCAAAATTTATTTCCTTTAAAAGCCGAAGTAATATCAAACAACCGTGTAGTATCGCCCCAGGTATCTTCCGGAAAACAATTGTAACGGGTAGGGTTAGCAGTAAATGGCCAGGTATCGCTGCCCTCAAAACCCTGATAAGCAATTTGAGTTTGAGCAAAAACCGACACGTGCAGCATGAATGCGAAAACCAATAAGTAAAATTTGTTCATATAATTAAGTTTGGGTTAGAGAGTCAAATATAAACAGCCTTTTCTTAACATTGTCACAACTTTCGATAAAAAGATTTTTACCGTTATTGTATTTTAGCACAAATTATTTAGCCCATGAGTTACCGAGGATATTCATCCCTGCACCAGTTTTTAAGAGATGCAGCTTTAAAAATAAAAATACCTGAGCGTGCCTTTTTGCATAAACGGGAAGAAGCCGGCTACAGAGCTATTTCGTACAAAGAAGTTTTTTCCCAGCTTAATGCCATTTCGGCTTACCTCCTTCATATGGGTTTTGCCAAAGGCGACCGGGCGGGAATGATGATGG
The DNA here is from genome assembly GCA_020049855.1 of Bacteroidia bacterium. Taxonomy (GTDB): domain Bacteria; phylum Bacteroidota; class Bacteroidia; order UKL13-3; family UKL13-3; genus JAGPCK01. The sequence continues at coordinate 29,813 of JAGVLJ010000061.1, read as the reverse complement.
ATAACTGTCCCGAATATTATTCATACGATCAGGGAATGCAGCAAATAGGGGTGGTAAATGTGTCTATTTACCCCTCGTTAAGTGAAAGTGAAATTGAGTATATTGTAAACGATTCAGGAATAAAAGTGCTGGTGGTTGGAAATGCATTTTTATTAAAAAAAATTTTAAAAATAGAGGCTGCCTGCCCTAAAGTAGAACGAATTGTTACACTCTTCCCACACGAAAATACGACCGTAAAAATAATTACTCACCAGCAATTGCTTCAAGAAGGCACACAACTTCATACATCGCTTAAAGACAAAATTGAACAGGTGTACAAAACAGTTCAGCCATCGGATTTGGCTGCGCTCATTTATACCTCAGGTACTACCGGTGTACCCAAGGGAGTAATGCTTACTCACGAAAATTTTATGAGCAATGCTATTACCGCAAAAATTCTGGTGCCAAGCATAAACAGTGACGACCGTTTTTTGTCATTTCTTCCGCTTAGTCATGTGTACGAACGGCTGGCTACGTATTACCTCAGCACCTACATAGGCTCTGAAGTAGCTTTTGCCCAAAGCATAGAAACCATAGTAAAAAATGTAGGCGAAATTCAACCTACCATTATGTGTTGTGTGCCACGTTTACTGGAGCGCATTGAAGAACGGGTGAAAAAAAATGCCACACAGCAGGGTGGCTTGAAAGCGCGTATTTTTTGGTGGAGTCAGCAAACCGGGGAATCCTATCGCAAAATTGTTGAACAAAATAAAAAACCCGGCATGTTGCTAAGTGCCCAATATGCGCTGGCTGAAAAATTAGTGTTTTCAAAAATTAAAGAACGGCTGGGCGGACGCATTAAACTGTTTGTATCGGGTGGCGGACCATTGCCACAACATGTAGGCGAATTTTTTGGCAATATGGGTATCCGCATACAGGAAGGATACGGGCTTACCGAAACTTCTCCGTTTGTATGCGTAAATGAATTTCACCGGCAGGTTTATGGCACCACCGGACGCATTGCCCCCGAGCAATCGGTAGCAATACAGGATTTGGAAAGCGGAAAAATACTTACCGTGCAAACCTATGAGTCCTTTGATCCGGAATTTGAAAGCGGAGAGGGAGAAATTTTAATCAAGGGTCCGAATATTATGAAAGGCTATTGGAATAAAACAGAGGAAACGGCTGCTGTTTTTGATAGTGAAGGCTGGTTTCACACGGGCGATGTAGGCAAGTTTCATAAAGGTTATTTAAAAATTACCGACCGCATTAAAAACATGCTCAAAACATCGCTTGGCAAAAATATTTACCCTTCGCCCATTGAGAATACTTACCTGCTCAGTAACCGCATTGAACAGATTTTTTTGATTGGCGACCGCAAAGAATACCTTACCGCTATTATAGTACCCAATCAAGATGAGTTGAAAGAGGTATTTAAAAAAGGTGATGATTTTTTTACACAAATTGACCCTTTTATTCGCGATGAAAATATTATTGGCTGGATACAGGAAGATGTAAAAAAACTCAGTAACAAATTAGCCAAGTTTGAGCGCATTAAATATTTTGTGGTAAAACGCACCTTGTTCAGTATAGATGATGGGGAAATGACTCCTAAAATGTCAATCAAACGCAAAGTGGTGGAACAAAAATATGCAGATGAGATTGCCAAAATGTATGTGGTATCGTTGATGGATTGAAGCCTGTCTCGCTGAGTTTACGGATGCGCGAGTTCCTAGTTATTTCACGCAAGGCTCGCAAAGGCGCAGAGAAAATATTCTGTGTATATTAGCATGGAATTTATGCGGGTTTCTGCGAGATCAGCGGGAAAAATTTCACGCAAAGCCCGCAAAGGCGCAAAGGAAAACGAGCTACAATAACATTTACAACTTAACCTTTTATACTTTGTTAAAACCTCCTCCCGAGATTGTAGTTTAACTGAAAAAGCAAACTGTTAACCCTTGGAGCACTCCATCCTTCGCTTATTACCGAGCCTAATTGATTTCGATAGTTGGTGCGTGGATATGACCCTTTAGCTACCTGATAATATATACCATATTCAAATCTTTTACTCTTGGTTAACTTTGACAACCCAAATATTAAATTTGCATATCCCTTCAAGGGTTCAGTACTGGCTTGAGTTGAAACCAACCCTGAAAAATTGCCTCGCACATCTTCATATTGTGATACACCTCCGCCAACAAAGAAAAAATGTTTGTAACCTAGCCCGAAAAAAAAACGAATACTATCTAACTGAGGCAGTATGTAAGAAATTCCAATAGACGGATGCAATAACGTAAATCTGGTAGTATTGATAAACTTAGCGGTTGTGCCACTGCTGTCCTGCATCCTTTGCTGAAGGATATATTGCTCTTCCTGCAAGTCTAAAGAAAGTTTTAATGCTAATTTCTTTGATAAATCTATTCGTGCTGTGTAACCAATTTTAAAGCCTCTTGCTAATGTTTCATAATCATATAAATCATTTCGGTATAGATTAAATCCCTGGGTTACTTTATACGGAGTCAAAAAACTTACTAAAGGTGCGAAAGATATGCTTGATTGGATTTTGCGTTGCGCAAAACTGCCAAACGAAACCATAGTAAAGAATAAAAGCAATATGAGTTTTTTGTATAAACACATTTTCATTGCGCTAATATAAAAAAGTAAAACAATAAGTCCACCGGAATAAATCCGGTGGACAAAATCCAATTTCAATATTCAACTACCTTTTCGTTCACCAATTTGATTCCTTCTTTATTGATAATTGTAACAATATAGACCCCTTCTTTTGTTCCTTTCAATGGAAGTGAAAACTCTTTAACTACAGTTACTATTTTTTCTCTTCTTATTTCCTTTCTAATCAAATCAACAACTACTATCGTACAACCTTCCAACGTTTTATTAGACCTTACTTCTAAATCTTGATAAAATATTGGATTTGGGTATAGGGATATTGTTTGTTTAAAATCAGTCATATCTAATACAGAGTTGGGTTGTGCAGATTGATTGTTTCCCCAATCGGACTTAGCTCGATTATGTATGAAAGACAGGCAAAGCATTGAAAGGGTTGAAAACGGCAAAACAAACCCAACGATAAGTTACTTATTAGACATTGCAGAAGCATTAGAGGTAAACTTGAGAGACCTTACTGACTTTGACTAATCATTGATAAGAAGGATTTAAATGACGATTCGCACTCAAAGCCCGCTAAGGCGCAAAGAAGAATAGCTTAGATTAACTCTTTAATCAACACTGTTACCGGTTGTTCTTTTACCAGTATCGTTTCCATACACATAGCGGCAGGAGCTGCCAGGTTTTTTTCCAAATCATCCAGGTACAAACAATGCTGCGGTTGTAGCCCGGCATCGGAGATTAGGTATTCAAAAATTTCCTTATCAGGTTTGCGTAACCCAATTTGGTGGGAGTAATATACCTTGTTGAACAACGTGTCCCATACTCCTACACCCAATAGCCCTTCAAGGTAAGGAGCAAAAGTTTCGTAATGGGTTTGATTGGTGTTGCTAAGTAGATACAGGTTATATTTTTTCTTTAATTGCTTCAGCATTTTTACCCGTTCCAATGGTAAATCCAAAATCATGGCACTCCAGGCGGTGGCCAATTGTTCATCGGTTAACTGGCTTCCTCCCAACTGGCGCAGCTCATTGTAAAAAAAGGCACTGCTCACCTTTCCGGTTTCATACGCATTAAAAAGATTGCTTTGTTGCAATTGGGTAAAGTGCCTGTCTATATCAAAGCCAAGTGCCCTGAACGCCTTGTTGGTAAGAGCGTAATCGAGGTTAATAAGCACCCCGCCAAAATCAAAAATAATATGCCTGATAGAAGATGATTTGATCACGTGGTTTGAAAATTGGCAGCAAAGATATATTTTCGCGCTCCTAAAACAGATAGAGCAATCTATCAGGGGCCCTTAGCTCATTCGGTTAGAGCATCTGACTCATAATCAGAGGGTGGTTGGTTCGATTCCAACAGGGCCCACCAAACTGGCATAACCAAGATTAAATTCAGGTATGCCAGTTTTTTTTACCTGTCAAATTCTGCAGACGGGCACGCTATCCGGCCAAGGCTGCATAAGCCCTTCTATCACTTGCCCTCTTACCTCAGCTGGCGAACGTAAAAACCGTATGTGCCAACATCCCCGATTTTGTTTCATGCTCCAGTTTCACTAATTTTCCCTAACTGTTCAGCGTGTTGCCATTCCATTTTGACACACGTACATGCGGAAATTTTCCTAACATCCGTATTAACAAAATGGCATTGGGATGGCGACAGTGCGAACTTAAGAAATGAACGACCCCAAATGAAACTCTACATAAAAAATATGGTATGTAACCGCTGCAAAATGGTAGTGAAAGACCAACTCATAAAGATTGGATTGCATCCTATATTAGTTGAATTAGGTGAAGTAACTATTGCACAAGAAATAAATGCAAAGCAAAAAAGTACCCTCAATAACATATTAATGACTTTTGGTTTTCTGCTTATTGACGACAAGAAAAGTAGAATTATCGAGAAGATTAAAAATACAATTATAAACCATGTTCATTACTCGGACGAACAACTCAAAACGAATTTCTCGGAATATATCAGCAACCAACTGCACCACAACTATAATTATTTAAGCAATCTTTTTTCAGATGTTGAAGGAACTACGATTGAACAATATTTTATTTCACAAAAAATTGAACGAGTAAAAGAACTTTTGGTTTATGACGAACTTTCGGTAAGTGAAATTGCATTACAGATGAATTACAACAGCGTTTCACATTTAAGCAAGCAGTTCAAAAAGGTAACTGGTTTTACACCTACGTACTACAAGAAACTGAAAGAACGCAAAAGAACTCCGATTGAAGAACTGTAAATTATGTCAATCGTTTACAAAATTGTATAACCGTGTTGTGGGAGTTTATGATCAATTTTGTGTCGTTAAAAATCAAAACAAAAAATGACACATACATATCAACTCACAGGTATGACCTGCTCAGGCTGCGAAGCCAAAGTAAAAAGTAAATTACTTTCACTTCCTGAAGTTTCAACAGTTGAAGTTTCAAAAGAAAATAACACAGCCGTAATCGGTATGACAAAGCATATCGCTTTATCAGAATTACAAAATGCTATTGGTGGGCCAGAGAGCAAATACCAAATTAGTGCAACGCAACACAGCGAGGTTACTGAACAAACAAAGGATTGGTTTACGACTTATAGACCCATTATTTTAATCTTTGGTTATATTTCAACTGTGGCTTTTATCGCATCATTTCAAAACGGAATGATTCATCCGATGTACTTTATGCAAATTTTTATGGCAGGGTTTTTTCTCACCTTTTCATTCTTCAAATTATTAAATCTGAAAGGGTTTGCAGACAGTTATGTAATGTATGATGTGTTGGCAAAGCGTATTCCGGTTTGGGCTTACATATATGCGTTTGTGGAACTGAGTTTGGGAATTGCATATGCGATAAACTTCAATCCATTCATTACAAACTTCGCCACACTTGTTGTAATGAGCATCAGCATTATAGGCGTTTTGCAAAGTGTTTTGAACAAAAAGAAAATTCAATGCGCTTGTTTGGGGGCAATTTTCAATTTGCCAATGAGCACAGTAACAATAATTGAAGATGCAATAATGATTGCAATGAGTGCTGCTATGTTATTGATAATATAATTATATTTATACTTACCTACATATTATCTGCAAATCTTGGTGACATTACCTCGTACACTTACCGAAAATAAATGGGCAGCGCACACAGCACCTTACCGTAATGGCGGGGGACTCACAACCGGAAAGTGTGTAGCAATTCATTTACTTGAGTAGAGGTAGACTTTGAAACACATCTTACACCGCCCCCACGGCAGGCCGCAAACAATAGGCTATGAAAAAAATTCGTCATTTTAATACATCAAAAATGGAGTTATAAAATGTTTATTGCATCAATAGTTGGCGTATTAGCTTAATCATTCTTCAATTTACATTTAGTAATCCTTTCAGGATGTGTATGTTTTTATGCCAAATAATTAGTAGATAAAAAAGTTGCCGTATAATTTTTGGTTAAAGCAATTTTTGCTAAATTAACGTCACCTTAAAGAGTAGCTGGGTATATTCCCCTTGTAAAAATAAAATTGGAAATACGTCCATCTGCGCCAAACACCACAAGCAATAGCACACTAAAATCGCTTAAGCCCCTTAACGATAAGTTGCCTATTCTTTTCTAATCAGGATTATTATCTTTGACCCATGAAGCATTTTGTACCTCTTATATGCTTAGTTATTTCTTTTGCCGGGTGTAAAACCACTACTCCCACAGGCGGAAAACCCGTTAGTAAAACCTGGGTAGTGACCCTGATGGAAAAACAGGCTAATCCTATTACTGCTGATGGAAGCAAACTTATGCTGAAATTAAACGATGATCAAATCGTTACCGGATTTGACGGTTGTAACGAGTTTACCGGCAAATTCCAAACAGATAAAAACACTATTACCTTCAGCAGCTTTATATCTACCCAAAGGGCCTGCTCCGATAATAAACTTTCCGCTTTATACATGGATTTACTTATCCGCTCAAACGGATATAGCATCACCCAGTCAAAACTTATTTTATTCACTAACAAAAAAGTCGTGCTTGAATTTGACCCGCAAAACTGAATATGAAGTTTTTTTCATTTGTTATCCTTCTCGTATTGTTGATTTCCTGCGGTTCAGGAGAGCCTAAATCATTGCACACCACCCCTGATTTTGATCCCCTGATTTCGCCTGTGAAGGAATATGTGCAGCAGATAGAGTCGGCAGGCGATTTAAAAAGCCAAACGATTCCCTTATCAGAGGGCACCACTACCGGAACCTACACAGGGGTTTTTAAAGACAGGCAGTTGGTAAAGTTTGTTGCTCAGGGGATAAAGACAGATGGACAAAAATACTTGGTCTTTTACCTGCAAAATAACCAACTGGTACTGGCTCACATTAAAGAAACTTCGAAAAACTGCCACGGCAATAAATTTTGTGCGTGGGAAATAAAAAACTATTTCCTGAACGGGCATCTCATTAAATCGTTGAAAAGGGGGGATGCTTTTATGAGCGAAAAAGAGGCCAATGTTGACGAGAAGAAATTTGTGCAGAACATGGATGAGGACATGATTCAAATGGATACTACCCAGCAGCAATATGCGGCCTATGTAGCCGGTTTATTTAATCAGGCAAAAAAGTAGGCAGCGTCAGATAAGATTTTATCTTTGCAGCCATGTCGGTTAATATCCCCTCTCCCTTTACAATCGGAATTATTGGTGGCGGCCAGCTGGGTCGGATGTTTATAGAAAATGCCCTGAAAATGAATGTACGGTGCGCGGTATTGGAAAACGATGACGAATGCCCGGCCAAATTGGTGGCCCACGAGTTTATTAAAGGTTCCCTGATGGATGAGCAGGCTATTCGCCAACTGGCGGCCACCAGCCATGTGCTTACTTACGAAATTGAACATGTAAATACGGATGCTTTGCTTAAACTGGAAGCCGAGGAAAAACCCATTATTCCATCGCCACGCATTTTGCAGATTATCCAGAACAAAGGATTACAGAAACAATTTTACCTGAACAATGGCATTCCCACAGCCGATTTTCGCATTGTAAAAAACCCGAATGAGTGGGTATATGCAGCGGAAAGTATGAGAGCCGAAAAATTTGCTGCCAAACTTTGTAAAGGCGGGTATGACGGAAAAGGCGTTGCTTTATTAACCACTGAACAGATTAAAAAACACCCGGACTCAATTCCTTTCAACGTGGAAACAGTTATCGAAGCTTTTGTAGATTGTGCCAAGGAGCTTTCGGTTATAGTAGCCCGCGGAATGGATGGAGAAACAGTGAGCTTTCCGGTAGTAGAAATGGAATTTGACCCGGTGGCTAACCTGGTGACCTATTTGTTTAGTCCGGCTGAAATTAATCATTACATAGAAGAAGAGGCGCAGCAGGTAGCCATGGATGCCATTACTAAACTCAATGGATTTGGGTTATTTGCGGTAGAGATGATGTTGGATAAGCAGGGGAAAATTTTAGTAAACGAAATTGCCCCGCGCCCGCATAATTCAGGGCATCATACCATTGAAGGAAATTACAGTTCGCAATATGACCAATTGTTGAGAATACTGCTGGGCCTGCCTTTGGGAAGTGTAGACATCATTCGTCCGGCTGCCATGATTAACTTGCTGGGTGGTGAGGGATTTTCGGGCACTTATAAACTTGAAGGAATAGAAAAAATCCTTCAGCAACCGGGTATATATGTGCATCTGTATGAGAAAAGAGAAAGCCGTCCTATGCGAAAGTTGGGGCATATTACCGTGCTGGCCGATACCGTGAAGGATGTAAAGGAAAAAGCTACCTTTGTACGTAACACCGTTAAAATTACCGCAGCATGAAACCAAAAATAGCCATTATTATGGGTTCCGACTCCGACCTTACTGTAATGCAGGAGGCGGCTAAAATTCTTGACGAGTTTAAAGTTACCTATGAAATGACTGTTGTATCGGCTCACCGCACCCCCCAACGCATGTACGATTTTGCGAAGCATGCCTCTAAAAATGGCATTCAGGTAATTATAGCGGGTGCAGGTGGCTCTGCTCATTTACCGGGTATGGTTGCAGCTCTCACCCATTTGCCGGTGGTAGGCGTTCCGGTGCAAAGCAAAGCCATGTCGGGTATTGACTCTTTGTACAGTATTGTGCAAATGCCACCGGGAGTACCTGTGGCTACCGTAGCCATTAACGGAGCTAAGAATGCAGGGTTACTTGCTTTGCAAATTCTATCGGTAGCAGATAAAAAAATTGAAAAAGCACTGATTAAATATAAAGAAGATATGGAAAGTGAAGTGCTGAAAAAAGCAGCACAGGTAGAACAAATTGCCGCCAAGAACTCTTCCATCGGATTTAAGTTGTAAAACCCAAATCTAACCCTGACAGGGCTCTCGGCTTTATCAAACAGCCCTGTCAGGGTTTGTTTTTAGAGTTAAATTTGAATTGACTATTTTAAACTATGCAGTCATTTGAAAAACTAATTCCGGGGAACTATTATCATATATACAACCGGGGAATAAATGGGGAGGATTTATTTAAAGAGGCAAAAAACTACCCTTTCTTTCTGAAGCGCTTACAAAAATACCTGCTTCCTGTTTCGGAAATTTATGCTTATTGTCTTCTTAAAAATCACTTTCACTTATTGGTTAAAATTAAAGAAACCGCAACAACTGAGGTAAGTATTCCATTTTCTCACTTTTTTAACTCCTATGCACAAGCGATAAATAAAGCATATGGCAGAAGCGGAGGTTTGTTTACTACACCCTTTAAAAGAAAGCATGTAACAAACGAAAACCATCTGACTTGGTTAATTTGGTACATTCATGCAAACCCCGAAAGACATAAGATGGCAGCTGATTTTAGAAAATGGCCGTGGTCATCTTATCATGCTATTCTGGCGAATCAAATAGGTTTTATTGAATCATCTCAAGTCCTTCGTTTTTTTGAAGGCATTAAAAATTTTGAGACTTTTCATACAAGCAATAAAAAGGATATTGCGGAACTTGTTATTGAAACAAATTCCTAAAAAGCGTAAACACAAAAAAACCCTGACAGGGCTATAAGACTCTATCAAACAGCCATGTCAGGGTTAAAACATCGAGTAGAAACATTAATAAATTACCCTGTAAAAGATTGGAGATAAAAATATGCAAAGAATAACCGTACCCCCATTCTAAAACTCGCAAACTTTTGCATGGTAATTCAAAACAGAAAAAAGCGCACAAATTGGTTGTTTCAGCAAAAAAAACACCAATTGAAATTATTTTGACGGGGCATTTTCAAAACTAGGCAGCTTAACGCATGGTGCACCATCAAAGCCAATCAGGCTCATGATATTGTTATTGATATTTCAAAACACTTTCATAATTTTAAGTGTGGTAGAACAATGGTGTGATAACAGCTACTATCATTACTTTGGAGATGCCTTAACTAAATTTTAAGTTGCTCCAAAATTAAGATTACCTTTTTGAGGGGCGATTAGTTAAAACCAAATGAGTTTTACCGAGGCAACCAATAAAACAATAGCCAGCACATAGCTCATTTGTTTTACAAGGGCAACCTTACTACCCCAATAGCTTCCGGATAACCCTCCGGCAAGTGCAGCGGCAATCCATACCCAATCATTGGTAAAAACAAAAGTATGGTGTTGTACCATTCCGGTTAACCCGGCCGCTGAATTAACCAGAATAAACAGCGCAGATGCAGCGGCAGTTTCTTTCATGCCGGCCCAGCCTAACAGCAATATAATGGGGCTAAGAATAATACCCCCGCCAATACCTATTAATCCCGAAACAAAACCGATAGCAGCCCCTATGGCTAATGCGAGTTGTAAATTTACCCGTTGCGTTTGGTTTGTGTTTTTTGAAAACACGCCCAGTAAACGTAACACCGAAAACAACAGCAATACCCCCAGTATTTTTTTATATAGAGACGCGTCAATAGGAAAGCCGCTGCCCCAATAGGCCATAGGCACAGAGGCAAGTAAAAAAGGCCAAGTTAATTTCCATTTAAAATGCCCATAACGTGTATATTGAAAAAAAGCAATAGCCGAAACAAGCATATTAAGTATTAAAGCGGATGACTTTACCTGTGAGGTTTCCAGGCCCCATAGTGTCATTAATACCAAGTAGCTGCTGGCTCCCCCGTGCCCTACTGATGAGTAAAACAATGCGATGGAAAATACTACCCCGGCAAAATAAATTTCGTGGTGCACGGTATTATCCTCCTATTAAAAGCATCTGGCTGTTTTTAATGTCTGATGTCATTTGCTGCCCTCCGTACTGAAATGCTTTTGCCTTTACATTTTGTTCAATGAGCGAAACAATATCTTCTCCGTTTCGGAAGGGAGTGAGTAAATTGGTGCTGCCCTGTGCAAACAGGCAATTGCGCATTTTTCCATCGGCCGAAATACGAAGGCGGTTGCATCCGCTGCAAAACGGATTAGATACGCTGCTGATGATGGCAAGCGTTCCTTTATATCCAACTACCTTATACTTTTTGGTGGTATCATGTACCTGATCCGGGAGTTTAATGAGGTCATATTTTTCTCCGAGGTGCTCAATAAGTTCCTGAAAACTGATAACCTTATTCTTTTCCCACTCATTATCGGTAAATGGCATAAACTCTATAAAGCGTACATGCAACGGATAATTCTTTGTGAGTTCAATAAAATCATCTACCTCTTCATCGTTTACCCCACGCATCAACACCACATTAAGTTTAATATGAAACCCTTTTTGAAGCAAGAGAAAAATATTTCGGTAAACTTGCTGAAACCCTCTGGTTTTAGTTATAGAATTAAAGCGTTCCTCCTGTAATGAATCAATGCTGATATTTAACGAATGTACACCGGCAACTTCCAGATCGGAGACAAACTCGTGCAGCAAAAACCCATTGGTGGTGAGGGTAAGCTGAACTTTATATTCACTCAGCTTTCGAATAATATGCCCGAAGTCTTTACGAAGTGTAGGCTCCCCGCCCGTTAACCTAATTTTATCTATCCCAAGCCGTATAAAAATTCCGGCTATCGCAACTATTTCCTGTGCATTCATCAGTTGCTCCGCTTTTTTCTTATCTGGCTTTTGGTGAGGAACACAATAGGTACAAGTGAAATTACAGGTATCAATTAATGATATCCTGAGGTAGTTGTGCACACGGCCAAACGTATCGAAAAGATTCAATATCTGTTTTAATTAAATCCTTCCAGAAATTCTTTGAGCGAAGCGATATTGGGAACGTCCAGTGCATTTACCTGACGCAAATCAGCCAGATAAAGGCTGAACGCATCCAGACGATAAATAAGCGCGAGCACCGAACCCAAATCATATTCATCCAAAACAAGGTTGATTACTTTGTGATATTCTACTTCGAGCAATGAAGTTAAAAAATCGAAACGCGATTCGATGCGTTGGTTATTTCCCGAGCGCAGGAAGAAATAAACAGCAGGGATGTTGCCGTAGTATGACTCGATGACATTGTGATTGGCCTCAGGGAGCACATGCAAAAATGCTTCGTGTTTTGCATTCTCCTGAATTTGCTGGCAAAAACGTAACCCCACACCTTCTAACCAAGGGTCGGCTACTACAATTACCTTATTGGGGATTTGCTTTTTCACCATGTCAAGCAAATCATAGGCTTCCTGCTCGTAATTAACTCCATTCTCATTTACTCTGGAAGCTACACGATTTAGATTTTCGCTCATGGTTTCCGCCTCTCCCTTCAATTCTGCAAAAATCATAAGCAGGGATGTAAGTGAATAGCATAATGCCATACGAGGTTGAAATCCTGCTTCGCCCTTATATATTTTAATTCCATGTTGTGTAGCCAGTTCTTCCATTTTACCACCCGTAGTAATTACTATCATTTTACATCCCGCTGTTCTTGCCTCCTCATAAATGCTGAGTGTTTCCTCGGTATTTCCCGAATAGGAACAAAGAATAACTACCGATTTGGTATCAGCGTATGCAGGAAGGTGGTAGTTAGAAACAATATCAACCGGAAGCGGAAAGCTATCGACAAACCAAGTCTTTGTAATTCGAGCACCAATTCCAGAACCTCCCAAACCGCCAATAATTACGTTGGTATAATCACCAAAGTTTAACCCGTGATTTGAATAATTACTTAGCGCGAAAGTAATTTGGTGAGAAAATTTGCGAAGGGCATCGAACTGAATCTGATTATTACTCATTTTTTATCTCTTGAAATTAAATTTAATAAATAAGTACCATACCCGCTTTTAGTAAGTTTTTGGGCTTGTACTTTCAATTGTTCTTTATTGATATATCCCATGTGGTAAGCAACCTCTTCTACGCAACCAACTTTCAACCCCTGCCGTTGTTCAAGTACCTGAACAAATTGCCCGGCCTGCATGAGTGAATCAAAAGTACCTGTATCTAACCAGGCGGTGCCGCGTTGCAATACACCAACCTTCAGTTTCCCCTGTTGCAGATATACTTTATTTACATCGGTAATTTCCAATTCGCCCCGCGATGAAGGTTTAATGTTTTTAGCCACCTCCACTACACTATTGTCATAGAAATACAGTCCGGGTACTGCATAATTTGATTTAGGATTTCCTGGTTTCTCCTCAATACTTAAGGCGTTCATATTTGCATCAAACTCTACCACTCCATACCGCTCGGGGTCACTTACATGATACGCGAATACTACGCCTCCCTCCGGATCATTATTAGCCTGTAAAAGTGATTTTAACCCGGAACTGAAGAAGATATTATCCCCTAAAATTAGTGCCACCTTATCTTTGCCTATAAATTTTTCCCCTATAATAAAGGCCTGTGCCAGTCCATCGGGGTTTGGCTGTTCAGCATATTCAAAACGGCAACCAACCTGAGATCCGTCACCGAGTAATTTTTTAAACCCAGGTAAATCATGCGGAGTAGAAATAATTAGTATTTCTTTAATTCCGGCAAGCATTAAAACCGACAGCGGATAATAAATCATGGGCTTGTCGTAAACAGGCATAAGTTGTTTGCTAACAGCTAAGGTTAGGGGATGCAATCGGGTACCGCTTCCACCGGCTAATATTATTCCTTTCATTTTGTGTTATCGGTTAACGTACATGGATTCATAATAGTGAAGGTAATTTCCCGAGGTCACGTCATCGAGCCATTGCTGATTGGACAAATACCAGTCAATTGTTTTTTCTATACCTTCTTCAAATTGTAATGATGGTTGCCATCCAAGCTCGTTCATTATTTTAGTTGAATCAATTGCATACCGTAAATCATGACCTGCACGATCGGTTACATAGGTAATTAATTTCTCCGATTCTCCGGCAGCACGTCCCAGCTTTTTATCCATGGCTTTGCAAACCACTTTAATCAGGTCAATGTTTTTCCATTCATTGAATCCTCCAATATTGTATGTTTCACCCTCCCTTCCATGGTGATATACCCTATCAATAGCACGTGCATGATCAATTACATACAGCCAATCGCGTACATTTTCTCCCTTGCCGTAAACAGGCAACGGTTTATTATTTCTGATATTATTAATAAAAAGAGGAATTAGTTTTTCAGGGAACTGGTTTGGCCCATAATTATTGGAGCAATTACTTATTACCACGGGAAGGTTGTAGGTGTTACGGTATGCTCGCACAAAATGGTCAGAACTGGCTTTAGAGGCTGAGTAAGGCGATTGGGGGCTATAGGGAGTTGTTTCTAAAAAAAAGCCATCATCATGAAGCGACCCGTAAACCTCATCGGTAGAGACATGATAAAACCGTTTTCCACTCATGTCATTTTCCCAGTTTTGCCTTGCCGCATTAAGCAAATTTACGGTTCCTACCACATTGGTCATTACAAAATCAAGCGGATGCTTAATGGAGCGGTCAACATGCGACTCGGCAGCCAGATGAATTACTCCGTCAAACTTATTTTCAGTAAATGTATTTGTTATAAAATCGGCATCAACAATATCACCCTTTATAAATCGGTAATTAGATTTTGACTCTACATCTTTCAGGTTCTCTAAGTTGCCTGCGTACGTAAGTTTATCGAGGTTATAAATTTCATATTCGGGGTACGAATTCACAAATAGCCTTACCACATGCGAACCAATAAATCCGGCACCTCCGGTTATAAGAATTTTCTGTTTTCCCATTAGTTAATAATCCCTCTTTGTTTTTGCTCCCAGTTCCATGCACTGCACAACATATCCTCTACTGTGTATCTTGCTTTCCATTTTAATTCACTCAATGCTTTTTTTGTATCGGCATATACAGCCTCCACATCGCCTGCCCTGCGTGGAGATAATTGATACGGTATATTTATTCCGGTTGCTTTTGCAAAAGCGTTCACCATATTAAGCACTGAATATCCTATACCGGTTCCAATATTAAAAATCTCATACTTCTTTTTATTTAGCCCATGCAACAATTGCTCTACTGCGGCAATGTGAGCCGTGGCTACATCTACCACGTGAATATAATCGCGTACACAGGTACCATCGGGTGTTTTATAATCGCTGCCAAAAATGTTTAAAAATGGGCGTTTACCAAAAGCGGTTTCAGTAATGTATGGAACCAAATGATGCGGAACTCCATGCTGCACTTCCCCAATTAAGCCCGACTCATGCGCTCCAACCGGATTAAAGTAACGCAACGAAATAGCTTCAATGGGTTTGGTCTTGCAGGAATGTTCCAGAATTTCTTCACCCATTTGTTTGGTATTTCCGTAAGGAGATTCTGCCTTTTTTACTTGAGCGGTCTCTGTTACAGGTAGGGTATCGGGGTTTCCATACACGGTACATGACGATGAAAACACGAAATGTTTTACCCCGAATTTTAGCATAGACTGCAATATGTTTATTTGAGCGAACAAATTATTTTCATAATACATAAGCGGCTCCTGCACCGATTGATTCACTTGTAACTTTGCCGCAAAATGAATAACGGCATCAATATCTTTTTCCTGTTCAAAAAGAAGGTCAACCTCGGTTCGGTTACATAATTCCACTTTATGAAACGATATTTTTTTGCCAGCAATTTCCTCAATACGGTCAACTACATCAATAGATGAGTTAGAAAGATTATCGGCAATTACTACGGTATATCCGGCATTAAGTAACTCCACACTGGTGTGTGAGCCAATATAACCTGTTCCACCTGTCACAAGAATTTTTTTCATTAACCCAGCTTGGTTACTGTTCCGTTTTTCAATTGATATTGCTCTTTAGTTTCTGTACAAAAAGCTTTCCCATCGGCATCAAATTTGAGTTTATGGCCAAACTCACTCATCCACCCTGTTTGCTTTGCCGGATTTCCAATAACTAATGCATAATCTGGAACATTTTTAGTGACCACGGAACCTGCTCCTATAAAAGCAAATTTCCCAATATCATGGCCACACACAATGGTAGCGTTGGCTCCAATGCTGGCTCCTTTGCCCACATGTGTTTTAGCGTATTCATTTTTACGGTTCACGGCACTTCGGGGGTTAATTACGTTAGTAAAAACCATTGATGGACCCAAAAAAACATCATCATCGCAGGTTACTCCAGTGTAGATAGAAACATTATTCTGAATTTTAACATTGCTGCCTAACACAACTCCAGGCGAAACCACCACATTCTGCCCAATATTGCACCCTTCGCCAATGACGCAATCTGTCATGATATGTGAGAAATGCCATATTTTGGTTCCTTTCCCAATGGAGCATCCCTTATCTACCACAGCGGTTTCATGTGCAAAATAATCCATTTTTTATTTAAATTGTGAGACAAAAATACCCTGACTACCCCCCTTTTCAAAACGTTTAAGCAGATTTAACCGTGATAAAACAACTTTCCCGAAAATTCAAAGAAGATAATAATACCGGATTTGGCAGTTCGGATACCACCCAAGGCTCTCGTTTGGTGAATGCTGACGGTAGTTTTAATGTAAAACGCACAGGTCTTCCTTTTACTTATCGGTTTAACCATTTCCACAACCTGATTACCATGAAGTGGTGGAAATTTAACTTCATCGTTTTTGTTGCGTACGTTGTAGCTAACTGCCTGTTTGCTACCGCTTACTTTCTTACCGGAGTGGAACAACTGGGCGGTATAATGAGTGAGGGAATTAAAGATAGATGGATTGAAGCCTTTTATTTTAGTTGCCAAACTTTTACCACGGTGGGGTACGGGCGGGTAAACCCAATTGGACATTCAGCGGGATTAATTGCTTCTTTCGAATCCCTTATAGGACTCATGTCGTTTGCTTTGGCTACCGGTTTGCTGTATGGGAGATTTTCACGACCCAGGGCCACTCTTTTATACAGCGAAAAAGCTCTTATTTCTCCTTATAGGAACATTACTGCATTGATGTTTAGAATTGCCAATGCACGAAAAAATCAATTGATTGAATGCGAAGCTCAGTTACTCATGAGTTTAACTGAAACGGAAAATGGAAGAAGCTTGAGAAGATTTTATCCGCTAAATCTGGAACGGGACAAAGTAACCGGTTTGGCCATGAGCTGGACCATTGTGCATCCGATTGATGATGAAAGTCCGTTGAAGGGATGGGGCGAAAAGGATTTTAAAGAGGCGGGCATCGAATTTATTTTTATTTTTAAAGCCTTTGACGATACCTATTCACAAACCGTGCATACCCGTTATTCTTATCGGCACGAAGAGATTTATTGGGGGGCTAAATTTGTACCTATGTATCATCAGTCAACCGACCACCAAAGCACCATCTTAGAAATGGATAAACTAGGGCTGTTTGAAAAAATCATTCTTTCTGAAGGAAGCAACCCAACTCCGTTTCCTATTGAGGGGTCGCAGTAATATCTGTTGATTATTACTTATTATTTTTCTTTTCGAACTCTTTCGGGTAAGCGTATTTGTACAAATCCTCTTTCGGAAGACTCTTAAAATACTCATAGGTAATTTTTAATCCCTCGGCACGGCTAACTTTAGGCTCCCATCCCAAAATTTGTGTGGCCTTGGTAATATCCGGCTTGCGTTGTTTTGGGTCGTCTTTTGGCAACGGGAGTGAAACAAGTTTTTGATTGGCTCCGGTAAGTTTTAAAATTTCTTCGCCAAATTCTTTTATGGTTATTTCATCAGGGTTACCAATATTCACAGGTTGCGCGTAATTGCTCATTAATAAACGATAAATTCCCTCTACCAAGTCATCTACATAGCAAAATGAACGTGTTTGTGAGCCATCGCCAAACATGGTTAAATCTTCACCCCGCAGTGCCTGACCAATAAAAGCCGGAAGCACGCGTCCGTCATTTAGTCGCATTCGGGGTCCATAGGTATTAAATATGCGAATAATTCTGGTTTCAACTCCGTGGTAGGTATGATAAGCCATTGTCATAGCCTCCTGAAAACGTTTAGCTTCATCGTACACTCCGCGTGGGCCTACGGGATTCACATTTCCCCAATACTCCTCGGTTTGCGGATGCACTAAGGGGTCGCCATACACTTCGGAGGTTGATGCTACCAGTATACGTGCCTTTTTAGCCAAAGCTAACCCCAAACAGTTATGTGTTCCCAGTGAGCCCACCTTTAAAGTTTGAATGGGTATTTTCAAATAATCAATAGGGCTTGCCGGTGAAGCGAAATGCAGTATGTAATCCAGTTTACCGGGTATGTAAATGTACTTGCTTACATCGTGGTGATAAAACTCAAATTGTTTGAGCTTAAAAAGATGCTCTATGTTTTTAAGATCACCTGTTATCAGGTTATCCATTCCAATCACATCATACCCCTCTTTAATAAAACGGTCGCATAAATGAGAACCTAAAAATCCAGCGGCTCCGGTAATAAGTATTCGCTTGTTTGGCATAACCTTAATTTGTTTTAACCCCAATACAATAATATTCAAATCCAAGTTGGGTCATATCCTTGAGTTCGTATATATTTCTTCCGTCAAAAATGAGTTTGTTTTTTAGTAGGCGACCCATTTGATTAAAGTCGGGCGAGCGAAACTCCGGCCACTCGGTAATAATTAACAAAGCATCGGCATCTTTTAGTGCTTCGTACTCGTTTTCTGTGTACTTAACCGTGTTGCCCAATGTAAGTTTTGCTTCATTCATTGCCACCGGATCGTAGGCCACAACGTTGGCACCTTGTGCCAATAATTTCTCAATAATTATCAAGGAAGGGGCTTCTCGCATGTCATCGGTTTTTGGCTTGAAGGAAAGCCCCCACAGGGCAAATGTTTTCCCTTGAATATTTCCGGCAAAGCGATTCATTACTTTATTAAACAACACTGATTTCTGGTCTTCATTAACAGCCTCTACAGCTTCGAGAATACGCATTTTATGTCCGTTTTCGGCTGCTGTTTTGGCAAGTGCCTTTACGTCTTTTGGAAAACATGAACCCCCATAACCAATTCCGGGGTAAATAAATTTATTCCCAATGCGTGGGTCGCTGCCAATTCCTTTTCGCACCAGGTTTACATCGGCACCCATTATTTCACATAAGTTAGCAATATCGTTCATGAAACTGATTTTGGTAGCCAGCATAGCATTGGCAGCATACTTGGTCATTTCGGCCGAAGGAATATCCATGAAAATAATAGGATGACCATTTAACACAAAAGGCTTGTAAAGGCGGTGCATTATTTCTTCGGCTTTGGCAGAAGAAACGCCTACTACAATTCTATCGGGTTTCATAAAATCATCAATGGCCGCTCCTTCTTTAAGAAACTCAGGATTTGAGGCTACATCAAACGCTAAATCGGAACCACGTTCGTTAAGTGCAGCGATTACGGCATTTTTAACTTTTTGGGCTGTTCCTACCGGAACAGTACTTTTGGTAACTACCACTAAATGATGATTCATGGTTTTACCAATCTCGGTAGCAACGGCCAGCACATATTTTAAGTCGGCACTTCCGTCTTCGCCCGGAGGGGTTCCTACGGCAATAAAAGCAACTTCGGCATCATGAATACTTTGCCCTAAATTGGTTGAGAAGTGTAAGCGTCCTTTTTGAACATTTCGCGTTACCAGTTCATCCAGCCCGGGCTCATAAATGGGGAGAATGCCCTTTTTAAGATTCTCAATTTTTTTTGCGTCAATATCAACACACGTCACATCGGCACCGGTTTCGGCTAAACAGGTTCCTGTTACCAACCCTACATATCCGGTTCCTACTACTGCTATTTTCATCTATAATTAGTTTGAGTTTTTAATTTGTATGGAACAAAATTCAGTTACCGAACTACAAATATATTCTAACTGTTCATCATCCATTTCACTACTTATGGGCAATGAGATAACCTGTTCGCATAACAATTCGGAAACCGGAAAGTGCCCCGGTTTATATTTTTTATTTGAATAGGCTTTCTGCAAATGCAACGGATAAGGGTAATATACCATTGAAGGCACTCCTTTTGAAGCAAGAAATTCGCGCAACACTTTCCGATCAACGCCTGTGAGTTTTAGCGTATATTGATGAAATACGTGGGTTGACTTTGGTGCTCGTACAGGAATTTGAAAGTTAGGGTGATCTAAAAAATATCTGTCGTAACATGCTGCGGCCTGCTGTCTGGCTATTTTATAAGAGTTAAGATTTTTTAATTTCACCCGCAAAATAGCTGCTTGAATGGTATCAAGTCTTGAGTTCACCCCAACTTCCTCATGAATATACTGGACAGATTGCCCATGATTGGCAATCATCAATATTTTTTTAGCGAGTGTTTCGTCATTGGTAAATAGGGCGCCTCCATCTCCCATACATCCCAAATTTTTGGAGGGGAAAAAAGAAGTTGTACCAATGGTACCCATGGTACCGGCCTGTTTTTTTGTTCCGTCAGCAAATGTGTATTCGGCACCTATGGCTTGAGCTGTATCTTCGATAACAAAAAGATTGTGTTTTTGAGCTAAAGTAAGAATTTGTTCCATATCGGCACACTGACCAAATAAATGAACCGGCACAATTGCTTTGGTGCTGGCAGTGATTGCCTTTTCAATAAGTTCGGGCTCTACACAAAAAGTTTGCTCGTTTACATCAATCAATACAGGAGTTAAACCCAGTAAAGCAATTACTTCAGCGGTAGCTACATATGTAAAAGCAGGAACAATAACTTCATCGCCAGGTTTTAAACCCAGAGCCATCATAGCAATCTGGAGCGCATCGGTGCCATTTGCACATGGAATAACAAATTTAGCCCCTGTATATGCGGCCAGTTCCTCACCAAATGCCTTTACATCTGGCCCATTAATAAATACAGCCGAGTTAATTACCCGGGCAATGGCAAGGTCTAGTTCGGCTCTTATTTTATCATGCTGGCTGACCAAATCAACCATCTGAATTCGTTTCATTCCGTTGGGTTACAATAAAGGATTGCAAATATATGTGTTGCTATGTAATAATGAAGACAGAAAGCCTTAAATTTGACGGCTTATGAGAGCGTTATATTTGCTTTTGTGTTTTTTGGGAGTGATGAGGGTTTTTGGCCAGCATCCGGGCCAGCACCCAAGTCAACGCCCGACTCCTATGAAAAAATCTGCCAATGATCCTTTGAAAATAAAATTCAGAGGAATGGAAAAACGAAAGGTTGTAAACCTGAGTTTCAACTACGACTTTCAATTCCCTTCACGAGATATGGCTAAACGATTCGGGAATAACAGCGCATTGGGTATTGGGTGTTTTGTCAAAACAAAATCAAACTTTATATGGGGGGGCGAGTTAAGTTTTATGTTTGGCCCCAATGTAAAAGAAAATACTATTTTGGATAGCCTTACAAACAGTTCAGGAAATGTAATTGGGATAAACGGATCTTATTCCCGTATAGGCCTTAGCGAGCGCGGATACTTTTTAATGAGCAAGGTGGGTAAAGTAATACCTTTTCTGAAACAGAATAAAAATTCTGGCTTCATTGTATCTGGAGGTGTAGGTTTTATACAGCACAAATTAAA
Organism: Bacteroidia bacterium; assembly: GCA_020049855.1. Taxonomy (GTDB): domain Bacteria; phylum Bacteroidota; class Bacteroidia; order UKL13-3; family UKL13-3; genus JAGPCK01. The sequence continues at coordinate 8,386 of JAGVLJ010000061.1, read as the reverse complement.
AATTACCGCCCCCGATGGTGATATTCCGGCTTTGAACAAAACATATAAAAAGGGATATGACCGACTAACCAACGGTATGGTATTAAATGGCTTTGTTGGTGTTTACTACCTTGATCGTAAACACTTTATTAATTTTTATGCCGGATATAACTATATGCATGGATTTACCCAAAGCCGAAGAGACTGGGATTTTGACACCATGAGACAGGATAAACAAAAGCGAAATGACGTTCTTTCCGGATTTCGTTTCGGATGGATTATCCCGCTTTATCCTTCCAGCAAAACTGACGAATATATTTTCTATTAGTTGCTTATAGCAATGAAGGCACTGTTATTACTTGTGTATTCATTGGGTCTTAAATGCTACCTGTTATCAGCCCGAATTGCCGGTTTTTTTAATGCTAAAGCTAACGCTTTTGTAAAAGGAAGATACGGCCTTTGGGAAGAAATTGCAAAAGCCATGGGAGATAAATCTGAGAAACGAATCTGGTTTCACTTTGCGTCACTTGGAGAGTTTGAACAAGGACGACCGGTAATGGAACAGTTGAAGCGTGATTATCCGGAGTACAAACTAGTTATTACGTTTTTCTCGCCATCGGGGTATACCAGCCAAAAAAACTACAAAGTATCCGATTATACTTTTTACCTCCCTTATGACTCTTCGGCTAATGCCAAAAAATTTCTGAATCTGGTAAAACCTCAGTTAGTAATTTTTGTAAAATATGAATTCTGGCTTCACTACCTCCACCAAATTAGAAGCAGAAACATTCCGGCTATATTGATTTCAGCCGTTTTTAGGCCCGACCAGATTTTTTTCAAGCCGCTAATTGGTTCTTTCTTCACTTCCTATCTTCATGCCTTTCAAACTATTTTTTTACAAAATTCAGCCTCCCTATCGCAGGCAACAAAGCTCAGATTATCTCAATGCATTGTGGCCGGAGATACCCGTTTTGACCGAGTAACCGAGATAAGCAACCAGCGCAAAGAGTTAGAAGATATAAAACAATTTACTGCCGGTAAAAAGGTATTGATAGCCGGAAGCAGTTGGCCGGCAGAAGAAAATATGATAGCCGAAATTTACACTAAGCCGGAAGCCAAGGAGTTTTGCTTTATTTTAGTTCCACACGATATTTCAGCAGCCCATATAAAGGAGATAAGGCATAAATTCCCGGAGGGGAAAGTTTACAGCGAATGGGATAAAAAATCAACCAACTTTCAAGTGTTATTAATTGACAAAATGGGGTTGTTATCCTCTATTTATCAATATGGAGATGTAGCGTTGGTTGGTGGTGGTTTTGGAAGCGGACTGCATAATATACTGGAAGCTGCTGTTTATGGAATTCCGGTATTGTATGGACCCAATATCTCTAAATTTTGGGAGGCTAAAGCTTTAGCAGAAAGCGGGGGGGGGGTAATCATAGAGTCTGAGCAGTTATTTTACGCACACTTTGCAACAACCATAATCAATGAAAACTGGCGAAGTGAAGCCGGATCAAAAGCTTCGGCCTTTATCAATTCAAACACTGGAGCCACCAAACTTATTATGGCAGAAGTAAGAAAAATACTGGCTTAAATTATACCCCGTTGAATAATTAGTTCAAAAAATAAGTGAGGGGGCTGTTCATATTCCCATTATCCGTGATAAGTACTTGTTGAGTTCTTTAAACATAAACACGGGCACGTGGTTTTTTGCTGTTTAATCGCTATGTTTAACTGTATTTATGTGCTTTTCCGGTTATCAGATAGACATATAAATCCGTATGCGTAAAAATTACCCGATAGGTAGTATCCGCAACCTCGGGTTATGGGCTGCTTATACCTGCTCTTTTAACAACATTATAAAAGAATGGCACTGGATAGCATACACGTTAAATTAACTATTCAGTTTTGTTCGGATTGCCTCGGTTGATTCCGCTAAGGTAGGTTTGATATATTCCATAAGTTTTGCAGCTTCTTCCATTTCCCCTTCAGCAATCAATTTGTCTATCATAACACAAAGTTCGGCTAGTCGGCTTGCTCCCATTGTAAGAGCTATACCCTTAAGGCTATGCAAAGCTTTTTTGCACTTAGGTACACTGCTGCTTAATGCTTGTGTGTGCAACCCACCTATTAACTCATTGCTCCTCAAAGTAAACATATCAGTTATTTCCACTGAAAAATTATTTCCCTCGCCCTTCTTCCGCAAATGCTCCATTCTTTTTTCGTCTATAAGTGGCGTATTTTGTAACTGATATTTCATGCTCTTGAAAATTATTGCAAAAGTAGCACTACCTCCATTTTTCCTTTATTATTCACCGATTTTGTGCATCGCATTTTTACTGGATATTTTTTTTCATCTGAAATAAAATTTTTTTTCGATTACCTGAATATTAAGCCTATCCGAAATTTATCTCGGCTAAATTCGCCCATTAGGCTAAAACCGTCTCCCATGTATAACGCGAATTCATCGCTGTTGTTTTATAAAACGGTAGTCATTTAAAAAGAAGTAATATAATTACTGAAAGCAAAAAGTAAGATGCCCACCTGTTGATTACTGGTGAACATTTATTTTTTGAATACCCTGATTTTAGCTTGTTTTAACCGTATTTTGCGTGAGTATTCACCTTGATTTAATAATTTAAGCCCATGGGGGTATTCAGTTTTTTAACACAAGAACTTGCTATTGATTTAGGCACAGCCAATACGCTGATTATCCATAAAGATAAAGTAGTGGTTGACGAACCGTCAATTATTGCCATTAACCGCACCACAGGTAATGTAATTGCGGTTGGCAACCAGGCTATGCAAATGCATGGCAAAGTGCATGAAGATATTAAAACCATCCGGCCATTGAAAGATGGGGTAATTGCTGATTTTAATGCAGCAGAACACATGATTCGCGGACTGATAAAAATGATCAGCACCAAGAATAAATTGTTCAATCCTCAATTACGTATGGTTATCTGTATTCCATCGGGTATTACCGAAGTGGAAAAGCGTGCCGTAAAAGACTCGGCTGAGCGTGCAGGAGCTAAAGAAGTTTACCTGATTCACGAACCAATGGCTGCAGCTATTGGTATTGGCATAGATGTATTTGAACCAATGGGGAATATGGTAATTGATATTGGAGGAGGTACCACCGAAATTGCGGTAATTGCTTTAGCCGGTATTGTATGTGACCAGTCCATTCGAGTGGCCGGAGACGAATTTACCGATGATATTGTTGACTATATGCGCAGACAGCACAACCTGCTGATAGGGGAGCGTAGTGCCGAGAAAATTAAAATTGAAGTAGGTGCAGCACTCCCTGAACTCGATAATCCTCCACCGGATTATGAAGTAAACGGCCGCGACTTAATGACAGGATTGCCAAAACAAATCAGAGTTTCTTACAGTGAAATTGCACAGGCTCTTGATAAATCCATTTCTAAAATTGAAGAGGCGGTATTGAGAGCTCTTGAGCTTACCCCACCCGAATTGTCGGCCGATATTTATCAAACAGGTTTATACCTTACCGGAGGAGGAGCATTGCTGCGCGGTTTAGACAAACGTATTGCTGCCAAAACAAAATTGCAGGTGCATGTGGCCGAAGACCCGTTAAGAGCAGTAGTGCGTGGCACCGGTATTGCATTGAAAAATCTTCATGTATTTAAAAACCTGATGACGTAATTCCGGAGCAGGTGAATGAGAAACATCATTGTATTTATTTACAAGTATTACGTTTTTCTGTTGTTTTTTTTACTTGAGTTTTTCTCGCTGTACCTCATATACCAATACAACACGTACCAACGGGCCAGCTTTATAAATTTCTCAAACGGGGTTTCAGGAAACGTATTCAACACCGTAGCCAATTTTAAATCGTATTTTAGGTTGCGGCAAATTAACGACAGCCTGCAACTGGAAAATGCCCGGCTTCGCTCCGAACTTTTTACCAGCTATTACAATAACGAAATACGCGACTTTAAAGTAAACGACACTATATACAAACAACAATATACCTACATTGCCGCCAAAGTATTGAATAACTCAGTAAACAGGCGAAATAATTACCTCACTCTTAACCGTGGAAGAATTCACGGAGTAAAACAACAGATGGGAGTTATTTGCGACAATGGTGTGGTTGGAATTGTGATGGGCGTGTCGGATCGTTTTTGCACCGTACTTTCTTTGCTTAACAGCAATGCAAAAATAAGCGCGAAAATTGCCGACAACAATGCCTTCGGTTCACTTATATGGGATGGGGATGACCCCACTATTTGCAGGTTGTTGGATGTAAATAAACATGTGGAAGTAGAAAATGGGAAACGAATTGTTACCAGCGGTTTTTCAACTATTTTTCCGGAAAATATTCCTATTGGCGAAGTATACACCCATAGCCTGGAAGCGGGTGATAATTTTCATACCATAAAGGTTAAACTTGCTACCGGTTTCGTGAACCTAACTTCAGTGTATATCATTAATAACTTTTACAAAGAAGAAATGGACTCGCTCGAAATCGAGGCACAAACAAGGCTCACCGATGATAAATGAAGTACTAAAACAAATACTCAGGCTGGTTTTGCTCTTGTTTATTCAGGTGCTTATCATTAATAATATAAATTTATCTCCCTATGTAAATCCATACATTTATGTGTTGCTTATTATGATGATGCGGGTAAATGTTCCGAAAGCCCAGTCGCTTTTAATCGGTTTCGGATTAGGGATGTTGATGGACGTTTTCTCGAGTACGGTAGGCATTCACACATTTGCCACCACTTTGGTGGGGTATATACGCCCACGGTTTCTTGCCCTTTCGTTAAACAAAGAAGACTTTGATGGTAATATTGAACCCAATATTGCCAACAAGGGTTTTGTGTGGTTTTTTACCTATGCGGCCAGTATTATTTTTATACATAGTTTAGCTTTGTTTTTTCTTGAGGTGTACAGCATGAAAGAATTTTTTGCCACCATGCAGCGGGTACTTTACAGCACAGGGGTAACTTTGATGATGATTGTTTTGGGACAGTTTCTGTTTTTTACGGTAAAACCATCGCATGATTGATTCATCAACTAAAAAAATAACCCTCTACATTATTTTCATCAGTGTAGGATTTATTTTTCTTATCCGCCTTTTTTGGTTGCAGGTGGTAGATGATACCTATGTGCGATTTGCACAAAACAATGTATTGAATGAAGAAGTAGTGTACCCGGCACGAGGGCTTGTATATGACCGTAACGGGAAATTACTGGTGTACAACGATGCCATTTACGATTTAATGGTAGTACCTGAACGACTCAAAAAATTGGATACTGCCGGGTTTTGTGAAGTATTGGGAATAAGCCGCGATGAATTTGACAGGCGTTTTGAACGAATTAAAAAATCGAAAGGCTATTCAAAATACCGTGCGGTAATTTTTGAAAAACAACTCACCATTCCTGTATATGCAGCATTTCAGGAAAAACTTTATGACTTTACCGGATTTTATGTACAAACCCGTACCGATAGAAAATACGTGTATAAAAGTGCTGCCCATGTAATGGGATACATAGGTGAAGTAACTGATAAAATTATAGAGCAATCAAAAGGATACTACCGCATGGGCGACTATTTTGGAGTAAACGGCATTGAGCGCTCATACGAAAATGAATTACGCGGCACCCGCGGAATAAAATATGTATTAGTTGATGTGCATAACCGGGCACAGGGAAGGTATAAAGACGGGCTGTTTGATACCGCATCGGTAGCAGGATTAAATGTTACCACTACGCTGGATCACGAGTTACAGGAGTACGGAGAAAAACTCATTGCCAATAAGCGCGGAAGTATTGTAGCCATTGAACCATCAACCGGAGAAATACTTGCCATTGTATCTTTTCCTACTTATGATCCCAATTTGTTTATTGGCAGGGAGCGTGGAAACAATTACCTGAAATTACTTCGCGACCCGATGAAGCCCTTATTCAACCGACCCATTGCCGCGCCTTACCCACCGGGTTCTATTTTTAAAATTATCATGTCGCTGGTGGGGCAACAGGAAGGGGTACTAAACCCTAACACAACTTATGGTTGTGCGCGGGGAGCAAGTTTTGGAAGCGTACATGTTGGATGCCACCCACACTCTTCTCCGCTGGCTTTGCGACAAGGCATTGCCATTTCGTGCAATGCCTATTTTTGTAATGTTTACCGCAGCGTAATTGATAACCGCAGATATCCTACCACCGAGGCGGCTTTTGACCAATGGAGAAAACATGTTTTGAGTTTTGGCCTGGGTCAGCGTTTGGGAATTGATTTGCCGGGAGAAGGTACAGGAAATGTGCCTACTTCTACCTATTACAGCAAAATTTACGGACAAGGGCATTGGAAAGCATCTACCACCATTTCACTTGGCATTGGCCAGGGGGAATTAGGAATTACCCCGTTGCAAATGGCCAATGTAACCGCCATACTCGCCAATCGCGGCTATTATATTACCCCGCATATTGTGAAAGCCATAGCAGGGAAAAAATTAAATAACCCTGCTTTTACACAAAAACATTTTACCTCGGTTGATACCGCCTACTACGGAGTTGTAATTGATGCCATGCAGGATGTAGTAGAACGGGGCACAGCCACCATTGCCCGCTTAAAAAATATTATTGTATGCGGCAAAACAGGTACCGCTCAAAATCCACACGGAAAAGACCACTCGGTATTTTTTGCTTTTGCCCCGCGAGAGAATCCTAAAATTGCCATTGCCGTTGTTATTGAAAATGCGGGATTCGGTGCCACCTATGCAGCCCCCATTGCCAGTTTAATGATTGAGCAATACCTTACTGATACCATTACGCGCCCCTGGATGGAAGAACGTTTACTAAACACCGATTTAATTCATCAGCCAGCAACCAATGAGACAACAACAGGAAAACCTGCACACTCAACACATTGATTGGCCAACATTGCTTATCTACACCATCTTTGTTTTGGCAGGATGGATAAATATTTATGCGGCCGTTTACGAGCCCGAACACTCAAGCATTTTTGATATTACCCAAAATTACGGCAAGCAAATGATTTGGATTGGGGTATCCGCTTTTATTGCATTAATGATTATGCTCATTGACGATAAGTTCTTTTACGCCTTCTCCTACATGTCATACGGAATAATGATTGCGCTGAATATTGCGGTGATGTTTTTGAGTAAGGAGGTAAAAGGAGCGCATGCCTGGTTTGAGATTGGAAGTTTTAGGTTGCAGCCGGCCGAGTTTGCAAAGTTTGCCACAGCCCTAACGCTCGCACGTTTTATGAGCCACTACGATTTTTCCCTCAAAGACAAAAAGCACTGGTACAAAGTAGCGGGTATTATCTTATTGCCTATGGGTATTATTCTGGCACAAAATGATACAGGATCGGCTTTGGTTTATTGTTCCTTTGTGTTTGTGCTTTACCGCGAAGGCTTGCCCGGTTGGATTTTGTTTATTTGCCTGGCACTGGGAATTATTTCGGTGCTGGCACTAGTGATGAATCCGGACACGCTCACCTACATTTTAATTGGTGTAGGTATGGTAGCAGTATTTCTTTTACGGGCATCTAAACAGGGCATGATAGTGGTGGCTGCCGTGGTATTGTTTTGCGTAGGTGTGGTTAAAGGCATTGACTATTTATTCTACAAATTGCAGCCGCATCAGCAACAGCGGGTAAATGTGTTGCTGGGAAAAGAAGTGGATTTAAAAGGCGCGGGCTACAATGTGCACCAATCAAAAATCGCCATTGGCTCAGGTGGCTTATTAGGAAAGGGATTTTTAGAAGGCACCCAAACCAAATTTAATTTTGTACCCGAACAAAGTACCGACTTTATATTTTGCACCGTTGGCGAAGAGTATGGTTTCATTGGCTCGTCAGTTTTAATTATACTTTTTGTGGTGCTGTTTATCCGTTTAATTGCTATTGCCGAGCGACAGCGAAACCGATTTAATAAAATTTATGGCTATTGCGTAGCCTCTATTTTGTTTTTTCATTTCACTATCAATATTGGAATGACCATCGGGCTATTGCCTGTAATAGGAATCCCACTGCCCTTTTTCAGTTATGGGGGATCGTCATTAATCAGCTTTACTATTTTGCTGTTTATCTTGCTGCGTCTGGATGCAAGCCGCGTGTTTCAATTGCGGGGAAGTACTTATTAAGCCCATAACAGCATGAATTGCAAAAGCGGTTCAACACATTTCCTAAATGATTTACCAGTTCGTAGTTCTTCTCTCCACGGGTCAGTGAATAGTGCTCATAACTCATTTGGTAGGTGGTAATGGGGTATTTGAGGTATCTGCATAATTTACCTCGTAGCTACTCCACGAGCCGTTGAATTCAACGTGTACCAGTTCGCGTCCACCTGCGGTTCCATTAGGGGCAGACTCTTCGCTTTGGCTCAGCGTGACAAGCTTCGGTTTCTGG
>JAGVLJ010000031.1 GCA_020049855.1 Bacteroidia bacterium | reverse complement strand
TTCTGTATGCACTCATCAACCGCTAAATTAATCAAAGTTTTCGCGGCTGGCAATATGCCAGTGCAATGGCTTACACTCGCGGCACGCGAGCGAAAGCGGGTTACTAAATCAGCATGAACTTGCTATACAACAGGGGGTGGTCAGTTTGCTCCGGTCTACTCTGGTCAATTTCACCGGAATCTCCACGCAAGGTCACATCTACCTTTATTTTTATCTTTAAGAAATTGCGGATGAATCCTAATTCTTTTCGCTTTTACCCGTTGGCCTTTAATTATTAAATTCAATTTTCCTATATTCAACTACTTTTACATTTACGGGGGTATAAGATATATAAGTTACCCCATTCAGACTTAATGTATCTTTACGAATATCATTTACCAGACGAACATGAGCTGCTGTCATTGCTGAGTTTTCAGTTATAAGAACGCACGAGCCAGCAGCAGTTGTGTCATTAAATACTTGTCCCACGCAATCAAACTGTGTTTGTTTTGCTAATTCGAGGTATTTTGCTATACTAACATCATCCCGAATGATACCTGAAAAAAAGTCAAAAATGCAATAAGGCCGAATACAAAAATTGTTATTCTGTTATATTTCATGATTCTTTCAAATTGCTAATCATCAATAATGCTAAACGGGAATGTGAGGTTGTATTCCTGAGCCGTCAGCGCATTTTACAATGTTTCATCGGCAACTTGTTAAATCGACCGCCTCTATTCAGGGTAGTCAATTTTCACTAATTGCTTGCTAATGTTTATTATCCGTTAGCGGAACTGTGGCATTTCCTCAACTATTTTTTTGAATTTTGCCATCCTTACGTAATGTAGTTAATCCCGATTGCTGATTTTTAGCAATCTCTTTTCCTATCATCTGCTTTGGTATCGGTTTTTGTAGTAAATTAATCATTTCCTTGCCCATTTATTAAACAGAAGGGGGATAGATAACGATGAGTTCAAAATACTTTCTTCACCCTCATTTTATCCCGCCCAATTCCCCCTATCCAGACTTCTGTATTGTATAGCTTCAGCAAGGTGTTCGATTTTTATATCATTACTTGCAGCCAAATCGGCAATGGTGCGGGCTACTTTTAAAATGCGGTCGTAAGCTCGGGCCGAGAGTTGTAGGCGGTTCATGGCGGTTTTTAATAAATTTTGTCCTGCCGGGTTGATGGTGCAAATTTCGCGTACCATATTGGAGGGCATTTGCGCGTTCGAATACATGCCGGGTTGGTTTTTAAAACGTTCCTGCTGAAGGTTGCGTGCTTGTATTACCCGTTCGCGTATCATGTCACTGGTTTCGGATTTTCGTTCGGCACTAAGTTCATCAAAACTCACCGGGGTAACTTCAATATGAATATCAATACGGTCAAGCAACGGGCCACTAATCTTGCCTAAGTATTTTTGCACCATACCCGGAGGGCATACACACTCTTTTTCGGGGTGGTTATAGTATCCGCACGGGCACGGATTCATAGCAGCCACCAGCATAAAGCTGGCAGGATACTCAATGCTGTATTTGGCTCTTGAAATGGTTACGTTACGCTCTTCTAATGGCTGACGCATTACTTCCAGCACTTTTTTATCGAACTCGGGCAACTCATCTAAAAACAGTACGCCATTATGTGCCAGCGATATTTCACCGGGCTGCGGATTGCTGCCGCCACCTACTAGGGCTACATTGCTAACGGTGTGATGTGGAGAGCGAAACGGGCGTACATGTAGCAGGGATGCATCTTTTGAAAGTTTGCCGGCTACCGAGTGTATTTTTGTTGTATCCAGTGCTTCGTGCAATGTGAGTGGCGGAAGTATGGAAGGAAGGCGTTTGGCCAGCATCGTTTTTCCGGCACCGGGTGGTCCAATGAGAATTACATTATGTCCGCCTGCTGCGGCTATTTCCATGGCGCGTTTAATATTTTCTTGTCCCTTCACGTCTGAAAAATCGGTATCAAGCTTAATGATGTTTTCTTCAAATTCTTTGCGTGTGTCAACAATCACTTGATCTAGTTCTTTTTCCCCATTAAAAAAATGAATTATATCTAGAATGCTGTCAACACCATATACTTTGAGTCCGCTTACAATGGCTGCCTCGCGTGCGTTTTGTTTGGGTAGTATAAATCCTTCAAATCCTTCTTTGCGTGCCTGTATGGCTATAGGAAGGGCTCCTTTAATGGGTTTTACTTCTCCGTCAAGCGAGAGTTCGCCCATGATGATGTATTTGGTGAGTTTTTCTATATCTTCAATTTGCCCCGAGGCAGCTAAAATACCCGAAGCGATGGTGAGGTCGTAGGAAGAACCTTCTTTACGTATATCGGCCGGAGCCATGTTTACCACAATTTTTACGCGTGGCATTTTATAGTTTATATGTTTAATGGCGGTTTCAATGCGTTGGTAACTTTCTTTCACGGCATTATCAGGCAAGCCCACCAGATAGTAGTTCATTCCGCTTTGTCCCACGCTTACCTCTACTGTAATAGTAACCGCGTTTATTCCATACACAGCACTGCCAAAAGTTTTAACGAGCATATGTTAGCTATTTTCTTTTTAAGAATGGCTTTTCAATTATGTACCAGGATACAATTGCAAATGTAATAGCCGCGGCCCAAAAAATAGCATTTGCATGCGAAACTAAACCATAAGTGAGAATTACATTAATAATCGGCACATGGTACAGGTAAAGCCCGTAGGAAAAATCGTTTAGCTGAATAAAATATCCTTGTTTTTTTATAGGTAAAAAGGCTACCGAAAAAACAAAAAGTGCCAAAAGTAAATTAACTACGAGCGTAAAACTTTCGGCCTCGTAAGTATTAAGCACAATATTGCGCTGGGCACATAAAATGGCAAAAAAGGTATACAGCAAAATGAGCCGTTTGCCGTTTTTTACAAAGGCATCTTTTAGTATTGAAAAGTTGAGGTATATAAGAATGCCTATGCCGAAAAAATGGAAAAAGTTGAGAACAGAGAAATAAACTACCTGAAACCGGTAGTTAAATTCCATAAAGTATTCCTGATAATGGTTAAACACAAACGTGATAATGCTCATCAGTATTATCACGACATTTTTAAACGCTAAACTTTTTGATTTCAACAGTCGGTATAAAAAGGGAACCAACAAATAAAATTGAAGCTCTACCGCCACCGACCATAGCGGGCCATTTGGAATGCCTGTTGCGTAGTGTTGAAATATTTTCGGGGCGTAATACTGCATCAGGGTGAGTTGAGCAATAAACCAGCGCACGATTTTTTCATAAAAACGGGGCTCTACATTAAACTGCCCAGCGATGTAAAGACAGATTACGGTAAAAATAAGTGCCCCGTATAGACCGGGATATATTCTTTTAACACGCTTAAGGTAAAATAATTTAAGATTGTTTCCCGACTGCTCAAATGATCGCCAGATCAAAAAGCCACTTATAAAGTAAAAGATATTTACCCCCGGGAAATACCACAGTGCTTTTTTTAAAAAGGTGACTAAGGGCCAGTTCACCAATTGTGGCAGAAGGGCATCGGCATGAAAAAACGCTACCTGAATGGCAGCAATTAAACGAAGTAAATTAAAATGATTTTGGTTAGGTTGGAGAAGATCGGTTTGCATTATCCTTTGCAATGCTGCTCTACGTAATCAATCAGTGCATGAATTATTTTTATGTGTACTTCCTGTGCTCTGTCAGCATACTCGCTTCGCGGGGCACGAATTTCCACATCGCAGGCCACTGCCATTTTTCCTCCGTCTTTCCCGGTAAGCCCTATTACTTTCATTCCTTTGGCTTTGGCGGCAGCAATGGCACGAAGCACATTTTTTGAATTGCCACTGGTGCTGATGGCCAGTAACACATCACCTGTATTGCCTAAAGCTTCTATGTAGCGCGAAAATACAAATTCAAACCCGTAGTCGTTCGCCACACAAGTTAGGTGTGAGGGATCGGAAATAGAAACTGCCGGGAGGGCTTTGCGGTCATCGCGGTAGCGGCCGCTTAGTTCTTCGGCAAAGTGCATGGCATCGCTCATACTGCCGCCATTACCGCAACTAATTATTTTATTTCCCTTTTTAATGGCTTTTACCATCAGCTTTCCGGCTGCTTCTATTTTTTTAAAATTAGCCGGGTCGGCATTGAATTGTTGTAATACCAAAAGAGCTTCGTCAAAATGTTGTTTTATCTCAGTGTTCATGGGTGAAGTTTTTTATAATTCGCCACGCCTTCATCTAAAAATTTTACAAAATTCGAAACCTCTAAATCGTATGCCGTAGGTTGAGTAAGCAACTGCTCATTCCCGTCAATAAGCACATATAGCGGCTGCGCATTGGCGTTATACTTTGTAATTTGTAAATCAGAATTTTGTTTACCAATGGTTTTTTTCACTTTGTTGTCGTATTTCGAAAGGTACCATTCACTCTCGGGCAATTCGGTTTTGTCATCGGCATATAAAGCTACAATCACAAAATTTTCATTTAGGCGTTTCAGCACTTGAGGGTCGCTCCACACATTGGCTTCCATTTCGCGACAGTTTACACAACCATGTCCGGTAAAATCAATAAAGATGGGCTTGTTTACTTTTTTCGAATATTCCAATGCTTGTTTGTAATCAAAAAATCCATGCAGGTTATGTGGCAAATGAAATTTATCGGCATATCTCACATTTCCCAATTCATCACCGGTGGTGGTTTGGGTAACTGTTCCTTTGTTGGTGTACAAATCAAAATCAAGCGTGCTTTGTGGGGGCAGGTATCCGCTTAGTGCTTTTAGCGGGGCACCAAATAAACCGGGAATCAGATACAATACAAAAGTAAATACCGTAATGGCCATTCCCAGGCGGGGAACACTTAGGTAAGGTAAATCGGTATCATGATGAAATTTTAGTTTACCAAGTAAATACAAACCAAGTAAAAAGAAAATTACAATCCATAAAGCAAGATATACTTCACGATCTAATATTCCCCAGTGATACACTTGATCGGCAATGGACAAAAATTTAAAAGCCAATGCTATCTCCAAAAAACCCAGTACCACTTTTACTGAGTTGAGCCATCCGCCTGATTTGGGTAAATTTTGCAGCCAACTTGGGAAAATAGCAAATAAGGTAAACGGAAGTGCCAGTGCCAATGAAAATGAAAACATCCCCATCACAGGTTTCAGCAGTTTACCACCTACGGCTTCAATAAGTAAACTCCCTACAATGGGGCCGGTGCATGAAAAGGAAACCAGTACCAGAGTAAAGGCCATAAAAAATACCCCGGCCATACTTCCCATATTTGATTTGGAATCAATTTTATTAACGAAACCGCTTGGCAAAGTTAGTTCGAACATACCCAGAAATGCCGCACCGAATGCAATAAAAATAATAAAGAATAACATATTTGGAACCCAGTGTGTGCTTAGCCAGTTTCCAAAATCTGGACCCAACCCTAATATACCAAATAATAACCCTATAAGCGAATAGATAAGTATAATGGAAGCACCAAAAGTAAAAGCCCGTTTTAATGCCTGCCCTCGTGTCTGGCTTTTTTTGGTGAAGAACGTAACTGTCATGGGTAACATTGGGAACACGCATGGGGTAATAACTGCTGCCAATCCGCCAAGGAAAGCGAAAAGGAGAAATGCCCACAACGATTTTCCTCCCCCGGCCACATCTGCTGTTTCCGGAAGGTGCAGGTTGGTTTTTTCTTGTTGCGCGGCAACTGTTTGTTGTGCGCTGTCGGGAGTGGTTGGGATGGCTTTCATGGTATCCGGAGAGGCTGGGGTTACTGTGTTTGCAACTTCCTGTACTTTTATTCCTTTAAATTCAAAATCCTCGTCACCCGGAATACAACGCCCGTCTCCGTCAACAATGCAATGCAGGTAAGTAAAATTCCCTTTGATTACAGGATTTGCAGAGAGAATTTTTACCTTTTGACGCATTTCGGCCTTATCTACAAAAATGGAAATATTACCTTGCCACACTTCATCATATTTATGTTTGGGGTGTACAGGCACAACTTCACCCATCAGTTGGTAAGATGGGTGTTTGACAAACGTAAATTCGGGCAATTGCGGACCCAGCTTCGGATCCATATCTGTTGAATATACATACCAGTTTTTGTCAATCTTTCCTGTAAAAATCAATTCCACCTCTTCTCCTATTTTTACTTCAGGCTTGCTGAGGGAATAGGTCCAGCTTACATGTTTTTCAATTTGAGCCGAAGCATTAAGAACAAAGAGACTTACTATAAGTGTAAAAAGTAAATGGCGCATAATGAACTATTAACTGTACAAATTAAAACGTTTTGTGAGTAAAAACCTTACAGCACGCGAGAAGTAAACGCGCCATTGGGCTGAACTTTGCTGCAAGTTTACTGCCAATAAGTATGTGATGAAAAAGGTACTTTTTTTATTTGTGTTGAATCTTCTTATGTTCAGTGGGTTGTTTGCTCAAACCGGGTCTAAAATGACCACCGAGCAATACATTGAAAAATATAAAGAAATTGCCATTGCCGAAATGCTTCGATCGCGCATTCCGGCAAGTATTACTTTGGCTCAGGGTATTCTGGAGTCGGGTAGTGGGAACAGTAGGCTGGCCGTGCAAGCCAATAATCACTTTGGAATAAAATGTAAAAAAGACTGGACTGGGGATACCATTCATGAGGATGACGATGCCCAGCAGGAATGTTTTCGTTCGTATAAAACTGCGGAAGAATCGTATCGCGACCATTCCGATTTTTTGATGAATTCCGTAAGGTATTCTTTTTTGTTTGATTTGTCCCCCGATAATTTTCAGGATTGGGCCTATGGATTAAAAAAAGCCGGGTATGCAACCAATCCCAATTATCCGCAACTGCTTATTGGGTTTATTGAAAAGCATAATTTACATCAGTACGATAGGGAGCAACCATCGGTGCAAAAGCAACAAGAGATTAAAAAGGAAAAAGAAACCTATGTACGGCAACACCAAATTCCGCAGGTAAATGAGTTTAACCGACTGCCGGTGGTAAGTGCTAAAAAGGGGGATAGCTATACCAAAATTGCGTTGGAAAATGATATGATGGTGTGGCAGATTTATAAATACAACGATATTAAAAAAGGGAGTGAACCCAAAGAAGGAGACACCCTGTACCTGAAGCCAAAATTTAATAAAGGAACTGTAACAACCTATGAAGTGCAATTTGGCGACAATATGTACCGCATTTCACAGCGCTTTGCCATTAAACTTAAATCCCTTTACCGCTTAAATAAGATGGAAATGGGAACCGAACCTATGTGGAGCGAAACCTTAAGCCTTCAAAGCCATCGCAAAACCCCCCCCCGCTTACGTACACGTCAGGACGAAATGCTCAGACCTATGCTTATTCCGGTTTTGCCGCCACCAGCCCCTTCAATTAAAATGCCACCCGATGACATAAAAAAAACTATCCCTATTGAAATAAAATCGGATTCTGCTTCTGGTATCCCCAAAATTAGGAAGGATACAGTTGTCGCAAAATCAATTATTAATCTCCCCAAAAATGTGACCGAACTTCCTTCTGATACGCTTCTGGTAAACGAAGAGATAAAAGCAGAGGTATCCACTCTTCCCGTAGAAGCAGTACAAATGCATACATTTAATCCGGATACTGCTACTTCTTACCTTACCGAAGAAGCGATTTATGTTTCGGAGCAACCGAAAGAAAATATTGAAGCTACAGCCAGACAATTGGCTCAATTACCTTTTGAGCACCGTGCCGATTCCAATGTAAATAACTCGGAGGAAACTTTTTTGCATATGGTTCAGCCTAAGGAGACCCTTTATTCCATCGCACACAAATACAATTTGAAGGTAGCCGATCTGAAGGAATTGAATAAACTTAATTCCGATACTATTAGCATCGGTATGCAGCTTATCGTAAATCAGCATCTGTTGCCTGAAGTGAGCAACCGATTAATAAAAACGGGGGTACATGTGGTAGCTGAAAAAGAAACATTGTATGGTATTGCCAAGAAGTATACTATCACCATTGATGAACTTATTGCCCTTAATCAGCTCCAAAATTTAAATGTCCGGGTTGGCCAGGAACTGGTGATACTCAAAAACCCAAAACGCAATGAAATACCGGAGGAAAATAAAGTGTTGGAGCCCGTTTTTCATATTGTAACAGCCAAAGAAACCCTCTATTCCATCTCCCGAAAATATAATGTAAGCATTGACGAACTGATGTCGCTAAACGGGCTAAAAGATTTTACCCTGAGTATAGGTCAGCAGCTAAGGATAAAGTAATCAATTACCTATTGAAAAGCATTTTCAAGTAGAAAGCAGGGTTACTCAACTGGTTTCGCATATCAATATCATCAAACATGCAGGAAATGGTATCGCGAAGGGTTTTGCTTTTGTGTGCCTTGTTCACCACAAAATTAAAAAGGCGGGGATAATTACATAGCTTTTGTAGGGTATGGCTTAGTTTAAGTTCATCCCAAAGTCGTTTATAAATTTGCTCATCGTATTGATGCAGGTAGTTTGCATCAAAACAATTCTGATTCATGGCATTAGCTGCTGTTTCGGCAGCCAGCATTCCACTGTATAGGGCGTTTCCTATTCCTTCTCCGGTGAATGGGTCAATCAAAGAAGCAGCATCGCCTGCCAGCAAAAAATGATTTCCGGAAATAGTCCGTTTTTTTGAACCAAGAGGCAAACCCCATCCTTCAACTTTTCCCTGCAATTCGGCATCCTTAAACCTATGGTTTATGCAAGGGTTTTCCTTAATTGCTTTCAGCATGGCTTCGCGAAGGTTTACTTTTTTACTCCGCACATTTTTACTTAACATGCCTGCACCTACATTGGCCATTCCGTTGGGTAATGGAAAAATCCAGAAATATCCGGGCAGCAATTCTTTAAGAAAATGCAATTCAATAAAATTTTCTTTGTGAAATCCGGTTACATTTTTATAATAGGCTCTGATACCCGCACAGTAGTGGTCTTCTTCTATTATGTAACCGGCCAGTTCGCGGTTCAATATACTTCGGTCGCCTGTGGCATCAATTACCAGATCGCAAAATATAGTTTCTTCCTTTCCGTTTTTTTCAACCAGCAAATTTAATCCTCTATCAACCTGCCCCGCTTTTTTTAATGAAGTATTTTCCCATACCTCGGCATAGGTTCGGTTTAGTTTCGAAAAAAGAAAATGATCAAAGTCCCATCGTTTGCTGATAAAACCGGGAGCAATAGTATCTGTATTTTTTATAGTACGAAAGGGGATAGGTAACTCTTTTCCATTGGGCGCACCAAATACCACTCCCCAACTTCCGGTAAACAACTTTTTTTGAATATCCATTTCAGCAATTAGCGCGGGGTCGAGTTTTTTTAAGACTTCAACCACCTTTCCGCTCAGGGCATCACCACAAACTTTGTCACGTGGAAAAGTTGCTTTATCGAAAATTAAATGAGGTATTCCTGCTTTTGCTAAGAAAAGAGAAGCACTTGTGCCGGCTGGTCCGGCTCCTGCTATTACAATGTTATGTTTCAAGACGGGCAAAGATGAAGAAAAGGACGGAATAGATTAGGCAAAAGTTTTACAAGATTCCTTCATCGGCAAAACTGAAGAAGTTGTTTTCAGCAATAATTAAATGGTCAACTACCGCAATTTCGAGTAATTTTCCTGCTTCTTTCATCTTTTTCGTTAGGTCAATATCGGTTTGGCTTGGTTTATTGTTTCCTGAAGGATGATTATGACACAATATGATACCTGATGCAAGGGTATCAAGAGCGGTTTTGAAAATTATTTTGGGATCGGCAACTGTACCGGCAACTCCCCCTTCACTTACCCTAAATTTGTGAAGTACCTTATTGGCACGATTTAACAGCAAAATCCAAAACTCTTCTTTTTTTAAATCGGATAGCAACGGGTGCATAATTTCAAAAGCATCTCGAGAGGAACGTATAATGGCTTTTTCCAATGCTTCTTCCATTCGTCTGCGTGCTCCCAGTTCAAGAGCCGCAGCAATGGTAATTGCTTTGGCCTTTCCAATTCCCTTTACTTTGGTCAGGTCTTTAACGGCAAGTTTGCCTAATTCATTCAGGTTATCACCCGCCAGTTTTAAAATGCGTTTGCCTAATTCTACAGCCGATGCTTCTTTCGTTCCGGTTGAAATTAATATGGCCAGTAATTCGGCATTGCTCAGGGCTTGCTTTCCTTTTAGCAACAATTTTTCCCTGGGTCTGTCATCTTCTGCCCAGTTTTTAATAGATACATACGGGTTTTCATCACTCATGGTGCTAAAATAAAAAAGCCCCTCCGGATTTTCGAAAGGGCTCTGAAGAATTCTTTAAAAATATTAGCTTAAAGCTTTAACCAAACGAGCCAGTTTTGATTTTTGGTTAGAGGCTTTGTTTTTATGAATCACACTTTTCTTAGCCAGTTTGTCAAGCTTTGAAAATGCTTTCTTTAATAATTCGCTTGCTTCTTTTTTGTCTGTTGATGCACGCAGATTCTTTAGCAAAGTGCGGGTACTTTTTGCCTGATAACGGTTTCTTAATCTTTTTACCGCATTGGCTCTGATTCTTTTTTCTGCTGATTTATGATTTGCCATTGTATTGTATATTCTTAAAAAAGAACTGCAAAGATAGTTGAGTTATATACAAAAGCAAGCCATAAGGTGATTTTTTATAGCTAAATGTTTTGTAAGAGCCTAATTTTCAGGAAACCGCCCTGCTTCAATAACCTGTTGATACCTCGAAGCTAATTCCAACAGCATACCGTCTTTGAGTCCGGCATTTGGGGAATAAATTTTCTCACAACCTGCCCATTTCATGATTTTAAGGTAGATAAATGCAGAGGGTTCAATAACATCAGCCCGGTCGGGGTTAAGTTGTAATTTTTCGGTACGTTCTTTAACAGAATACTTTTTAAGCATCTTATGTAATTGCTCCAGCTTGTCATAAGTAAGAAAAGTCTCTCCCGGTTTTTGCTGGCCCATGCGGTATAGTTTATTTAAGGTACCGCTTGTACCAATGGCTGTTATCTTGGTTAATCCTGAGGTGTGTTGTTTAATCCATTTTTCGGCCTCCACCCAGGTTTTTTCTTTTACTGCTTTATCAAGCATTCGTACCGTGCCGATATTGAACGAATCGGACTCAACTGGGATGTGGTTGTCAATAATGGTCATTTCGGTACTGCCACCGCCCACATCAATAGTAAGGTAGTTCCCGTTTTCAGGAAAATAATCTTTGATAGAGGCTAAAATAAGTTCCGACTCGCGTTTTCCGGTGATGATTTCAATCGTTAAATCGAGTTTTTGTTGAACCTTTCTGACAACCTTTTCTCCATTATCTGCTTCGCGAAGTGCGCTTGTGCCACATGCCATGTAATCGTCTACATCATGCACATCCATCAGTAGGCGAAAGGCTTCAAGTGCTTTATACAGCAACTGTCTTTTTTCTTTGCTGATACTTTTATTTCTGAATGCATCATCACCCAGTCGCAGGGGTACTCGAACAAATTCAATACGTTTAAAAGGTTCGGTAGCGTTTTCGGGTGTCCATCGCGCTATAAGCAGCCGCAGTGCATTTGACCCGATATCAATAGATGCAAATTTCAAAATTTTCTTTTTCTTTTGGCTAAGGTAAAGCAGTTAGAGTTATTTAAATGGGAGATTATGTCAACAACTTGTGAGTGTACTTATTTTTTAAAGATGAAATAAACAGACAGGACTAAAAAGAAAAAACCTATCAGGTGATTCATTCTGAAGGATTCATTTTTAAAAAACACAGATGAAAAAATGACAAAAACAGTTAGCGTAATTATTTCCTGGATCACTTTTAACTGTAACAGGCTAAAAGGGCCTCCGTTTTCATTAAAACCGTTACGATTTGCCGGAACCTGAAAAATGTATTCAAATAAGGCTATAAACCAACTGAGTAAAATAAACCCGATGAGTCCGGTGTTTTGAAACCATTTATATTCTTTAAACTTTAAATGCCCGTACCAAGCAAACGTCATAAACGTGTTTGATAAAATTAGAAGTAAAATTGTTACTATTGCCCTCATGTATCTGTGAATTTATTCAGCGAGTTTTTGTGCAATGGCTAAGCTTTGGTCCCTTATTTCGGGTACCGCGGTACACTCCCATAATATTCCTTTCATGCACGGCCCAATGGTATATATTTTATCCGAGGGAATATTATGTTCGTTTACTACCCGACCGTCAGGCGCAGCATTAATTCCTAAACGTAGAGGGTCGCATTGAATAATTTTGTTACGTAATAATTGTTGAACCAGAGTCATGGAAACTTTTCCATAATCCGATTCAGGCCCCGTACAGTTAATAATTCTATCTGCTAAAAAATGCTCTGTTTTCTGATTTACTCTTAGTTTATAGTCAACAAGTAGTTTGTTTTTCTGTTGTGTAATTTGCACCACGCGCCCGGCTTTCAATTCCATTTGGCCTTTTTCAATAATGTTGTTGAGGATGGTATAACTTTCAGCAGGTATGCGATGGCGGGCAACTCCCCATATATGCCTTATTTTGTCCATGAATTCTTTTCTTTCCGACATTGATAAGTGTAACCATAATACTTGTGTATGAGGCCTGATGGCGTCAACTACGGCCCGCCAGTTAATGCCTTTTCTTGCTGCACGGGCAATGTGCCGATGCATTTTAATGGTGAGGGAGTTAACAGAGTTGCAGTTTTTAAGGTCTGCGTAAAAATCAGTGTAAGGAATTGTTTTTTCATGTGCCTGCGGCAGGAATCCGTGAGTTGAAACGGCAAGGATTTTTCCGAGATGATTCAGTTTTGATAAAGTCATCACCATATCAACCATAGTTAATCCGGAGCCAATAATAAAAATGTTTTCTGTCGGCTCTAAATTATTAAATACTGTTTCTTTCCATGGGTCGCTATGGTAACCGGTATGAAATTTAATCTGGCTGCTTATTCCGCCAACAGGGGAGGGGGAGAAATTCCCTAAGGCCAAAAGAACCTTATTGCAGTAAATGTTTTCTCCGCTTGCTAAATGAATTTTAATTTGTTCTTCTTTTTTTGTTAAATCAACAGCTTCATCATTAATGAGGGTTATGAACGGACGTAAATAATCGAGAATACTCATCATATAATTGCCGTAAATTTTTCGGGGCACAAAACTATCTTCGGAAAAAAAATAATTGTTTTTTACAAGCCAGTTTAAAAAATGTGCGGGGTCTTCGGGAAATGCACTCATCTTTCCGGCTGGAACATTTAGCAAATGAGTTTCATCATTGGTTGAATAAGCCAATCCTTTCCCAACTTGTGAAGCGTTGGATTCAATGAGGTAAATTTTAATTCCGGGTTTTAACCGTTGAAGATGAAAGCAGGTAAGTACCCCACTTACTCCTGCCCCAATAATTGCTACCGACATTTTTGTTTATTGTTGTCGTCCTCCCTTCATCAAATCTTGAAGATTTTTCTTGGCAAGAATAAAATCAGGGAAAATGCGAAGAGCATTCTCAAAGTCTTTTTTTGCTTCGAGGTATTTTCCATCTCGGGCTTTAATAAAAGCCTGCAGGTTGTAAATAGCAGCCTTCAGCGGCACTTTTTGTGATTCGTCTTCGCTTACCTGAATATCAATTGAATCTTTGTTGATGGTTTTACTGGTCATCATGGAGTCAATTAAATTTTTACAACGGTCAATATTTCCCGCAGTAAATTCAACAGCTGCTGTTTGATAAACATATTGGTAGTTACCGGTGATTTCGAACAGGCTTTTGTACACATCCAGAATTTTATCTCTACGCCCAAGCTGTTGTTCGGCCATTGCCTTAAGTTCAAGCATACGCAATTCTTTGGGTTTATTTTTTAGCACTTTATCTGCACACCACGATGCCGGTAAAAAGTTATTACTATTAATGTATAAAACGGCTAGCGTATCATACCATTTCACATCTGTTGAGTCGGTTTGAAGAAACAGGTTAAGGCTGTAAATGGCAGTTTGAAAGTCGCCCATTTCCATGGCTTTCTGATACATTTTCATGGCTTCATTATCCGAACTGTTACTGGCTGGGGTAGTGTTTTTCTGCTTGCAGGCTGCCAGAAAAAGAAATGAACTTACAAGGGTAAAGGCTACTGTTTTTTGCATAATGTTTTATTCTGAAACTAAAATTTGATCAATAGTATGTGAGGATACCTGGTGGTATCCAGGTTTCGCATTTTTGTAAATTTTTAATGCCAATTCTGTTTGTCCTGTTGTTTTCATAAGGGTGTACAAAGGTTGTATAAATTTTCGTCTTCCAACAGTAGTTAAAAATTTTTCCATGGCAGGGTAAGCCGGTTTATAATTGTTTTGAATAACTAATTGAAACCAGTCACACAGTATTTCCGAATTATTACTTGTGGTGAAATGGAAATAATGGTCGAGGTTGGTCAATTGGGTAGCGGTTAATTTCTTTGGCAAATTTCGTAAAAAATGCAGCCATTGAAAAGTGTGCCAGTTAATGGTTGATTCACTTATGGCAGGTTCTCCTTTTGAAAAAGTTAGTGCAGTTTGTTTGGCTTCATCTAGGAGTTTTGAGTTAGTAGTCGGAAAATTAGCTGGTAGGCCTGCTTCATGTATCCAGGCCTTTGCATTTATTTTTGAGGCTAATTCTTGGTTACCACAGATTATTTTTTCATTAAGAAATACCAGAAAATCTTCGGTACTTATGCTTTGAAATTGATAATGGGCAAAGTACTCTTTTAAAAAGGCGTCCCACTTGGCTCTTCCAACTGTTTTTTCAATGTGCAATAGAAAAAACCGCCCTTTTTCATAGGCAATATCATTTACCGCATTATCTGGATCCATGCCTTTAAGGTTTTGTTTTAAGGCGGTATTTGGGTTAGTTTCGCCCATATCGTGTAGGGCTTTTTTCAACTCGCCATACCCAATTATTTCGTGCATATCGGCATATTCTTTTCCGTATAAGTTTTCCATAATGCGGTTTTCGAAATAAACAGTAAAACCTTCATTCAGCCAAAAGTCATCCCAGATTTTGTTAGTTACCAAATTTCCGCTCCAGCTATGTGCAAGTTCGTGAGCAATAAGTGCAACCAGTGATCGGTCGTGTGTGATAATAGTAGGTGTTGCAAAAGTTAGACGAGGGTTTTCCATTCCGCCAAACGGAAAGCTGGGTGGCATTACCACCACATCATATTTTCCCCAGACATAGGGGCCATAAAGTGATGACGCAGCATCAACCATTTTCTCCATATCCGCAAATTCATAGGCCGCTTCTTTTATGGTTTCTGGTTCGCTGTAAACTCCGCAGTTTTTACCTAAGGATTTGTATTGAAGATTACCAACTGCAAGTGCCATGAGATAGGATGGGATTGGATAGGGCATTGAAAAATGATAGACCCCGTTTGAATGAAGAGCGGTGTCGTTTTCGGCACTCATCAGCGCCATCAGGTTGGCAGGCACTTTAATTTCGGCATCATACGTAAATTTAATTCCCGGACTATCCATGCATGGTATCCAGGAACGAGCCAGAATGGCTTGCGACTGTGTGTAAAGAAATGGTAAGTGTTTGCCTTTAGTTTGTGAAGGATTTAACCATTGCAAAGCAGCCGCCTGAACAGAGGTTTGGTAAACTATTTTAACTTTTTGAGTGTTTTTATGAATTGGAATAATCAGTGCCTCTCCCAAAATAGAGTCTTTTTGTCCCAGGGAGAATGGTGTCAAGTTGCTATCGTTGTCCAAAAAGACGGCACTTATTTTAAGGTCGCGAGTATCCAGAATCAGGGTGTCATTTGTATTTGCACCGATGATCCATTCGGCCCACCCTTTCAAAATTTGTTCGCTGAAATTAACTTCAAGTGCTAATTTTAAATGTTTTACCAAAACACTATTTGTTTGGGCAAAAGAGTGTGGATCAAGAATGGTTTTTTTCCCTTGCTCAATCTTCCCGTTAGGATTGCTTTTTAAGCAACCTATAAGAAAAAAAAAGACCAACGCGGCACATATGAGATATTTAAGGTTTGAAAATGAGTTCATTAATAGTTATTTTTTTAATAAGAGTGGTGTTAGTTATTTCGTATGAAAATAGTATTTTCGGTATTGATTGAAACATGTATTTTTGAAGCCAAATTTTTTATTGGCACAATAATAGAACACCCAACCCATAAAACGAATTTTCAATGAAAAAACTCCTTTTTCTTAGTGCATCTTTTCTTCTTTGGAGTAGCCTTGCCTATGCTCAAAATAATGATGAGCAAGATATATTTACAGATGTGAATCAGCAGCAGGATAACAGCGATTCACAAAGTACGACTACTGTAAAAAGACCGGCTGCAAAACCATTTATACGCATGGTGTTACCCGTTGATTCGATAACCATGCTGGTAACTTACACGGAAATAATTGAGCAGTCCGAGTCGCTTTCCGACTCATTATACAAACGAGCTAAAAGATGGGCAATGGCTAACTTTGCAAAAAACGGGGAGAAACCAAAAGATATTTTTGAGGTTGACAAAGAAAACGCCAAGCTGGTGATAAACGGCTATATTGATGCTTATACTTATACGAATAAGTACTCGAAATTGAGTGTGGGGTATCATAAATTTAAAATGACCCTATGGATTAAAGAAGGACGTTACAAATACACTATTTCGAACTTGGTAAACGAGAGTAAAATTACTGCCGGAGATAAAAACACTATTCCAACCAAAACATATTTTGAGTATTATAATACCACTTCAACCAATGTAAAAAATGCAGATGCTGTTCTTCGTGGGGCTGATGCCGACCTAAAACGAATGATTGAAGTTTTCAAAAAATTGATGAAAGATCCAATCATTGTTGATGAAGATGATTGGTAGAATATGGCGAGTTAATCGCACTTAAAATAAAAATCACCTTTATTGTAATATAACGCTTGCATTTCGGTTAGTTCAGTAAGTGAATTATCAGCAAGTCCAAATATCTTGTAACCTAATGGGAGCAGAATATCGAAAATTTGTTTCCTGTTATTGACAGTGGAAATTTCCATTTGAATCAATGGATGAAATCGGGATAAGGTTTTGGTGAAAAAAGGGAAAATATGTACTTCATAACCCTCTACATCACATTTTATATAGTCAAGTCTGGATAAATTTTGAAAGAGTTCATCCGGCAACCTCATTTGCACTTCATATGTTTGGGCAAAATTTTCCGAAGGGGAATCAATTATTTTAGTAAGTCCATGTCGAAAAACACCTGCAATTTCAGGGGTTCCCATTTTAATTGCTTTATTTTCGGAACCCAGTGCATATGCAATCAGTTCTACATTGTTGCAATCAAACTTTTTAAGATTTTTTTCAAGAAGATTGCGAAAAAGAGTAACGGGTTCTACGGCATATATTTTTCCGCTTTTTCGGGTGAGCTTTGAAAGCCGGGTAGAGTAGTAGCCAACATTTGCTCCCAAATCAATGCAGTGATATTCCGGTTTTATAATTTTATCAAGAAAGAAAAGTTCGGGATATTTCTGAGCCATTATTCCGGCATTTACCATGTGGATGTAAGATGAGCTAACAACTTCAAGGTATTTTTCGGTACCTAAAAAGGCGGCAAGTAATTTTCTGATTAGGCGGTTCATTCTTTTACTTCTTCATACGGTACGTATTCGCCTTCAGTTTCGGAGTATTTCACTTGTTTGCCCTCGGCTGTGTTTTGGTTTAGTGTAGTATAGCCTTCGTGCTTTTGTGCTTCCTGTTTTGGGGTATGGTGGTAATAATAATGTTTCTCAATTTTTACATTAAAACCTTGTGTGAGTAGTCGTATCAACATCCTCACAAGAAAAATAACAGCAATGGAGGTAAGTAAAAATTTGATCATTTTATTTACTCAGGTACATTGATTTTTCTTTATATAGATTTCGGAAGAACGGGTCGCTTAAATCTTTAATAAAACGAATTGCTTCTCCGGTTGATTTCATTTCTGGGCCTAATTCTTTATTTACACCAATGAATTTATTAAAAGAAAATACCGGCTCTTTAATAGCGTATCCCGTAAGTTTTTCTTCAATTGTAAAATCTTTAAGTTTTTTAACCCCCAACATTACTTTGGTGGCAATGTTTATATACGGTACATCATAGGCTTTTGCAATGAAGGGCACCGTTCTGGATGCACGGGGATTGGCTTCTATTACGTAAACTTTCTCATCTTTTATAGCAAATTGAATATTGAGTAACCCCTTTACTTTTAACGAATGAGAGAGCTTAATAGAGTAATCTTCCATTTGTTTTTTTACATTTTCGCTTAAACTGAAGGGGGGAAGTACCGCACATGAATCTCCTGAGTGAATACCGGCAGGTTCAATGTGTTCCATCATGCCAATAATGTGTACATCCTCTCCATCGCAAATACAATCAACTTCTGCTTCTTCGGCACGATCCAAAAAGTGGTCAATCAGTACTCTGTTTCCGGGTAAGTCACCTAGCAACCCAATTACAGCACTTTCCAATTCTTCATTGTTGATTACAATTTTCATTCCTTGCCCACCTAATACATACGAAGGTCTAACTAAAACCGGGAAACCTACCTGTGAAGCTACCTCTATTGCTTCTTCAGCAGTTTCAGCAACACCGTATTTGGGATATGGAATATTCATTTCTTTAAGCAGATCGGAAAAGAAACCACGGTCTTCTGCAATGTCCATATCTCGAAAAGTAGTACCTATGATTTTAATGCCATGTTCTTCGAGTTTTTTGGAAAGCTTAAGGGCAGTTTGACCACCAAGTTGTACAATTACACCCTCTGGCTTTTCTAATTCTATTATTTCTCTCAAATGTTCCCAAAATACGGGTTCAAAATAGAGTTTGTCTGCCATGTCAAAATCGGTAGAAACGGTTTCGGGGTTGCAATTGATCATGATGGCTTCAAACCCACATTCTTTTGCGGCTAGCAACCCATGTACACAGCTATAGTCGAATTCAATTCCCTGTCCTATACGGTTAGGGCCTGATCCCAAAACAATTATTTTCTTTTTATTCGTTACAACCGATTCATTTTCCCCGTCAAAAGTTGAATAGAAATAATTGGTGGGAGAAGGAAATTCGGCAGCACATGTATCAACAGTTTTATACACTCGCTTTATGCCAAGCTCTTTTCTTCGTTTGTAAACATCTTCTTCAGTTACGTTTTGAAGTATCCAGGCAATTTGTTCGTCTGAGAATCCTTTTTCCTTTACTTCTGAAAAAAGTTCACGTGGAATATTTGAAAGATTAAAACGCTTTAATTCTGTTTCAAGTCTTACCAAGTCCTGAATTTGTGTCAAAAACCATCGGTCAATCCGTGTCATTTTTTCAACGGAAGAGATAGGAACCCCCAAGCTAAATGCATCCTTTATATGAAACAAACGATTCCAGGAAGGGTGTTGTAAACTATGGGCTATTTCTTCAAGATTTCGCAATTGTTTACCGTCAGCACCCAATCCTGATCGGCCAATTTCAAGCGACTGACAGGCCTTTTGTAATGCTTCAATAAAAGTGCGGCCAATGCCCATCACTTCACCTACCGATTTCATTTGTAGGCCCAATTCCTTGTCGGCTCCTTTAAATTTATCAAAATTCCATCTTGGAATTTTGACGATTACATAGTCGAGGGCTGGTTCAAAATAAGCCGAAGTTGTTTTGGTAACCGGATTGTTTAATTCATCTAAATTGTATCCAATGGCTAGCTTTGATGCTATTTTGGCTATAGGGTAGCCGGTTGCTTTTGATGCTAAAGCTGAGGAACGGGATACCCGTGGGTTAATTTCAATGGATATTAGTTCTTCATTTTCGGGGTTAACGGCAAACTGTACGTTGCATCCTCCTGCAAAATTTCCAATAGAACGCATCATTTTGATGGCCATATCGCGCATAGATTGATAACAGGTGTCGCTTAATGTCATTGCCGGGGCAACGGTAATAGAATCACCAGTATGAATACCCATTGGGTCAAAGTTTTCAATAGAGCAGATAATACATACGTTATCATTATTGTCGCGCAAAAGCTCTAACTCATATTCTTTCCATCCTAAAACTGCCTTTTCTACGAGTACTTCGTGGGTTGGAGAGGCTTGTAATCCCCTCATAAGTGCCGCTTCAAATTCTTCTTTTTTGTGAACAAAACTCCCACCGGTTCCTCCCAACGTAAATGAGGGTCTTATCACCAACGGAAATCCTATATCTTGTGCAATTTCTTTTCCTTCCAAAAAGGAGGTAGCTGTTTTTGATGGAGCTACCGGAATTCCGATTTTCACCATCAGTTGTCTGAATTTTTCCCTGTCTTCGGTTGTTTGGATAGCATGTACGTCAACACCAATCATTCGCACTCCGTATTTTTGCCATACCCCCAATTCATTTGCTTCAATTGCCAGATTTAAGGCAGTTTGTCCGCCCATGGTAGGTAAAACCGCATCAATTTTCCGTTCTTCTAAAATTTGAATAATGGAATCAACCGTTAATGGTAGAAGATAAATATGATCGGCCGTTACCTTATCGGTCATAATAGTGGCCGGATTGCTGTTAATCAGGGTAACTTCTATTCCCTCTTCTTTTAAGGAACGGGAGGCCTGACTTCCTGAATAGTCAAATTCGCACGCCTGGCCAATGATAATGGGGCCGCTTCCTATAATTAATACCGATTTAATACTTGGGTCTTTTGGCACTTGATAAAAAGTTAAATGGTGTAAAATTAAATTGGGCAAAGGTACATTTTTTGGACACATCTGCTACCTTGTGTGAAAGAAGAGTTATCCATACTTTGGTAAAGGCGAATTATCTGTAAAATAATCCAAATAAAAAAGGGCTCCTCAAGAGCCCTTTTTTATTTGGATTATTTTAATTGTTAACGCAAGAGGGTAACGGTTCCGCTGTATTTATAAGGGGTTCCATTAAAACTGATTACTGTTACTTGCCAAGCAAATACATCCTGTTGAACGTCTATACCTTTATACTTACCATCCCATCCTTCCTCAGGATCATCAGACGCATAAACCAACTCTCCCCATCGATTGAAAATATCCACATGGAAGGTTTTTTGCCCGTCAACAACTACATAAAAGCGTTGGTTTTGTTCTTTTCGACTTTGAGGGCGGAAAGCGGTAGGAGCAAATACCGTAATGTCCGGATCAATTTTTACATAATCAATGGCCTCAGCTTTACATCCATCTACGGTTACTATGTTCATTCTTATTTCGTAAACTCCAGTATCAGTAGGGTAAGTGTAAGTTGGACTGTAGCGGCTTGAAGTGTCAAAATCTGTTTTCGGGTCGCCAAAATCCCACGAGAAAATAACGCTGTCAATTGGTAAACCTCTCAGATCACTCTTATTGATAAAAGTAAATCGAGGCAATGCAACAGTTGATTTGCGGGGATTTGGTTCAAACTTGGCAGTAGGACTAATATTTACTTTAATAAACAAAGGTTTGGATAACACGGTGTCACAACCATCAACCGAAACAAGTCTTACGCTTACATCATATGGGATACCGCGTGCTTTATCATACATATGTGGAACTGTTTCGCCACCTATTCTAGTGGTTCCGTCACCAAAATCCCATATGATAGAATCAGCATCTTCGAAATTTCCGAAAAAGGTAGTAGGAAATGGTTCACAACCTTCTTGCTTGGCGGTAAAGTCGCCAATGGGATTGCGGTTAATTTTTACAAATGACTGGTCATAGGATGCCGGGCATAACTTATTATCGGTTGAACGAAGGATTACAATAAATGAGCCGTTGAACACGTCTTGTAATCCAGGAATATAACCAACTACGGTATCAGTACTGGTTGTGTCGTATTGTGTTGGGGTTCCAAAGTAGTATTTACCGTCTCCAATTACTGACCATCTGAAAGAGGACGTATTGGTCATTGAGCCTTGCAGGGTAAACGGAAATCCTTCGCAAAGTGGGCCTGGGTTTAGAATTTTTACTTTGGGTAATACTTGAATATCGAAACTGTCTTTAGCCTCTTTTTTACATCCATTATTGTCGGTAAAACTATATGTAACGTAATTCATTCCGTAGTTTACAGGATTAGCCGGATTTGGGTTTCCATTCGGTTTCGCACTAAAGGAGTTGCCAGTAGTAAAGGTATTTACAATGTAGGTGCCTGTTCCTAAACTAGGCTTGTTACCTTTTAAAACAATTGTTCCAGCGTCTT
Organism: Bacteroidia bacterium; assembly: GCA_020049855.1. Taxonomy (GTDB): domain Bacteria; phylum Bacteroidota; class Bacteroidia; order UKL13-3; family UKL13-3; genus JAGPCK01. Next base: position 25,197 of record JAGVLJ010000031.1, on the reverse strand, counting down.
CGCAAATATCAGGTTGATCAGCAAGTTGTGTGTTTGGAAGTTTATTAACAATAATAAAGGTGGTATCCGATGTAGTACAACCGGTATCGTTTGTGAAACTATATTGGATGATATTCATTCCATATGGAGCTGTTTTTGGGTTAAAGGTTTTGTTTGGTGTATTTACAGAAGGCCCGGTCCAAGTACCTACGCCAAGCATATTTACAGGAAGCACTTTTGCTCCGCTTTTGGTCGGTAAGTCTACAAGTGAAGCGTCTTCACACGCATCAGGAAGTCTTCCAGCATCTACTTTTGGAATCGGTCTGATATAATAAAAAGCAGTATCGGTATTTTTGCACTGGGCTTTTGGATACTGAGTTGTTGCTTCATAAATTAGTGTATAAGTAGTGTCTTCCACTGCTCTTTTGGGGTAGAAAGTATGTATGCGTCCTAAAGGATTGTATTCGATGATTGAGTTCGGGTCATTGGCATCATACGGTGATGGAGGATTCATCCATTTAGTCCCAACACCGGTGTTCGGGTATGGATAAATTTGGAATGGGTTATCGTTTTGACATATTGATTTGTCAGCCCCTATGGTAACAAATGGAAGAGGATATATAGTTACATCAATAGAATCTTTGCTGTAGCAGCCGTTCGAATTTATATAGTGATAAGTTACTTTCCATGGCACAAAATTACCACTTGCGTCCTGCGGGGACACACCCAAGCAACTTAATCTAACATATCCAAATGTAGAACTGTTTGAGTCTCTGTCAAAGCACTGTGATTTGCTTAAATCAGAGATAGTCCACCAACCGCCATACCAACCATATTTATTTCTTCCGGTGGCAGACGGCTGTGCTCCAGATTTTGTTCCCGGATCGAGCCAGTTAGAATCAATACAGAAGCCGGGTGATTTATTCGTAAACGAGATAGTGGGTAGAGGGTTTGCAACCAAGGTTGTGGTGTCCATACTTGCACACGTAACATTCCCATAGGTTACAGTTACTTTAAGCGTGATATCAGTAATACCAGGTTGAGTAGGATTTTTGAATAAGGTGTCGGCAGTAGAAATAACTCCCAACGAACCTATTTCTCTCCACTCATATGTTTGTCCTCCGCTTCCTCTAAAAGTAGTTGCGTTATTAATACAAATTGAGTCATTTGGCCCCGCATTGGCTACTACCTGCCTGTTTACAAACAATAGGGCGGTATCTCGTTGTTCACACCTGAAACTATCAATTACTTTGATCATATACTGACCAGAGTCTTTTGCGTATATAAGTTGAGAACTTCGGCTACCATCCGGAGTAATCCATTCATACGAAATCAACCCTTTGGTTTGGTTATCTCCTGCGTCAAAAACGGCACTATCAGCAAAACATATTCGCTTATCAGGACCTACGTTTACATAGGGTAATGGTTTAACTTCCAGTACAACGCTGTCTCTGGATACACAACTAAAGGAGTCGGTAACTTCAATAACGTATGTCTTTGTTGTTTGATTATTAGCAATAGTCAGGGTTGTTAACGTATCAGCAGAATTTCCGGTAATCCATTTAAACTTGTAAGGGAGTGTGCCATTTTTAGCCGATGCAGATAGCGATTGCGTGTTCCCTATACACACAAACGTATCAGGGCTTGCAATTGCCTTCACCGGTGAATCAACGTACACAGTATCGAATAGGAAATTTACGCACTGGTCGCCTTCCATGCGCAATCTAACCACATAGGTTCCACCGTTGGCAAATGTGTGGCTGGGGATGGTTTTAGCATTGTAGTTTACTGCATTTATTGCATTGAAGTTTCCATTACCTACATTTGGTATAGTCCATAGGAAACTGGGTGTTTGAGACAGTTTATTTTGATTTGTGACGGTAACATCAAAATAATATTTAGAGCATCCAAGTGGCGTTTTAGTGATGGTTCCTTCTGGGCTGGGTTTTACACGAATTCCAATTGCGCGGGTGGAAGTGCCTGGAACAGGGCAATTGTCATCTTCTCCTTTAACGGTAAAATAATATGGAAGGGTACTGGCATAACTTGCAGGGGGAGTCCAGCAAAAAACAGCTTCATCCCAGCGAATTAGTTTTTTAGGTGAATTCACATTAGTCCATGTGGCCCCTGGAATACCTCGATTCCATGAAAGCAATGTAGTATCAGACTTGGGCGATACTGTGTCTTTATCCGTTGCTTTAATATTTAAGCAAAGTGTTTGTCCTGCACAAATGGTATAACTCCATGGTCCGGCCTTGCTTCCGTTTACTTCAATTTCTGGAGGGTTGTTTGGAGGGCATTGGTAGGTATAAAATTGAACATCCCTTCGGGTAACACCAATTTTTTGATATACTCCATTAATTTTTCGCCACTCTGTAATTTGAAAAGCGAGAACAGGCTGTTGTTGCCCCATAGGGGTAAAGCCTAAGTCGCCATTAGTTTTGTTAAGGTTAAATCCGGCAGGGAAAGGCAATTGATAATTAGGGAAACCAAGAAAATTAAATGGTTTTTCTTTTGAAAAGCCATTTAACCAGCCGGTAGGGCTGTTTGTAGAGCCAAGTGGATCGGCTAACTCATATGAAATGGAATCGTAATTGAGGGTATCCAAAATACCATTGTTGAACCAAAATCCTTGTCCAGCACAAACAACGGCTACAGGGTAGTTAGAAATTTGAGGTGAACTGTTGCATGGAGTTACGCAACGGTTTAATTCTGCATCAATATAAAAATTTGATCCAGGGATATTGGTGATGTTTCCATTACGACAGCACTCTTGGTAGGTTACCCTAATCCAACAGCATGTTGAGTCCAATCCGCCCGACCAAAGATTGTTGAATATTACGGTTACTTCAAATCGGTTTTCTTCCATTCCAAAAGGGAAAGCTCCACCCTCACATATGTTTTTTTGTCCACCACACATAAAACGTACTGGTCTTACCAATGTGCGGGTCATGGTTACAGTTCTTGTGCCTTGAGTACAGGGAGCCTCCGGTGTAAAGGTAATTTGTGGTGTAGCGTTGATGGGAATACCTGTGCAATCACGGTAAACCCTAAGTACTATTTGGTAAGTGTCCTTGCCAAGACATTTAAACTCCATATCACTACCAGCCATGTGAGAGGCAAAGGCAAATTGGGAGCTAAACCCCCAAATTGTGAGAACAAGCGATAAAGTAAAAAGTAACTTTTTCATTTTTAAACCCCCGATTAACTAATGAAACACAACTTCGCGTTTCAAAATGCTTAACAATAAGTAACCAAAATTCGGCAAAAAAATCAATAAAAACAAGGTAATTCAAATAGAAATTAACTTTGCGTCTATTGGAAAATTTGCCTTTGTTTCGGAATGGACTTGGTTTTAATCAAAGGTTGCAAAATAAAGCATATGGATTTTGGGTTAATTACCCCCAAACTTTAGTGCCTTCGGTACAGTTAGAGCAGATGTCAATTTTGTCCCTTGATTGTGTTATAGACTTTCTGAAATTCAGATAGTTGCTATTTCTCCAAATTTCAAGGAAGGAGTGTGTTTTTAAGCTTCCAAATGAGTATTTGGCGTCTTTATCAAAGCAACAGGGAACAATTTGACCATCCCAGGTTATAACACAACTGTTCCAAAGCCGCCAGCAGTGATTTAGCAACTTGTTTTTTAGTTTATAAGAAATTCCGGCTGCTATGTAACGACTATATTTTTTATTTTGAGGAATTAAGGTAGTATTATTTTCGTAGTTATATATTTGGGCAGTTTTAAGGTTCACCTCGTTTACCCCGAATTCACGGCCTAAGGCTTTAATTCTAGTTATCTGGTTTTCATTGTGCTTAAATACAATAAATTGCCAAATAATGTGCGGGGTGGCAGAATTCAGCTTTTTTTTCCAACTCACTATGTTTTTTGTACCCTCCAATACTTTCTCCAGCGATCCTCCTATCCGGTACTTTTCATAAGTTTCCTGATCAACGCCATCAATAGAAATAATTAAACGGTCAAGCCCCGACTCAACTGTTTTACGTGCGATATCCTCGGTGAGGTAGTGGGCATTTGTAGAGGTAGCTGTATAAATATTTTTTTGAACAGCATATTGCACTTGGTTCAGGAATTCGTTATTCAGGTATGGCTCTCCCTGAAAATAGAAAGTAATATACGAGAGCGTTGGTGCCAGTTCATCAACTACTTTTTTTAGCATACTATTTTCAAGCATTCCGGTTTTTCGCGTAAATTCACGCAATCCGCTTGGGCATTGAGGGCAGCGAAGGTTACAGGATGTGGTTGGCTCAATGGAAATACTAATGGGCATTCCCCAATGAAAAGGTTTTGAACTTGCTCTCGAAATATAATAACTTGAAAGTACTTTAAGGGCATTCCAAATTCTTTCCGGAGTAGCCGTTGAAATAAGGTTCAGAATATCTCGGGGATTTCTATTCATTTTGCAAATAACATTAAAAGAAGCAATATCAGTTGCATTTATGCGAATAAAAAATGAAGGACTTCATCAATTTTTCCAACCTTAATCATGGTGCATTTGTCGGATTTTATTTTATCAATACCCGTATTATACTTCGATAAATAAATGGTTTCATAACCCAGTTTTATGGCTTCTGAGATGCGCTGATCTATTCTGGTGACCGCTCTGATTTCACCCGATAACCCTATTTCACCAATAAAGCAGGTTTGTGAATTCACCGGGATATCATAAAATGATGATACCATAGAGGCAATAACCCCCAAATCTATAGCAGGATCTTCAATACGAAGTCCTCCTGCAATATTTACAAAAACATCTTGCATTGACATCTTCAGACCAGCCTTTTTTTCTAATACCGCCAATAGCATATTGAGTCTTTTAGTGTCATACCCATTTGAGGTTCTTTGAGGATTTCCATACACAGCTGTGCTTACCAATGCTTGCGTTTCGATTAGTAATGGACGCTGTCCTTCAATGGCTGACGAAATGCCGATTCCGCTAAGTTGTTCTTCTCGCTGTGACACCAGAATTTCTGATGGATTGGTAACTTCGCGTAATCCGCTTCCCTGCATTTCGTAAATTCCGATTTCTGAAGTTGAGCCAAACCTGTTTTTTGTGGTGCGCAAAATGCGGTAGATATGATTTCTGTCCCCTTCAAACTGTAGAACGGTGTCAACCATATGCTCCAATATCTTAGGCCCCGCAATGTTTCCATCTTTTGTTATATGCCCAATCATAAAAACCGGAGTGCCACTCTCTTTAGCATATTGTAGCAGTTCGCCCGCACATTCTCTTATTTGTGAAATACTTCCAGGTGTCGAGTCGATATAGCCTGACTGAAGCGTTTGTATAGAATCAATAATCAAAAGATCGGGATCAACCTCGTTTATGTGACGAAACATACTTTGCGTAACGGTTTCGGTAAGAATATAACAGGTACTCCCATTAGATTTGATTCGTTCGGCTCTCATTTTAACCTGTCCTTCACTTTCTTCTCCAGAAATATAAAGTACCTTGCCTTTATTAAAATTGAGTGCAATTTGCAGGAGGAGGGTGGATTTACCAATTCCAGGTTCTCCACCTATCAGTACAACTGAACCTGCAACAATTCCTCCACCCAATACTCTGTTAAATTCTTTATCGGGCGTTACCATGCGGTCTTCTGCCTTGTAATTTACCTCATCTAATAAAATGGCTTTACTTTCGCGTATTTTTTTCCCCTTTCTCCAGTGTTTCCCGGCCTCTTTATCTTTGTGTACCACTTCTTCTACAAATGTGTTCCACTGCTCGCACGAGGAACATTTACCCACCCATTTTGTCGATTGGGCACCACAATTCTGACAGAAAAAACTACTTTGAACTTTTGCCATAATGGAACGGAAAAATTAGTACAACAAAACTATTTAAACGGATTAAGGAAACTTGCAGGGTGAATAAATAAATAAATTTTTGAAAATGCTTAAACTTGTACCCGTTCTATGAGTAGTTCCATCGATCAGATAAAAAGTCCCGTATCAGCTGAATTAGAAGCATTCGAGTTGAAATTCAGGCATGCAATGAAAAGCAATGTTGCTTTGCTTGATACCATTATGACTTATATTGTAAAAAGGAAAGGTAAACAAATACGTCCGCTTTTTGTATTTCTTACGGCCAAAGCCTGTGGTGGAGTAACCGAATCAACATACCGGGGAGCCTCACTGGTTGAGTTGCTTCATACCGCTACATTGGTTCATGATGATGTAGTAGATGACGCATACGAGCGGAGGGGGTTCTTCTCTATTAATGCGTTATGGAAAAATAAAATCGCGGTTTTAGTTGGGGATTATCTCTTATCAAAAGGGCTTTTACTTTCTCTCGAAAATGATGAATTCAAAATTCTAAAAATTGTATCAACCGCTGTGCGCGAGATGAGTGAGGGCGAGCTATTGCAGATTGAAAAAACCCGAAGACTAAATATAACCGAAGAAGTTTATTTTGATATTATCCGAAAAAAAACCGCCTCTTTAATTGCTTCGTGTTGTTCGGTGGGGGCCGCATCTGCTCATGGATCTGATGAAATAATTGAAAAGATGCGACTTTTCGGGGAAAAGATTGGGATTGCTTTTCAAATTAAGGATGATTTACTTGACTATGGCGCTGATGATATAGGTAAACCTAAGGGAATAGACATTAAAGAAAAAAAGTTAACGCTACCTATCATTTATACGTTGAGTACTACTGATGAGAAAATCAGAAAGAAAATTATCAATACCATCAAAAAAGATCACGACAAAAAGGAAAAAGTAAATGAATTGATTGCCTTCGTAAATTCGCATGGTGGAATTGAGTATACCAAAAAGGTTATGCAAAGTTATATTCAGGAGGCACTTGCATGTCTAACAACTATTCCTGATAGCCACAGCAAACAAGCATTGATTCAACTGGTACATTATATTATTGACCGAAATAAGTAGAAGTAGTGTTTAATACCTGCAGGCTTCGCTTTTTATCAGGATAGGTACATCATCAATTACAGGATAATAAATCCGGTTATTTACCGAGATTAACTTTTTACCACATTCGCTTAATACCAGTTCATCTCCATATATTGGGCATCTGAGCAAAGGAATCAGATTTAGATTGTGACCCGGGAAGGCATGGTGTAAGTACATAAAGGAATCTATACTTTCTGTATTGTTTGTTTTTTCAGGGTTTTTCTTTTTTGCATGAATATAAATGCTGTCCGACCAGTATTTCATTCCGGGGATAACTTTTGTGAGTGCGGATAGCAATAATGAAACAGTACATAAAATTTTTTGCTGGAAGGGCACATATTTTAAATCCTCTTTAAGGACGCCAATCCCTAAAAAACTGTGGTTCGAAAAGGAAAATTGGGAGAAAAATGCGGTGATTATTTTTTTGTATTCTTTGATACTATAGTATCGAACACACCAGCTGTTGTATTGTTTTTCTTCAGGGTGGGGCAAATGGAGTAACCTGTTTCGAATGCCATTTTTGTTTGGAAATTCAAGCATGGCCTTGCCATTATTGGTTAAAACACGCTCTATATGTTGCAGGCAATTTTTCATTCGTTGTTCATGCGTGTGCTGAATTACACTAAACGACCAGACGAATTCAAATATATTTTCTTTGAAAGGAATATTTTCGAGGTCGGCAACTATGCTGTATCCATTTATCCCAAAGTGACGCATGGTTTTGCGTGCAATTTTACAATAGGACAATCTCAAATCAATACCAATAGGGGTATATCCTTTTTTAGCACCAGCCACCAGCCATCTTCCCCAGCCGTTGCCAATATCAAGCATCAGTTCGGGCTTTTGAATTGCTTTTATCGGTAATTCATATTCAGGGTAGTTATTCAGTTTGGCTATTAATTTTGCATAATGCCTCCCGTTGGTAGATGAAATACAACGCTGAATTTCCCATGGGATGGGGGAAGAATAATTTTCCGGAGCGGGCTCTTCGAAAAGATTTCCATAAATTTTACTACGGTCAAATAAGATTGAATCCTGTTGCTCTTTATTTTTTTTCTCCATTCTCCATCATTGTCAAAATACCTTCTACATACTCTCTGGTATTTGATAATCTCGGTACTTTATGTTGTCCTCCTAATTTTCCTTTCGCTTTCAGCCAGCGATGAAAACTTCCTTTTTGCATCATTCGCACCAATGGCTTTTGAAGCGAAATATCTTTTTGCCGTTTTGCCTCATAGTCGCTATTCACATTTTTTAATGCCTTATCAAGTTCTTCTCTGAAAAATTCTATATTTTCAGGTTCTTTTTCAAATTCAATTAACCATTCATGACCTCCCTTTCCCTGATTATCCAAAAAAATGGGTGCGGCAGTGTAGTCAGAAACCTGCACATTTAAAATCCTACATGCTTCAGCTAGGGCGCGATCGGCATTTTCAACTATCAATTCTTCACCAAATGCGTTGATAAAATGCTTGGTTCTTCCGGTAATTTTAAACCGAAATGGTTTTATCGAAGTAAACTGAATTGTATCTCCAATCAGGTATCTCCACAATCCCGAGTTATTTGAAATGATGAGAGCATAATTCTCAAAGGCAGCCACTTGGGAAAGGTTATGAGTGAATGGATGCTCTTTTCCGTATTCGCTCATGGGCATAAATTCATAGTAGAGTCCGTAATCCAGCATCAACAGCATATCTTCATGGCTCAAGTCGTCCTGAATGCCGAAAAAACCTTCGGATGCATTGTACGTTTCCATATAATTCATTCCGGGGGAGTTGATTAGCTGTTTAAATTGAGTACGATAAGGGGTGAAACTTACTCCCCCGTGCACATATAATTCAAGGTTAGGCCATATTTCTGTTAAATTACGTTTACCTGTCATTTCAAATAAACGGTTAAAGAGCACTAGTGTCCATGTGGGCACACCGGAAATGTTGGTTACATTTTCATTTACCGTTGCATTGGCCATTTTATCCAGTTTTGATTCCCAGTCATCAAGTAGTGCAATGGAAAGTTCAGGAGTTCGTAAAAAGTGCACCCAAAAAGGAAGGTTTTGCATTATTACAGCTGAGAGGTCTCCATAAAATACTTCTTCATGCATGCGGTTCACCTGATGGCTTCCGCCAATAACCAATCCCTTTCCATCAAAAAGCTGTGTGTTTTCTTTTTGATTGCAATACAAAGTAAGCACATCGCGCCCAGCATTAAAATGGCATTCATCCATTGTTTCAAAACTTACCGGAATGAATTTGCTTTTATCTGCTGTGGTACCCGATGATTTGGCAAACCATTTTATCTCTGAAGGCCATAGAACATTTTGTTCACCTTTCATATTGCGTTCTATAAAAGGTTTTAACGAGTCATAATCATTTACTGGCACGCGATCTTTAAACTCTTCTTCTTTAAAAATACTTTTAAACTCATACTTCTTTCCCCATTCTGTATTTTCGGCAGTACGAATAAGTTCCATGAGTTTGTTTCGCTGAACTTCTTCAGGATTTTGCATAAAAAACTCCACCTGTTTTATTCGGCTTCTGAAGTACCAAGAAAGAAGTGAATTTAGGATAGCCATCTATGCGTTTTGAGGATGTAATTTTAACGCTTTGACTTCACTTTTACAACAAAACCCCATTATTTAAAAAGCATATTCCCTGTTTTTATGGATATTTGTCGCATGGCAAGTATCAGACAGGAGAAATATGCGAAACTGGTTCAGAAAGAACTGGCATCTATTTTTCAGGAGAAAAGCAATTCCTTATTTGAGGGGGCTTTTATTACCATCAGTAGTACGGAGGTCTCTCCCGACCTTGGGTATGTAAAGGTTTTAATCAGTTTTTTAAACGGGAAGAATAAAGATTATCTTTTTGAGCTGGTTAATTTGCATAGCAAGGAAATTCGTCATTTGTTGGCCGGGCGAATAAAAAATCAGGCTCGAAAAGTTCCGGAACTACATTTTATTCTTGACGATAGTCTGGATTATGTGCAGCACATGGAAGAGGTTTTTAAGCGGTTGAACAAAGACAATCCTTCTGATTAGCTTGCCCTCATTATCCATGAACCTTAGCTATTATATTGCCCGAAAGTATTTTTTTTCGAAGCGAAAAACGAACATCAGTAATGTTATTACAGCTATTTCTGTTTTGGGATTTGCCTTTGGCAGTATGGCTTTAATTGTGGTATTGTCTGCATTTAATGGGTTTGAAGTGTTGGTTGATTCGTTATATCATTCGTTTTATCCCGATATAAAAATTACTCCTAAAACTGGTAAAGTTTTTTTACCGGATTCTTCGAAGCTAAAAGCCATAATGAACCTGCAGGAAGTGTTGTATGCCAGCGAAATTCTGGAAGAAAATGTTTTGCTCAAATACGACCGAAAGCAAAATATTGCAACCATCAGGGGGGTGAGTGAGAGTTATACCAAAATGGTGCAAATGGATAGCTTGATTGTGCAAGGAGAAGGACGTTTGCAAAAGGGTGCTTTTAATTATGCCATAGTAGGGGGGGGGATTGCGTATAAACTTTCGGTAAATCCTTATAATCATATGGTGCCGTTGCACGTGTATGTTCCTCGAAGGGACGGAAATCCTTTGGTTCGTCCGGACAAAGCTTTTTCGGAGGGAAAAATACTACCCTCAGGAATTTTCGTTCTTGAAGAAAGTATTGATAATAAATTTGTATTTGTTCCAATGAGATTTGCTCGGGAAATTCTTGACTACCCGAGTCAAATTTCATCCTATGAGATTAATCTTAGAAGCGAAGATCACCTGTTTGACACCCAGAAAGTAATTCAGCATCTTATAGGGGATGATTTCAATGTAAAAAACAGGTATCAGCAAAATGAAGTACTTTACCGGATCATGAAATCTGAAAAAATTGCTGTTTACCTCATTCTTACTTTTATCTTATGGATTGTGGCGTTTAATGTAACCGGTTCACTCTATATGTTGGTAATTGAAAAGGAAAATGACATACGTGTAATGCAGGCGATGGGAGCAGATGGGTATCTCATAAAGCGTATATTTTTTACTGAGGGTTTTATTGTAACAATTTTAGGATCAGTTATTGGAGTAGGTATAGGGGTAGCTATTTGTTATGCTCAGGAAAAATATGGGTTGGTGAAATTTGGGGGAGAGGGCAGTATGGTGGTTGAGGCCTATCCGGTAAAGATGAATTTTTGGGATTTTCCCATCGTACTGGGCACCTCGGTTGTTATCGGCTTTATTGCTTCTTATTATCCGGCTTTACGGGCTTCGCGGCTATCCACACATGGTTAATGTTTATGTTCCGCTGATTTGTGTTCTGTTGGTTTGTGTTCATGCGTTTTCTTCTTAGCGAAAACTTTATTTGCAATTCTAAAAAGTGTTTTTGCCAATACCATTTCGGCTGTGCTTAATGTAGCGGAGGCATTTGTCGAAATTATTTCAGAAGTTCCCGGTTTTAAAAGTAGCCCACCAATCATTTTCAGAATGCCGGGCAGGTTTAACTGATCGGTTAGAAAAGCATGTTTAATCAGTTTAGGGGCTTCATCTTTTAGGTGCTCGAGGCTGTGTTTAAGTTTTTCTTCTTTAAGCAAGCACTCATAATATAGGCGCTGTTTTTCTAAAAGAAGTGTTTCAAGATTATGTATCTTGTTCATGGGCTTCGTTTTCAAAAAGTAATTTAATTATGGCATTGGTTACCGGTTTTTCTATGAGTGCTTTTCTGAAAACCCAGAAGAGGACTAACAAGCAACAGTCAATAAGCGCAACGATCCCAAATCCGTATATGATACTTCCGGTGTATGCGCTGAAGTAATGAACTGCTGTAAAACTTAACATGATGAGGGCAAGAAACAGCAGAAAGCAGAAAAGGAGAAAGGCAAAAACGTAGGCAGTTATACGTGCTGTTTTTTCGTACGTGGTAATTTTGGCAAGATCAACTCTGGTTTTCCCGTAATCAATCAACTCATCTTTAAGTTTAGTAAAATAATTATCCTTGTTTTCCATTGGCATTTTCTCCTTCTGTTTCTTCCTCTGCAAACAAGTCTTTCAGATCTTCAAACTCATCGCCTAGCTGATCTTTTAATTCCCCCGATTTTTTTTTGAGCTCCTCCCAAAATTCTTTCCCTTTTCCTGATGCAATTAAATATCCGATTACTCCGCCCGCAACGGCACCGGCAATAAATGGGAGCCAGTTGCTATTTTCCTGTTTTTTTTCATTCATAACAGTGGGATATAAAATTTTGTGACAAAGATAACTATATAATCAGTTAGTTTTGTCAAACCAAATGAATGCCCCCGACAAGCTTAAATTGAAGCAATGGTTTATTTTGGCCGCAATACTTTGTAGCGGGATTGCTATTTTATGGTCACTGCGGGGGTTTCTTACTTCCCTTTTGGGGGCACTTATTTTCTTTGTTTTGTTCAGGCCATTTATGCTACGGCTGGTGGATGCCCACAGGTGGAAAAAAGGGCGTGCTGCTTGGCTTATTCTTATTATCTCTTTCCTTATTTTTATTGTTCCTTTGGCTGTTTCAGGGTATCTGTTGTATCATGAAATAATGCTTTTTGCTAATTCTCCATCCGCATTACTTGAGTATGTTTATAGTGTAGATAAATTGACTCAACAAACCTTTGGGTTTGAATTACTGAAAGAGGAGTCAATAGAGAAGGTGAAAATGGAATTGCTGGGTTGGGTGAGTAGCGCACTAAATGGAACGATGGATTTGGTGGGCATTCTGGGCATCATGTATTTTATTCTCTACTATTTGCTTATGTATGCAAAAGAAGTGGCCGAGATAAGCAGGCATTATAGTCCGTTTGTTAAAGGTGAAAATAACCAATTATTTATAGAAGAGCTTAAGCTTCAAACACATTCAAATACTCTTGCTGTACCGGTATTGGCTATTACTCAAGGAATAGCAGCGACTGCGGGTTTTTGGATATTTGGCCTTGATCAGCCTGTTTTTTGGGGAATTATCAGTGGTTTTTTTTCCATTATTCCTGTGGTGGGAACGGCAATTATCTGGATTCCTGCCGGAATGTTATTGTTTGCATCGCAAGGCACTTGGCAGGGAGTAGGTATGCTGGCATACGGAGCATTGATTATTTCAAACATTGATAATCTGATGAGATTGCTTTTACAAAAGCAGTTTGCCGATGTTCATCCGGTTACGACCGTTTTTGGGGTCATTGTGGGGTTAAATCTATTTGGGTTGCCCGGACTTATTTTCGGGCCATTGCTCATTTCTTATTTTCTTATTCTGATTAAAGTGTACAGAAATGAATACTGGAAAGAGGATACCTACGAGCAATAGGTAAGTTTTTTCAATAATCTATTGAAATCATTTTTCCCTTTCATTCAAAACAAAATATATATTTGACCTGTTTTAAGTGGCAATTATGGTAAAGTCCATTACGAATGAGGTTCTGGTAAGTGTTGAAACTTCCTTTCAAAAAGGAGGGAACGACATATATGACGAGGAATTTATTTTTGCTTACCGGATTACTATTGAGAACCTGAGTGAATCAACCATCAAATTATTGAGACGGCACTGGTATATTGTTGATTCAACTGAGCATCGGGAAGTGGAAGGCGAAGGAGTGATAGGTCAGCAACCTGTTTTAGAACCGGGAGAATCACATCAATACATTTCTGCCTGCAACCTGCATTCCGATATGGGTAAAATGTATGGCATCTATTTGTTTGAGCGGCTTACAGACGGATACCGTTTTGATGTAACCATTCCCGAATTCCAACTGATTGTTCCATTTAAGAATAATTAAAAGAGATTTTAATCTAATCAGGTACATCCGCAATCAGGTTTCGTGGTTATTTTTCCTTTTTTATCAATTTTTCGAATCACTCTTCCATGGTCGTTAAAAAAGTAGGTCCAGTTAAGTTTGCCTTTATGATAAATTTCCTGTTTCAGCAGTTTTCCATCTTCGGCAAAATAGTAAAATGAGCCATTTCGCAGTTTGTTTTTAAAGTGGCCTTTCATTTGGATCTTGCCACTGCCGTAAAAAGTTTTATAAAATCCGTTTGTAGAGTCGGCAGGTTGTTGGGCAAAGGCAATTTTACCTAAGCTCCACAGCACCATTACAAGCAAACTTTTTCTCATTAACTTAAATGAAGGAGTACCTGGTTTTTCTCCACTTTGTCTTTGGCTTTCACCATCACTGTGCTCACGGTTGCGTCACCTGGGGATTTAAGTACATTTTCCATTTTCATAGCTTCCAGCACAAGCAAAGAGTCTCCTTTTTTAATGACCTGACCCGGCTCTACAAAAATATTCAATACCAATCCGGGCATGGGGGCTTTTACATCATTCACTTTATTGGCAGCAGCCAAATCAAAACCAAGTTTGGATAGAAGCTGATCAAAAGCGTCTTTCAATTGCACTTCAGCTTTACGGCCATTCACCAATATAGACAGCGTTTTTCCTGAAGCATCGGCCTCAATCAGCTCAACGGTGTATGACTGATGATTTAATATCAAATGGTAAACATTTTCGCGCAACGGTTTCCAATCCATCTGAGCCGTTTGCCCATTAAGAGTAAACTGTCCCAGTCTTTGTTCAATCTCAAATGTTTTCCCGTTAATTATAGCCTTGTGCATGGTTTGTAATATTTGGCGATTAGCTGTTATTTGTATCCGGTTTCAAATTAACAACCAAAAGATGAGATACGGAATTATTTTTCTTGGGGCAATGGTATTCTTACTCACTGATTGTAAGGTAAAGAAAAAAACAACTAATTCAGTGGCCGAGGCAATTTCAGAATTGCAGGTGACCGGAAGTATTCAAAAAGATACCGAGGGAAAGATCTATCACCCTTCGCAAACCCGGTTTTTTGATTTGCAGCACACCAAACTTGAAGTAAGTTTCAGCTACGAAAAGGAAGAAGTTTACGGAAAGGCAACACTTACCTTACGGCCTTTTTTTTATGCATCATCGCAGTTGGTACTTGATGCCCGTGGCTTTGAATTGCGCGAAGTATCTATGGTAAGCAAAACCGGAAAACATGATAGTCTGCACTATGTTTATAATGATGATTTCATTGTTGTTGATCTTGGCAGGAAATACACCAATGCAGAAACTGTGAATATATACATTGACTACACCGCCCGCCCAAATTTGTTGCAGGCAAAAGGTTCAAGAGCTATTACAGATGCAAGAGGGTTATATTTCATTAATCCGCATTTAAAACAAACAGGTAAACCTCGCCAGATATGGACACAGGGAGAAACCCAATCATCATCCTGTTGGTTTCCTACCATTGATGCTCCAAATGAAAAAATGACGCAGGAAATTTACCTTACCGTTCAGGCCAACGAAATAACCCTTTCAAATGGGGAGCTGATATATTCAAATTTTAATACCGATGGAACACATACTGATTACTGGCGGCAGGATTTACCCCATTCTCCTTATTTGGTAATGATTGCCGTTGGTACGTTTGAGGTGGTAAAGGATTCGTGGCGCGATTCAGTAGAGGTAAATTACTATGTAGAGAAGGAGTATGAGCCATATGCCCGGCAAATTTTTGGAAATACTCCCGAAATGATGGAGTTTTTTTCAAGAAAGCTGGACATTGATTATCCCTGGAAAAAATTTTCACAGGTTGTTGTGCGCGAGTTTGTGAGCGGAGCTATGGAAAATACTACGGCAGTTGTTCACGGAGAGTTTTTGCAACAGGATGCCCGTGGGTTATTAGATGAAACCAACGAGGATGTTATTTCGCATGAGTTGTTTCATCACTGGTTTGGCAATCTGGTAACCTGCGAATCGTGGGCTAACCTACCGCTAAATGAGTCATTTGCTACTTATGGTGAATACCTGTGGCGCGAGTACAAATATGGGAAAGACGATGCCGATGCTCATTTAATGAAAGATATAACGGGGTATATGAATGATAATTTTACCGAAAGCAAACGAATGATACGGTATTACTATAAAAATCAGGAGGACATGTTTGATGGGCACAGCTATCAAAAAGGTGGTTTGATTTTGCATATGCTGCGGGGATATGTAGGCGATGAAGCTTTTTTTAAATCATTAAAATTATACCTGAGCAAACGAAAATTTGCTACGGCCGAGATTCATGATTTGCGCATGGCATTTGAAGAGGTAACAGGTGAAGATTTGAATTGGTTTTTTAATCAATGGTTTTTTGGAAAGGGTCACCCTGAACTGGAAATGGATTACAAATGGATGGAAGATGCTCATGAGGTTGAAATAAGCCTGGAGCAGGTACAGGATTCTTCACGCTTCGGAATTTTTAGGTTACCGATCGAAATTGTTTTTTACAATAAAAGCGGGCAGCTAAAAAACGAACGGGTATGGCTGGAAGATAAATCGGCCATTTATCGAATAAAATTAAGCGAAGAACCTTCGGTAGTTTTGTTCGATCCTCAAAATTATTTACTGGCCGTAAAAAATGAATTCCGCAGGCGAAATGATTTGGTGAATATTTACAATAAGTTTGAGAGCTACCTTCAGCGAAGTTTTGCTTTTAATCAACTTACTTTTGGGTGGGTGGGAGATTCATTACAATTTAATTTGGTTGAACGAGCATTAATGGATAAATTATGGACTATACGTTTATCCGCAACCGAGGTGCTTATGGCGGCCGATGCTGTTCAGGTAAAATGGTTTGATACATTACTAAAACGACTTGTATTTTCCGATCCCAAAGCCTCGGTAAGGGCAAATGCTTTATCATGTTTACGCAAATTAAATAACAAGGAAAACTACAAGTTTTTTTTATCAGCCACAAATGACTCATCTTATCATGTTGCCGGAATTGCCTTAGATGCCGTGTACGATTTTAGTGTTGATACAGCGGTAATTCTTGCTGAGCTGAACAAACAAACCAGAAGCGATTATATGCGTGCACGGGTAGCCGAAATTCTGGCTCACAAGGGTAATGGAGATTACCAACCCTTTTTTGAAACGGCCTATCAGCATCAAGATTGGGGAACTTTTTTTTCATACGGAGACTATGTATGCAGGTTAAAAGATGAAAAACTGAGTTATGCAATTCAATTTCTTCTTGAGGGTAATAAAGATCTTAAACCGGAAGGCGATGTAATGGAACGTACCATGCTTCAATTTGTGGCTCGGCAACTTGATAATAAACTGAACGGAATAATTGAGGCAAACAAAACACAAGCCGAGCGGTTAAAAAAAACCGATGCCACCCGCTTGATTTATGAAGAAGAAATTAAAAAGGCGGAAACATTTCGGTTAAAAATAAAGTCGTTGTTAGTAGAAAATTAGCGTAACAAAGTTACGGTACCATTTAATACTACTCTTTTATTGCCTGCTAAGGTTCCTTTAAGCAACCAGGCATATACGTCTTGTTGTGCAGGCATCTCTTTAAATTTTCCATCCCAGGCGGCATCACGGTCTGTTGTTTCGAATACCACTTCGCCCCAGCGGTTAAATATTATAAAGCGATAGTCGTCACTTTGCAGCCCGTAATAAACAGGTTTAAATATATCGTTGAGTCCGTTTTTATCCGGAGTAAATGCGGTAGGAACATAAATCTCCCCTTCGGCAAAAGCGGAAAAGGCATTTTTTATGACCATGGTATCAAAGCAACCTTTTGCATTTACTGCAATCAATTTTACCTGATAATATCCCGTATCTTTTACAATTCCCCTCGGATTTTCAGCAGTATCACTCCAGACAGTATTGCCAAATTTATCCAGTATATACCAGTAAAATTTTACTGCATCCGTTGAGAGGTTTAATAAATCAACGTAGGCATCAGGCAAAAATATTTCTTTCGGATTCACCTTGAAATTAGCTTTTGGTTGTGCCTCAACGGTGATGTAATCCGTTTTGGTTGTATCGTCAATTCCACCCGGACCCTTTACTCGTAAAGTTACAGAATAGGTACCCGGTTTTGTGAATACATGTACCGGACTTTTATCACGAAGCACCGATCCCTCAATGTACCAATTAAACTCATAGGCATTGGTGCTTTTGTTATTAAATGCTACCATCAGCGGTGCACACCCTGATGCAATGGCATCAAAATCGGCTACAGGCGGCAATGGGTCAATACGTATATTTTTATATACCGAATCAAGGCATTGTCCATTATCAACCCTAAGTTTTACACGATAAGTTCCGCTGTCGAGATAGGTATGTTGCGGATCTTTTAGCGTTGATTGGTAGCTGTCGCCAAAATCCCAAAGGTAATTTAACGGAGAGGGGCTGATACTTGTATTGTTGAAATAAACGGTAGCATTTGGTAATGCCTGTTGTTGCGGACTTGGAATAAAATCGCCTCGTGGCTTTTGTAAAACCTGAATGTAGTTTGTTTTGGTAAGGGTATCAGAACAGCCGAATTTATCAATGGCAACAAGTTTGATACTGTAATACCCCGGCAATAAAAACATATGCGAAGGGTTGGAAGATGTTGATGCGCCCCCGTCTCCAAAATCCCATATATAGATAATTCCGTTTCGGGACAGGTTGGATAAATTTGCTGTATGGGGCTCACATCCAACCAAGGGCATTCCGGAGAAATCCGATACAACAATCGGATTGGTCGTTAAGCTTTTTTGGATGGTATCCCTGCACCCAAAAGTAGATGTACTTATGAGTTTTATGCTATACGTAGTGTCAGTAAAAACTGAAGTGCGAAAATAATGTTGCGGATTTGTGGCGGTTGATGTAAACCCATCTCCAAAATCCCAATTATAAGTAACCGCATTAATGGATGCGTTACTGAAAGTAAATAAGGCTGTATCGCAGAAGGGAATTTTTGTAAAAGTAAAATTTGATGAAGGATTTGGATGTACCGTCACTATACGAATTATGGTATCTTCACACCCTTTGTTTGAGAATACTTTTAAGATTACCTTATAGGTTACATCTATAAGCGAAGGGTTGGTAAAAGTATGCGTAGGATTGGCTTGTGTGCTTGTAGATCCATCTCCAAAATCCCATTGGTAACTTATAGCTCTGTTTGAGTTTAGTCCATTAAGTGTGGTAGTGAAAGGGTGGCATCCGGTAAGTGTACCGCTAAAATTGGCAAACGGCAATGGGGCAATTAAAATTGATTTTTCAGCAGAATCAATACATCCGTACGGAGTATAAGCATACATTTTTGCTTTGTAAAGTGTGTCTTTTATAGGGTTCGCGGCATAGACGGAAAAAGGGTTTACTGCTGTGGAGTAAGTGCCTTCGCCCAATATCCAGGAGAAGGATATGGCTCCCAGAGATGTATTGAATAATCGGGTGAGCGTATTTCCGCATCCCGTATCAGGGTCAAAAAAGAAATCGGCAAAAGGGTTGTATCTTACTGTTACTTGTTTTGTTACCGTATCTCCGGGGCATCCAAATGGCGAAATTGAAAACAACTTTATGTTGTATGTTGTATCGAACAAAGGTTTGGCCATAAAGGTATGCGAACTGTTGAACCCGAAGTTGGTATCTCCGTCCCCAAAATCCCAGAAATACGAATTGCCATTAATAGTAGTATTAGTAAAGCTTACATTTAGCGGATAACAGCCGATGGTTAAATCCTGGTTAAAATTCACAATAGGTTTGGGGTGAACGGTAATTGTTTTTGATATAGAATCAACACAGCCATGTTCGCTATATGCTATAAGTTTTACATTGTACGTTGTATCCTGAGTAGCCGAAGCCCCAAAGCCCACAAGATTATTTTTTGCAGTTGAGGTTACACCATTACCAAAATCCCAGTTAAAGGTCATCACATTAATATTGCCTGTATCTTTTGGGGTTGATTGGTTAGTGAACTGAACAAACAAGGTAGGGCAACCAACTGTTGTATTTTGGGTAAACAGGGCAAGAGGTTTTGGGTAAATGCGCACTGTTTTATAGGCGGTGTCGCGGCATCCATGTTCGCTTACAGCCACAAGTCTTATTGTATAAACCGTATCTTTTGTGTTGCTGGCAGTGTAACTTGCCGAAACATTTTGGCTGGTAGAAGAGGTTCCATTACCCAGGCTCCAGTTAAAGCTCATTATACTTATGCCACCTGTATCGTTTGGTATGGAAGAGTTGCTAAACTGTACCAACAAAGGGCCGCAACTATCAGTTTTGCTTTGGGAGAATATTGCTTTGGGATTGGGGTAAACACGCACATTCCCATACGCAGTATCCTTGCACCCATAGCGGCTCATGCCCACCAGCCGAACCGAATACACCGTGTCTTTGGTTAAGGATGCTGTAAAAGTTACAGCGGGATCTTTAATGGTACCTCCCGATTTATGATTCGATTGATTGATGAATTGAACGGGGAATGGCCCACAACTATCGGTTTTGTTTTGCGTAAATAAGGCTATCGGTCTTGGGAAAACGCGAATATTTTTGGAGATACTGTCGTTACATCCTCCGGCATTTGTTGCAATAAGTTTTACCGTGTAGGTTGTGTCTTGTGTTGTTGATGAGGCAAAAGTGACGGTTGGGTTGGTTGCAGATGATGAAGCAGTTCCGTTACCAAAAGTCCATAAATATGAAGAAGAAAAAAGTGAATTGTTTGTAAAACTAATTGTGGCAGGTCCGCATATAGAGTCAATACTTGGGGTAAAAGAAGGCTGAGGATTATTTAACGTGCGATAAGTGTACGTTTGTGTATCGGGTTTGCAGTTGAACAAATTGTAAGCAATAAGGGAAATGGTGAACTGCGCTCCCGCCACATTCACAGTAGTGTCGGGTCTATTGGCTAAGGAGTAGCTCGGAACTCCATTTATTAGCCATCGGTACGTAGTTGCATTCGTAGAGTTGTTAGTGAATGTAAATGTTTTTGGTGCGCATGATACGGTATCGTTGCTGGAAAAAACAGCATCGGGTAGTGGTCGGGCAATTACGGTTTGAAAGGCTGAATCCATGCATCCGAAAGCAGTAGTTGCGGTTTGTTTTGTTATATAAGTTCCGGAATTGGTATAACGTTTTTTCAGCACACCTGTAGTTGTGGTATTTACAATAGAAGAGCCATCTCCAAAATTCCATGCAAATTGTACAGCGCCAGTGGTTGAATTGGTAAATACAAATGAATCATTTTTACATAAGCTGTTACTGTTTACTGATAGGTTCATTATTGGTAAAGGACGCACCACTACATTTTGCGTGTCCTGGTCATTGCACCCGCTATTGCTAATCACGTTTAGCCGCACGAAAAACGTATCAGCGGTGGCGAAAATTTTATTAACCGTAATTCCGGTAAGGTCAACTATTCCGTTATTGTCAAAATCCCATTGACGTGAACTTATGGATGCGGGGGAAGCGATCAGGGAGGTATCTGTAAAGGTTACTCCATTTCCTAAACAAGCCGGAGTAAATATAAATCCGGCAATCGGTTTAGGGTTAATGGTAACACTATCATAGTAAGTGCGGCTACAGCCAAAAGAATTGCCCGCAGTAAAGTTTACATAATATTTTCCAGGTGAGGGATATATATAGGAAGTGTCTTTTGAAATAGCCGTTTGCCCTGTTCCCAGGTTGTATAAATAAGAGGTGATTGTACCTGCGGAGGTGCTTGCGTTACCTGTGTAGGTGACTAAATCTTTATCGCAAACTGTTGTAGGGTTTCTCGTAAAACTTACTGCTGGCGAAACATCAACTATTACGTTCAAGGTATCGTAGTCAATACATCCGTTTTGAGTGGTAATTCTTAGAATTACCGCATAGGTTCCGGATGCGGAATATATTTTTAGTGGATTTTTTTGAGTTGACGTAGTGGTGTCACCAAAATTCCAAAACCAAGAGGCTATCGTATCTCCTGATACAACTGTTGAAGAATCAGTAAATCTTGTTGTGTCACCTGTACATACGCGGGTCGCCCCAAATTTTGCAGTGGGCGGGTTAAAAACAGCAATAGTCTGGGAGGCAGAGTCAATTCCGCAGGTATCAGTAATTTTTAATTTAATGGTATAAGTTCCCGGAGTGCTGTAGGTTTTTTGCGGAGCATTTTTAGTAATGGCTGAGGTACCGTCTCCCATATTCCAAAAATAGGTAGCTGTAGTTGAAGTATAAAGTGTAGTATTGGTGAATGTAGTAGAAAGAGGAGCACAGCCTGAACTTGCATTACTAATTTGCACATTTGGTTTTCCGTAAGTCCTTATGGTATCAGTTTTAGTATTTGTTCCGCAATAATTGGAAACCGTTAACTGCACTGGAAAAACACCTTGTTGATTAAACGTATGAGAAGGATTTCGTAACGTACTAGTATTCGCACCTCCACTGGTTGGGTCGCCAAAATTCCAGGAATAGTTGTTAAGTAATCCGGTGGATGTGTCACGAAAATTAACTGTAAGCGGGGCACAGCCCGATGTTTTATTAAAATCAAATATTGCGGTAGGAATTTTATTGACAATTATGTTCAGGTAAGTGGTATCTCTTCCACATCCGTTACTGTCAACCAACATCACGGGATAGGAGCCTACCGGATACGATTTGGTTTGGTTGGCACGGGAAGTAGTCCACCCGAGTGTGGTTCCATCACCAAAATTCCAATAAAAATACCTTGTGCCTGGAATACAATTATTGGCCGAACTATTTACCAGTGTAAATGTTTGGTTGGGGGTACACAGGTTTGGATTGGCCGTGGTAATTATAGCATCGTCAATGTCATAAATATTTACCGGATTCCAGGTTGTTTGAGAAGTCCCACAGCTATTAATTGCTTCAAGCGTTACGGTCAACCCACATCCACCAGCACCTAATCCACGCGGATAGGTATGAAACACCGTATCATTGGCCCCATATTTTATTTCAACACCGCCATCGCCATAAGTCCATCGGAAATAGGTTGAAGAGGAAGTATTGCTCGAATTATTAATAAACCGCACTGCGTGCGGGGCACACCCGCTATTTTGGCCGGCCGGTGGGCCAATAATCCCGGCCGTAGGAATACGATTATTGATAACGGTTCCAAAAATAGTATCCGAACAACCACCGTTTATGGTCCTTACATAAAATGTATAATTGCCTAAGGCAGTATAGGTGTGGGCCAGCGAGCCACCGGGAGCCATAGATGCTCCGGTGGTATTTCCCGATCCGTCTCCCCAGTTAATGGTGTACGTTTTAAGTGTATCAACGGGGCTGATGATTAATTGAAATGAATCAGGCGAAGTAATAAAGGTTATACAATTCTGAAAAACAGGAGCGTAACTTGGATTTCCATTTCCATCCTGAACTCTGGGTGCTCCTGTGGTAACGGACGTGTTTTTGCTTATGGAATCTTTGCAATTTCCGGCAGTAGTAGCTACCATTCTGAAGGTGTAAGTGCCGGGTGTATTAATGGTGTAAGTTAATCCGCCAGTACCGGCAATGGTATCAATTATAGTTCCGTTAATTTTCCATATATAAGAACTTCCCGCAGCCAAAGTACCCGTAGAAGTATTGGTAAGGGTAACGGTTCGGGGTAGGCATGAGCCGGAATTGGTAATTGTAAAATTGGGTGTCAGATTTGCACATGCGCTGGCTGATTCCCAAAGAAGTAGTGGTGGGCAGAAGAGGCTAATCAGCCTCGCATAAATACACAGTTGCTTTAACATAACCTTGCAGACAGTTAAATGTTATAAATTATAAAAAGCCCGCAAATATGCCCTTTTTTGCAAACTCTTCCGTTACTTTTTTCTTATTAGCATCAGTCCATCCCTTATCGAAACCAGCACTGTCTCCACTCGCTCATCCCTGCTTACTTTTTCATTAAACAAATGCAGTGCTTTGGTATCTGCATCTTTAGTAAGCTCTCGCTCATCTATTACCTTTCCGCTCCACAATACGTTATCGGCTATAATCAACCCTCCGGCTCTTACTTTGGGTAAAACCAGATTATAATAAGCTATATAATTTATTTTATCCGCATCTATAAACACAAGGTCAAATACTTCATTGAGTGTGGGTATAATATGCAGTGCATTGCCAAAATGCTGAACAACATTTTCTGTAATACCAGCCAAAGCAAAATACTTTGAGGTGATGGTCTCTAATTCCTCGTTAATGTCAATGGTGTGAAGCTTTCCGTTTTTGGTAAGCCCTCCGGCCAGGCAAATAGCCGAATAGCCCGTGTAAGTTCCAATCTCTAAAATACATTGAGGTTGAATTAGTTTAGACAAAAGAGAAAGTAAATTACCCTGCAAATGACCTGATAACATTCTTGGCATCATTACCTGAGCCTGTGTTTCTCTGCTTAGTTTTTTCAAAACTTCATGCTCTTTAGTTGAGTGTAGCTCAACGTATTCAACCAGTTTTGAATCAATAAACTCCATGTAAACCTTTCGTAAATTTCAGTTACAAGTTAAACTTAATTTCTGATAAGACGAAATAATTAACCTAAAATTTTCGTTCAACATCTTTTGGCAAAAAAATGTCAGGACTCATCAAATACATCAATCCTGTGAATAAGTGCGAACTCTGATTATATTTGCCCTTTAGAATGTAAAAAAAGCTAAAAACAGAGAAATGAAAAAATACAATTTGATGAATGTGGTTATTGGCTGGGTGGTTTTCATTATAGCCATGGTTACCTATACCTTAACCCTTGAGCCAACTGCCAGTTTTTGGGATTGCGGAGAGTTTATCTCTGCCTCTTATCGGTTGCAGGTAGTGCATCCTCCCGGAGCCCCCTTGTTTCTTATTATTGGCCGTTTGTTTTCTTTAATGGCCGGAAATGATGTTACCCAAGTGGCTTTCTGGGTAAATATTGTATCGGCTTTAGCCAGCGCGTTAACTGTACTGTTTTCGTTTTGGACTATTACTCATTTAGCTAAAAAGATTTTAATTAAGAATAACCAAGAGCCAACCGACTGGCAGGCGATATCCATACTTGGAGCCGGTACTGTTGGGTCCCTGTCACTTACTTTTTCCGATACCTTTTGGTTCTCGGCTGTGGAGGCTGAAGTTTACGCTTCTTCATGTTTTTTTACGGCCATTACGTTTTGGGCTATCTTAAAGTGGGAGAATGTGGCTGACGAGAAACATGCGGACAGGTGGTTAATTCTTATCGGGTATTTTTGTGGATTGGCTATTGGAGTTCACTTGTTGAAC
Source organism: Bacteroidia bacterium (assembly GCA_020049855.1). Classification (GTDB taxonomy): domain Bacteria; phylum Bacteroidota; class Bacteroidia; order UKL13-3; family UKL13-3; genus JAGPCK01. The sequence goes on along the minus strand of JAGVLJ010000031.1, from coordinate 274 downwards.
TTATTGGTGATTCCGGCCATTGTATATGTATATTATTTCAGGAAATACACGCCTTCTTCCATAGGTATTGTAAAAGCTTCACTTATTGCGTTCGGAGCTATTGCCATTGTGCAGTTTGGCATTATCCCCGGCTTACCTACCCTTGCCGCTTATTTCGATTTAACTTTTGTAAATTCATTCAGTCTGCCATTTGGTAGTGGAATAATTTTCTTTGGGCTATTAGTTACAGGGATTATTATTTACGGAATTATTTATTCTATAAAAAACAATAAGG
>JAGVLJ010000079.1 GCA_020049855.1 Bacteroidia bacterium | reverse complement strand
TATTTGCAACAGAGGTAATGAATACATTAAGTAATCAATCAATGCCTGACAATGCTATTAGACTCACCCTAAGGGAAACAGAAATTTTGCAACTTATTTGTAAAGGGCTTACTTCGTATGAAATAGCCTACACGATGAAGTTATCAAAACACACTGTTGATGATTACCGTAAAAGCTTAGTTAAAAAAACAGGGGCTTTTTCCTCAATAGGATTACTCAAATTTGCCCTGATTCAAAAACTCTATTTTGTGTAAAACAAAAACGATGATGCTACTCAAACAAGGCCCCCAGGTGGTATTCTTCCCGCTGGCGCATGGATTCTTTTTCGGTTTTTGTTTTATCGTTGTAACCACTGAGGTGAAGTAACCCGTGTACCAATACCCTGCACAGTTCATGAATATAAGAAGCTCCGTAAACCGAAGCATTGTCTTTTACCCGCTGTGTACTTATGTAAATTTCTCCGCTGAGTATTTTTCCTTCGGAGTAATCAAAAGTAATGATATCGGTTAAGGTATCGTGTTTCAGAAATTTGACATTGATATTGTGCAGGTACTCGTCACTGCAAAAGATATACGCGATGTGGCTGATGGTGCACTTCTCCTTTTTTGCTACACTTAGGAGCCAGTGTTTAATAGCTGTACGTTGTGTAAGTGGAATGGCAACGTCAGCCGCATGAAAGGTAATGGACGCGGTCATAAAACAAAGTTAGAAAACTATTTGAAAAAACAAAGGATGACAAATGAATGGTGTCCATCCTTGTGAGTCCTAGAGTACCGGAACGTGGCAATCTGCCAAATGATTATAGATTGCTTCACGACCTTCGCACTGACGTTATCTTTTTACGCCTTATACCCTTTGTTTACAGCAGCGATTGAATAATATGCTCCATGCTTATTCCTTCTGCCTCGGCCTTGTAGTTTTTAACCAAACGGTGTCGCAATACCGGAGCCACCACAGCCTGCACATCTTCAATATCCGGAGAGTATTTGCCATTGAGCAACGCATGGCATTTAGCACCTACCACCAGATATTGGCTTGCCCGCGGACCTGCCCCAAAAGAGATATACTGGTTTACTTTTTCGGTAGCATAACCGGTCTGCGGACGTGTTTTGGATACTAATTTCACTGCATACTCCAGCACATTGTCTGCAATGGGCAATTTGCGCACCACCTGTTGGAACTGCATAATTTCAACCGCACTGATTACTTTAGATGCGTTGGTGGTAATACCTGAAGTAGTAGAACGCACCACCTGTAATTCATCTTCAAACGATGGGTAATCCAGCAGGATATTAAACATAAAACGGTCAAGCTGTGCTTCGGGCAATGGGTAAGTTCCCTCCTGCTCAATGGGGTTTTGCGTAGCTAAAACAAAAAATGGTTCCTGCAACAAATGTTGATGCCCGCCCACACTCACATTTTTTTCCTGCATGGCTTCAAGTAAGGCCGCCTGTGTTTTAGGAGGGGTACGATTAATCTCATCGGCCAATACAATATTGGCAAACAACGGCCCTTTGATAAATTTAAACTGACGGTTTTCGTCCAGTATCTCGGAGCCGGTAATATCGGAAGGCATTAAATCGGGCGTAAACTGAATGCGGTTGAAACTTAAATCAAGTGCCTGCGATATGGTTTTTACCAATAAAGTTTTAGCTAATCCGGGCACCCCAATTAGCAATGCATGGCCGTGAGAGAAAATACAAGTAAGCACATCCTGCACCACCTGCTCTTGCCCGATAATAACTTTACCGATTTCTTTTTTTAGTTCTTTGTACTTTGCCTGCAGTGCATCGGCTGCTTCCACGTCTGATGTGTATTGGGTCATTGTTTTATTGTGATTTTAACCACTGCTCAATGGAAGCACAGGTAATGTATCCATCGGCAATTCGAACATAATATTTTTGGCGATACTTATCAATCCATTTACTCATCACCTCTTCCTGCTTTTTCTGAAAGGCCATTGCTTGGTATTTCTGGTAATCGTCACGAAGGTTGGCCTTGTGGGGTTTTGTTTCTGATTTGAGGTAAATCATGCGGTATGCCTGCGAGCCATCGGGCAGGGTAATTAATTCAGGTTCGGTAATTTGCCCTGGATGCAGACGCTCTATAGCGAGGTATAAGTTTTTGTCTAACTCTTCTACCAGTACCTTGGTACTACCAGTTGCCGGATCGCGCAAATAGCCTCCCCCGGATTTTGAGTCTTCATCGTCTGAATATTTTTTAGCAGCATCCTCAAACAACAGGGTATCTTTGGTGATGCGATAATACACACTATCCATTAACTGTTTCGCAAGTGCCAAATCGGCTTTTGAGGTTTGTGCACGAATTAGAATATGACGTACATTAATGCTTTCGCCTTTACGTTCAATAAGCTGTAGAATATGATACCCATATTTTGTTTCAATAATTTTGGAAACGGTATCTCCGCGTAATTTGAACGACATGGCTTCAAATTCAGGAACCATATCACCACGCGAAAAAAAGCCAAGCTCGCCCCCCCGTTTAGCAGAGCCGTGATCATCGGAATAAAGAATGGCTAAGGTTTGAAAACTTTCCCCGTTTAAAATTCGTTCCCTTATTTCTTTGATACGCTCGTAGGCATTTAGTTTGGCTTCTTTACTTACCTCGGGCAGTTTTATTATTTGCGCTATCTCTACTTCCGAACTGTAAAATGGTAAACTATCATCAGGAATATTATTAAAATATTTTTTTATATCGGTAGGGCTTACTTTCACTTCCTTCAAAATTTTCTGCTGCATTTCGGATACCAACATATCATCGCGCACTTTATCACGGTTGCTTGCTTTAATCTCGGCAATGGTTTTACCATAGTAATTCTCGAAAGCCTTTTCGCTGCCAAACTGAGCGACCAACTTTTTTATTCGATAATCAAGCTCGGCAGTAACGCGGTCTTCATCTGCTACAACACTATCTAAATCGGCCTTGTGAAGCATTAACTTTTCAGCCAGTTTTTGATTAAGTACTTCGCAAAAAATATTTGGAGGAACTACTCCTTCCGAATTTTTTTTAATGCGCTCCACCTCAATATCAATCTCCGATTTTAGAATAATTTTATCTCCAACTACCCCTACCACTTCATCTACCACCTGAGCCTTAGCTGCAGGAGATACAAAATATAACAGGACAATTATCCCTAAAAACTTACTAAAATATTTCAATACTTCCATTTAATTCGGCTTCTTTAAGCACTTGTTGTTCGCTTTCTCTTATTAATTTTGCCTTGCGCGCCTGAACAATCATCTGCACAATTCGGTCGTGTTCCAACTCGGGCTGCGATTGTCCGTTTTTTACACGATAATCGCTAATGCGAACAAGGTAGGTATACTCGTTGTCTTTTACCTCTACCATGGTATTATTCTTTAAAAAATCTTCCTCATTATATGTTTGAATGGGAATTTCCTTTAGCACATCCTGAAAACTGAGCCACACTTTATCGTTCAGAAAATAGTTAGACGCATGTTGCCTGCAAAAAAGTTTTAATCTTTTCAAGTCTTCCTCTTTATCCGAACCAATCAAGGTTTTAGCTTCATCAGCCGGCATATTCTTTTTTAACTTCACATACCTGAAACGTATCAGGTTTTGTTTTAGTTCAAAATCGGCCTTATTCTTTTCAAAATACTGCTTTATCTGGGTATCAGTTACCATTGTGTCTAATTTTTGTTCCACCATTTGTCGCTGGTAGTCGTAAACAAGCAGTGCTGTGAGGTAAGCATCCAATTCCTTTCTTTTGTCCTTTTGCGCTGCAGTAAGCACTTTATTTGCCTTATCAAGCAACACTTGCTCGCGTACCCATTCCTGAACAAGTTTTTTCAGGTAGGGCACACTGTCCTGCAGGGGGCTTCGTCCAGCCAATGCCGAATTGATATCAGAAATATATAAAAAATGATTTCCTACTCTTGCCAACGGTTCTCCATTGGGCGATTTTTTTTGTAAACAACCAACAAAAAGTGCAGTCAAACTTAAAATAAAAAACCCTGACCGCATACTTAAATGATTATTTAAACAATCGGCTAACAGTAGTTTCATTCAGCTGCACCGGATACTTGGCACGTAATTCGGCCAGCCAGTCTTTTTCCAGTTGATTCTGGTATTCGGAAGTAACCAATCCTTTTACCTCTTTAAGTTCTTTAGGCTGTGGAGGAACAACTTTTCGAATAGCTTCGAATACCTTCGCATTTCCTGTTTCTGGATTCCAGAATTTAATTAGTTTTACATCGGCAGCAGGTTTGTTTGCTGCAACAAAAGAGTCAATTTTAGGGTCCTCTCCCACCTCAACCAGTTTGTTTTTGATATCAACTGCCAGTGGATTTTTTGCATTGAGTTTTGCTTTTATCTCCTCATTTGTCTTACCTGCTTTAATCATTTTTTGAACAGCAGCAGCTGTTTTTTCATCTGCACAGGTAAAAGTTTCAACCTGATAACGCTCTTTATAGAGGTATTTATTTTTTGTTTTTTCGTAATACGCTACCTGACCTACCGTGTCTGATACAGCTTTTGACCATACTTTCTTATCGGTTAAATCAAATAATAAAATACCATCATGATATTCTTTCATCAGGTTACGGAAATCGTCAAAGCGGGCATCAAGATCTGCTTCTTCAAACTCAAGCACTTTTGAATCAACAAAATTATCATACATGCCTTTGATGGCTGCCGTTACTGATACTTTGCCTGCAAGATTTGTTTGATAATTGTAAACATAAACGGTGAAATCATTTTGAGTGTAGGTTTGTTTGCCAATGCGGAACAATGGTTTTTTTAATCCCCCCGCTTTGCTGGAATCCCAACTGCTTCCAAGTACGGTGGAATCAATTCGCTTTAGCAATTCGTCATAAGCAGGTTTAAATTCAGCAAACCCGTTTTCATGTTTAATGCGGTCAATAACCGCACGTTTATTCTGATCCTGACGGCTATCGCGCGCAATTTTTGATTTAATTGTTTCTTCCAGTTCAGTCATTGATTGAAGTGCGCGCTTATCCACCAGCTTAATAATATGCCATCCGAAACTGGTACGCACTGGAGCTGAAAAAGCACCTTTTTCCTTTAACGTAAAAGCAGCATCTTTAAATTCCTGTGGAAATGAATTATTGGTTCCGCTGAACCAGTTCAACTCTCCTTTTTGCTGCACGGTACGCTCATCTTCCGAATATTGTTTTACCAAGTCCTCAAACTTTTCTCCCTGTTTCAACTTTTCATAAATAGCGTCAACCCGTGATTTAATTTCCGTTTGTTGCGCTGGTGTAGCCGATGTTGGTACGCGTATGCCAATATGAGCAACTTTTATTTCACCACCAGCCGCACGCTTGTCAATTACCTTAATGAGATGGTATCCAAAACGGGTACGTATGGGCATTGATATTTTGCCAGGCTCGGTGGTATAAGCTCCGTTTTCAAACTGATAAATCATTTGAAAAGCGGTAAACCATCCAAGATTTCCATAATTACTTACGGCAGAAGGATCTTCAGAGAATTTAGCCGCTACTGAATCAAAACTCTCCCCCTTCATTATTTTAGCTCGCAGATCCATAATTTTTTTATAGGCCGCAATGGTATCTTTGGGTAGTGCATTTTCGTCCAAACGGATCAGAATATGACTTGCATTAATTTCGTAATGCATACGCTCGTAAGCTTCCTTAACCAATTGCTGGCTCACCTTTTGATCAACAAGGTAAGGTTGTGCTAACTGTTTGCGATACCCGGCCAATTCAGATTTAAATGACGGTAACGTATCTAAACCCATTCGAATAGCTTCTTTCACCTTCAACTTAAAATTGATGTACAAATCAAGGTACTCCCTGATACTTTTTTCATCAGGCTTTTCCTTGGATGTATTGTTTTTGGAATAAATACGTTCAAACTCCGAGCGAAAAACGGTATCGGTTCCATACGTAAACAATACCTCATCTGTTGGTTTAACAGGAACGGATGTTTTGGATACAGAGTTTACAACGGCTGCTTTTTTAGTTTGGGCATAACCGGATTGTACCAAACTTATCACGCCAAGTATAAGAGCAAACTTCTTCATAAATGCTTATTAACTTTATTTAGGGGGCAAAAATAACTAAATTTGACCATAAGAATGACGCAAAGCCAAAACACTAATAACCTGAAAAAAAGATATTTGCAATTACTTCATACTAAAGTTTTAGGGTTGACCCGCAAAACCTAAATTAAAATTTCAAACACAGGTGTCCTAAAAAGCCATAGGGTCAAACGCGGTAATCCACGTATTTTCGCAGCATGAAACAAGAGCAAAACGACCTCCATACCATAGATTCGCTGGGTGAATTTGGTTTGATAAAACACCTGACCGAAAAAATAAAATTAATCAATTCTTCGTCTATTAAAGGCGTAGGAGATGATGCCGCAGTAATTGCCAACCGAAAAAGCACCACCGTTGTAAGCACCGATATGCTGCTGGAAGGTATTCATTTTGATTTAATGTACATGCCATTAAAACACCTAGGCTACAAAGCGGTTGTTGTAAACCTGTCCGACATATTTGCGATGAATGCAATACCAAGACAAATTACAGTGGCCATAGCTGTATCAAGTAAATTTACATTAGAAGCCTTAGAAGAATTATATGCGGGAATAGAACTGGCCTGCAAAAAATACGGGGTAGATGTGGTAGGTGGAGATACGTCTTCCTCCCGTCAGGGGTTGGTACTAAGCTTAACTGCCATTGGCGAAGCTGATGAAAAAGAGCTGGTGTACCGTAACACCGTAAAGGAAGGAGACCTGCTTTGTGTAAGTGGAGATTTAGGTGCTGCGTATGTAGGGTATCAACTGCTGGAAAGAGAAAAACGGGTATTTCTGGAAAACCAAACCGCCCAGCCCGATTTGGGAGGAAAAGAATACATTTTAGAAAGACAATTAAAGCCCGAAGCACGAGCCGATATTTACCAATTACTGCAAACCTTGGAAGTGAAGCCAACTGCCATGATTGATATTTCTGACGGATTGGCTTCTGAGGTATTACATTTGTGCAATCAATCAGGGGTAGGCATGAACGTATACGAAGAAAAAATTCCCATTGCACAAAACACCTTTACAATGGCGCGTGAGTTTAACCTTGACCCAACTATGTGTGCGTTGAACGGGGGTGAAGATTACGAATTGCTGTTTACGGTTGATCAACAGGATTATGAAAAAATAAAAGATAGCACTCAGCTAAGCATTATAGGCCATGCCACCGAAAAAAGCGCGGGAGTGCAGCTTATTACCAAGGCAGGAAATGTGCACGATATAACCGCACAGGGATGGAATCATTTTAAAAAATAAGAAATTAAAAATAATTTCGGGAAATTTCCTTGTTTCTCTGAGTTTTATCAAATAACTTCACCAAAATTAAGTTATGAAATCATGAAACTCGTCTTACTTACCTCATTTTTTTATTGCCACTTGTTGAATTAAAAGCACAAGAGCACCTAGTATCTGAAGCTTGGGCAACTTCTACCGGTACTCAACATTTTTTCAAAAAAAATTCCACAAAATCGGATGGATCTGGGAATATTTACGTTGTTGGCTCGACAATAAATACGTCTGGTGATTATGACATATTAATTGAAAAGCTTAGTCCCTCAGGATTGAGACAATGGGTTCAACAATACTCGGGTCCATCGGGGAAAGACGCTTTTTCAATGGCTCTTTTCATTAGCGATTCAGGAAATGTGTATGTGACAGGTTGTGTAAATGCTTCTACTATTGACTCGAACAACATAATTACATTAAAATACAATTCGCTTGGTGCTTTACTATGGAGTGCTGAGTATAATGGACCCGGGTCATCTAATGATATAGGGACAGACTTAACTGTTAATGATATTGGGACTGTATTTGTTTGTGGGGGAACTTATAATAGTTCGAGTAAAACTGACTTCGTGACTTTGTGTTATGCAAGCAATGGTAGCTTAACATGGAGCCAGACGTGGAATAATCTTGATCTGCACGATGCCGCAAATAAAATTGCTTATGATGATTTAGCTGGAGCAGTATATGCTGCCGGAGGAACACAAACGAGTGGTGCAGAATGGCAATACGCAGTAATTGGTTATTCTGAGAGTACGGGTTCATACATTGGCTCTAACATTTCAGGAGGATCGGGTGTTGGCATAGATCAAGTAAATGATATAATCGCTGATAATTTTGGAAACATTTATTTGACAGGTGGGGTAATTAACTTAACCACCGGATTAGATTGTAGAACTATAAAACTTGATTCTACATTATCCGTTGTTTGGTATTCCACTTTTAATGGGGAAGACGATCTAGACGATGCGGCCAATTCTATTACTATTGATGATTCAGGATATGTTTACATTACAGGGTACTCCACTAGCACCAATGAATCAAAAGCATATGTAACCATCAAATATGATCCCAGCGGTCAGGAGAAATGGGTAATCCACTATAATGGCTCCAATAGTCAGGATGATGAGGCCACTGCAATATTGCTTGACGAAGATAGGAATATTATTGTAACCGGTAGTTGTTTTAATGGCTCCGACCAAGACTATGTTACAGTTAAATACTCAAACGATGGGAGTATTTTGTGGGGGATAAACTACAACCACTCTTATGGAGGAAATGATAAAGCTAACGCCATTGCATTAGATAATCAAAACAATATTATTGTTACAGGGCAGTGCCAATCAGGTTCATCAACTTTACAGTACGTTACTGTTAAATATGCGCAACTTACCCATGATCTTATCATCCAATATGATACACTTGACAACCCTTTGTACCCAAAAAATGAACTCATCATCAGGTTTGACCCTACTTTAATAAATACAGCAGCAATTGACAATAAAGCAAAACGTTTTGGTCCATTGAGCGATTTCGTTGATTCTGCCTTTCTAAACCGAATGAATCAAAAAACTGAAACCGATTTCTCCTCTAAAATTGCTATTAAGATTTATACCAATATGACTACTGCCGATACTATAACCACAAGTAGGTTAGGGCGAATATTGAAAGTCCCTAAATTTTGGGCCGCTTTCCGGGTCGTTATTCCCGACAACCTATTCTCAAGCGCTTTATTTGACAGTTTAAATGACAGGGACACCACTGATGGTCTTTTCCCTTCGATACGGTATGCCGAGCCTAACTGGATATTAACTTTACACTCTGTAACGCCAAACGACCCTCATTATGATGACAAGCAAATTGGGTTACACCCAAATACCAACTACCCCTTGTATACAAACGGACATATTAATGCGGAAGGTGCTTGGAGTATGGGGGCATTTGGAAGTCCTGATGTTAGGATTGGAATTTTCGATACAGGAATCAGGCATGATCATCCGGACTTTTCACTTGATGGAACAACAAATAATTTGAATTCCTTATCAAATACCAAAATAAAAGGAGGAAGGGATTATTCCATTAGCGGCTACCCTCCCGTTACATCTCAAAGTGCCGAAATTGACTTGATCGGACATGGTACAGCCGTAGCTGGAATATGCGGTGCCATTAGAAATAACGGCATTGGGGTAGCTGGAGTAGCTGGAGGGGATATGAATGACAATAACAACCCGGGAGCAAGCCTTTATAACATGAAAATATGGGCAAACCAAACTTCGGCAAGGTCTATAACGTGCCTGACCCCGGCCATTTTAGATGCTGTGCTTGGGAGTGGTGCAAATGGATATGTTAACAAACTTGATATTGCGAACTATAGTTGGGGGTATGATTCAGATGTAATTCCACCTTTAACACCCGTGTTTCATAATGAACTTAAAATGAACATAAGGTTTGCATTTGAAAATGAACTTATACAGGTTTGTGCGCGTGGTAATCGGTTAACAGATTTGCCAAACTACCCATCAAGTTACTATGAGGATTGGCAAATAGGAGACGACTGGCTTATTAGTGTTGGGGGTAGTACAAATGATGGAGATCGCCACGGAGAATCAAATTATGGCATTCACTTGGATGTTGTGGCGCCTTATTACGAAGGAATGGTGTACACAACAGCTAATTCACCAGGTGCTTATCGCACTTTTAATGGCACCTCATCTTCAGCACCACATGTAAGTGGGGTTGCTGCCCTTATTATGAGTTATCACAATGAAAAACTAGCCCCAGAAGATATAGAACGACTAATAGAGTATAGTGCTTCTGATCGGAATTCAAGTGGATACGATGTCTACACTGGCTGGGGCTTGTTAAATGCAGGAAGTGCCATCCAATTAATTGAATTTCCCCATTATCGGGTAGTACATTATGAGGTTCAACCAACAAATCCAATCAATATTACCAATAATGTATTTGTTGACAATATGGTATCTGATTATGATTCCTATCCTATGGGACCCATTACAGTAGATGTTTACAAATACACAGCCACAGTATCTCATACTGGTCTGGGGCCAAATGCCCAAATTGTGAGTTCAGCAAATAAGCCGGGGTACTGGATCAGGAACAGCGGATCAAACCTTTGGGGTCCTATAATTGGAACAACAGGTAATAAACAGCTATTACCTGAAACAGATGTAAAGTTTGATGGTACTCCAAGTATAAGTTCTGCCACTGTTGTTGGCTATTACTACAAATTATCCACTGTACCAAATACCCCTATCATTCCTCACAATGCTGACCCCTATTCATTGATTCCTCCAGTAATGGCTTATTCCCTTCTTATTTATGACCCCGATTACACCACTGTAAATAAATTGAATCGTGTACCTCTATGCAATATTTATCCCAACCCTGCCGCCAACAATGTTGCCATTCAATACTGGCCGGCCTTTGATCAAAATCCTGTGTATATAATCCTGATGGATTTGCAAGGTAGAGTAATAAAAAGCATAAACTTAGGTCCAAAAACCAAGGGTGAACATATTTTTCAAATGGATATGGAAGGAGTGGCAGCCGGAATGTATTTGCTAAATATAAAGATTGGCACATCGAATTTCGTTAAAAAAATTATTAAAAATTAGAACTATGAAAAAATATATCCTGCTTCTTTTGCTCATTGCTTTCCTTACTCCCTGCAAGGCACAACCGGAAACCGTACCTTCCTCCTGCATCGCTCCTGATAGCATTGTAAACTTATACCGGACTGATGCCGACCGTCTGACTATCCGAAGGGTTTATAGAAATAACTCTTCATACAAGGACAGCATACATCTTCCTACTTCATGGAGGGAAAATTCCCTTCGATCCTTATTAGCTGTGTACAATGCTTACTCCTTACCGGCACGTGATACCATATTTTCCATTTTGAACATGCATACCCTTCCAAATTTTGGAGTGGAACTTATAACAATCCGGTCAGACTCAAATCTAATGTGGGCAAAACAACTTTGCGATTGGGGTAGCCCATCGGGAAATTATGCTGTAGACAGTTTTATTACCCGTTATCATTTAAAATATGACCGATGCTATTACAACATTTTGTTTCCATCGATGTACATTGACTTTGTCACAGACAGCAACTATAATATGTATGCATTGGGAAAGGCTTTCAGTTTGATTCCGGGGGTGTACTACTACGGTCAAAATTATTTTACATTTGATGGTCCGGATATTACCGATTCAGCATATGCTAACTTTACTGAACTGGTGTTTGCTTATAAGTGGGATGACTGCTTTAACGGATGTATCAAAAAAAGATACTGGAAATTTCATGTGTATCCGGATTGTTCGGTAGTGTATCTGGGTAGCTACGGTAATCAATTAACGGGAGAAATTCTTTCAGTGTGGCACGTTGCTCCCAATCAGATAAAATGTTATCCCAATCCTTTTGCAAATACCATTTCTATAGAAGGTGCTCCCGGCAAATTTCATTACCGCATTAGTGATTTTACCGGTAAACTCTGTTTAGAAGGGATTGCGAAGGATGTAATTGAAGTTAACAGTAATTTGCCTTCGGGAATGTACTTTATCAGTATTCAAACCGATGAGGGAATTTCATTACTCAAATTAGTAAGGCAGTGACCCGTTTACTTTAGAGCTGTGTTCATTTAAAAAAATATCTCTTCCCCAAAATATTAAGCTGAGAATGCTTCAGCAATTGTTTCTAATTTCATTCCACGCGAGCCTTTAAGAAAAAAGGTTTTGCCGCTGTAATCTCTTTGCAAAATATAGTTTTTTACTTCGGTAGCATCATTAAAAGATTTTGCTCCGGCTATCAAAGCATGTTTGGCAAAACTGGGCCCCACCAGCCACACCTCCTCCAGTCCGAGTTCGGTTGCCAGCATGGTCATTTGCTGATGTTCCTTATCACTGAATTCGCCCAGCTCATACATATCACCCAATACGGCAATTTTTCCCGGAAAATCGTTGGCGGCAAAATTCATCAGCGATACTTCCATGCTTGAAGGATTAGCATTATAGGCATCGAGGTAAATAGTAACATTTCCCTTTTTTAAAATTTGTGAACGGTTGTTTTTAGGTTCATATCCGGCAAGCCCTGCGGCAATTTGCTCCATTGCCACGCCAAAATAACGGCCAATTGCTACCGCTGCCATAATATTATCAAAATTATATTCGCCCGACAAAACCGAACGAAAAGTTTTCTGAAATCCGTCCATGGTAAACCGGATGAATGGACGGGCTGCCGTTAACTCCCCTTCATAATCGGCCTCCGAAGTATGTCCGGGATAATTGGCCGCGTATGTTTTTTTGTTACTAAGGCGTGAAGCCATTCGCATCAGCCACTCATCGTTTGCATTCACAAAAGCTGTTCCTCCGTGTTTCAGCAGATACGCATATAATTCGCTGCTGGCATTGGCCACCCCTTCTATACTCCCAAATCCTTCCAGGTGGTCTTTCCCTATATTGGTAATAAGGCCATAATCGGGGGCAGCTATTTCACACAATTCGGCATTTTCTCCAATATGATTTGCACCCATTTCAATTACTGCAATTTCATGAGCTGCGGTGAGCTTTAATAATGTTAGCGGCACACCAATATGATTGTTGAAGTTACCCGGAGTAGCCAATAAATTGTACTTTTTCTGAAGCACGGCAGCAAGCAATTCTTTGGTAGTGGTTTTACCGTTTGAGCCCACTATTCCAATTACCGGTATCCCTAACTGATGCCTGTGGTAGGTGGCTAATTGCTGCAGGGTTTTTAAAACATCGTCAACCAGTATGCACCGCGAATCGGTAGCGTATTGCTCCTCATCAATCACCGCAAAAGATGCCCCCAACTCCAGGGCTTTACTTGCAAACTCATTCCCATTAAACGATGGCCCCTTTAAGGCAAAAAAAATGCACCCGGGGGTAATCTGTCTGCTGTCTGTTGAAACACTTTGCTTTTCACAAAATATAGTGTAAATTTGAGTGACTGACATATACTTTATTAAATTAATCAAATTTAATGACCAAAGTGCCTATGAAAAAAACTTTATACACCATTCTATTTGTGAATTGCCTTTTTTTTACGGCATGGTCGCAGGATATAGGGTTTCAATACTCAAATATTTTGAAATTTTTGAATGCTGCCAATGACACCGTTCTTTATCCTTTTACCGGAGGATTTACCGCTCCACAGTTCAATAATATTGATTTAAATGGTGATGGCAAATTGGATTTACTGGTATTTGACCGAATGGGTTTTTTAATTCACCCCTATCTAAATAGTGGAACCACAGGACAAATTAAATTTCAATATGCCCCCGAATATCGAAGCAAGTTTCCAAGATTGCTAAACTGGGTGCGAACCTTTGATTACAATAACGATGGCAAAATGGATTTAATCACAAATGCCGACCCTGACATTCCGACTCCGGGATTATTTATTCAAAATAATCATATCCGTGTATTTAAAAATACAAGTGCAGGAAGCAACCTGCAATTTCAACTCATAACCCCCCAACTCAAATGCATTTATTATTTTACCGACACATTTCCATTGTCAGTTAGTCCAACCGATTTACCTGATGTAGCCGATGTAGACGGGGATGGAGACATGGACATAGTTGCTATGAGCAGTCTGGGAGCTTATATCGAATATTATAAAAACTATCAGGTAGAGCAGAGTTTACCCATTGATTCATTTAAATTTTATAATGTTGACCGTTGCTGGGGTTCGGTATTGGTTACCGACAGAGTTCAGTTAGGAATGAGTTGCGAAAAAATATATTTTAAAACAAATGCCCACTTTGGCACCACGCTAACCTTATTCGATAATGATGCGGACGGAGATATTGATTTATATGCCGGTGATGTGCTGAACGATTTTATATATTATATTAAGAATGGACGAAAGGAGTTCAACTGGAAATACAAAGGCTTTGCAGCCGATACGCTTATATCGTATGATTCGTTAACTCCAAAAAATACTATCAGGGCAAAATTTCCCTCCGCTCTTGCTGCTTATTTTGTAGACCTGAACAATGATGGCAAAAAAGATTTGGTTATTGCACCAAACGGTGTGGAAGAGATAAAAACTAAAGATAATATATGGCTATATCAAAATATCGGCACGGGTGCTGCTTCGGCTTTCACTTTTATCAAAAAGAATTTTTTGCTTGACGAATCAATTGATCTAGGGTGGCGATTTGTACCTGCTATTTTAGATTATAATCAGGATGGCAAAACCGATTTAATTGTAGCTACCGGAGGAGACTGGCAATACTCCAACAACTCTAAAGACCAGTTGATCTTATTTCAAAACATGGGAACCAATCAGCAACCTGTGTACAAAATACAGGATACAAATTACCTTTCCATTTCCAACCTGAACCTTTCGTACATAAAACCGGCAACCGGAGATATTGATGGTGACGAAAAACCGGACATTATTTTAGGTGCCTCAGATGGCACACTCACTTTTATTCATAATTCTACCAATGGAAGTGGTAATATGACATTTGGCACACCGGAATTAAACTTTCAGAATATTCAGGTAAACGGTATCGCTTCGCCCTGCATCTACGATATGAATCTTGACGGTAAAAACGATCTGTTGGTTGGAACTGATTTAGGCCTTATTCATTACTATCGTAACAATGATACGTTTACTGTCGGTTATAAATTTTCGACCGTGCCTGTAGCTGACACACTAGGGCAGATACTCAGCAAAGAAAAGCCCGGGCAATATTTTGGGTATGCATCGCCATTTGTATATAATTATGCCAATAACAGTATGCTTGAATTAATGGTGGGCTCCTTTGGCGGACGTGTACGAAGTTACCGTATGCAGGCAGGGTTAGAGTCTACTTTTCCGGAGATAGACTCTATTTTGATGGGGCCGGGAGATTTGGTGTATGGGAATAAAATTGTAGGCAGTTTAAGTAAATGCAATCCAGTGGTAGCAAATTTTGACAATGATACTATCCCCGACATGATAGTTGGAATTGAAAACGGTGGTGTCCTTTTCTTCAAGGGTTACCATCGCAAAACACTTCCTGCTATTATCGGACACGATACTGTTAAGGTAAAAATTTATCAAAATACAGGTATAGTAAAATTAACCGAAGCGGGAATCGTCCTTTTTCCAAATCCGGTGAATGATATGCTGTTGATCGAGCGTTCCGACAAGTATTCAGGATCACCTTTAAGTGTGGCTCTAGTTGACCTTTGGGGACGAGAGATATATGCTGCCATGTGGCAGAAAGATGAAAAATCGCTGAAAATCAATACTAAATATTTAACCCCCGGGATATTTTTTATTAAAATATTCAGCAGTGATAGAATGTTGATCTCACAAAAAATAATAAAAGAATAAATTTGTTAAGCAATTTTAATCGTGTAAATTTGGGAAAATAAAAAGGGATTATGGTGTCAGGTTATAGTAAATTTCTTTCACTTGTGGTTCTTGCTACCACATTAGCAGCCTGCAGCACCTCAAATCACAAGGGTGTAATGGGTTCCAAGGGGCGTGCATCAAAGAGTTTTGCTAAGCGACATCAGTCAAGGGAATATCAGGAGGCAAAAGTAAAGGAGCAAAAAACAGAAGTGGGTATACAAGAAGCCAAACCTACCGATATCAAAATACTTACATCCCCAGCTACGGTTCAAACTGCTGCAATAGCCACAGACGATGCTGCCGACCAAAAAGTACAGCAGGATGCAGCTATTGCAGTTGCTCAAACAACAAATGAAAATGCGAATGAAATACCGATTGGGCAAGAGTTTATCGGAAATCATGAGATTGATCCGGCTTTCGGGTTTAATTCAATCACATCATCATCTTCTAATATGTACATGCTTAAGAATTCAGCAGCCAACTCTACCTATGAGTCACGACTTTTTCCGTCAACCCCTGAATTAACAACCGACACAAAACAAACCAATAGTATAGGTTCAAAAATTTCTGCAAAAGAAACAGAACCAAAAGAATCAAAACACCATTGGGTTCTTTACTTTGCCTTTGCTCAGGCATTCATTGCTTTATTACTGGGATTAAAACAAGTTTTCGGTATGCTTGATACACCTTCGGATGCAGGAAATAAAGCCATTTCCATGAGTTACGCCACTATGGGCATTTTAAGTATTCATGCCTTACTACTTATTGCCGCAGCCAAAAGTTTCTTCAGTTAATCTGCAATTACTATAATAAATAAAAAACCCTCTGAGATATGCCCAGAGGGTTTTTTATTTGAGTTGTACTCACATCTAAAAATTATTAATCAACATTATCATGCAAAAAAGTATTATTCCCTTTAATCTCCGGTTTTTTATTCTCGTCTTCGGATAAAGTAAAACGGGAAACGTTTGATTCGGATGAATGAGGTACATCGTTCAGGTTAAACCTTTTTCGTACGTAAGCCGGCTCTTTTTCCAAATCGTTCAATCCCTTTTCAGAACTCAGGCTCAGATTAAGGTTTCGCATTTCAATAATGCGTTGTTTTATTTTTTTGATTCTTTCCTCCTCCTCGTCATCAACCTGATTGCTTAGTTCACTCCGAACGGGTGGAATCGGTGGCTCATAAGAAGCCGTAGTTTCAATTACCGATTCGGTTACCTCTTCTACATTCGCTATAAACTCCTGAGGCGTCTCCGCCTTTGCGTCAAGCATTTGTTCCTTTAGGGCATCAATGCGTTTTTTAAATTCCGACTCATCAGAAAGATCGGGAGTAATTTGAGCCGAAACCCCAAGAATTTCCTTTTTATCTTCAAATGAAAGCGAAGCCTGCTTCAACACGATTTCATCTTTGCGTATCGGCTCATCGGTCTTTATTTCTTCAACTGCCGGAGAAGTAATATTATGAATAATTTTAGTATCGTTTAGCGTATTAACGATGAACTTGTTTTCTTTGGTTTCAAAACCTGTGGCAATAATGGTAACCGATAATTCCTCTTCCAGTGTGTCATCATAACAGTTACCCCAAATCATATCTGCATTTACCCCTGCTTCGTCTTGAATATAATTAGTGATAACTGAAATTTCATCCATTAACACTTCTTTTTTGCCCGAAGTAATATTGAGAAGAATATTTTTTGCACCGCGAATATCGCTATCGTTAAGTAATGGTGACGCCAGTGCCATTTGTGCCGCTTTAACAGCTCGGTCTTCACCTGTGGCGGTAGCAGAACCCATTAAGGCAACGCCACTGTTGGTCATCACCGTTTTCACATCTTCGAAATCAACATTGATATAACCCGGTACAGTAATAATTTCAGCGATTCCTTTTGCAGCAATGGTTAAAATGGTATCTGCTTCGGAAAAAGCGGTGCGCAACGACATATTGCCAAAAGTTTCCTTAATTTTTTCGTTGCTGATGACCAAAAGGCAATCTACATTTTTTTTAAAATTGTTAAGCCCTTCTTCGGCAAACAGTCTTCTTTTTTTACCTTCAAATGTAAATGGCATGGTAACGATACCTACCGTGAGCATTCCGAACTCTTTTGCGGTTTTTGCGATAATAGGTGCCGCACCTGTTCCGGTTCCGCCACCCATTCCGGCTGTTATGAACAACATTTTGGTATTTACCCCAAGTCCGTCAATGATTGCCTCAATGCTTTCCATTGCAGCTTTACGGCCAACTTCAGGATTGGCGCCCGCTCCGCGGCCTTCGGTAAGATGTGTTCCTAACTGAATTTTGTTAGGAATAGGACTCATCTCCAGTGCTTGCGAATCGGTATTGCAAATAAGAAAATCTACCCCTTTTATGCCTTGACTGTACATGTGATTCACGGCATTTCCCCCGCCCCCGCCCACACCAATAACCTTGATGATTGATGATTTATCCTTGGGCATATCGAACTGAATTTTACTTACCATAAACTCGGTTTTTAGTGTGGTAAAATTAATTGTACTTACTGAGTTATTTTTATCTGAGTTATCTACTTATCAACAGGCTGCCTATTTAAAATCCTCTAATTCGTCATCAGAGAGCATAAAGCCTTTCCCCTTTTTGATAAGTTTGCCAAAAAAGCTATCGCCAGTTTCTTCCGTTCCGGCAGCCGTACGTTTCATTTTTTCCTCTTTCACTTCCGGATTCTGGCTGCCTTCGTCCATACCCATCATCACCAATCCAATACCTGTTGAATACATTGGGCTTTTTACGTCATCCATTCCTTTACCGATATGCTCGTGCGGATAACCGATTCGGGCATCCAATCCGGTTACCAGTTCAGCCAAATGGGTGATATGTTTTAGCTGAGCACCACCTCCGGTTATAACAATACCTGCGGCTAATTTGCGTTCAAGACCAGAACTCTTTATTTCGTACAATACCTGTTCAAAAATCTCCTCCACCCGCGCCTGAATTACCATAGCCAGATTTTTCACCGATATTTCTTTGTGCTGACGACCTCTTATGCCGGGAATACATACAATTTCGTTTTCTTTATTCTCCATTGCCATTGCCGAACCAAATTTTACTTTGAGTAACTCGGCCTGATTTTTTAGTACCGAGCAGCCTTCTTTGATATCTTCTGTAATAATATTACCTCCGAAAGGAATTACAGCAGTATGCCGAATAACATCATCATAAAATATAGCCACATCGGTAGTTCCACCACCTATATCCACTAAGCAAACGCCAGCCTGTAATTCTTCCTTATCTAAAACTGACTCTGACGAGGCCAATGGTTCAAGAATTAAATCAGCTACGGTAAGTCCGGCTTTTTCTACGCATTTGCGAATATTTTTTGCAGCCATCATCTGACCAGTGATAATGTGAAAATTTCCTTCAAGGCGAATACCCGACATTCCAACCGGATCTTTAATTCCGTGTTCATTGTCAACGGTAAAATCCTGTGGCAACACATGTATAATTTCATCGCCAGGAGGTAGTGCCAGCTTGTGCATCCCTTCCCGCAAACGGTTAATATCTTCCATGTTTACTTCCGATTCCGCATCATCCCGCGTAATGGTGTTGCGGTGCTGAAAACTTTTGATATGCTGACCGGCAATGCCTACATGTACCACCTGTACCTGTACATTTGATTTACGGGATGCTTCGTCAACAGCCTGTGTGATGGCTTGAACCGTTTTTTCAATGTTAACCACAACTCCACGGGCTACCCCTGTTGATTCAGCTTTCCCCATTCCCAGAATGTCAATCTTTCCATGTTCGTTTTTGCGTCCAACTATGGCGCAAACTTTTGTGGTTCCGATGTCGAGACCTACAATGATTTTACTGTTGCTCATATGTGTTCAGTTGATTTTTTTTTGTACAAACTATTTGTCCTTCGTATTTGAGATTTATTGTTGAATAATCATTCCATCCCATTTTGTTCAGTGCCTCGGTGTAAAACACCATTAGCCTATTCATTTTTTCTTCTATTCCTGCCACAGAACCAAGTACAATGGTATGGTCTCCGATTTTAGGTACCAGTATTAAATCACTCTTCTCATTTACATAAACCTGCTCCACCTGAGCTTTCCAAAATTCATCTTTTTCAAGAAACTCGGCCAACTTGTATAATTCGTGCGTAACATTTGTTCTAAGTGAATCATTGATTCCATAATTCTCGGAAATATTACCTGTGGCTACAATGATATGTGCCGTATACAATTCAGATAATGGCATTTTGAAACCTTTGTTGTCAATGTAATAACCTGTTCCATCATTTAGCATGACACGCATGACGGGCCTGCGCTGGTGCACATCTATCTTTAAATCGCCATTAATATCAGCATATACTTCGGCATTACTGATAAATGGGTTTCGCTCCAGTTTTAACTCCAGTGCCGATACATCCAACTGCCCTAAGGGTTTCCCAAGCAAATCGGTTTCTCTTCCTTCGTTGGTAAGAATGGAAATAACCATACTGCGATCTACAAAAAAATTATCATTCTCGGGGCTTATGGTAATAACTATTTCTTTACAGCGAACACCTTTTTGCTCGTGTTGAACAAAGGCAAGGGAAACCACCAGCCCACTCAGCAGTAAAACCCAAAGAGCAATAATTCCGATTCGTTTCAGTTGATATAAATGTTCTTCCTTATTCATACAATTTTTTTAAAGGTTCAACCAACTGATCAATATCTCCGGCTCCAATGGTCACCAATACTTCCGGGTGACGGTGGCGCATTTTATCCAATAATTCCCCTTTGGAACAAAGTTCCTTATGAGTAATGGTCACCTTATCAAGTAACATTTTAGATGTAACTCCCTCGATTGGCAATTCACGCGCTGGATAAATGTCAAGCAAAACCAATTCATCAGCCAGGGAAAGACTCTCGGCAAATCCAACGGCAAAATCGCGTGTGCGGGTAAACAAATGCGGTTGAAAAATGGTCGTTACTTTTTTGCCCGGATACATTTGTTTCACCGAACTGAGAAAAGCTTTTATTTCTTCCGGATGATGGGCATAATCATCAATAAAGATAATCTCAGGACTTCGTAAAATATATTCAAACCTGCGTTTGGCTCCGCGGAAACTTTCCAGTCCATCTCTCAAATCGGCCTCACTCACGCCCATATGCAGCGCCACCGCAGAAGCCACCACCGCATTTTCTACATTGTGCCATCCCGGAACACCAAGCTGCAGGCTTTTTATTTCTGTTCCATCAATACTTAAATCAAAACTGTATTGTGCGTTTTCTATC
Source organism: Bacteroidia bacterium (assembly GCA_020049855.1). GTDB lineage: Bacteria > Bacteroidota > Bacteroidia > UKL13-3 > UKL13-3 > JAGPCK01. The sequence continues at coordinate 17,436 of JAGVLJ010000079.1, read as the reverse complement.
CTTAGGTTGCTGCCATTTACTTCTGCGTTCCCGTTGAGTGAATAAATTTTATAATTCACCTTCAGCTCAGGAATCACAGGTAATTCGGCTTTGATAAACAAGAGTCCGCCTGTTTTGAGTTTATTGCTGAAATCAAGGAAAGATTTTTTAAGTTCTTCATGTTTCCCATAAATATCCAAATGATCGGCATCAATGGAAGTGATCACAGCTATATCCGGTGAGAGCGTGAGGAAAGAACGATCGAATTCATCCGCTTCCACTACCACCACTTTCTTCCCGTTAAACTCTCCGTTGCCCAGCAACAAATTCGAATCATAGTTGGCCGAAATACCTCCGAGAAACGCGTTGCATGCAATGCCTCCGCTATTCAGTAAGTGAGTAATTAATGTAGATGTAGTGGTTTTGCCATGTGTACCGGCCACGCCAATACAAAAAGAATTTTCTGTAACCTGACCCAACAGTTGTGAACGCTTGAGTAAGGTGTACCCGTTACTTAAAAAGAAATTGTACTCTTTATGGTCTTTGGGAACAGCGGGTGTATACACAACCAAGGTTTGGTCTTTATGGGCAACATCCTTTATTTCTTCGCTCACTAAATTCAAATCGTCCTCGTAATGCACCGCCATGCCCTCTGCTTCCAATTGTTTCGTAAGCGGAGTGCTTGTTTTATCATAACCGGCAACATGAACTCCTGCCATATGGAAATACCGAGCCAGGGCGCTCATGCCAATGCCGCCAATGCCGAGAAAATAAATATGTTTAACCTGTGCGATCAATTTTGTTTGATTAGTGTATACGAATACTTAGAGCCTCCTGAGCCACCATATCCACCTGAAGAGCTACTTATACTCATAGACTGAGATTCTCCAATAACCTTGTACCCTTTTTGATGCATATATTCCAACAATTTAGGAATGACATTTTCTACAGGTGTATATCCCTTGTTTCGGTTAGCCCCAATTTTATCCATATTTAAAACTATGGAAGCTTTTTCTTCAACCCCACTAGAATAATAGATTATAATTTCGTTTGAGCTTACTACCTGAACAAGTGCATAGCTTACTTCTAATGTTTGTTGTGATTTAAACGAATATAACACCCCTGCTCCTAGCGTGACTCCAATTCCGATAAGTAAATAAACAATATTTTTCATATCAGTTTTCAATTAATTTTAAAACCTCATTCGCTATCACCTCCGGGGCATTGGGTGTCGAGAAGTGTAAAATATTTCTGTGCAGTTGTTCCTTCTTTTCTTCGTCATGCAACAAACCAAGCGCTATGTACACCAGGTTACTTTTAGCTTCCACATCTGTTACAAGAATGGCGGCATCCTCTTTCACCAATGCCTCTGCATTTTTGGTCTGGTGGTCTTCGGCCACATTAGGAGACGGCACCAGAATGACCGGTTTTTGCAAATAAGCTATTTCAGCAATAGAAATGGCTCCCGCACGGGAGATCACGACATCAGCAATGGCATAAGCCAAATCCATGCGGTAAATAAACTCATGCACTTTAATAGCACCAGTCTCCGCTGATTTACCCACTTCATAAAACCATTTACCGGTTTGCCACAATACCTGCACGCCTTCTTTCTCCAAATGTGCTGTCTTTTCAAAAATACTTTCGTTGATGGTACGTGCACCCAAGCTCCCACCTATAATCAACAAGGTTTTTTTAGCCGGATCTAACCCAAAGAAATGGTAAGCGGCTGTCTTATCAACTTCTTTATTCAAAATTTCTTTCCTTACCGGATTACCTGTTTTCATTAGTTTGTCCTTAGGGAAAAAATTCTCCATCCCGTCATAAGCAACACAAATGCGACTCACTTTATTTTTTAATAATTTATTCGTGATACCTGCAAAACTGTTTTGCTCATGAATTAAACAGGGTATACCATATTGAGCCGCTGCCTGCAGAGTTGGACCGCTGGCATAACCACCTACCCCAATGGCCACATCGGGATTAAATTCCTTCACAATTTTTTTAGCTTTCATGGTAGCAAGCAAAACCTGAAACGGCCACCACACTAAACTGAGTGAAAGTTTGCGTTGCAGTCCTGAAATATCAAGGCCAACAATTTTATATCCGGCAGCAGGAACTTTTTCCATTTCCATTTTGCCATTGGCGCCTACAAATAAAAACTCGGTTTCGGGTCTCAGTTTTTGCAGAGCCTGCGCTATCGCTATAGCAGGGAAAATATGTCCGCCCGTTCCACCTCCGCTGATGATCACACGCAATGCACTATCCATGGGTCACCTCCTCCTTAGTATTAGTTACTGCATTCACTTCGGTATTCCCTGCACCCATTTCTTCTGAGCCATCAATGAAACGGCTCACGCTGAGAATAACCCCGAAAGCAAAACTGGTAAACCACAAAGATGTTCCACCCATACTTACCAATGGCAATGGCAAACCTGTAACAGGAAAAATATTCACCGCCACAGCCATATTGATGAAGGCCTGTATCACCAAACTTAAACTAAGCCCGAAGGCCAGTAAGGCCCCGAACGCTTTTGGACTTCGCACCACAATGCGAATGGTTCGCCACAGAAAGAGGAGGTAGATAAATATCAGCACCAATCCCCCAACCATTCCATATTCTTCTACCACCACCGCAAAAATAAAATCGGAATACGGGTGTGGTAAAAAATTCCTTTGCGTACTGTTTCCTGGGCCTTTCCCAAATACCCCACCTGTTGCAATTGCAATTTTTGCCTGTTTGCTTTGATAATCGTTATCAATATTTGACTCCCCATCTTGGTTCACAAATACTTCAATACGCGACTTCCAGGTAAGAAAACGTCCTCCGATTTTCCCCAACGATTCTTCAGGTACGGAGAATAAAATACCTATCAACAATCCCATTCCAACTATACCCGCCCCCGCCATTAACATCAGGTATTTAAAATTTATACGGCCTATAAACATCACAATAGCGCAGGTAGAAAACAAAACCAATGCAGTAGAAAGATTTGCCGGAGCTATCAACAGGCAAACACCAACTACTGCCGAAATTATTGGCAGAAATGCTTTCTTAAAATCTTTAATGTCTTCTTGTTTTTTAGATAGCATCCGTGCCACATACATGATAAGCGCTACCTTGGCCAGATCGGATGTTTGAAAGGTGGCGTTTATTATCGGGATACTAATCCACCTGCGGGCATCATTAATAACAGGAGCAAAAAGTAAGGTATAAATTAACAGTGGAACTGAAATAATAAGCAGCACCCTGGCTATTCCGTAGTAATACCGATAGTCTACCAAATGCGCCAGATACATGAATCCGATTCCCATTAGCAATAGAAATAAATGTTTGGCCAGCAACAATTCGGTATTACCGGCATAACGTTTATACGCCAACGTTCCGGTAGAGCTATATACGGCCAATACCCCGAAAAGGGAAAGTATCATAACGATAGCCCAAATAACAAAATCTCCTTTGGTACGTGAGAGTAACCAGTTCATTTTTGTTTTATTAAAGTTCTCTTACCGCCTTTTTAAACTGCCTGCCTCTGTCTTCATAGTTTTCAAATAAATCGAAACTGGCACATGCCGGTGATAATAACACCGCCTCATCACGCTTGGCCAATTTGTAAGCTACATGTACTGCCTCACTGGCCGAAGTAGTGTTTACAATCATCTCCACATCGCGCTGAAACGCTTCATGAATTTTTCGATTGTCGATACCAAGGCACACTATAATGCGTACCTTATCTTTTACCAATGATTTGAGCATGCTGTAATCATTGCCTTTGTCTACACCGCCTGCAATCCATATTACAGGTTTTTCCATACTTTCCAAGGCATACCATGCCGAATTAACATTGGTAGCCTTTGAGTCGTTGATAAACTCAATGCCTTGTACAGAGGCCACATGCTCCAATCGGTGTTCGGCATTCTCGAAATCCATAAGGCTTTCGCGAATAACCTCCTTTCTGATGGATAGGGCCTGCCCTACAATGGCAGCAGCCATTGAATTGTAAGCGTTGTGCTTACCTCTAAGTGATAGCTCGTTTAAATACATATGAAATGGGTTTGATGAATTTTGTGAGGAAGTAGAAACATAAAACTGATCTCCCTGTTGCCAAGCACCGAGGGGCAGTTGATGCTTAATGGAAAAAGGAAATTGTTGTGCCTTTACATTTACCTGAGTGAGGTATTGCGTGGTGAGTTCGTCATCGGCACAATAGATAAAAATATCATTTGCTGTTTGATTTTGCAGTAATCTGAATTTGGAATGAATATAATTTTGTAAATCGTAGTTGTATCTGTCGAGATGATCGGGAGTTATATTGGTAAGTATGCCGATTTCTGCTTTGAAATCGTACATGTCGTCCAACTGAAAACTGCTTAATTCCAGAACAAAATAATCATACTGCTTTTCGGCCACCAAACGGGCAAAACTGGTTCCTATATTACCCCCGCAGGCTACATTTAATCCTGCCTTTTTCATTAAGTGATATACTAATGAGGTAGTAGTTGTTTTTCCGTTGGTCCCTGTAATACCTATCTTAAAAGCATTGGTATAACGGGCAGCAAATTCAATCTCGGAGATAACCGGAATATTCTTTGAACGCACTTTTTGAATAAGTTCATTTTTTTCAGGAATTCCAGGACTTTTAATTATTTCATCGGCTGACAAAATGCGGTTCTCGTCATGTGCACCCTCCTCATATGAAACATGAATAGTTTCTAATTCTTTTTTGAATTTTTCAGCAATTTTCCCTTTGTCAGATACAAACACATCAAAACCTTTCTGCTTAGCCAAAATAGCTGCCCCTGTACCGCTTTCGCCTGAGCCTAATATGACAATGTTTTTATTCAAGCCTACCTTATTTTTAAAGTTAAAATCGTTACAATAGCCAGCATGATTCCTATAATCCAGAAACGCGAAACAATTTTCGCTTCATGGTATCCGTTTTTTTGGTAATGGTGGTGCAGGGGCGACATCTTAAATAACCGATGTTCGCGTGCATACTCAATTCCATATTTGCGTTTTTGATATTTGAAATAATATACCTGTAAAATCACAGAGAGATTTTCTACCAGAAATATTCCGCACAAGATGGGAATGAGTAATTCTTTCCGTACCATGATAGCAAACGAAGCGATAATTCCACCAAGAGCCAAACTTCCGGTGTCGCCCATAAATACCTGAGCAGGGTATGCATTGTACCAGAGAAAACCTACACAGGCTCCCACAAAAGCACCCGCAAAAATTACCATCTCTCCCAAGTGAGGTATGTACATGATGTCTAGGTATCCAGAGAAAACAAGGTTGCCCGATACGTATGCGAAAATTCCAAGTGTTGTTCCTATAATAGCTGAAGTACCTGCTGCAAGTCCATCAATTCCGTCTGTAATATTTGCTCCGTTAGATACAGCCGTGATAATGAAAATAACCATCAAAATGTAGATGATGTAATTGTAATCTTTATATCCGTGACCTATAAATTTCAACAGGTTGGCATAATCAAATTCGGTAGATTTGAAAAAAGGAATGGTGGTGGTAGTTGCCTTTTCTTCCTTTACCCATACTTGTTGGTTATCTATCAGCTGCGGCTGTAGGTGCTGCTCAATAATGAGTTGTTCGGTTACATCATTAGCATGGTAGATATCTTTTGTTTTTACGTTTTCATTAAAGTAAAGCACCGAGCCCACAATAACTCCCAACCCCACCTGACCTAATATTTTAAATCTGCCTGCCAGCCCTTCTTTATTCTTTTTAAATACTTTGATATAATCGTCAAGAAAACCTACCAGCCCTAGCCAAACGGTTGATACTAGCATAAGGGCGATATACACATTATCTACTCTGGCAAAGAGCAGGGAGGGGATAAGAATAGCAGCTAAAATAATTAATCCTCCCATTGTAGGAGTTCCCTGTTTTTTCTGTTCGCCATCCAAGCCCAGAGTGCGCACCGTTTCTGCAACCTGCAATCTTCTCAATGCTTCAATAAGACGCCTTCCAAAAATCATGGTAATGGTAAGCGAAAGAATAATAGCCAATGCTGCACGGGTAGAGATATATTTAAACGCCCCTGCTCCTGCCATATTAAAATGCTTATCTAAATATTCAAAAAGGTAGTATAGCATTCCTTTATTTTTTTAATAGTTGAAACATTTCTTCCAATACAATTCTATCGTCAAAGGGGTATTTTACTCCTTGAATATCCTGATAGGTTTCATGCCCTTTTCCGGCTACCAGAATGATATCTCCTTTTTGAGCCATACCCACGGCTGCTTTCAACGCTTCCCTTCTATCTCCAATTCGAAGCGTTTTTTTGAAATGCTCTGCTGGTACTCCTTGTTGCATTTCATCCAGTATAGTTTCCGGATTTTCAAAACGGGGATTATCCGAAGTAAAAATTACTTTATCACTCCACTCACATGCTATTTTGGCCATCAACGGCCGTTTAGTTGCATCGCGGTTTCCACCACATCCCACAATGGTAATGACCTGTTCATTTCCTGTACGTAGGTCAGCAACGGTTTGCAGTACATTTTGCAATGCATCGGGAGTGTGTGCGTAATCAATTATCCCGGTTATTTTATCTGATGAATAAACAGTATCAAAACGGCCTTTTGCGGAGCTAAGTTTACTTAAAAAACGCAGAATATCAGCCTTGTCCTTCCCTAGTAAAAAGGCAGTCCCGTAAGCAGCCAGCAAGTTATATGCATTGAATCTACCAACGAGTTTAAACCATACCTGTTCTCCATCAACTTCAAGTAACATCCCCGAAAAATCGGATTCCATTATTTTGCCTTTAAAATCGGCCATTGACTGAAGCCCGTAGGAATACCTCGTTCCCTTGGTATTTTGCAGCATGACCAATCCATTTTTGTCGTCTTTATTGGTGAGTGCAAATGCTGTTTCATTTACATCATCAAACAGTTTTTTCTTGGCCTTCAAATAATGTTCAAATGTTTTATGATAGTCAAGGTGGTCATGTGTTATGTTGGTAAAAACTACTCCGGCAAACTCAAGTCCGGCAACTCTGTTTTGATGAATGGCATGCGAACTTGCTTCCATAAAACAATAAGTACATCCGGCATCCACCATTTTTGCCAGCAATTCATTTATGGCAAGTGCATCGGGAGTAGTGTGGGTAGATGGAATAATTTCATCATTAATGATATTATTCACGGTTGATAATAGTCCAACATGATGTCCAAACTCGCGGAATAACTTATACAACAAGGTAGCTACCGAAGTTTTTCCATTAGTTCCGGTAACAGCAACCAACTCCAATTCTTTTGATGGTTCACCATAATAAACCGATGCCATGAGTGCTAGTGCCTGCGAAGCATTTTTTACTTTCACATAAGTTACTTCATCAAGGAGGTGATGCGGCAACTCTTCACAAACAATTACTGTACAACCCTTCTCTATAACCTCTGCAATAAACTGATGTCCGTCAACCTGCGTTCCCCGCGCAGCTACAAACAATGATTGGGAAGTTGCTTTGCGCGAATCAAAACATATAGTAGATACAGACACATCCCTGTCACCAGCAACCTGTAATATGTCTAATGGACGAAGAAGACTGTTTAATCCAATCATTAACCTAAATTGAGGTAAATAATAGAGCCTCGTATAAGCGACTGTCCTGGGGGTAACGACTGACTTCTTATTCTGCCGCAACCTTTGCTCATCACTTTTAATCCGGCATTTTCTAAAATAAACACCGCATCTTTTAAACTCATTCCGGTAACATCTGGCACTTGCTTATCGGTTATTTTTTTGCTTACTAACTTAACAGAATTATCATGGGCAGTACCGCTTACCCACTCTGTAGAACCAGCAGAATCTTTTACAGAAGAACTGATGCTTAAACGGCTTAACACTGCTTTAACTTCCTGTTTATACCCTGGCCGTACTACAGGTATAAGCAACTCCTTTTTATCGGTTTGCACACTGACTGCCGGGTGCATGTCAATACTACCGGAGTAAACCTGATCGGCAATTTCTCTGAATACTGGTCCTGCTACTAACGATCCGTAATACACCCCGTTTGATGGAGAATTAATTATGACGATACAGGAATATTTTGGTTTATCGGCAGGGAAATAACCACAGAAAGTAGCCTGATGCACTACCTTATTATAGCCATTCTTCGCATCAGCAATCTGAGCTGTTCCTGTTTTACCTGCAAGGGTGTAATATGGATTTTTCAGATTTTTGGCAGTTCCTCTTTCAACCACTCCTTCCATCATTAGTCGCACGGCTTTGATGGTTTTCTCAGAACAAATGGCCGGAGAAATTTCCTGAACGGGAAAATTCCGAATTACTTTCCCAGTTTGCTGAATTTCTTTTACCAGCAAAGGTTTCACCATGCGTCCGCTATTGGCTACTGCGTTATAAAGAGTAAGTATTTGCAAGGGAGTAACATGAACTTCATAACCAATAGAGGTCCACGGAAGCGTGGTGCCATACCAGTCTTTATCTTTGGGGTGTTTAATGTGTGGGATGCCTTCTCCGCTTACCTGCAAGCCAAGTTGTTTTGCTAAGTGTAGTTTCTCCAGGTGATCAATAAATTTTGATGGCTGTTTTGCATAATTAGCGTATACCGCCTTTGAGATTGCCACGTTAGAAGAAAGTTCAAATGCATGTTGAAAGCTTACCCGTCCGTGCCCGCCTTCTTCTGCATCTTTCATCATACGGTCGAAATAACGTTTCTGCCCGTGTTCTGTATCAAAAGAATCAGTAGGTTTTACGTAGCCATCTTCAAGCAATGCAATTACCGAAGCCAGCTTAAATGTAGATCCCGGCTCTGTACTCAATCCAATGGCATAATTGTATTTTTCTGTGTAAACTCCATCCATAACCTTCGTAAGATTGGCAATGGCTTTTATTTCCCCGGTTTCAACCTCCATTAATACAACTGTACCAAACTGAGCTTTGTGCTTAACAAGGGCTTTGTACAATGCATCCTCGGCTACATCTTGCATATTCACATTAATTGTACTGATAATATCCTTTCCCACCTCAGGCTCAATTTCATTCTCATCATTAATCGGCACCCATACTCCGCCACTTACCCGCTGCATGAGTCTTTTACCACTGGTACCTGCCAGTATTTTATTGAATGAGCCTTCTAACCCTACAGGTGCAACCCCTTCTACATTATATCCAATGGTGCGTTCGGCCAATAACTGAAATGGCTTTTGCCGTTTGGTGCGTTCAACAGCAACATATCCACCTTTGTATTTCCCCAACCTAAACAATGGCCATTTTGCCATCTGTTTCATTTGTATAAATGTCACCTTTCGTTTGAGTAAAAAATACCTTTCAGATCGGGCACGTGCATTCTTGATCATGCGTGCATATTCTCGTGGAGTTTTATCTTTAAATTCAAGAGATAGCAGAAAGGAGAGCGAATCAATTCCTGCATTAAATACCTTATTGGTTAATCCACTTGCTCTTGTATCAAAACGTATGTCATAAATGGGAATGGAAGTAGCAAGCAAACTTCCATCGGATGCATAAATATTCCCACGTACGGCTTCAATGGTTTGATATTCGGTACTTAAACTATCGGCCAGTTGTCGCCATTTATGTCCTTCCACAAACTGAATGCGGAACATATACACCACTACTACTACCGCAAACACGGAAATGAAGAAAAAGGTAAGATATACCCTCCAAAGTATGTCTTTCTTAATATTCATCTTGCTGTGGTTTGATGATTTTTTTCGGAGGATAGGTTAATACTTTTATTCCCGTTTCAGGAGCCAGACGTTTCAGCACTTCACTCTGCTTGCTGTTAAACATTAAATCGGATTTGATAGTGATATACTCTGACCTCAGTTCTTTAATTTCTTTGGCCATTCGATCGCTTTGTCTGATGGTTTTCTCAGTAAAATGGGCATTGGCTATATAAAAGATGGCTAACGATGCGGCAAAGAGGATAGTTGGGAACATCCCCTGCACATTATCGCGTGTCAGGAAAAAATCAAAATCTGCTACCTTAGCCATTTGCGCTCCTGCAGTCGATTTTTTAGGCTCTTCCTTTTTTGCTTCCTTTTTTATTTCTTCGTTCAGCTGATTCATATCTTTTCAGCAATTCGCAGTTTGGCACTTCTTGAACGCGGATTTTTTGTCATCTCTTCGGTATCTGATACTATGGCTTTGCGGGTAAGTGGCTTAAATGGTTTTATTTCATTGCCATAAAAATCCCTTTCGACATCTCCCTCAAACTTGCCTTTGTTCATATAGTTTTTCACCAATTTATCTTCAAGAGAATGGTAGGAAATCACTACCAGACGTCCTCCTTTTTTAATCACATCAGCACTTTGCTCCAACAATGATTTCAATGCACCAATCTCATTATTTACTTCAATACGCAATGCCTGAAATACCTGAGCAAAAAATTTGTAGTCTTTAAATTTGGGAGCAAATGACAGCAAACATGATTTCAACTCCCCAACTGTTTCAATAGGTTTTTCCGCGCGTTTTACTATTATCGCTTTGGCTATTTTTCGGGCGTTTCTCAGTTCCCCATACAAAAAAAACAAATCGGCCAGTTGTGCCTCGGAATAGGTATTTATAATTTGTTTGGCCGAAAGGTGCTGCTGTTGATCCATTCTCATATCTAATTCGGCTTCATCAAACCGAAAGGAGAACCCACGAGAAGCCTCATCAAACTGATGTGATGACACGCCTAAATCAGCTAAAACACCATCCACTGGAATGGCGTCAACAAAACGTAATTGATTTTTAAGATGTTCAAAATTACTTTCAACCAAAATAAAATGGTCATCACCTAATGCGTTTTTATGTGCGTCCGCATCCTGATCAAATGCAATCAGCTTTCCTGAAGTTAATTGTTTGATAATCTCTTTTGAGTGGCCACCTCCTCCATATGTTACATCGACAATGATTCCTTCGGGCTTTATGTTGAGTCCCTTGATGCATTCGTTAAGAAGCACCGGCACGTGGTACTCAATCATTCTCCCTCCTTTCATTGTTTTTATTGCCCATCACCTCTTCGGCCAATCGGGCAAAGTCTTCAGGCTCGTTGCTCAGCAATCTGTCATACGATTCTTTTGACCAGATTTCAACTTTATTAAGTTGAGATGAAAGAATAATTTCTGTTTTTAGAGCGGCATATTCCTGCAAAGGCTTCGGCACTAGAATTCGTCCGGCATTGTCCATTACAAGTTCCGTGGCTCCTCTGGTAAAGTATCGGATGAATTCGCGGGTACGTGCATTGTAAGAATTCTGCTTAGCCAATTCAGCCGTTATTGAATCCCACTCGTTTTTCGGATAAATCACCAAACATTTTTCAAATCCCCGATTCACTACCAGACGTTCTGCGGCAGCCTGCGGAAGCTGTTTCCGCAACACAGATGGAAGGATTATGCGACCCTTCGCATCCAGTTTGCACTCAAACTCACCGAGAAACATGGACATTTTTTGCAATTGTTTTGATGGGTAAAATTATGGAACTTTTCTCCACTTTAAACCACATAACTCCACTTTGTGGATAAATATTGTGCAAAACATCAAGCTATAGATATAAAAACACTTGATAATCAAAATAATACAAAGTGGAGGAAATTCCCATAAAAAGTGCTTTTAACGGCTTAATTTTATAAGAAGGTGGAGGAGTGGTTACAAAATTGGAATTGCCAATAACCCGACTAAATTTGTTAGCTTAATAAATTTAACTTATGGGTATGATCAAAGAGTTTAAAGAATTTGCCATGAAAGGCAACGTAATGGATTTGGCCATTGGTGTCATTATAGGAGGAGCTTTTGGTAAAATTGTGAGCTCTCTGGTAGATAATTTATTGATGCCTTTGGTTGGCATCTTATTACAAGGAGTAAACTTCTCCTCACTCGCTTTAAAAGTAGGTAATGCCGAGTTAAAATATGGTTTATTTATAGGGGCTACCATCGACTTCATCATTATAGCATTTGTGATGTTTTTGATTATAAAAGGGATGAATAATCTTAAGCGAAAAGAAGAAGCGACAGTACCAGTTGTACCACCTGCCCCAAGTAAAGAGGAACAATTACTTACCGAAATTCGTGACTTGCTTAAGTCAAAATAAAAGTAACATTTATAAATTTTTCCTTACGCTTTGTTTGATTGTAACAAGCGTATTTTCGTTTGCTTTCTCGTTTACTATTTCGGTGAAATTAATTCCACCGACTACTGGAAAAATTACCCTTTTCACCACCCTTAATACTGCCGTGTATGAATTAAAGGCCGATTCAACCGGCAGAATTTACTACACAGGGCAACTTGCTTACCCCTCCCAATGTTTGCTAGTATTGGAATACCGGAAAACTTATTACCGTTACAATTTTTTTCTTTTTAATAACTGTAAGCTCACTGCCATTTTCGACCCCCTAAAAAAAGGAAGTGAATGGACTGTGGACGGGTTATGTGTAAGGTGCAAAGCCTTTGAGAAAATAAGCGACCTTTTGAAACACACCGAAGCAAGCATTACCAACGTGAATTATGAAAAAGAACTTGTCAAATTTGCTACCTCCGTAAAGTCTATACCCGGAATCGGAACTGATGAATACACTACACTCATAATTGATTTGGAAACCATAAAACTAAAAGAGCGTTTGATTGACACGCCAACTGGTAAAATACTATTCAATAGTGGAAACGACCCAATACTAAAAAAGTATTTCCCCCCTCATGATAAATATTGCGGATTCCTACTTTATTCAAATTACTTGAGTAATTATTTTCTTACAGCAGTTCATGATTCAGTAATGAGGGCACAGATTAGGAACGGTTCGTTGCCAAAACCGATATTTTTAGATGTATATAAAATAGTGTCGGCTTCCAAAAACAACCTGCCTAATAGTATATATTCAGAAATCATACTTCAACTTCTATATATAAATCGCGACCCTTCGTATAAAGATTCGGTTTCAACAGCCATTATTAAACGGGAGCTTGCCGAGTTTATAAAAATAAACCCCAACCATCCGCAATTAACTTTAGTGAGACGTATTAGTGAGAGTTACCAGCATCCATTGCTTAAGAACGACATCCCTAATATTTGGCTGATGGATAGAAAAGGAAATAATTTTCCAACAAAAGCATTTCCACCCAAGTACATCTTGTTAAACACGTGGTCGCCTGCAAATTCAACCTCGCAAAGTTTATGCGATACGCTGGAGCGGATTGTGGGTTTGTTTAACAAAGAAAAACAATGGATTTATCTGGCTCATATAGCGTTGGGAACAAACTCGAAAAAATGGATGACCCTGCTGGCCAACGATACCCTCAAAGGTAATCAGTATATTCCGGTAAATAACGACTTTGAAAAAGCCTTTCAACTTTGGGATTTTCCTTCCACCTACATCATTAACCCCAAAGGAAAAGTGATTTATAAAGGACATCCCTACAGCCTCACGATACCTTTTTTGGATAAAGTATTGAGTGGTAAATTTGATTGATTTAAATTATCTTTGACTACTTTATTTTCAGCACATCATGAAAAAACATTTACTTATAATTCTTCTTGGTCAACTGGCCTTTGCCACTTCATTGTTTTCACAGCAAACGGGTTTTACCACCACAGTTGATGACACCTTTAATTACCCGTATTATATAAATATGATGGCCGACCGGAATGTAAATTTTTTTGATGTTCAACGCGCCTTCGAAAAATACTGGACTAACCGCGACCGCAACCAAGCAGGAAGTTACAAGCCATTCAAAAGATGGGAATATTTTATGAGTACAAGAGTAAATCCTGATGGAACACGACCCGCTCCTGAACATAACCTGAAAGAATACCTTAACTACTTTGGTAGTTGGAACAGTTTGTATTCTACAACATCGGTAGCAGGAAACTGGCAGGAGCTTGGGCCAAGACTATTGCCTGCCAATGGAACTGGACAACCAAACGGATTGGGTCGTGTAGCTACCATTGCCGTTCACCCTACCAACGGAAATATTATTTTTATTGGTGCACCTGCAGGAGGTTTATGGAAAACAACCAATCACGGTAACAGCTGGACAAGCAATACAGACATGCTACCAACCTTAGGTGTTTCATCTATCCTAATTGACCAAAGTAATCCCTCAAATATGTGGATTGGAACCGGTGATCGTGACGCATCAGATGCAAATGGTGCAGGAGTAATGAAAAGTACAGATGGCGGCAATAGTTGGGTCACTTCCAGTACCGGAATGAGTATAGGCCTTACTGTTGGAGCCATGTTACAAAATCCAATAAATCCTATGGTAATTTTTGCAGCAACAAGCGGTGGTGTATATAAATCCTATAACGGTGGCGTCTCTTGGGTTCGAAAATCAATTACAAATAATTTTAAAGATATTCATTATCGTCCGGGAGATACAACAATCATGTTTGCTACAGCTTCCGGTTTTTTTTATCGCTCGGCTAATGGAGGCGAAACCTGGTCCATCATCAGCTCTGGCATTCCCTCCGGCAGCGTACGAATGGTAATTGGAGTTACCCCAGCCAACAAGAATAAAGTGTACATAATAGCCACCAACCAACGTACTTTTCGTGGTTGCTATATGTCGTCAGATAGCGGACTTACATTTTCTCTTCGCTCCAATTCACCAAATATCATGGGATACTCTTATACAGGTAGCGACACAACAAAAGGGCAAGCGTGGTACAACCTATGTATGGCCGTAGATACAGCTAATGAAGATGTAATTTACGTTGGCGGAGTGAATATTTTCAAATCAACCGATGGAGGACAAAACTGGAGTATTAATGCCCACTGGGTTGGGACTAACGCTCCAGCAATCCATGCCGACCAACATTACATGACAATTGGAAAAACCACCAACAGATTGTATGTTGGAAATGACGGAGGTATTTACTACACTGCTAATGGAGGTTCTACATGGAATAACATGAGCAGTGGCCTTGCAATTGGACAGATATATAAGATTGGCCAAAGTAAACTGACAAAAAATTTAGTGATTGCCGGATTTCAGGATAATGGAACAGCCATTTTCAACACCAATACATGGTCAACAGAAATTGGAGGAGACGGGATGGAATCTGTAATCGATCCTACTAATGATAACTATATGTGGGGTGAGTTATACAATGGAGCGATTAATCGCTCTTCCAATAAAGGAACTTCGTTCGGTAGTTTTGCTGGTAACGGAGTAAATGGCATTACTGAAGATGGCGCCTGGGTTACACCGTATATTTTGCACCGCTCTAACTCCGATATCATGTTTATCGGTTATAAAAATATATGGAGAACCACGAACGCAAAAGCCGGAACACCATCGTTTATAAAAATATCAAATACCCTTGGTGCAAGCAATTCCAGAAACATAAGAGTACTTGAGCAATCGCGCACCAATACGAATGTGTTGTATGTAGCGCGCGAAGATAATAAACTTTTCAGAACAGACAGTGCGCTTGGCACTACTCCATCATGGATTGATCTAACTTCTACACTACCCGTTTCGGCAACAGCTACGGACATTGAAACCCACCCTTTAAAAGACAGTGTGGTATACATAACTATTAACAATAAAGTTTATCGTTCACTCAACAGAGGGCAGTCATGGACTAATATCTCAGGCACTCTTCCAAATGTCGCAATGAATTGTCTTGCCATTGATATAAAAGGTTCCGAAGCCCTATATGTAGGCAGCGACCTTGGCGTGTTTTACCGCGACTCGAGTATGAGTGATTGGGTTCCATTTAAGCAAGGTCTTCCTGCTACATCAGCAATTACCGAACTGGAAATATGGTATGATAACATAAATCATTTAAACAGTCGCATACGAGCTGCCACCTATGGTCGTGGTTTATGGGAGTCTGACTTATATACCAACCCTACCAGTGTCCCGGTTATTCTTTTTACAGCCAGCGACAGTACCATTTGTGAAGGTGATATCATTAATTTTAACGAACTATCAACCAACTATCCGTCTAAATGGAACTGGAGTTTTAATCCGTCAACGGTAACCTTCGTAAATTCAACAAACGATAGTACCCAATATCCATCCGTAAAATTTAATGCAGCAGGAACATACAGCGTTACGCTTACAGCAACCAACGTAGTTGGATCCAATACCCAAACATTTACCAACCTCATTACAGTGTATGCCAGTCCCAATGTTACCGCCACCTCACCAACTGCAGGTATTTGCTTAGGTGACAGTATTCAGCTTACAGCTAACGGAAGCAATTTGGTTTCGTATGAATGGAGCCCTTCAGCCGGATTAAACAATAGTATATCAGCATCGGTGTATGCTAAACCATCGGCTAGTACTTTGTTTACCGTAACCGCTACCGATAATAACGGATGTACCGATACCGGCCGAGTGCAGATTACGGTTCACCCTAGTCCAAACATAAGTATCAACCCCAATAGTAGTTTTATTTTAGTTGGAGAATCCGTGCAACTTACGGCAAACGGGGGGGTAACATTTACCTGGACTCCACCCTCGGGATTAGATACTACTGCGGGAGCAACTGTTAATGCTTCACCCGTAACCACCACCACCTATGTAGCCATAGGAACAGATTCCAACGGCTGCTTGGGTGCCGCTACCTCGATTGTAAAAGTAGCTCCGCTTTCGGTTCCTTCCATTTTCTCTTCCGACCTATTTAAAGTTTATCCCAACCCTGTTCAATATGGTTCATTAACTATTGAATCAAAAGAACAGAAAATGCTTGAGGTTGAAATCAGGAATATGCTGGGAAGTTCGGTACTCACCACCCATCTGCTCAACTTGGCCAAAATTGATTTATCGAAGGTACAATCGGGTCTATATTCGGTAACGTTGAAACAGAATGGTGTCATAGTTCACCATACAATGATAAGCGTTCAGCACTAATCTTTGCTTCTTTGCAATGAAAAAGGCAGATCACCTGAAATTAGGTGAAATGGGAGAGCAACTTGCCACAGATTTTCTGTTGAAAAAAGGATATGTGATACGGGAACGTAACTGGCGGAATGTGCATGAAGAGATTGACATTATAGCCTCCTACCTTAACACGCTGGTAATTGTGGAAGTAAAAACACGCAGCACCGCTACTTTTGGTGAGCCCGAAATGGCTGTAACCCCGGCCAAACAAAAAAAACTTGCCAGTGCTGCCGGGGCATATCTTGAATCTGGTACTCATAAAGGAGAAATGCGCTTTGATGTAATTTCGGTTATTGTAGCAGAAACTGAAATTCTCATCACCCATATTGAAGATGCATTCTATCCATTTTTTGCTGGATAAATAGTCGCCCCTCAAAAAGTCAATTTTATTTTTGAAGGGAATAAAAAGTTTAACAGCAATATTAGTTGAGCAAAGAAATCTTGAACAAAAAAGAGCATCTTCATTTTGAAGATGTTCATGACTCGTTTAAAGTTCATTGCCGATGCGGCTAACATTATATTTATTGCATCACCGATGGTTCCTTTCAGATAATTTCTGATCATTCTATGGTCGTGTTTG
>JAGVLJ010000044.1 GCA_020049855.1 Bacteroidia bacterium | reverse complement strand
TCCCAGCTCAAGTAACTTTAATGCGGCAAATAATCCCGCAGGTCCGGCACCAATGATATGCACTTCAGCTTTAGTAGTTACCTGCTGAAAAGCGAAGTTATTCGGCTCGGGCAGGTAAGGTTCATTCATCCACACTTCAACCAGTAGCCTGATGCGTATAGGACTCCTTCGTGCATCAATAGATTGTTTGAGCTTTTGAATATGCGAAATAGTAGAATCCGGAACCTTTAATTCATCAGCTACACGGCTTAGCAAGCGGCTGCTTACAGTGGCCTCTTCGGGGCTAAGAGTGAGTTCGAGTTGTTTTTTCATGTTAGGTGTTTATCCTAAAAATCTGGCAACAAGCTGTTTGATAAAATTGTATAACTTGTTGATATTACAAAAGTCGGAATTTTGTTTGGGAATATTGAAAGAGTCAACTTTGAGGCGGCAATCACAAAACGGAATATGGCTGAAATCAACGAATTAAAACGAACTGCCTCTCAGGTACGCAGGGACATAGTACGCATGGTACACGGATGCAAATCGGGTCATCCGGGTGGGTCGCTGGGATGTGCCGATTTTCTTACGGCTCTTTATTTTGATGTAATGAAACACAACCCACAGTTTAGCATGGAGGGCAAAGGAGAAGATATTTTCTTTTTGAGCAATGGACATATCTCACCGGTGTTTTATAGTGTACTTGCCCGTTCGGGTTATTTTCCGGTAAAGGAACTGGCCACGTTTCGTCAGCTTAATTCGCGGTTGCAGGGACATCCGGCCACAGCCGAACATTTACCCGGTGTACGCATTGCTTCGGGCTCATTGGGTCAGGGAGTATCGGTAGCTGTGGGTGCCGCACAGGCAAAAAAACTGAATAACGATGCTTCGTTGGTGTATGCCCTGATGGGCGATGGCGAAATGCAGGAAGGACAAATTTGGGAAGCGCTAATGTATGCAGCCCACAACAAAGTAGATAATTTAATTCTTACCATTGATTTTAATAAACAACAAATTGATGGTTCAACTGTAGAGATTATGGGCTTTGATGATATCTCCTCAAAAATTATTTCCTTCGGATGGCAGGTATTGCACATGAATGGAAATGATATGGCCGATGTGGTAAAAGTGATGCACGAAGCCAAAGCCGCCTGCGGAAAAGGCAAACCTGTATTCATCATTATGAAAACGGAAATGGGTCAAGGGGTAGATTTTATGATGGGCAGTCACAAGTGGCATGGGGTAGCTCCCAATGACGAACAGTTGGCATCGGCTTTAAAACAATTAGACGAAACATTGGGAGATTATTAATGAACCATGCGCTGATTCGTTTTAGTTTATGCTTTACCTTTTCGCTAAGCCTGCTGCTGCCTGCAAAAGTATGGGCGCAACAAAACGGCAATAAAACACGAATCCTTTTTTTACTTGATGCATCAGGAAGTATGCTTGCCCAAATGGATAAGGGAAAAGACCGGATGGATGTTGCCAAACGTTTGCTAAGCTCAGCACTTGATAGTTTGGCTCAGTACAATAATGTAGAAGTTGCCCTGCGTGTGTATGGACACCAAAGCCCTATTGTGGATCAAAATTGCAAAGACACCAAGCTGGAAGTAGGCTTTAAAGCCAATAACCACGGAGATATTAAAAAGAAATTACAAACCATTTCGCCCAAAGGAACTACCCTCATTGCGTATTCACTCACACAGGCAGCCAACGATTTCCCGGATAAAAATGCGCGCAATATCATTATCCTTATCACAGATGGACTGGAAGAATGCAAAGGCGATCCCTGTGCCGTATCGGAAGCATTGCAGCGAAACGGTGTAGCACTTCGCCCATTTATTATTGGAGTGGGTGCTATGACAGATGACTTTAGAAAAGCATTTGAATGTGTAGGCCGATTTTACGATGCCAGCACCGAAGCCACCTTTGCCAATGCGCTGAATGTAGTGGTATCGCAGGCACTCAATACTACCACTGCTCAAGTGAACCTGCTGGATATTTATTCGAAACCCAGCGAAACTAATGTGAATATGAGTTTTTACGACTCGCACACGGGTTTATTGCTCTATAATTACCTGCATGTGATAAACGACCGTGGTTATCCCGATACCATCACCCTTGACCCAACGGTAAAATACACCGTAGTAGTTCACACCACACCGCAGGTTATAAAAGAAGGAGTTGAACTGGTGCCGGGCAAACACAATATCATTGGCATTGATGCACCACAGGGATATTTAAAACTATCCTGCGAAGGTATTACCAATTACCCGCGACTTGAGTGCATTATTCGCAAAGGCGGAGAAATACAAACCATGTATGTGCAGGAATTTAACAGCACGCATAAAATGCTGGTGGGAAAATATGAGCTGGAAATTCTTACGCTTCCACGAATGAAACTAAGCCAGATTACCATCAACCAAAGTACTACCACCAATATAAGTGTACCGCAACCCGGAAAGTTAAATATACTCTCGGGAACCGAAATATGGGGAGCAGTGTACCAGATGGTGAATAACAAACTGGAGCTTGTTTGTGAAATTGATTTGGTAAACAAAACACAAACCATTACCATGCAACCCGGAATATATAAAATTGTGTACCGCCCAAAAAACATGTCCCGTTCGTATTACACCTTCGAAAGAGAATTCAAAATAACATCAGCATACGCCACTACCCTAAATTTGTAACACATGAAACATTACGAAATATTTGATAAAAAAGATACCCGCTCAGGATTTGGTGCCGGATTACTTGAAGCCGGAAAAAGCAACAGTGAAGTGGTAGCTCTGTGTGCCGATCTTACCGGCTCGGTAAAGATGGATGCATTTAAAACCGCATTCCCCGATCGCTTTTTTCAGGTAGGTATTGCCGAAGCGAATATGATAGGGTTAGCAGCGGGAATGAGCATTGGCGGAAAAATTCCGTTTACCGGAACCTTTGCCAATTTTTCTACCGGACGGGTGTTTGACCAGATTCGTCAATCGGTAGCCTACTCCAATAAGAATGTAAAAATTTGCGCTTCGCATGCCGGATTAACCCTAGGCGAAGACGGAGCCACGCATCAAATTCTGGAAGACATCGGTCTGATGAAAATGTTGCCGAACATGACCGTGATTAATCCGTGTGATTATAACCAAACCAAAGCAGCTACCATGGCTATTGCTGCTTATACAGGTCCGGTGTATTTACGTTTTGGCCGTCCGGTAGTTCCCAACTTCACGGCATCCGATCAAAAATTTGAAATAGGGAAAGCCTGGATGGTGAACGAAGGAAAAGACGTGAGCATTTTTGCCACGGGCCACTTAGTATGGAAAGCCATTGAAGCCGGATATATTTTAGCCGAAAAAGGCATTGATGCCGAAATCATAAATATACATACTATAAAACCGCTGGACGAAGCGGCTGTGTTAAAATCCGTAGCTAAAACCAAATGTGTGGTAACAGCCGAAGAGCACCAGCGACATGGCGGCCTGGGTGATAGTATTTGTCAGTTATTGGCCCGCAACACACCTGCTCCTGTTGAAATGGTAGCCGTAAACGATAGTTTTGGTGAAAGCGGAGTTCCTGAAGATTTATTGAAAAAATATAAACTAGATACCCCGGATATTGTAGAGGCGGTGTTGAAAGTACTGGCGAGAAAAGGCTAGTACAGTACGTTTACCGTGCCCCGCTCTTCGTGTATTACTCCATCTAAATCTTCTAAGCGAAATTTCCACAGGTATAACCCTCCGGGAACGTTCCCTCCTGCATTCATGGCGCTTGTCCCGTTCCAGTAATCTAAAATATGGTTGGTTCGAAAATATAAGCGATCCTCCAAATCACGCACCTCCAGAAAAAAAGATTTAACCCCGGAGTCGGAGTAGTTTGGCACACCGCCACATGAGTCAACGTAATAATGGGTGGAGAATCGAACTCCCCACAGGTATGGAACTTTCCGCTCCGAACTATAAAACGAATTAGGCACTGCCGCTACCAAATACCCTCCGCAATGATTATTAAAAAACCATGTGTACTGATATTTTAACTGATCAGCATTGTTGCTGAATTCATCTTTGCAGCCTGCCATCATTATAAAAACCGAAAGTAATAAAATAATATTTTTCATTGACCTTTTTCCTTTGTACTAAATACCAAAATGATAATTTAATGCAAATCGAAACTGCCCCACCGGCACTCCGAAATGACGCGTTACAGCCTGGTAATTTCTATACCCTACATTCAGTCTGAACTGGTTGGGGCTGTACTTATTTTTGGGTTTCGACATTACCGAAAAATTTACTCCCCACGACTTGTCTGAATATTGCTCAAATGTTCCGGCCCAGTTATCGAACTTTAAGGTAAGCAATCCGGAATAAACAAATAAGCCATCTGTTATTTCCAAACGACCAGACGCACCCGCAAGAAGGGAAAATCTTGCATTGTCCCCCTTCCAACCTTGAATAATATAATTAACCCTACTTCTGATAATGCTTCGTAAAACACCTTCCGCCCCCGGAGTCTTAAAGAAGGCCAGATTGGGGCTCGTTAAATGTAAACAGGTAACTTCCGTCAATACCCTTTTGTTGGTAAAGATGATGCCTGCATTAAAATCAGGTACCAGTACAGAATTAGGAAATAATTGCATAGGTGACTTATACACAGGAAATGTCCCTGTCTGAATCATGTCGGCCAGCGTTATTTTTTGCCAGTCGTACTGTGATTTAATAAACGAAGTTTCCAGAGCTGACGAAAGAAGTCAGCGTTTTCCAATGCCAACTCTCCAATTAAGAGCCAGTGCTGCTGTTTGCCAAACAGTCAATCCCTTGCTTTCATGCTCATACCTGAGAGAAAATCCAAAAGCCTGTTTGAGTTTCCAGTTAATTCTTCCATTTAAGGCATCAGTAAGGTAGTACTTCCCCATAAACGAAAATTGCCGGTTTACATTTAAGTTCAACTTAGTATAATAGGCGGTAGTGGCGGGGTTAAACTCAAAATCATTAAAATAAGTAACCCATATATTTGCTGCTGAAATGCCTTTATAGGAAGGCGGCTTTTCGGAAAAGGAATTCAAAACGTTGCTGCTGTCAGACTGAGCTATGCAATACGAAAACGACATGAACAGGCTGCACGTAATAAAAATCCACCGAAGATATGTAGGCAGTACTTTCAATACATGGTTTACTTCAGGTATAAAAATAATTATAAATCCAGTGAAAAAAGTATATAACGATTTATATTTTATTGAGGGATACGTAAGGTAAACGTACTTCCCTTTCCGGTTTCGCTGGTAACGGTGAGGGTTCCGCCATGGGCTTTGGCAAACTCTTTACACACTAATAAACCCAGTCCGGTACCTTTTTCATTGGCGGTGCCGGTAGTGATTTGAATATGGTTGGCATCAAAAAGATGATTCACACGGTTTTTATCCATGCCAATGCCGTTGTCTTTTACCTCAAATGAAATATCACGTTCATGGGCACAGACAGTCAATTCAACTCTTCCACCTTCAGCAGTGAATTTAATGGCATTCGTCATCAGGTTGCGCAAAATGGTGCTTATCATTTGCCAGTCGAGCAGGTAGGGCTGTTCACTTTTTACTGAAGATATAAGTGAAATATTTTTAGCATGAGCCATCCCCGCCAGTTGGTGAATCACATCGTCAGCTATAAATTTTAATTCTGTTTTGGTTGGATAGAATGAAATAGAATTGGTTTGCGCTCTTGCCCATTGCAATAAATTTTCGAGCAAAATATTTGCTCCAAGGGTTGATTGGGAGAGCATATCCAAAATTTGTTTTGATTCGCCACGCTGTTCTTCCTTGTCGAAATCAGTAACCAAAATATTCACGAGTCCAGAAATTACATTGAGCGGATTGCGTAAATCGTGGGCGATAATAGAAAATAATTTATCCTTGGTTGCATTGAGTGCTTCCAGTTCTAATTTCTGTTCTTTAAGCTTCGTAATATCAGTGCAAATTCCAACAAAATATTTTAATTCGCCCGCCTCATCCCGAATGGCCGAAATGGTAGTATCTAACCAAATAGCAGCCCCCCCTTTCCGTTTAATTTGTCTTTCTAAGCGCACATCGTGAATTTCAGAATCAGCCACCTTTTTTAACAGCATACTTTCATCCTGCATTTCACCGGGATGGATAAACAGACTAAAATGATTATTCTTTAATTCGTCAGCCGTGTAGCCCACCATTTCCGCAAAGGCGTTGTTTAGCTCCACTATTATTCCATGCTTATTGGCAAAAACCATCCCTGCATTTGCCGTTTCGAAAATGGTTCGAAAACGATTGTTAAGTTCCACACACTCGCTTGCCTGAAGTTTATTCCGGGTAATATCCTGAATGGTAACAATAGCTTGACGGGGACTTAGCAAACTGGCATCATGTAACGGACTTACCACTGCTTTAAAGAAAACAGCCGTACCATCAATCTCCAGACAATATTCGCACGTGGCTGACGCCTTGGTATTAAATGCTTTTTTAATACTTTCCAGACAAATAGCAGCGACCTCGGTAGGCAATACCTCTATTACTCTTTTGCCCAGAAATTGTTCAGGGCTTACAAAAAGCAGGGTATCGTCAGACGAAGCAAAATTTAAAATTTGCGTGTCCACATTTAAAATAAAAGCTAAATCAAAAATACCTGTTGAAGTAAGCGTGTTGGTTTCCATGTATACCCTAAATCAGAGGCAATGTAAAAGTAAAATTGCAGAATAGCAAGTTGAGTTATTTAGCCTCTTTGGGGTAATTCCATTTTTATCAGGTAATCGCCACTCAATACCGGAATCTCCGTAAAAATACTTTGCTGCAGGCAAAATTCAATATCGCGTTCAATATTCAGTTTTTTAAATCGATGGGCATGTGACGACTTAAGAATATAGCCATACAGGTTATCCTTGGCCAGCATAAATAAATCGGAAGCGGCAATAGATGCATCGCTGCACAGTGAAAATTCTTTTTTGAGGTGGCAGCAAACTGCTCCGGCAAACAGGGTGTCTTCGAGATTGAATTTATTTTTCCATCCGGCACATAATAAAATCACATCGTTGTTTTGCTTCATCAGCCAGGTACAAATTGCCTGTAGGTTTAAAAATGAACCAATAACCACTATGGCGGCATGGCGGGCATGTTCAATGGCATAAGTTCCATTGGTAGTGGTAAGGGCAATGTTTCTTCCTTTCAGGTTTTCATCCATATAGCTAAAAGGAGAATTACCAATATCAAACCCATCTACCACCATTCCGTCACGCTCGGCTGCACACACAAATCCTTTGTATTGATAGGTGGCACATTCTTCGGGGGTACTTACCGGAAGAATTTTTTGAACTCCGGTGTTAAAGGCCACACAAATAGAAGAAGTAGCCCGGAGTATATCAATAACCACTACCACTTTCCCTTCAATTTGATAAAGGGGGAGCATGGCTGGGGTAAGAACTACATCTATTTGCTTCATGGCCTTATGGGTTAGGAATGATGCCGTAAGAGCTACTGCTTTTGCAAAAAAGGCAGTTTAGTAACTCGGGCTTTGATGCGGGTTTCGCGGATATTGATAAAAATCTCTGTATTCAATTTACTGTATTCAGTTTTCACATATCCCATCCCAATGGCTTTGCTAAGCGATGGTGACTGAGTACCGGAAGTTACCTCCCCTATAATATTCCCTTGTCCATCTACAATTTCATAATGTTGGCGTGGAATGCCACGTTCTATCATTTCAAAACCAACCAATTTTTTCTTCACTCCCTCTTCCTTGAGTTTTTTATGGTAATCACTCATGGTAAAATTTTTAGTGAATTTAGTTATCCAGCCAAGACCGGCTTCCATAGGTGAAGTCTCATCATTTATATCATGTCCGTATAGGCAAAATCCCATTTCCAAACGAAGGGTATCCCTGGCGCCTAATCCACATGGTTTAATTCCAAACTCGGCTCCGGCTTCCATCACGGCATCCCATAATTTGTGTGCGTCATTGTTCATTACATACAATTCAAAACCACCCGCACCGGTATAGCCGGTATTTGAAATAATCACCCCTTCAATTCCTGCCAGTGTGCCTGCTGTAAAGGTGTAATATTCCATTGACCCTAAATCAACCGAAGTAAGTTTTTGAAGGGTTTTCACAGCATTTGGGCCCTGAACTGCGAGTAACGACATGTCATCACTCATATTCACCATTTCTACTCCGTAGGTATTGTGGTTACTTATCCACTCCCAGTCTTTTTCTATGTTGGAAGCATTCACTACCAAATAGTATTCATCCTCTTTCCAGCGGTAAACAAGTAAATCATCAACAATGCCACCTTTATCATTGGGCAAACAACTGTACTGCACTTTCCCGTCAGTAAGTTTGGAAGCATCGTTTGAAGTTACGTCCTGAATTAAATCAAGTGCTTTGGGACCTTTCAGCATAAATTCGCCCATATGGCTTACATCAAACACGCCTACCGAATTACGAACGGCATGATGTTCCTGAATTAAATTGCTGTACAAAACAGGCATATTGTATCCGGCAAATGGAACCATTTTAGCACCTATCGATTTGTGCAACTCGGTTAACGAGGTAGTTTTTAAAGCAACTGTTGTCATGAACTTTATTCTTTTTTTGAACGCCAAAAGTAAGAAGAATTACCGAAAGTTGTTTGCATATTTTAAGGGAGATAAACCCTGCGAAAACAAACTAACCTGCTACGCTATTCACCACCTGATACCCATTTAATCAGTAGCTTATAACCATCTTTTTGCTCACGCTACGACTGCCAGCCTGTATAGAAACAATATAAACTCCCGGATTCACAGAGGGTAGTTGGGCATATAAAGTTGTAGCATTTTTTTCGTGCATTGTATAAATTTCTTCGCCCAGCATATTTATCACCCTAAGGTTAATGGCATCCACTTCTGCAGGTAAGGCCACCGTGAATGTTCCGTTATTTGGGTTTGGATACAATTGAAAAAAATCGTTGTCGGCCAACTTTGTTCCGGCTATTCCCACAGTCACAATATGATTTCGTCTGCCGGGTGTGCCATAATCTCCTTCAAAAGCATACCAGGAAGAAGCAAGCGCATTGTCCCAGTTAAAATTTTTAAGTTCAAGCGAAGGACCTTTAGCATCGGCTGCGGTTGGCCAAGGCAATACATCATCATACATAACGGAATCTATTAGCTGCCCATTAGCATTAAATAAGCGAATCAACTCTCCGGCACCTGAAAACCCATACCCAAGATTCCCTAAGTACTGGATATTGGTATTGTTAAATAAAGTATAGCCCAACGTATCCTCACACACTACCAAGAATGAATCTGGTTGTATAATTGTTCCATTTGGGAAGATATAATTATGTGCATCTGAAGCGTCACGAAAAATCCAACTGCTCAAATCAACCGACTGGTTGTTGGGGTTATATAATTCAATCCAGTCGCCTGTGTTGTGGTTACCTGGTGAATTATAATTAATTTCATTGATCACTACCGAATAGGTAGCCGGAAAAGGTATCTCATCAAAGAAAAGCAGTGTTTTGGAAGTAATCGGAGTAAGTGCAGGGGAGAGAATTTCAAACAAATCTTTTTCCTTGAAATTGAAATACAACGAAACATTGCATATTCTCTTGCCCTGAAATGCTTTGCGTGCCATCATAGTATCGTTGGTAATGATGAGGGTATCACCCGGCTGCAACAGGGTGTTATGCAAAAACATCAGGTCCTTATAGGCTGCATTAACCCTGAAATGGCAATAGGAAATATCTGCGGATTGAGTTGATGAAGTATTTACTATTTCTACAAAATAAGAACTACTTTGCTTAAAGGTTCGCCCAATGCGTAATCGTGCACCCAAATTATTGTCAGCATTCGCTTTGTTAAATGCAAAAGATTTGGATCGGTAATAATCAATATAAAAAAGCCCGTTTGATGGATAATTTTGATATCCCCCGGTAAAGGAATACGGAATATATTTACTGTAAAATGCCTGAGCATTTATCGTATTTCCATACACCAGATCATTTGCCAAAAGGTCGTTATGCACACCGTCATCATACAATTCAATTCGTTTTAAATTGAACGGTCGGCCAAAAATGTCAAAGGTTAACGAATCGGCCAGATACATAAATACTCTCTGTTTAGCTTCAGATTTTACCCGTATATCAGCCAGCGGATAAGTTGGATTGGGAAAAGGATTTGAATTATAAAAATCAGTGAGCCGGTAATGTTTTGGCACTTGGTTGGCCGTAAGAAAAGCTTTTCGCTCTGTCATAAAAAGCCGCAACCTGGTCAGGTCGCTTTCAAATTCGGCATTCGATGTTTCTTTGGTAGAATCCTGATACACGTCATTTCGAATCCTGTTGGCTGTGTTGTACACTAGCGTATCCAAATAACTATATCCCTCATTAATTATTCTACGCACCTTGTCATTAAAAAGCCCCCGTATTGAATCGTTAGCAATTAAGCGCTGAAAAAGCACATTATACTCGCCCGTGTATGAGTCCTCCAGCAAATAATCAATATTGCTGGTATCAAAGTTACCAAAAGCACCAAATCCAAAACTTCCCTCATTATCCCAGGGTATCCACTCATATTTGCCAGTAATCCCGTTAAAATTTACATATTGATTTTTGTTAAAATTATCAAAGGCAGTATTGGCAAAATGTACGGCAAAAAAGGCTAATACATTATCTACATTTACCATGGTATGAATACTTGAATCGAACTCCTCTTCGCCCAGGTAAAAAATTTTGTTGGTTAAAATTTTCAGATCATTGTGGGTGTCATTCCCTACTCGCTCGGTCCATACTAATGGCCAATACGAATCTTTGGTTAGGGCAAACATTCCTGCCCCATGATTTTCGGCTTTGTAAAAATCAACAGCCGGCAATCCATGATTTACCAAAAAATCCTGATCCATCTGTTCGATAAGGGTATGTACGCCTGCATACAATCCATTCACTTTAAAACTAACATGTGTTATATTAGGGCCATCGACCGAAAGCACATTTTTAAACAGACGTAAGACCAGCAAATTGCGCATATATGAATGGTCTTTATAATCGCCATTCAGGTTAATTCGCTTTGCGCCAAAAATGTTTACATTATCTCCAAATTTTATGGCCCAGCTTTTTTTGGGATAATTAAGGGATGAAGCCCCTTTAAATTTCACTTCGCAGGGGTAGGTAATGGTGTCAAATCTGAAAACGGCAGGGTAATAAAAATCAGCACCTGGGTTGGCGTACATGGCCTTTAAATACCCGGTATCAATTTCAATTTTAAAAATAGGGAGGGTTAAATTTTGTGCCGGCACCGTAGCAACAAAGCTGAGAAGCAGCACCTGAACAATAAAAACTTTTTTCATTTTGGGTTCGTGCAGGCAAGTTATACCAAACCTATTAGAAAAAAAAATGCAGAGAGCTATTTCAGTTCAATTTATTGGCTATTTTTGGGTGCTTTTGAATTATTAAAAATATATATGACATCATATAGTTGCTTGTTAAGTTTTGTTTTACCCCCCATAAGTGGTGATAAAGAATTCCATTCATCAATTGATTTACTTGCAGGACTGGTGCTCAAATCAAAAACCTCAGTGGAATTGCTAGTGTGTTTACCAGAAATAAAAAAAGAGGTATGGGCCCAATCTTCCAAAACAAAATCGGTGGCCGAGGCACTTGCCAAAGGGAAAATCAAGGTAGTAAGTACTTCCGCACATGGGGGTAAAGCACTGGGGCAATGTAAGGAAAGCATTGATGGAGAATGGGTGTATATTTATCACCCGCATCAGGCCTGCGCTGTAACGAATGCGCTTAACTGGTTTAACAGCAATCACACAAAAATAGAAAGCAATGCCGTGTGGTTTGTTCCGGCCAATGACAACCATAACCTTAGCTTTTTACAGAAATTGCTTAAATGGAAAAGTAATTTTATAAATGAAACAAGTATTGGATCAGGAATAAAAGATTTATCGGCAAAAGCACTTGTACTAAAAACAGAAAAGGCCAAAAACCTGTTTGGCGATTTATCGGGTAACGGATTAAACCTGTTTACCGAATTGCTTGGAAAAATTAAGTTAAATGAAGTTACCATTGAGCCTGCCGTAGTGGCCTTAAAAACCAATCCGTACCGCGCCTACCAATGGATGGGTGAAGTGTGGAGTTCGCTGTCCCTTGTTTTCTCGTTGCGCTGGTACTGGCATGTAACTAAACCTGTAAGCGAATTTAAAACCACTCCTTTCTCACTTGGCGATGCCAAACACCCGGTATATCGGCTTGGTTTTTTTCTGATTTTTGCCGTGGCATTGATTGCCATGCCATACCTGAGTTTTGATTTTGGAGTAACCTGGGACGAAAAAGCACAAAATGAATATGGCAAGGATATGCTTAAATTTTTCTTCTCGTTTGGCGAAGACAAAGCGGTATTTGATACCAACAAAGCATTGTACAGTCACCTGCTTTATTACGGAAGTTTTTTTGATTTACTGGCAGCCTTTGTAAATGACGTATTATCTCCTTTTGGAGAATTTGAGACAAGGCATTTACTTAATTCTCTTTTTGGTTTAATGGCCATGACCTATGCCGCACTCACCGCACGTGAACTGGGCAACTGGCGCACAGCATTTTTTGCATTGCTACTTATTCTGATTACTCCGCAGTTCTTCGGACAATCCATGAATAACCCCAAAGATATACCGTTTGCAGCCGGATACATTTTCAGCCTTTATCACCTGATTCGTTTTTTAAAACAATTGCCTAACCCCCGCACCTCAACCCTATTATTTTTAATTCTAGGCATTGCTCTTACCAACAGCATGCGCATAGGCGGCATTATACTTCTTGCTTTTACAGCTCTGTTTATGGGTTTTGAATGGCTTGGTCATCTCCGGCAAAATAACAAAACCGCTTTATCATTAATTCCAAAATACCTGAAATACTTTTTTACTGTTGCCGGATTCAGCTACTTTCTTGGAATACTTTTCTGGCCATTTGGTATCACCAAACCTTTTACCAACCCAATTAAAGCACTAAAAGAATTTACCAATTTCTCGCTCATTACCTCCTATGAAAATTTTGAAGGAGTACATATCAATATGGCTCAGGTTCCATGGTATTATACCGTAAAATACATAGGCATTACAGTACCTGTAGTGGCTCTTGTCGGTGCGGCACTCGGATTACTCCTGATTGTGTTTGCACGCAAAAAATTCAGATGGCCGATAGTAGGTTTACTGGTATTTGTTATTGTGTTTCCGGTGTTTTATGCCTCGTACAAAAATTCCATGTTGTACAATGGCTGGCGCCACTTTTTATTTATCTATCCACCGCTGGTAGCTATTGCAGCCTGCGGATGGGACATCATTGCCTCGGCAGTAAAAATAAAACCCGTTCAACTATTGCTGGTAGTAGTGCCGCTTGTCGGTTTAGCCGAACCCTTGGGATGGATGATACGCAATCACCCCAATGAATATGTGTATTTCAATCAATTTGTGGGCGGACTAAGAGGAGCCTACGGAAAATATGAAACCGACTATTATGGTAATGTGGTGAAACAAGCTACCGAATGGTTACTGAAAAATGAACCGTTGAACTACAATAAAGCCATAGTGGTAGCCATTAATAACGAACCACTCAATGCCTCATATTATTCACAAAAAGTAACCGACAGCATTCAATGGCAGTGGACTCGTGATATGGAATGGTATAAAGGCAAATGGGATTATGCTATTTATACTACCCGCACTCTTACTCCACATCAATTGGCATCAGGGCAATTTCCACCTAAAGAAGCCATACATGTAATTGAAGCAGACGGTGTGCCGCTGGCAGCCATCTTAAAGAGCCACGATCATTACATAGCCGATGCGTATCCGCAACTTTATGCACGCAGTTTTGACTCAGCCATTGTAAACCTTAAAAAAGCCATAGCATGGAACCCCAACAACGAAGAAGCGCACAGGGTGCTGGGAGGTGTTTATGTAAATATGCTGGATGAAACAAATGCCCGCGCACATCTGAAAAAAGCACTTGAACTTATTCCGGAAAATTATGAAGTTTATGACCTATTAGGATTAATAGAATTTAACAAAAAAAATTATGCTGCCGCCATTAAATTGTTTCATAAATCATATGGTTTAAAAATTAACTATGCTATGGCCTACTACCACGCTGCTACTTCGTATATGAATATGCAGAAATACGCAGAAGCTATTCCAGAATATGAAAATTGCATTAAGCAAAATGGAAAACTTCCTGAAATTTATATGGCTCTGGGGCAGGCCTATTTTTTAACCGGAAATTATGCCAAATGTGTAGAGTCTGAAACAAATGCCGTTAACTTACGACAGGAAATGCCTCAGGCTTACGAGATAATGCGGGATGCCTATACCAGAATGGGCAATCAGGAGATGGCACACGCCTGCACGCAAATGATCGAGAAACTTAGAAGCGCGGGAGTTCATTGAAATACGAATGCTTATTTTATCTTTGAACCTATTACCTTAAACCACTAAGATGTATTTCGACTCGAACTGGGCCGCTATTATACCCATGGCAAATGAAGAAAAAGATTTCGCTGATTTTATTGGCGAGGTTACTAAGGTATTAAATAGTCTGGGAAGCGGTAAAATTTATTTAGTCGTAGATAATGCATCTATTGACCAAACTCTTGAGTTGTGCCAACAGCAAAGCACCTCCGACAACCGCTTCTGTACCATTTGGGCACCTGAGAACAAAAATGTTGTTGATGCCTATGTGCGCGGGTACAAAGAAGCGTATGCCAATGGCCACGACTTTATTATTGAAATGGATGCCGGACTATCGCACGACCCGCGGGCATTGCCCATGTTTTTACGGGTACTGAATGAAGGAAATGAGTGCGCTTTTGGCAGCCGTTTTATAAATGGAGGCTCTATGTCAGACTCACCTTTTTTTCGAAGAATGTTATCAAAAACCGGAACTATCCTATCCAATGTATTACTGGGAACACGGATGTATGATATGACCTCTGGATTTCAGGGATTTCATGCTTCGGTGGTTAAGGAACTACTCGACTACCAGCTGCTGTCAAAAGCGCATTTCTACCAAACCGAAGTACGTTACCTGCTGCGTAAAAAACGCTTTGCCGAAATTCCCATTCACTATAAAGCACCTTCCCCAAGTGTGTCGCAACGGGCCATACGCAATTCCATTGAGGTATTGCTTCATTATGTATTATTGCGTTTTACCTTTAACTCCAAATCACTCTAACTCTTTTCATGAATACCCATACTGCTTTAGTCATAACTTCCATATCCGCGCCCAATGAAGTGCTGCGTTCTTTTGCCGAAGGATGCGCCAAAAATAAAACTGAATTTATTCTTATTGGTGACTCTAAATCTCCAAAAGATTTTTCATTAAACGGCTGTCGGTTTTATTCGCTGGAAGAGCAAAAAACGCTTCCGTTTGCCTTTGCAAAAATTTGCCCCGAACGGCATTATGCCCGAAAAAATATAGGATACCTGTTAGCTGTAAAAAATGGGGCTCAAATGATTATTGAGAGTGATGATGACAATTTTCCGAGAGAAAATTTTTGGGACAACCGCTCCCTCACTCAACCTGCTTTTGATATTCAGCAACAAGGCTGGCTCAATGTGTATTCGTATTTTACCAATGGATATATATGGCCACGTGGATACCCACTTGAGTATTTGCACAAAGAACTAAAGCCACTGAGTTTATTTGAACAACGCGAAATTAAAGCTCCCATACAACAGGGGCTTGCTGACGAAAATCCGGACATTGATGCCGTATTCAGGTTAACACAAAGCCTTCCGTTTTCATTTACAGAAAAACACAAAATAGGTCTGGGTAAAAATACCTGGTGTCCGTACAACAGTCAAAATACTACCCATTTTAAGGAAGCCTTTCCGCTGCTTTACCTGCCGGCTTATTGCAGTTTCAGAATGACGGATATCTGGCGCAGTTTTGTGGCTCAGCGCATAGCTTGGGAGAACAACTGGCATATTTTATTTGAAGAAGCTACGGTGTGGCAGGAGCGCAACCAGCATAACCTGCTACGTGATTTTGAAGACGAGATTCCGGGTTACCTTAACAATGCCAAAATTGCCGAAACACTGGGAAAACTAACCCTGAAGTCGGGTATTCACTACCTAGGCGAAAACCTGCTGCATTGCTACCGGACACTTATTGATTTAAAATTGGTGGGCGAACAGGAAATACCTTTGCTTGAGGCTTGGTTGGCAGATTTGGGTTAAAACAATCATTCACTCTCTTTTTCAAAATTCCACATAATCGCGCCTTTGTCCATTTTTTTTGACTGGCTCTCTCCTAAGCCAAAACTGTTATTCAGGAATTGTTCCTATCGGCTTTATGCCTCATATTGTGAATAAACCAAAGGGGGCACACTGATGCCCATTTTCATAGGGATGTAAAACAAAGTAGATTTGAACTATGCTTTTAGAAGAAAAGCTGGGCATTCCCGTAGCTTTACTTAATTCAGAAACCAAACTGCACGAATTTTATTTCGAGTTGGGCAATATCTTTCGCTTTCTGGAATTGCCCGATAAGGTAGTACGCATTGAGCAATTTAATGCATCAGCTTCCCGCTCTTATTACGCCAACGCGCTTGAACGCTCCATTACCGATTTAGAAACACTTAAAAACATCCTAAGCAAAAAAGCGCAAGCCAAAGGGTTTAATGAAAAAACATTGTACATTTACCGGGAAGCGGAAGAATACCTATTTCACAAACGTGAAGCCCCCCTTAAGGTAGAATTACTTGTTGAGTTGCAAAAACTCATAAGCAGTACGGTAAATCGCTCTACTGAAGATTTTGATTTATTTACCATACAATACCACAAACTTCCGGAATCACTTACTCAAATGGAAGAAGCTCAACTTGCCGAGGTTTTTGATATGGTGCAAAATGAGAATGAGCTTGATCCCATTGCCGCTTCCTGGATTCTTCATTTTGAAATTCTTAGAATAAAACCATTTGGCAGCGATGCTCCCATACTAGCGCGTTTGATGCAAAATTTTTGGCTTGCCAAACACAACCTCAATATGGATGGATTACTTACGCTGGAGCATGAGTTGTTTTTAAACCGTTCACGCTATTTTGAATTGCGGGAGCAGGAAGAATTTACCAAGGAAAACCTCAAAAACAAAATAGACTTTGGCAATGAAGTTTTTTATAATAACCTGCTACGGGTAAAACAAGTATTACGCCAATACTTTCGCAAGCAGGTAGAATACGATGATGCCAATCCGCGGCAACGTAATATAATGAACTATGTATTTGAGCATGGCTATAAGCTCAAACTGTATAGTCATGGGCTATTGAATAAGCGACAGGAACTCATCATGTATATAATCCATCATAAAGGATTTGTGAGTACCAAGGAACTTACTGAAGAATTCGGATGTAACCGTAAAACCATTCAACGTGATTTTAACGACCTGCTTAAGATGAATATGGTACGTACCATAGGCAATGGAAGCTCGTTGCGTTATTCGGTAAGCATTAAAGCGGCAGGCGGCAATGAAGAACTGAATGGATTTATGCCTCCTTTCCTTAAAGACATTCATCAGGCCTCAAAAGGGCAGGGTGATGAGGAAATTCAGTCGGCCGAAAGTTTTGTAGCCATCCAAGCTTCAATTGCCCCGGCCAATGGTATGAGGGGTTTTGCCAGTTAAGTATTCCATTTAATAAAACTATTTCTTCCTGCTGCCTGCCATATTTTAATTGCCCTTTGTAACTCCATGTTTGGAACTAATAACACGGTAAGTACGTCTTTCCCCATTTCATTAAAAAATTTGCTAGGTAGCTGGCCTGTTGCCGTTTCGCTCTCGCTGGTATTGCTTCCGGTTATTACCCATTCAGCAGCATCCCTGTCTTTATGGCTGTTTATTACCCATATTGTTTTCTGCTCGTATTTTGTTTTCAAAAATCAACTCGTTAAAAGAAAACAGATTCTCAAATTCGATTATCTTAGTCATACTTTTTTTAACGGGCTGTTAGCCGGATTGGTGCTGTGGGTCATTCTGAGTTTAATTTTAAATCCGGTGCTGAATCACTTAACCGGAGTTATGACTAACTACGTAAAATTTAATGTACTCAGGCATAATATTCCGCTAACCTTAAAGGCAACAGCGGGCATGTGGCTTACAGCTGCTATTGGGGAAGAAATTATTTTCAGGGGATTCTTGTTAGACCGATTTATTCAGCTAAGCGGTAATAAATACCTGCCTATCCTAATCTCCTCCCTGCTGTTTTCGCTTATTCATTTTTATCAGGGAACTAATGGGGTAGTAACTACTTTTGTTGCCGGTGTGTTGTTTGGATTACTTTACCTTCGCAGCGATAAAAATTTGTTGTTACTTATTCTTTCCCACGGTTTTGCCGATACCATGTTCTTTGCCTCGGTATGCTTTAACTATGATGCTACGTTCTTAATTTCGCGGTTATTTTAATAAAAAGCCATCGGTGCATTATTGAAAATAAAACACCGAGAACGTAAACACTTCCTTCAAACTTTCTTCGTCAAACCAATGCCCTCTATTCTTAAAAATAATCATTGACTCATAGCCGGAAGCGGTGAGTTTAGTATTCATATCTACCGACTGAACCGGAAAAGAAATATCATCGGTATTGCCGTGTACAAATAATGTTTTGCAAAATGTAGTGGCATTGATGGGGCTGGAGGCTACCACATCTTTATACGCATAGCCTGCATTGAATAAAACTTTTGAATTGGCATTTTTAGTCAAATCTCCAATAGTTCCCAAACAAACAACTCCTATCACTCGCAAATCTCCGGTGTGGTAGGCATAATCCATTGCAATGGTACTTCCGGCCGATATACCAACCAACACAAATTTTTTATACCGGAACTGACCGCTTAAAAAATCAAGACAACTTTTAACTTCCGTCTGATTGAGGTCGCCACAGTATTTTTTCTTTACGGTATAGTTCATATTGCAGGCTGCCCGGTGATAGGTGGCAAATACGTCAGCCGAACGGTAAAAATTACTTTTGTCGCCTCCCTCCCATGCTCCTCCGTGAATCAACACAAAACAGGTGTCGCCCGGAAATGGATACACATCGCACACATTCACGCTATCATACAGGTAGGGTATT
This sequence comes from Bacteroidia bacterium, assembly GCA_020049855.1. Classification (GTDB taxonomy): domain Bacteria; phylum Bacteroidota; class Bacteroidia; order UKL13-3; family UKL13-3; genus JAGPCK01. Next base: position 54,139 of record JAGVLJ010000044.1, on the reverse strand, counting down.
TTATTTTCGGTAACAAGAGCTCTTTCTCTATTGCACGAGAATAAAAAGACTGACAAACAAAATAAAAAAAAAGAATACTGCATGGCTACCTTTAAGTTACTTTTACTCGTTGAAATATACCGCTAAGATAAATATAACTGGAACAGTTTAGCTGCTAAACAACCTGCATAACCAATTCGATAAAACCAAACGGGGCTTGTGTTGCACACAAGCCCCGTTAAGAAATCAGTCTCATTAATTAAAGCTCATCGGCATTGTAAAAATAATCATCGTTAGTGGGGTAATCCGGCCACACCTCCTCTATGCTCTCATATGGTTCTCCATCGTCTTCCAATTCCTGAAGGTTTTCTATCACCTCCAAAGGTGCACCTGAACGAATGGCATAGTCTATCAATTCGTCTTTGGTTGCCGGCCATGGAGCATCGTCCAAATAAGATGCGAGTTCTAACGTCCAGTACATAGTAAATCTGTTTAAATAATTATCCCTGTTTTTCCCGCGAATATAAAAGGATTTCTTAATCTATTGCTATGGTTTTAGGAATCTTTCAAAAAACTTTGCAACATACTGATTTTGTTAATCTTGCCAGAAGCGAGCCATAGAAATTTTTCCACGAAAAAATACTGTGTCGGTGCATGGAAAGGCGGTAAAGCCTCCTTTATCCGTTGTTTAAATGCCTTCCATTTTCCTTCTTCTACCTCTTTGCCCTCCAGCACAAGCACCAGTTTACTTCCTAATTTTTCATCGGGTAATGCCGCAGCAAAAGCTGGAAACGACAACCCCATTTCGTCCAATACCTGCTCCACAACCTCCTCTACTTTTGAGGGAGAAATTTTTACGCCCCCGCTATTTATTACTTCATCAAATCGTCCGGTAAGCGTAAACTTTTCATCATTCCATTCAACCACATCGTTGGTAGTTACCCATTTATTCCCCGTTACAGTTGCCCTAATGCATAAACAATTTCGGTCATCGGTTTTCAGTTCAACACCCGGTAACGGATGGTAAAACTCCGAGCGGTTTTCGCCATTAATTTTTCGCAGGGCTATATGCGAAACGGTTTCAGTCATGCCATAGGTTTGCCAAATAGCGGCTCCTTTCATTTGCTGAAGCACCGAATTGAGACTGGAAGACAACCCGGCTCCGCCAACCAATACCGTATGAAAACAGGAAAGTGCCTGATAGGCCAATTTGTTTTCTTTAACAACCGAAAGTTGAGATGGTACTACCGATACCAATTGAAACGGATGAGGTGTATTAATCATAGCTAAAAAATGGGTTGACGGTTTTACTACCTCAATATCCATTTGATAAAGGATGGCTCGAACCAATAACATTTTCCCGCCTATATATCGGGCAGAAATGGGTAACAGAATAGTGTGCAACTTCGTAAAATTCAGAAAATCTCCCGTGAGTTTGGCGCTAAGTAACATTTGTTCTCTGCTAAGAGAAATTATTTTGGGTACTCCGGTGCTTCCTGAAGTTTGTTGTTCAAAAACACTTTTTCCGCTTAGCCACTCATGCAAAAATAACACAGCTGCACGCTCATCTTCATCTTGCAATAAACCGATTGCGTGCTGCTTTAAATGAATCAGTTCATCAGGTTGATAGAGTTTACCAAAAATGCGAATGATCATTGAAGTTGTTGTAATTCTTCCCAAAATTCGACCGCCCTGCGTGTATGCGGAATCACAATGGTGCCGCCTACTATATTAGCTACTGAAAAAATTTCAAACATTTGTGCAGAAGTTACACCTAACATATGACATTTTTCGAGGTGATATTTTACACAATCATCACAACGAAGCACCATGGAAGCTACCAATCCAAGCATTTCTTTTACCTCTCTGCTGAGAGCCCCATCCTGATACGTATTTGTATCAAGATTAAACAAGCGTTTAAGCACCAGGTTATCCGAGGCCAGAATCTTTTCATTCATCCGGCTTCGGTAATCATTAAATTCGTTTACTTTATTCATATTCCCTTTTTTGAGTACAAATCAAATACCTTTGAACGTTTAATCAATGAACCCGACCGAGAATAAATTCCAGATTAATATTGCCAATAGCAGAATCCCTCAACTTGATGGCTTCAGGGGCTTTGCGTTATGTGCCGCGTTGCTATGGCATTATTATGCCTGCGAAATTACAGCCTACAGCCCGGTTTTAAGGTTTTTTAAACCTGCTACCGATATGTGCATTATGGCGGTAGATTTATTCTTTGTACTATCCGGTTTTCTTATTGCCAGCATTCTGATTGAAAGCAAAGGTTCCCCCAACTTTTTCAAAACATTTTATGTCCGGAGGATACTGCGCATTTTCCCTGTTTACTATATTGTTTACGCGTTATTTCTGATTGGAATTTTATGGGGGGGTGAACAAAAAATTCCGTTCATTTTTCAAAACTCCCTGCCCGACCAACCCATCCCTCTTTGGTCATATGCCATTTTTGCTCAGAATTTTTTTATGGACATGGATGTGCAGCGACAAATTTACAATTTCGGACCACACTTTCTTGGCATTACCTGGTCGGTAACCATTGAAGAACAATTTTATGTTCTTGCCCCGCTTTTTATCTGGCTCACACCAAAAAAATACCTCATTCGCATGTGTTGCGTGTTTATTGTAGCGTGCTGGGGGGTAAAATTTGCGCTGTTCGGAGATAATATCATGCACACCTATGTTACCATGCCCGCACGCATGGACTCATTACTGATGGGAGTTATTATTGCAAATTTGGTTCAAAATCAGGAATTCATTCAAAAAATTTTCAGTATGCGACAACCTCTGTACATACTGCTGTTTGTGCAATTAATTCTGTTAATAGCACTTATTCAATGGGTGGGCAACAGCCCCTGGTATGGGTTTCTTTTCACCTTTGGCGGATTGATGTGGAGCAATTGTCTGTTGTTAATTCTGGCTGATCGTAACGGACTCTTGGGTCGCTTTTTCAGCATTAAATTTTTAATGTGGCTGGGGTCAATTTCGTATACTGTTTATTTAACCCATCAGGCCATTAACGGGGTTTTACATCAGTACATCCTGCATCAGAGACCCATAATTCATTATCAAAACGGATGGTACAACTGGAAAGATATTGCGGTAACCCTTACCTCGCTGCTCGTTTCTTTTGTTATTTCCCATTACTCGTTTAAGTGGCTCGAAAAACCATTGATAAGAAAAGGACACAGCTTTAGGTATTAATTTCAACGTGCGCTATCAGCTCAAAAAATAAGCGTGGGACGAGTATTTGTCATGTCCCCTATATAAACACATAGGCACATAGATTTTTTGCTGTTGAATTGCTATATGTCTATGTTTAACTATGTTTCTATTTGTTTTTTCTTCCTTTATCACATAGGCATATAAGACCGGATGCATAAACAGATAGCTACATCCAACACATAAGGTTATAGAGTGCTTATACCTGTTCTTACACGAAACTAAAAAGAGCGGTGTTGCTAAAGTATTAAGTTACTTTTCGTCTATCTTCACTCATTCGCAAAAACAACTTTAACAAAAAACGAATAAAGTAATAAGAAGCGAAATTAATTAATTGCTGCAGTAGTGATTTTTCCTGTGTGTACGCCCCTGCTTTTACTTCTTTGGCTCCCTGCTCCACTAATGATTCAACAGTATGTTGAACCTCTATAGCCGTTGCCGCATGATGCACATGAACATTTAACTCTATGCTTCCATAATCGCTGAGTCGGTTTATATTGTATGACCCCACAGTGAACCATTCCTTATCAACCACCATTAATTTGGCATGCAATACCGAAGGAAGCCATTCATAAATAACTATTTTATTCCGGAGTAACCAATCGTATAAATAACGGGTAGCTCGATTTACCAGCGGCACATCGGATATTCCCGATAACAGAACCGTAATTTTAACCCCTCTGGCAGCAGCTTGTGCCAATGCTTTACGAATAGATTTCCCAGGTAAAAAATAACTCGCGACAATAATTAATTCTTTGGTTGCCGAATGAATTGCATCTTCATAAGCGGCCGACACTTCAAACTTTCGTAAGTACCAGTTGTTCACGCTTAGGGCAACAGGAATATCGTATGCCTTCATTGCCGGCTTTAATGCGGCATGTTTAAAATGAACTCTTCTAAATCTTCGTTGCCATAAATGTTCACATACATATTTAATTCTGTTACATGCATTTCCCTCAATAAGAACTGCAAAATCAAGCCAAGGTTTGTCATCTAATTTCCCTCTGTATTTATCAGCTATATTTATCCCGCCCACCAAGGCTTTTCCATCATCTGTAACTGTCACTTTATGATGAAGCCGTTTACCAACCCTCATCCAGCGTAAAGGCGAAAAATTGCGGTAAAAAACTCCGCTTGCCCTAAGTTGTTTTACGGTTGCTGATGAGAGTTTGGTTCCGTACCCGTCAGTTATCAAATACACTTTAGTCCCTCGCTGGGCTGCATCTATTAAAGCATGAAGCACCTCGTTGCCTGTTGCATCTTCTTCCAGAATATATGTTTGAATATGAATCCACTTGGTGCTGGTATGAATAAGCTTAAGTAATTGCACAAAATAGTCTTCTCCGCTTTGCAGCAACTCTATTTTGTTTCCGTACATATAAGTGCCAGGCCAAATCATTTGTACTCAAAGCTACAAAACAAAAAAGTCCCTTTGTTGTTACAAAAGGGACTTTTTTGTGTGTTAATTCTATACTTACAGATGAATGCACTCATTGTATGCCTGAGCAGTTGCTTCCATAACAGCTTCACTCATGGTTGGATGCGGGTGCACCGATTTGAGAATTTCGTACCCTGTAGTTTCTAAGTTACGCGCCACTACAACTTCGGCAATCATTTCGGTAACATTAGCGCCTACCATATGGCAACCCAGCCACTCGCCATATTTAGCATCGAATATTACTTTCACAAATCCCTCCTTCGCCCCGGCAGCACTGGCTTTGCCACTGGCGGTAAAAGGGAATTTACCTATTCTAATGTCATAACCGGCTTCTTTAGCGGCTTTTTCTGTATATCCTACCGAGGCAACTTCTGGAGAACAGTAAGTGCACCCCGGGATGTTTTGATAATTCAATGGCTCAGGATGATGTCCTGCAATTTTCTCTACACAAATAATCCCTTCGGCACTGGCTACATGCGCCAATGCAGGGCCTTTTACAATGTCGCCAATGGCGTAAATACCGTTAATATTAGTTTGGTAAAAATCATCCACCAGCACTTTGTCTTTATCCGTTTTCACACCGACCTGTTCCAATCCCAGATTTTCAATATTCGTTTTAATTCCAACGGCTGAAAGCACTACGTCACATGCCAACTCTTTCAATCCATCGGCAGCTTTTACTTGTACCTTACATCCCTCGCCTGTGGTGTCAACCGATTCAACGGATGCAGAAGTAAGAATCTCTATCCCGCTCTTCCGAAAATGACGATTCATTTCGCGCGAAACGTCCTCGTCTTCAACCGGAAGAATATTGGGCAGGTATTCAACAATGGTTACTTTTGTGCCCATTGAGTTGTAGAAATATGCAAATTCGCAACCTATGGCACCCGAACCCATTACCACCATGCTTTTAGGTTGCTGCGGCAGTACCATGGCATCTCGGTAACCGATTATTTTTTTACCGTCAATTTTTATATTGGGCAACTCGCGGCTGCGGGCTCCGGTGGCGAGAATAATATTTTTAGCAGTAATGTGTTTTTTGGTTCCTGCAGCATCGGTCACTTCTACTTTTCCGGCAGCAAGCACCTTTCCGCTTCCTGTAATTACTTCAATTTTATTTTTCTTCATTAAAAATGCAATTCCCTTACTCATTCCTTCAGCCACCAAACGGCTACGTTTTACTACAGCAGTAAAGTCATGTGCTGAACCGGAAACGGTTATTCCATAATCACCGGCATGTTTGATATAGTCAAACACCTGTGCCGATTTAAGCAACGCTTTGGTGGGAATACAGCCCCAGTTAAGACAAATGCCCCCTAACTCAGAACGCTCTACCACAGCTGTTTTTAGGCCTAATTGCGAGGCACGGATAGCAGCAACATAGCCACCAGGGCCACTACCAATTACGATTAAATCAAAATTCATAGAATGATAAAATTAGTTGGCTGCAAACATACAAAAGCACAAGCCAAAAACCACACACATTCATTTAGCTTTAAAATAGTCAATGCTCATATAAATTTAAACGAAATTGATTTATATTGCCCCTTTATAATTAGCCCCTAAAATGGTTCATTACATTAAAACAACATTTCCCTCGTTTGCCTTGATACTTTGTATAGTATTCAATGGCTTTGCACAAAAACAATCGTCTGAAATAATTTACTTAAAAAGCGGTCCGGTTGTATTACCCGAAAATCAACTTCCCCAATCAACTCAACTGGAATCCTCGGCTTTTAACGGTAATTACTACCTGATGATTCAATTGAAAGAGGCCATTACCTTAGAAACAAGGGAAAAATTAACGGCTCTTGGGATCATTTTTTTTGACTATATTCCGAGTAAGACTTACTTGGTTTCAGTTCCGAAACAATTACAACTTGTTAACTTATTTGCCTTAGGGGTAAGAAGTATTTCCGTTATACAGCCTGAATGGAAAACGTCACCTCACCTTACACTTTACACCAAACAAACCACTCCCACTACCGACCTTCGCCTAAAAGTTTCACTAACTTACTTTAAAACCGTTAATATAGATATTGTTTTGCAGTACCTAAACAGTAATCATATTTCTATTCTTGAAAAATCGACCTATTTTAACCGATTATTGGTTGAAGTAGAAATAGCTAATTTAAATGAGTTGATTGAACAACCCTGGGTAATATGGGCAGATAGGGAAGCACCATTGATGATGGAAACCAACTTACCCGGAAAAACGTTAACCCGCAGCAGTACTATCGGATCATCAGTTCCCGGAGCCCGCAACCTTAACGGACAGGGAGTAATTGTAGGTGTATGGGATGGCGGAGCTTGTGGGGTTCACGTTGACTTTTTGGGTCGCGAAACAAATATTGAATCTTCTGGTCTTAGTCAGCATGCTACACACGTAACTGGTACCATTGGCGGAGCAGGATTAAAAGATCAGAATAATACCGGGATGGCGCCAAAAGCTACGTTACTTAACTGGGATTTTATTGGTGATATTCCTGGCGAAATGTTTGCGGCATTGAGTGCCCGAAATATTGTGATGACCAACAACTCTTACGCCTATAGTAGCGACCCATGTACAACCCGTGGAGATTACGACCAGCGCAGTCAGGATTTGGATAATTTAGTAAACAGTAACCCCTACCTGTCGCACATGTTTGCAGCCGGAAATTTTCAAACAGATAATTGTGCTGGCACAGGAGCCAATGCAGGATACCGTACTGTACACAGCGGCTCTCAAGCAAGTAAAAACTCTGTTGTAGTAGGTGCTGTTGACCTGCTTGATGTAATGAGTAATTTTAGTGCTTGGGGACCCATTCGAGACAACCGATTGAAACCTGAAGTGGTTGCCGTAGGAGTTGCGGTAAACTCAACAAACTACCCCAATATTTATGCAACTCTTAATGGTACCTCCATGGCTACTCCGAATGTAACAGGAATTGTTGCCCAAATTTACCAGCGTTATCGCCAGTTAAACAGTGGGCAAAATCCAGATGCCGCTTTAATTAGGGGTGTGCTGGCAAATACAGCCGAAGACCTCGGAAATGCAGGTCCTGACTTCAAATTCGGTTTCGGCAGGGTAAATGCCTTAAGTGTGGTAAAAACGTTAGAAAGCAACCGGTATTTCAATGATACCATTAAACCTGGCTCGCTGGGGCGTACACGTATGATTTTAATACCCGCAAATTGTAAAAAGTTAAAGGTGATGCTTACTTGGAATGACCCAGCCGGAAGCACCTCCTCGTCTATTGCACTAGTGAATGATTTAGACCTTGCTATTACTGATGGGTTAGGAAACTCAACTCTGCCATGGGTGCTCGCTGTTGCTCCATATAGTGCAGTAGCAACCCGAGGACGCGACAGTTTGAACAATATTGAACAGGTTACCATTGATAACCCTACAGCCGGACCATGGTTTATTAAAGTGACCGGTGATGTGAACAGTGGTATCAGTCAGAAATTTTTTGTTACCTATGAATTTGATTCATCAACACTCGATGTGACTTATCCTAATGGAGGGGAAGTATTCACACCCGGTGCTACCGAGTACATCAGATGGGATTCGAAATTTGTGACAGGAAATGTGCAGGTACAATATTCAACCGATGCCGGAAATTCATGGATTAATATAGCCACAACTACTGCCAGTACGCGATCGTATACCTGGACAGTTCCATTCATTCAGACCTCTAAAGCACTTATTCGTGTACGCACACTTGACAGTAGCATCAGCTCGGTTAGTGATTCCACCTTTACCATTTTTGGAACACCCGGAGGATTAACTACCAAAATATGCAGCAACCAGATTTACCTTAGTTGGAGTGCTGTAAATGGTGCAATTGCGTATGAGCCCATGCTTCTGGTAAATGGCAATTACGTTGGACAAGGAATTACCTCATCTGCCAATCGGTTTTTTACTTTTACAGGCTTAACAAACAACACTGAATACTGGGTAACCGTAAGAGCCATTATGGCCACTGACAGCGCACGTGGGAAATATGCAATAGCTGCCAATGCAACTCCATCATCTACCAATATACCTCCGACATTTGTTTCCAACCTGCCTCTTACTTCTTCTGCTTGCGTAAACGGGAACATTGTTTTGCGAACGCAAACAGCAGGTACTGCCACGCTTACCCGCCAGTGGCAACGCAGCACCAATAATGGGATAAGTTGGTCATTCGTGGGCAGCAATTCAGACTCTCTCTTACTTACAGGTGTCACTACCGCATCCGATAAATATATATACCGGATGAACCTTACAAGTTCTACCTGTGGCAACACTATTACCAGTAACACAACCACCCTTTGGGTTGATACAGGATTAACCATAAAAAGAACTCCTTCCGATGTTACCGCTTGCCACAACGCATGGGTTTCGTTTAACTATGGAAGTACCAGCAAATCGCTTCCGAATACCAAATGGCAATTCAGCACTAATGGAGGCCAAAGTTGGAATGCATTAGCTTCTGCCATGTTCGACTCCATTATTACTTTTCAGGTATCCGATACTATGAATAATTCGGTGATAAGGGCTATTGCCTCCAACGGTTGCGATGCCGGTGACACAACCGCCTTAGCTGCCCTTTTTGTGAAACAACGATTGCAGGCAACACTTAGCAAAGATACCTTTATCTGTTTCCGAGATAAGGTTACACTTAGTGCAAGTGCTACCAGTGGTGCTCCGCCAATAACCTACAACTGGGTTAATCTTGGAAGCAATGCTTCGTATCAAATTTTACCCACCGCAACTGCTTATTATACAATAATCATTTCTGACAGTTGCGGTGCTCCCTTAACCGATAGTGTGTTGATTGCCGTAATGGTAATTGACTCTTCATTTACACATAACAGCAACGGACAAACTCTTGTAACCTTTAATGCGTCTGACGCAGTTGCAACCACCTATTCATGGGATTTTGGAGATGGTGCTTCGGCAACAACCAAAACAGTAAGCCACTTTTACACCGCTAATGGGAACTATACCGTTTGTTTAACTCTCACAAAAGGGAACTGCCTTACAAGTAAATGCCAGCAAATTTCGGTTCTTGCAACAGGAATCGGATCGACTTCTCAGCTCAGCGATTTGGTTAAAATTTACCCTAATCCGGCTAACGCACAACTAAACATAACTTCTCCTTTAGACATACAACAAATTGAACTAATCAATGACATAGGGCAACCGGTTTATGCGATTAAACTTAACGGAAACCAATCGGTTTCAATTCCATTAACCACTGTTGTAAATGGTATTTATATGGTAAAAATAACCGGAGAAACAGGAGTAGTGTATAAAAAAGTATTTGTATTGAAGTGATTTTAGAAAAAGAAAAAGATGCTACAGCTACATACCATTAGAAGCAATAAAGACGAAGTAATTGCCAAACTCAAAAAAAAAATTTTAAAAATGCTGAGGTAATCATTAACAGCATTGTTGATCTTGACGAAGAAAGAAGAAGTAAAAAAACTGAACTCGAAGGATTACTTGCCGAAGGAAATCTTTTGGCAAAACAAATCGGGGAACTTTTTAGAAGTGAAAAAAAAGAAAAAGCCGATACTCTAAAAATTCGCAGCACAGAGATTAAGGAAAAAGCAACCCGGGTTGAAGAGCGCTTCAATCAGATTGAGAAAGAGGTGCAGCAGTTGCTCCTCGTCATTCCAAATACCCCCCACCCTTCAGTTCCATTAGGAATAACCCCAGAAGAAAACGAAGAGATTTTTGCTGAAGGCGTCATGCCAAAATTAGACCTATCAGCCATCCCTCATTGGGAACTGACTTCAAAATATGATATTATAGATTTTGAATTAGGTAATAAAATAACAGGAGCCGGATTTCCGGTGTACAAAGGAAAAGGAGCACGTTTGCAGCGCGCACTTATTAACTTCTTTCTTGACGAAGCAGTCAAGGCTGGTTATTATGAAATTATGCCCCCGAATATGGTGAATGCTGATTCGGGATTTGGCACCGGGCAACTTCCGGACAAAGAAGGGCAAATGTATCATGTAACAATTGATGATTTATACTTAATCCCAACGGCCGAAGTTCCTATTACCAACTTGTACCGGAATATGATTTTGAAAGAAGAAGACCTACCTGTAAAAAATGTAGGGTACACACCTTGTTTCAGACGTGAAGCCGGTAGCTATGGAGCCCATGTTCGCGGATTAAATCGCCTGCATCAATTTGATAAAGTTGAAATTGTTCAGTTGGTTCATCCCGATAATTCGTACAAGGTATTGGAGGAGATGGTTGAACATGTAAAAAGCCTGCTCAGAAAACTGGAATTGCCCTACCGTATCCTGCGTTTATGTGGAGGTGACATGAGTTTTGCATCGGCTCTTACTTATGATTTTGAAGTCTTTTCAGCTGCCCAGCAACGTTGGTTAGAAGTAAGCTCAACCTCTAATTTTGAAACCTTTCAGGCCAACCGAATGAAATGCCGTTTTAAAGACAAAAATGGAAAAAATCAACTGGTACACACCCTAAACGGAAGCGCATTGGCTTTACCCAGAATTGTGGCAGCCCTGCTTGAAAACAATCAAACGGAAGAGGGAATACGCATCCCAACAGCATTGCACAGTTACACCGGTTTTGAAATAATAAACTAAACCCTTAAGTTCACCTTTTCTGATACAGAATTTGAAGAGTTCTATTTGCATGGGTTGCCTTACGGCTTCTACTCTTTTTGTATGTAAATAAAACCTTTCCCCCGTGTTTATACAAGGCGGAAAAGATTTCAAGTTCAAAAACCTTTCAGGTGCTTCAGGACACCAAAAAGAAATTATAGGTATGCTCAGCTAATGGTGAATTTATGTTCAACGAAATTACATCAACCGCATTTGTACATGAAAATTATTAGCTATAGTGGTTTTAAGTTATGGAGAAAAAGAGCTCGCCCAATGGGAAGCAAATCTTGAGACAGTGCATTAGTTCAACCGATGCGTGTATCGGCTAGAGTACTCATAACAGACATTTACAGCCGCAGGTTACAGCCACAAGCAGCGAAGCAGTATGAAGGCTTTATCACCACTTCCTGAATTGAAAACTGCCGTAAAAGCAGCCGAGTAATCAAGCACCCTGAAGGAAACATTTTGAATAATTTACAATAACCAATAGTTTAATTTAATTTTAAACAATAAAGGATGAAATATTGATTCCCTCTTTATTGTTTAAGCAATTCTCCAAATCATCACAGAGAATTTCAGATTTACTTTAGTATTTTTACCGTTTGCAAAAAAAAGGAAGTTATGAATAGCAACCAGGAAATTTTTATTCATCCTACAGCCGATGTTCAAACGAAAAATATAGGCGCTCAAACCCGGATATGGCAGTTTGCCGTTGTACTTCGGGGTGCAATAATTGGTAAAAATTGTAATATAAACAGCCACACGTTTATTGAAGATGATGTGGTAATAGGTAATAATGTAACCGTAAAGTGCGGAGTTTACTTATGGAACGGTATACGAATAGAAAACAATGTATTCATTGGCCCCAACGTAACTTTCACCAACGATAAATACCCCCGTTCCAAACAATATCCCAATGCGTTTCAAACAACAATACTAAAAGCAGGTGCTTCTATTGGTGCCAATGCTACCATCTTAGGGGGCATTACTATTGGGAAAAATGTGATGATAGGCGCAGGGAGTGTGGTAACTAAAAATGTTCCCGACAACGAATTGTGGGTAGGAAACCCAGCCCGTTTGGTAAAAAAACTTGAGGACTAATCCATATTTCGTTTTGTTTGTGCTAGAGATAACGCTTACTGTGGGCATTCAAAAAGAAAATACGTCTCCCAAGTTCAATCTCATCCAGCGTTTTATTAGAGATGGAATTTTAATATCAATACTCAATAAGCAATAATCCTATTAAGATTTAAACCCATTTTAAAAATAGCCTCAGTCTATTAATCTTTTCATGATGCTGATATAGGCGGGTCAACCCCGCTTCAACTAAATATTATTGCATTCTATTTTAGTAAGATCATAGGTAATGGGGTCATAAGAATAAACGCATCGGAAGCCGAAAATAAAAGAAGTGATAGATAAGCATGTTTTTTTTACAAAATCAAAAAGGAAAATACAACGCAGATCAATCAAAAAAGACAAGAAGCAGGAATTAAAACCTACACAACCACAAGGCTGTATAAAGTACCGTGCTATTTAATTCTATTCATAAAATTGTTACCTTATGGAATTCGGTTCGGGCAATTCCAGTCCCAGAAAGTTGGCTGCTGTTTTACTGAGTAATTGCTCCTTTACATCTGCGCTCATGTCTTTCATTTGCTCAATGAACTTGCCATGTTCCAAATCTCCCAGCGGAAAAGGGTAATCTGTTCCGTAAGCAATTTTTTCAGCCCCAAACATACTCACTAGGTACTTCAGTGCGTCATCATCATGGGTTATTCCGTCAATCCAAAATTTCCCGATATATACCCGGGGGTCTTTAATATCATTTATATTGCACAAATCGGGACGGCAGTTCCACCCATGCGACACTCGCCCAACGGTAAAAGGAAACGATCCGCCACCGTGTGCAAACATGACTTTTAATTTAGGGAATTTATCAAATACTCCCCCAAAAATCATAGAACAAATGGCCAATGATGTTTCGGCAGGCATACCTACCAGCCAGGGTAAAAAGTATTTGGGCATTTTCTCCTGTCCCATCATATCCCATGGATGAACAAAAATGGCCATTCCTAAATCCTGTGCCGCTTCATAAAACGGAAAGAAAGATGGATCGTCCAGATTTTTTTCCTGAATATGAGAACCAATTTCGATCCCAGGCAACTTAAGTTGCGTTTTGCATCGCTCCATTTCCTGAATTGCAAAATCAATATGTTGCATTGGTAATGTTCCAAGACCAATAAACCGATTATCGTAATTTTGTTGCACTCCGGCTAAGTGGTCATTTAAAAACTGACTCCAGTCAAGGGTATGCTCCGGTTTTGCCCAATAATTAAATAGTACAGGAACGTTACACAATACCATTTTATCAACCCGATGAGCGTCCATATCAACCAATATAGCCTCAGGATCCCAACAGTTTTGCTGCACCTCACGAAAAAACTGACCGGTATCTTTCATCATGCGTGCACTACCCTCTTTATAATGATCCATGTATACAAATCCCCCGTAACCGTATTTTTGTTTCAGGTCGGGCCAAGTTTTGGGTAATATATGTGCGTGAATATCTATTTTCATATAAATCGCGGATCAGTTTCCATCACGTGCCCACAGTTTTTACAGGTTCGTAATTCTTCCGACCCATAATAATGCTTAAAATGAGGGATAAAATCGGTTTCAATGTTTTGTAACTCAAAATAAGTTTCATGAAGTTTAGTGTTGCATTTTTCGCAAAACCATAATAGTCCATCAGTATACCCTTTACCTTCCCGAACTCGCTCTATAACCAAACCTACCGATTCTGCCGTTCTACCGGGAGAATGCGGAATTTTTGCAGGCAGTAAAAACATATCTCCTGCTTTTAGGTTTATATCAACGGCTTTGCCATCCTGTTGGGTTCTTACCGTAATTTCGCCTTCTAACTGATAAAACAACTCCTCTGTTTCGTTGTAATGATAATCCTTGCGAGCATTCGGGCCGCCCACAATCATCACTATATAATCGCTTCCCTCGGGATACAAGTTTTTATTGGCTACGGGAGGTTTGAGTAAATGTTTATTTTCTGCAATCCATTGTTGTAAGTTGAACGGAGCTTTCATCTTTTTTTAATTTAATTCGGTAAAAATACAGAAAAAGATTGAGTTGTATCAGCGTTGCCTGCTTAGATGATATACCCTGATACTTACTAAAGTTACCATTAAAGGAACAGGTGATTTAATAAAATATATAGAATAACTCAGAAGGGAATCAACCCGATGTATACCTAACAAAGGAGTGGTTATTCTGCTTTTTAACAAACATAAACAGCTAAACAAAAGTAAATAACAACCCAGCCACAAAATGGTTATCTGCCTATTCAATGCCCAATAGTGAAGTATAAGGGTTTGTAATAAAATAAGGGTAAGCCCCCACGATAAGAATACCAACCCGAGACTTGCAATAGCCGCGGGGTTTGTGGTAACAGAAAGAAACAAAAAAGTAGCTACAAGAAACCCGAAAAGAATTTTATGCCTCATGGAATGATTTATTGACCGCACCAAACCGGTTTACCCAAATCATCCATAACGAAAAGGTAACGGCATACACAATGACCGTAAAAGTGTACTTGTGATTAAACTGAAGGTACTTCGGATAATTGAGTTGAATTAAGGTAAGGCTGGCAACCCGAAGAACATTTAATACATGTATGAATAAAACACCTGATGGAATAAACCAGAGTTTATGTTTCCAATTTCCAGGAAAGGCGATTACAAAGCCTGTAAACAGCGCAAACAATTCAAGCCCATTGCATGGACGGCCAACCCCCACCACACAAGTATTGTAATAACAAACGGTATTTAAAAAGTACTTATCCCTAAACACAAATGACACATGATAACCGGAATCAAAAAAAGAAAGTAACAGGGTAGTATTTTTTGCAACCAAATAACACAAATCGCGATTAATATGGGTGTGCGGAATTATGACTATATAAAAAAGAAATAACCAGATACCGATGAGCAATACTGCCCGAATCAAAAAACGTTTCATTACTCCTGCTCATCAAAAGAAGCTTCCTTTGATGATGTTACTATCCGCTTTACTCCATAGGTTACACCGGCAGCAAGCAGTATTCCCAGTCCACCGTCAATAGGCACATCAGGATCACCCCCACCACCATCACCCTGGGCAAATAACAATTGAGAAGCTAATAAAAACCCAAATACGAATAAAACATGTCTACCCCTATTAGAATTGGCCATTTGTAAATATCCTTGAAAAAGAAGTGAAATCACGTTCCCTGTTTTGATTACTGCTTAATTAATTTAGCAACAACAACAGCCGTAGCCGAACTAATTCGTAGGATATAATACCCGGCAGTAAAAGAAGCAGTATTAAGAGAAATTTCTGATCCGGAAATAGTTTTAGTATAACTTGATGATGCTACTACACTCCCATCTGCAGAAACCAATTCTATTTTTATATCTCCCGATAATTGTTCAGGTAATACAAAAGTAGCTTTGTTTGAAACAGGCATTGGATATACCTGAATGGCCGATTTCGATAGCTGATTTATACCTGTGCTGTTGGTTTCAATTATTTTGCCTGAAACTGTATCAGAATAAATCACTACCCCTGTGGTGCTTATTCGTTTAATTCGATAATAATTCGTCCCTACCTGAGGGTGCTTATCCGTAACAAAGTAATTACCGGCAGCGAGAATTAGTGTATCATTCAAATCCACAGTTGCAATTCCAACAAAATCCACCCCATTTGTTGAACGCTCCAACTCATAACGAACAGTATTTATTTCATTCGCTGAACTCCAATTTACAATAACTGATTTGTTTGTTTGATTGGTTTCTGTCCAAGCATTAATAACAGTTGCCTTCTGATTAATTAACACCAGTTTCAACCGCCCGATGGCATACGACTCAGGCTCCACATTAATTAATACTTTCCAAGTTTTCTCTTTTCTTATATCAATAGTTTTATTGCGGTAACTATCAATCAAAAATAAACTAAGATGAGAGGGAAGGGAGTCGGTTGAAAAGGAAAGCGTAAAAATCCCGCCAAGATTCGATTTCATTCCCAACAGAATGGTATCAATAGCAACGGGCAAAGACAGGTTATTTATTACCAAATCCTGATTGTCTTTTGTAATTGACCAAAGGTTTAAACTGGTGTTAAACAATTTTAATGCATCCCCACTCTCTTTAACATATTCAGGAGTATAGGTATCATTGAAGTTAAATACAGCATCATCCCAAACGAGACTGTCTTGTACCATGGAAATACGAAGAGTTTGGGTTTCTCCCAGGTTTGTTTTGAAAAACCCGGTTGTAGCGATACCGGTTTTAACAGACTCGGTCATCACTAAGCTCGGGCTTGCAGAGGTAGCCTTCACCCAAAATCCCTGACCCATAGCTATGCGACCGTTGCTCATTCCATTGGTACCACTTGCACCATTCCATGTAGCATAGGTTCCTGACTGTGCATTCCAAACGTAAACAGTGCCGCTAATATTTGTTTTTGTCCATCCGCTTGCCGCATTCCAGTCTATGGGACTGGGGTAGGGATTAGAAACAAAATTCCATCCGTCCCAAGTACTATTTCCATTGTTAGTATATGTTACCCCCATGTTCTGAGTGCCCGAGTTTACGATTCCCACAAAATCAAGAGTTACCGCATTAGGTGCAGGCCCGTTGTAATTTAATCTGCCGGGGTTACGATCTCCTCTAAAAAATAATTTTAACCCCAGACCATTGGGGGTTGAATTGGTTACATTGGAAGGATAATTCCACCCGTTAGGTCCCGCATTGCCTGCAACGCTTTCTGTGTAAGTATAGGCCGAAGGATAATTCGATCCATTCACATCAAATCCACCTGCAACAGGTCCTGAAATAAGTATATCATCTATAACCTGACTCCATGTAAAATTTTGAATAGGTGAACCCATATGCAGCCATCGCCTGCCACTGCCTGCCGGAATAAACTTTTGTACAATGACGTTTCCGGTAATACTACCGGCTGATTGCGCTATTCGGGCATCTCCGCTGGCAGTTGAGGTCATGGTAAGATTGCCTCCTGAGGCTAATGTACCCGCAGACACTGTTAGAGTTCCACCTATCTCCAAACCATTGGAAATGGAAAGGATACCTGACCCGTTATAAGTAAGGTTATTCAGGCTGCGTGTACCAGAGTTGGTTTGTGTCATGAGCAAACTATTGGCAGCATTAATGGTAAGATTTGAACTTAGCGACCCGGTAATTGTACCCGAACCGCTAATGGTTCCGTCAATTATCAAAGAGTTTCCACCAATTGATAAATCACCGGAGGCAAGTATCAGGTCAGCAAATGTTAAATTTCCTCCAATACTTTTTGTTCCGCTTCCGCTAATGGTAACATCATTGTAAGCGTATGCTGGAATACTTTGAACACCTGCATTGCCAAATTCCACGGTTCCGGTGCCGGGCACTATAGTTCCTCCTGAAATTGTCCCGGTAACTTTTAAGGTGCCGCCTCCTAAAAAATTAATCGCATTTCGGGAAGCAGTACCATTCATAGTGATATTGCCATTAATGGTAGCAGTGCCTCCATTCATTGCAAATTCACAATCACGGTTATTGTTATTTGAAGTATTTAAAACAAGCGAACTAGAGATAAAATTGCCCCAAACATTTATCGCATTAGTCTTGTTGCCATTGGTAGGGGCATTAATGGTTGTTGCTCCGCTTACGGTGAGGGAATTTCCGCTGGAAATGATTAACGTGGTTTCCCCGTTTCCACCGGATAAAGTTAACGAGGCACACTGAGCATTAGCAACATTAACGGTGCAAATACTCCCTACCTTAATGGTAGCTGCAACTAAAGCGGAGGGAACACCATTACTCCAATTGGATGCCAAAGCCCAATTGCCATTTGAAGCGGTAAAAGTTGTTTGGGCACTTGATGAAAGATACCCCGCCAAAAATACCAAAATTACTTTTAAACTAAGGGGTAAGATGTTGAATCGGGGCATATCGCTTTATACATTGAATAATACCCGCCAAAGAAAATTGTTTTAACTGTTTAGCCTTAAATTTTTTAGACGAATGACCTTTGACAAAAAAATTTGCGCTTGATATCCTAATTATATCACTGCTATTCAATGTCTTGAAAAAATGGCAGCCTGTATTCCCTAACAAGTGTTTAGATAAATTGGGCCAAACGCTGTTGGCCAATAGCTCCTGTACCCTGTGAATTAAAACAAGTGATACATAAACTTTAGGCTTTTAAACATGATATGGCATAGGTATCGGTTAATTTAAACTAAAAAAATGAGTAAAAATCCCTATCAGGTTTAAACCGTTGCCTGATGTTTGGCGTTGTATCTTTACCAAAAATTTCAGCATGTCGGTTACCGAAGCGCTTTTCATATTAGGACTCCCAGAACCTGTTTTTGATGAAACAGTACTGAAAGATCGTTTCAGGGAATTGGCAAAAAAAACACACCCCGACCGGTTTCAATCATTTACCGAACAATCACTGGCTGCCGAAGAATTTATTCGCATCAAAGAAGCGTATGATGTATTAGTTGATCATAGCCTGCTAAAAGGTGGTATAACATCTGAACAACCCCTTAAGCCCAATCCGAAAAGGGGCGTATTTCGCTTGCCCAATTGGGAAATATTGCTGGAACTTGAAAAAGCACTTTCGTTTATTTATTGGATAAAAACTAAAATCGCATCACGCACACCTATTCGTTTTTTGGCCGTTTTCAAACCTGTTCAAATCACTTCGGGCACGGGCTTCCTCATCAGGCTTGTAACTGCGATTAACCTAATTCAACTCGGGGTAGTTACTTGTTTATTTGCCGCCTCTTTCGTGACAGTGTTTTTACTGGGTGTAGTTGTCCTTTGTTCGTTTGTATGCTTTGTCCCTGCTTTTTTGTTTTATCTGGTGACTACAAAAATTCTATATGGCCTGTTTGCCATATTCATTGGTTTTAAACCCTCGGCTTATTGTGGAAATAAAAAAGGAGAAATGGCTTATTTAACCATTCGCAGCATTCCGGTTATCCTCATTGATATTTTCAATTACTTCCTGTTGATGCACACTTATCTATTGGTTCCGTTAAAGCTATTTTGGCCGCTAAGCATAGGGCTTATTTTATGGATATGCATGCTTAACCTGAGCGTTAGCTATGAGTGGATTTGCCAGTATCGTTTAAGGAAGACCAAGCATGATGCGCTAAAATAATTTAGTTATCGGGCCTTAGTAACATTACCGGACCTTTTTTAACTGTATTCCATCTATCATTTGAAAAATGATACTCAAAAATAAAATAATAGGTTCCGGAGGGGCATTGTTCTCCGGTATTAAATTTACGTCCGTTCCAGTTAACACCATCATTTTTATCCCCATCTCTGTCCCCTTTGAAAACTACTTCGCCCCAGCGATTATAAATAATCAGGTTATAAAAATCTTCTCCTTTAATAGATATATCAAATGCGTCATTAAACCCGTCACTATTATCGGGAGTATATACATTTGGAATAAAAATATACGGATAAAATTCGTTGTGTACCACTTTACAAACACTGTCAACGCATCCTTCGGGGCTGGTAACAGTGAGGCATACTGTAAAATAACCGGTATCTCCGGTGTAGTCATGAAAACCGTTGAATGCCGAGGAGAAATTTTTTGCCAGTGAGGACGGGTGTCCGAAGTCCCAGTGAAACAGCACCCCGTTTACCGATGTATTAGTAAAATAGAATGCTGCATCTTTTGATTGAACAGTGTCCGTTTTAAAATCGGCTTTTACATCTACCACCTGAACGGTTTTACGTATGGTATCTGGGCAATAGGGCAAACCCGGGCGTGGTGTATACGTAGGAGTGTACACCACATTATATGTTCCAGCCTGAGAAAAAATGTATGCTATTGTATTTACGGGAGGATCGGCCACCAGCGAATCTTCACCCGGTAAATTCCACCGGTAATGAGTGTAAATAATATCTGAGGAGTCTTTGAAAAAAATGGGTTGCCCGGCACATACAGGTTGTGTAAAACTAAAATTGGCCTGCGGAACCGGCAGCACATATATGCGAATGCGTTTTTGGAAAGGATTTAAAATATCAGGAAATATGCCTGTACAATAGTATAAATTTTGTGTAATGGGATTTTGAAAACTATCTACTCCCGAGACCCGCACATCGTAAATGCCCGGCTTTGTATAAGTGTGTTGCACATTTTCGAAAATACTGCTTGAGTAAACTGTTGAATCCCCATAGCCCCACACCCAGTATTTGGTATCAACCGATGTATTTTTGAATTTAACCGTAAAGGGTACACAGCCAATAGTATCTCCATCTACCTCAAAAAAAGGTTGCGGCCCCTTGATGCGAAGAACCTTTGTAACTGAATCCATACAACCATTGGAGTTAAATGCGGTAAGCGTAATCTTGAATTGACCATAACTTGTATAGTCATGGTACGGATTTTTCAAACGACTGAATGTTTTCCCATCTCCGAAATTCCAGGTCCATGCTACTACCGAATCCAATTGGGGGTAACCGGATAGTTGCTGTGGTAAAACAACTGACGAATCATATGATCGCACAATTTGCCCGCAAACAAATAAGGTATCCGATAGACCGAATCCTGCCTTTACTCCGCCAACCCGTATCTTTCGCTCGGTTACATAGGCACAATTAAAACTATCCACCGAAGTCATTTTTACGGTATAAATGCCGGGCATTGTGTAAATATGAGAGGGTATAGCTCCGCGTACAATTGCGGATCCATCACCAAAGTCCCAGAACAACTTGTGACGGGTTGTATCCCTTCGCCACCAGGGAACTGTATCAATGGTCATTACCTGGTGAAAATATCGCACCGAATCAACAAACGTCACCTGCGAATTAGAGCAAATTACAGAATCGTAGCGAAAAGTAGCATAATGTCCCCAGTTAATAACTGTATAGGCATAACGTTCGCACCCGCTGTCATTTCGCAATGTTACCAGTGGTGTTTTTATTCCAGGCTGGTAATAGGTATAGCTACGGGATGGAAGTTTGACGTAATTTGAATCAAGCGTATCAACGATAATAAATGCTCCGTTTTCAAAGTCCCATCTTACAAGTGAAACCCCCTTTTGGAGGGAATCCCTGAAGGAAATAGTAATACGCAAGCTGTCACAAGTTCTGTCAACTTTGGTAACAATACTCCCGTCAAAATCTTTAAAATACATCATGTTGTGATACCAAGTGGTATCATAGCAGTTTCCGTTTTGTACAATAAACCCTACTGTTACCCATCCGCTTGAGTTGCAAGTGTAGTCATAAATCCAACGGAAATTCGGATCATACAGTTTGATCCAGGTTCTGTTACCACATGCCGAATCTGGCATTATCCAAACATTCTGCTTTTCACATTGGGGTTCGGCATTATCAAGGTCAAATTCAATTGGAATGTATAAACACCACGGCTTGGAAGCGGTTATACGTGTAGATTTGGGCGATCCTACCACTACATTAGCCGAATCATAATCCCAACATCCGGTAACGGTATCGATTAAATACATCCGAACATTGTAGCAACTATCTACCCCGGATTTATACTTATGCTTTACTTGGATTGAGTCTTGTGAAAAGTTACAGTTCATACCTGTATTAATTCCTTTTCTCGTGTCAGTAGTGCATTGTGCTGCATAGGGGTCGCCAAAATTCCATAGAAACTTAATACTTGTGCTGCAAAAATCCGAGAAGTGTATATTGTTAGGAGGCAGATAAGCTGTATCACCATCGCATTGGTATTTATTTCCGATTGTAAATGGTGTGCGTTCTAAATCTGCCATTGGCCCCTTTACGTGAATGGTATCAAAAGGAAAAATCGTGTCACAACCCATAATCCCAGCTTGTAATCGAATCGGGAAATCGCCACAACTGGTAATAAAATTAGATGGCACATACGTTGTTCTCCCCATCAATGGCTGTGGGTTTTGCCCAAACTCATCAAAGATGACCCATGTATAAACCACCTGGGGAGAAGGCGAGGCAGAAAGAAAAACCGAGGCTCTGTCCCGGTAGCATACAGGGTTGGGTGAGATACTTCTGGTAATATTAAAATTGGGCTTAGGATAGTTGATAATTGGCAATGCGAACGTATCGAAACAACCACCCGTAGATTCAAAAATAAGTTTGGCAATAAACGTACCGGGCTTATCATAAAAATACCCTATTGAGTCCCACCCCAGGTTAGGATTTTTCACCGGTGGACTTCCGTCTCCAAAATCCCACCAGAAGTTTTTCACATCATTCCGGTCGGTGAGATATTTGTTATATAAAAACCCCGATCTGATTCCACAGCCAAATATAGTACTATAGGTAAAAGCAGCATCCACATCAACTGCTATCTTTATTGCATCCTTCAATTCCTTTCGTGCAATACATCCATTGGTGTCGGCTACTTCAATTACCGGAGTAAACGTACCAATAGAAGCATAGCTCTGACAAAAATCTTTTTGAGATAATGGAGTATTTTGAATGGCACCGCCATCGCCCCACAAAATAGTCCGTTTGCTTAAAGGAGCGGCCGTAGCATATGATCGGTCTTTGAGGCAAAAATAATTTCCCAGAAAACATTGAACCGGAAACGACTCTACCGTCATATCAGCTACCGGAAGCGGAAGCACCGTGATGCTTAACGGCCCTGCATTACAAATGGCTCCTCCTACGAATGTTATTTTCAGCGTTACACTAAAAGTTCCGATGCTATTGTATTTATAAGATGGTTTTTGAACCGAATCCTTTTTGCTGTCCCCATAATCCCATTCAAACTTGGCAGGAGTGCCCCCGGAAAAGACCGGAGTAAATGTAAGGGGTGTGCCTAAACAAACCCGCAAGGTAGAAGCAGAGAACGAACATGTTTGTGCTATTGCTGTATGGCAATACAACAGTGGCAAACAAAAGAAAAGAAAGACTCTAATTCTTGAAATGGGGGGATTCATCCGGTATTTTTATAGACTCAACTTTGATTAAATGGTTGCGCTTCTTTTACTTTAGCCACTGATCTATCCATTTAAAAAATTCCCGTTGCCACAAAACAGAATTCTGAGGTTTAAGCATCCAATGATTTTCATCGGGAAAACACAAAAACCGACTGGGTATTCCCTGCATCTGGGCTGCCGTAAAAGCTTCCATTCCCTGGGTAACAGGCACCCGAAAATCTTTTTCATTATGAATAACCAGAATTGGGGTATCCCATTTTTTCACAAACAGGTGAGGAGAAGCGGAGAAGTTGGCCGGCTTTGGCTCCTGCCAATAAGGTCCGTTATTATCATGATTGGCAAAGAACATTTCTTCGGTACTGCCATACCAGCTTTCCATATTAAACATTCCGCAGTGTGCAATAAAACACTTGAACCGCTTGTTGTGATTTCCAGCCAACCAATACACCGAAAATCCTCCAAAGCTGGCTCCTACGGCTCCAAGTTTATCTTTGTTTACATAAGGCTCTTTTGCTACCGAATCAATTGCACTCAGGTAATCTTTCATGCACTGCCCGCCATAATCTCCTGTAATGGCATCATTCCACTCAGAACCAAATCCGGGCAAACCCCTACGGTTTGGTGCTACCACAATGTATCCACGGGCAGCCATTAACTGAAAATTCCACCGATAACTAAAAAATTGTGATACCGGACTTTGCGGACCACCCTGACAATACAACAAAGCGGGATATTTTTTCGCTGGATCAAAATCCGGAGGTAAAATTACCCATGTCAACATTTCCTTTCCATCCGTTGTTTTAATCATCCGCTTTTCTACTTTACCCAGCTTTACCCCCGACATCAGTTTAGTAGTTTCAAAAGTTAGTTGTGTCAATACTCCACTTTGAAAATTTACTGTATACAACTCCGTAGGACTGCACATACTCATTAGGGAAACCACCAGCATTGGCTTCTTACCTTGGGTATAACTCTTCAGATCAGTAATATCATGATCTCCTTTGGTAAGCTGAACAATAGTAGGGTCTTTACTCAATAAATCATTTGTAAATAGTTGCTGAGTGGCATTGATGGTAGCTGTGAAATAAATTCGTGCCGGAGCCTCCCAAATAAAATTCTCTACCGAGTAGGAGAAATTTTTTGTTAAATCTCCACCAAAGGTTTTCATCATGTCATCTTCTCTCATCGGTGAATAAGTATACCAGTTTTTGCGAAGATCAAAAATGATGATTCGGTTCTTGTCGCTCTCGTAGCCCGGAGTTTTCATGCTTAACCAGGCAAGGCGCGAACCATCGGGCGAAAACTGCGGATTTTTATCATATCCGTTCATACCGTAGGAAAGATTCATCGTTTTACCCGTAGACAGTTCATAAAGAAAAATATCCGTGTTAGTGCTGGTAGCCTCATCCGTTCCTTTCAGTTTTTTACTCGTATACGTAATATACTTCCCATCCGGACTCCAGCTCACTTCTTCCATACCTCCGAAGGGTTGTGTAGGGGCATCATAAGGTTCTCCTTCCAGCAAATCCTTTCCTAAACTAATTTTCCCTATAGTAATTTCCGATAATTCAACCCAGAAAAGATGCGAACTATACTCATCCTCCCAACTATCCCAGTGGCGGTATAAAAGGCCGTCTGCCACACGACCGGTAGCCATTGGTAAATCCGGATATATCTCTTTCATTGTTTTCCCCGTTTTCACATCTGCAGCAAATACCAGTTTTTTCTCATCGGGCGAATACAGGTATCCATTGATGCCTCCGGGCACTATGATAACCTGTTTTAAGTTACTACCATCCCGGTTCATTTGCCATAATTGCATTTCCCCGCTTTTAGCACTTAAAAAAGTGATGCCTCTTCCTACCTTTTCAAACTTCACCGAATTCACATTCCACGAATCATCGGCCAGTAGTTTGGGTTCGCCACCGGCAACAGGTATGCTGTACAAAAAACTCTTCCCTTTATTGGCAGCCAAATCATACCGCTTAACTACATAAATTACCGTTTTGCCATCAGGAGATATATCAAATTCATTAATGCGACCGAGTTTCCATAAAAATTCGGGGGTTATTACCTGCTGGGCCGATACAAGCCCGAAAAAAAAGATGAACACTATACTCAACAGTTTTCGCATATTTGAAGAAATTTTGTTTCCATCAAACATACTATAAAATGATTATAGATTTATCAGGAAAAAGGGCACTGGTTTGCGGAAGCACCCAGGGGATAGGTAAAGCCATTGCCATCGAAATGGCTAAGAGTAATGCAGCCGTTACACTGATTGGGCGTAACGAAAACTCACTTAAAGAGGTTCTGTCGGTACTGAATAGCATCAACACCAATGCGCATGAATATATCATTGCCGACTTCAGTAACCCCGAACAGGTTAAAAATGTTGTTATGGCATATACCACCGGAAAACATATTGATATTTTGGTAAATAATACCGGAGGGCCTGCAGGAGGTCTGATAAGTGATGCCAAAATTGAAGAATTTTTAAATGCCTATAATCAGCATCTTATTTGCAACCACATTCTTGCTCAGGCGTGTCTGCCCGGTATGAAACAACACCAATACGGACGCATCATCAACATCATTTCTACCTCTGTAAAACAACCCATTCGTGGATTAGGTGTTTCAAATACCACCCGAGCCGCAGTCGCAAATTGGTCAAAGACGTTATCCATTGAAGTAGCTCCTTGTGGAATTACTGTGAACAATATTTTACCAGGTGCTACCAAAACTGTGCGTTTAGAAACCATTGCGAAAAATAAAGCTGTTAAAACAGGGGTAGACGTAACTGAAGTAGAGGCAGAAATGCTGCACGAAATCCCTGCAGGCCGGTTTGCCAATCCAAGCGAAATTGCTTTTGTTGCCGTTTTTTTAGCCTCCCCTCAGGCTGCCTACATAAATGGAATAAATGTACCTGTTGACGGGGGACGGACAGCCTGTTTGTAAATATTTAATCCTAATTTACAGTTAATTATATTTTTTCTGAGCAATAATAAATTTTTTGGTAAAGTTTCTGCGTTCTAAGAGTGAACGAAAGGAGATTTTAACATGAAAACACGATTGGAAATGAACAAAAGCAAAGCAATGATCTTTCTATTGTTATTAACCGTAGCCGCCATTTCACATTTATCCAAAAATTCATCCCACTGTTTAAAATCAGTTTCAAAAACGTCACTAAATATTTCTACAAGCAGATAAGTTAACGCTTAATACAACCTATCGCATTCTCTTTTATTCATTTTTAGGTATAAAGTTTACAATCATAAAAAAGCTCCGCAACTGCGGGCTTTTTTATTTAGCTGAAATAAAAGAAGTATCGGTTAACGTCTTAAGAAAAGCCACCAGACTCAACTTTTCATAAGCAGTAAGTTGAAGTCCGCTTTCCTTACCCGGTTTGGTCATAATAGGGTCGATGGTGCGGGAAAACTTTACGCCCGAATTATAAAACTCCACAACCTCTTCCAAAGTAGTATAGCGCCCATCATGCATGTAAGGAGCTGTTAATTCAATATTGCGAAGTGTGGGTGTACTGAACATGCCCAAATCGCTAGCAGCATGAGTGATTAGATTTCTACCAGCATCCTGTCCTATAAACTGATTATTGAGTCCGTTATTGTGGTATAGGTTATCACTAAAAAGCGGATAGCCATGGCAATGAAAACAATCTCCCCGCTCTGAGAAAAACACATACATCCCATCATGTTCTTCTTGAGTGAGTGCCCCTCCTTTAAGTTGATACCGATCGAGTTTTGAATTGGCAGAAACCATGGTACGTATATACTGAACAAGTGCTTTGCAAATAGTCATTTTTAACTCTTCGTAGCTTAGTGTATAAAAATTTGTTATTCCAAATGCTTTGAAAAAAAGCTGCGGATAAAGAGGGTGATGCGATAGCCTGTAAAAAAGGGTATCGGCATTGGTATTAAAAAATTGCGGTTCAAAATCACCCATCGGCAGCAATTCAAGTTTAGTTATCGAGCCGTTCCAGTTATAGTCGGGATTAAAAACAAGATTTATATGCGGAGGAATGCTGATTTTATCGCCAGTAGGTGTAATATAATAAGGAGAGGAGAATGATTTACTGCGCCTGTGGCATGACGAACAACTGAGTCCGTTTGATGAAAGAATTGCATCGGAATAAAGTCGCTTACCCAAATCCACTCCTTCATTTGTCAGCGGGTTGTCAGATGAAAAGTAGGGCTGAGGAAAACCCTGAGGAACCTGAAAATTATACGGGGTAGGATAATCAACACCGTAGTCCGTATTTGCAATATTGTCCTTTTGCCTGCATTTAATCATCAAAACAACAAACAGAAGTATAGCAATGTATCTCATATCTTAATTTGTTATGCTTAAAACATTTTTTCCATTTTGCGAAAGTTTAGCCATAAGGCTATCAATACCCATAGTGTAATTGGTATTGTTCAAATCAATTTTAGCAGGCGCATTATACCATTTGGCAACATCCATTGCTAATTTTATTCCATTTGAAACTTGCGATTCGTATAGTGGAGTTGAGAGAGTAATCTCTACCAGATTTTGATTTTTGCCTAAATGCATGGCATAACCATAAACCTGAAGATTTGATGCAATGTAATGCCCCTCGAGTTTTAGAAAATGGTATCCTCCCCCCATATTATCCGGCCACGCCATATTCAAATTAGCCTGTGTGGGTGTTAATGAATTACTGATATTTTGCGAAGCTGATAAGCCAATACAGCAGCGAAATGAAGTAATTCCTGTGAGTGGCAGACCATTTACCGTAAAATGATACGTTGATGTGTCACGAGCACTTACATAAAAAAATTTTGTTGATTTATAAATAGCCCCGGTAACAGAAGTAATTTCGATATTTGAAATATAGAAGTCAAGACGAGTGATACTAAAACTATTTCCCGAAAGGTTGCGAAATTGAATAGTATCAACCCGTAAAGGAACTCCGTTCACATTAAAACTCATATCCACCTTTATAGGTGAAATCACTTTAGGTTTTGGCGTATCTCGATTATTTCTTTGACACGAGAAAAAAGAAAATAGTATCAACCCGATACCCCAATAAATTATTAAACCCCTCATAGTACAAAAACCAGTAAAACGAAGTTAGGCGTTAAAGAGTGTTCGATAGTTGATAATCATCAACTTCATTAATGATTAAGATCATGGTATTGATTTGCCATTGCGGAGATCTTTGCACGCATGATACAAGAACCAATAATATCGGGAAAAGAACTAATTCTCCGAATCAACAAACTAAAGAAAGAAAAGAATGCTGTTATACTTTCTCATTACTACATGAGCCCCGATTTACAATTGAAGGAAACGGCCGGGGGCATTGCAGACTTTGTGGGAGATTCATTAGGCCTAAGTGTGGAAGCAGCAAAAACAACAGCAGATCATATAATATTTTGCGGAGTTTATTTTATGGCAGAAACAGCCAAAATTTTAAGCCCGGATAAACATGTTTATATACCTGACAAGGAAGCTGGATGTTCACTGGCATCAAGCATTACAGCAGCAGATGTGAATGCCTTAAAGGCAAAATATCCCGACACTCCGGTGGTAGCTTATATCAATACCTATGCAGAGACTAAAGCCGCCTGTGATGTATGTTGCACCTCAAGAAATGCATTAGCCATCATCCGCTCGATAGATTCACCAGAAATAATTTTTGTTCCTGATTTATACATGGGACAAAATTTAGCAAAGCAGGTAAAAGAAGAAACCGGAAAAGACCTTATACTATGGAATGGAAAATGCGAAGTTCACGAGCAATTTACTTCCGATATGGCCAAGGGGCTGCGTATGCAATACCCCAATTCGGAGTTTCTATTACACTGGGAAGTTCCGGATACCACGGTATCGGATTCACTAACCAACGCAGGCGGTGTACTTGGCAGCACTAATGATATTATTCGTTACGTTGGAGAAAGTTCGTGTACCAGCTTTATACTTGCCTCTGAGTGTGATTTGGGTTCAACTCTTAAAACAATGTATCAGGAAAAAGAATTCATAACTCCCTGCATTAAATGCCCGCACATGAAAAAAATATCCATGCTGAAAACACTGGAAATCCTGGAACATATAGGAGTAGATAAAATGGATAATTTTGAGGTGAATTTAAGCACTGAATTAATTCATAAAGCCTACCAGCCCATAAAAAAAATGATGGAATTTACCTGATATGAACTCACGTCCTCATATACTGGTTATCGGATCAGGTTTAGCCGGAATGTATTATGCTTTAAGTGTCTCTTCGAAGGCTAATGTAACCCTTGTTTGTAAAAATAATTTGTTTGATTCCAATACCTTTTGGGCGCAGGGTGGTATTGCTGCTGTAATGAGTCAGGGCGATTCCATACAAAGACATATAGCCGACACCATTGAAGCAGGAGACGGTTTAAGCGAATTAAATGCCGTAACGGAACTACTCTCCAAAGCACCCGAAGTAATCACCAAATTGCTTAGAGAGGGTCTTCACTTTACCCAAAATACTGATGGCACTTTGAACCTGTCGCGTGAAGGAGGGCACTCTAACCCTAGAGTGGTGCATATACAGGATAGAACCGGAGAATACCTGATAAAAAATCTTGCATCTAAAATTGAGCATACCCAAAGCATTACTGTAATTGAAAATACACAGATTGTAGATTTGTACATGAAAGATAAAACATGTGTGGGAGCCTGGGCCATTAATAAGACAAGCAACGAACTTGTATTAATTAGGGCAAATTTAACCGTGCTTGCTACCGGGGGCGCAGCAGGAATTTTTAAACAAAATACAAACCCTGCCGGAGCCACCGGTGACGGATATGCCATGGCATGGAGAGCTGGTGCCTTATTGTCAAACATGGAGTTTGTACAATTTCATCCTACTATGTTTTACACTAAAAGCGGCAACTCCTTTTTAATTAGTGAAACATTGCGCGGATATGGAGCCGAATTAAAACTACCAAATGGAAGCAGTTTTATGAAGCAATACCATAAACTTGAATCCTTAGCCCCAAGAGATATTGTTTCCAGAGCCATTGCCGATCAAATGCAGCTACTGAAAATTCCATGTGTTTATTTGGATACTACAATTTTTAGTGAAAAAGAGCTAAGCGATCAATTCCCCTATATCTTTTCTCAATGCATTCAATTTGGAGTTAACCCTGCCAGGCAAATGATTCCGGTAGTTCCAGCCGCTCATTATTTTTGTGGTGGAATTTTAACAGATACCAGTGGCAAAACTTCGATTCCAGGGTTAGCAGCTATTGGAGAATCTGCCTGCACCGGATTACACGGTGCCAACAGATTGGCAAGTAACTCACTGCTCGAAGCACTTGTTATGGCTGACAATTGCAGTCGGTTAACTTCCACCTATTTGGTTGATCAAATATATTCCGGGAAACCGTTACTAAATATTGCTCCCGCCAATTTAATACATGATGAACAAATTCAGCAAACAGCCAGCCCATTAGAATTACAAAACATGATGTGGAATTTTTGCGGAATTATAAGAACAGAGACAACGCTAAAATTATTTAAGAATGTACTCACCCAACAAATGATAGAAATAAAAAGTAATATTCGTAAGTACGGCCTAGTTCCTGCTCTTATTGAACAAATGAACCGTACTCAAACCGCTTTTTTGGTAACCGATGCCGCATGGAAACGAAAAGAAAGCAGGGGTTGTCACCTGAGAAGGGATTTCCCCAAGAAGCTAAGTAACGGTGTAAAATCTATTGCAATCCCTTGTATTGATGAGCAATTGATTCATATATTTGAAAACACAATTTCTGTATAATGACACAAATGCGTTTAACCCTTTTAAGTTTAAGCACTCTTTGTTTGAGTATGCTTGCATGCAACCGGCAGCCAGACCAAACTAATTTATCCGTTTCCAACGAAGCAGCCATAGCAACACCCGTAAAACAAGGAAACAAGTGGCGATTCAATCAAGAAATTACCTTTGAACTACGTTCGTTAGAAAACAGCATTACTAATTTTTATGATTTACAAAAAAAGGCAATTAATGATGAGCCATACCACGCTTTTGCCGATATATTAGATCAACATGTAAGTAAAATGGAATCACTGCTACATGACCAAAATGAAGGCAACAATGCGCTTGTGTCAGAGCTAAAAAAGTTAAAATCTCTATCAAAAGAATTACACAACAGCAAGAACTTACAAGCCAAAGAAACCTTTAGCCAAATACATGAATGGATTCATCAGTTGCATTCACAATTTGAGTTTGACTACAATTAAACCCTAATGAAAATGGATAAGGGGCATAAAGGAGACAAATTTTAGACAGATGTGGTGAAACTGCATTGCCAATGCCAACCATACTGCTTAGCATTTTGTGTGTAAAACTGAAAAAAATTTAAGGAGTTTACATTAGCTTACCCGGTTAGAAAAAATTTATTCCCAAATCGGATTAGACTATCTCACCCAACCGATGCATTCCACTCGGCATACGAATCGCGGGTTTCGTATAGCTTTAGCTTCATCAACCGGATGTTTGCGGGTATATTTTGTTCAATTCTGCTTTTTATTTCCAAAATAAGGTACTCCACAGTAGGTTCTGATTTCAATACAATCAACCGCTGATCTGCGGCTGAGCTAACCATTTTATTTTTCTCCGCCCCAGCTTCGGACACAATAAGAGCATGATCAAATTTATCAATCACCAATTCATTTACCAACTTTTTTAATAATTTCAAATCAATAATCATCCCATCGGCAAGTTGATGGGTAGTAACCCCAACGTGCAATTCGTAACGGTGACCGTGAATATGCCTGCATAAACCCGGATAACCTGCAATAGCGTGGGCAGCTTCAAAATGGAAAATCTTATTAATAGTGAGCATAAGCAGGTATTAAGCTGTGATCATTCCAGCCAACTGTTGTTCAAGTTCGGCAAATTCGGTTTTCATTTGGTTGATTAATGATTCCTTTTCTAACTGCATTTTATCAAGAAGGCTAATATAATAGTTGATACCCGAAAGCAGGTTGCTGCGAAATGTATTAAAATATTCTTCTTTCTTGCTGCTAAGTGCCAGAATGTTTTTACTAATTTCCCTTTTCAGGTAATCTACATAAAGTCGCAATTCATTTACAAAAACATGGGACCGTGGCACACTGTTGAGTAAATTTCCTCTTCCATAAATATGTCCGGCCATCTGCACCAACGTGAATACCCCGGAAAAATAAGCAAGATTAGGACCCGGGCAAATGGTAACAGCAGCAAGTTTATGAGGGTGTGGAATATGTTTTTCAATAAATACTGATGTGCTTAACCCCTCACACAAACAATCTTTCTCCGTTACCAAATCAATTTCACGCTGTACGGTCTTTTCATCAGCACCGCTTGTTTTAAGTTGCTTAATTTTTAAATTCTGATATTCCCGCGAAGCTACACAAATGGGTTTTTCTGTAAATTCTGTATTAAAGGAAAGAAATTTTAAATAACACGGGCTACCTGCTCGGTGTTTTTCGATACGTGCTTTACGCTGCACCTCTGAACTACTTTTTTTGAAATTATTAAATGGCACACCCAGTGGAGAGGCATCGCTCAAATAATAATCATCGGGTTTGGCAGTGGCCAATTCACTAAGGGTAGCATAATCTACATTAGTAACTTCAGGCACCAGTAAAAACGGGCTGCCCCAGCCAATGCTATCCATTTTGTAATAGCTGAGAAAAAATTGTTGCTCGTTAAAGGTTCCTACTCCGCCCTGAACCGTAATACTAAGTTTTGGAACATAAGGAAACGCATCACGCCCCTTTTCTTTAAGTGTTTGGTTGCATAATTCAAACAGCGTATTTGTCAACTCCTCCCGCTTCGCTTTAAACTCTTCCATAACCGGCCCAAGTAATAGCCCATCGGTAGCGAACGCATGCCCCCCGCAGTTCAATCCTGATTCAATTCTAAATTCAGAAACCCAAAGACCTTTTTTTGCAAGGAATTTTCCCTGTATAAGGGCTGAACGATAATCACTAACTTTGATGGTAATTCTTTTCTTAACGGCTCCGTTTTTGTCGGGGAAAAAATCATTGAACGTTTCGCAATAACTGTATAGCCTAGGATTTAACCCAGCCGAAAATACAACAGAAGATGATACGTTACTTTGAGCAAATCCACGTAAAGCTGCTAGGGCATCGTTGAACTCAACCGAAAGAGGTTCTCCGGTAGGAGTGTAGTTTGTTTTATCCACCTTCGTCATTATATTCACATCAATATCCCCAGATACAATACCGGCACGCAATTCCTCCTGTAGTTTTTGCTTTACATAGCCTGACGAAAGTTTCATTTTAAGATACACTTGCTTTAACGGAGCATTTTCAGGAAGCAACTCGAAATATTTTACAATTTCGGCCCCCTCTTCAAACCGCTCATTTTTTAGAATAGCCAATTGATTCTTTACAATCAAATCGAGCAAATTTAGGTATTCGGTTATACGCTTAGCCCGGTAATCATGTTCTGTTTTGGTAATATGCTTGTATGGCAGCTGAAGCGACTCGCAATAATACTTGCGCATTTTTTCTACCAATTCATCTTCTATAACAGAGACTACTGAAGAAATGCCGAAACGAGCTACCTTAACAGGCGTATCAACAGTAAATGAAAGACCCATAACCGGAATATGAAAGGGGTGAACGCGGGAAATACTCATAATTTACTTACTTTTAAAACTTGACGACAAAGGATGAAATTAATTAATTGCTTCCTCATCCTTCTTTCATTAAAGAACCAAACCCATAGCCGGGCATCTTTTTTCTGGTATAGCACAAAATAAAACTTCGCAATATCACTACACTTATTGCTGCTACTGCAACAAGCAACCCAATTCCGGAACAAAACATGAGGATAAAATAAGGCCTAAAACCCAGCATCATTTGCTGAAATGAGCCCTGATTGGGATTCATTTGCCAAACCCCTTTTAACACTCCAACTACTAATAGGGAGAGGAGCATTGCGCCTAAACTAATATTCATAACGGTTAGCCATCTTTTCAAAACCGGATACGAATTGGTTTCATTGCAAGATCCCTTCATAATCTCAGCTGATACACCTAAAAGAATAAGGGTATTAATTCCTATAGTGGTTCCCATAGCATGAGCAACCGTAACATGTGTGCCGTGCGTATAAATATTAATTGCCGGGATTGACATGAGTAATGCGAGAAACAAGTTCAACAATATCCAGTGATCTGATGAATTTAAAAAATCGAAAGAAATTCGCATAGCAGGTTTTCCAGCGACTGCATTGGTTTTTTTCCATAAAAAAATAATCCGCAGGAAAATAATCCATTCAGTCATGCTTACCGCGTAAGAAATGATCCTAACGTAGGAAGCCGTGGGTAAGGTATAGATATGATGCCCCCAGTTAAACATTAAATTAAACAACCCCAGAAAATACATAGCAAATGAAATTCCGGAGCGTGCAGTTTGTTTATCTCCCGAAATTTTTTCCATCAGGTAAAATGCAAGCCCATACACCAATTGATTCCATGAACCTACCAAAGATCCGTTCGACTTCCATTGAATAGTAAGATCTTTAACGGCATCCCTATTTACGAAAGGAAAAATCCATAGGTAATTTTCAAAAAAAGTAAACAGAAAGCAAACAATTCCGGTAAGCCACATCCAATGATAAACACTCCATTGCTTCAATGACCTATATACAATCAGGTAACTAACTAAAAAAAAGAACCAGCCTGCAGCAATAAACCCTGCATACTTAGGCGGAAATTCCCAATACTCCCTTCCGCCAAAAATACCGTTATAATAAGACATAAAAATAGCCACCAGGGCTACAAACCATATGGTGTAATGTGCAAGAGCAAGAGTGTGAATGAGGCGATTTATTTTTACTTCTCGAAATGAGTGATAGACCCCTCCACTTGCCGCCATCAGAATCCAGAACACAACCGATGTAACATGCAACGGTCGTAACTGCGAGAAACCAAGGTAATTTTTCAAGAAGCCTGGAGCTAAGTAGTAAACCGATGCCAATGAGCCATAAATAACTACTCCAATTAGCATTAAAAGTGCAGTAGCTAAAAATAAGCGATCGGCAAAAAAGAATGTTGATTTATTGTTCATCTTCACGCGTAATATTACCGGTCTCGGTTGCTTTAAAAGTTCTTGGATCAGCTTTGCCGGTTTCATCCATACAACGCAAAAACTCCGTAACCTTTTCAATTTCTGTTTTACTCATTTTGTATGCCGGCATGGTAATACTTCCGTTTTGCACCATAATTCCAATATACCCGGTACCTTTATCCTTTGTTGAGTACACGTTGGTGAGATCTGGTCCAAGATATCCGCCCAGTCCGTAAAACTGATGACACGACTGACAATTATTTTGTTGCCAAATCATTTTCCCCTCAAAAGCTGCATCGGTGAGCCGAGTTGATTTTTTTAATAATTTAGTATCGGTGTATAAGTGAACGCTGTACATCGCAAAAGAACACACCAAAACCAGCAGGATACTAATTTTAACTACAAATCTCATACAATGGGCAAAAATATCATCGGTTTAACGGATAAAAATTGACTATCGTCATTAATATATCTGATAGAAATCAGTCCTTCAAGTTGGCAATATCCAGCAACTGTTTAGTATTTGTAATTTTAATAAGTTTTTTATCAAGATCAATTACCCCAACCTCATTCCACTCTCGAAGACATCTTACCACTGTTTCGGTGGCCATTCCGGTAATATTGGCAATATCTTCCCTGTTAAGAACTACATTGATAAAACCTCGTTCATTTACCCCAAATGTATCTCTAAGCAATAACAACGACTCGGCAAGACGTTCCTTGCTTGTTTTATGCAATAAATCAACATTCTTCTTTTCTGCCGTTTTCAATTCGCGGGCAAAATTTTCCATTATTTTAAGCGATAAATGAATGTTTTTATTCAGCAATTCAAAAATATAATGTTTGGGAATTAGGCATATTTGCGAGTCTTCAATCGCTTCGGCTGCAGCACGGTATTGCTCCCCGGCCAATAAAGAACGATAACCAATAATATCTCCGTCTTTCGCCAGCCTCAATATTTGAATATTCCCTTCATTTGTTGTTTTAAATACCTTTACCTTCCCGCGATGTACACAATATAAGCCCGGGGGCTCACTTTCTTCATAAAAGATTAACTGCCCCTTTTTAACGTGAAATGAAGATTTATAATTGTTCAATTGCTCAACTTCTTCACGGGTTAAGGTGCAAAACACAGAAAGCCCGAGGGTTTGGCAATTTGTACAATCCAGTTTATTATTCAATGCCATTCGGTAAATCTAAGGGTTTTATCCCAAAACAAAAAAAACTGATAAAAATCACACTCAACTCTGATTCATATCAAGAAGCCACCCTACAGCCCAAGGTACTTTTGTTAACAAATAATATGTTAATTTAGCGCAATAAAATTAAGTTGATAATGACAAAAATTTACAGAAAAGCAGTATCAGTAACTGCAGTATTAGCATTAGCTTTCGTATTTAGTAATTGTGGCTCATCAGACAAACCTGCTGAGCAATCGCCCACCACACCTGCCACCCCTGCCGACAACGGAGAAGGGATTGGAAACTTTGCCGGAAAAGAAGTTGCCCCTTTTGATGCTGCCTTAGCCGAAAAAGGCAAGACTTTATTTGAAGCCAAATGTTCAGCTTGCCACAAATTAACTGGCGACAAAATAGTTGGTCCGGGTCTTAAAGGCGTAACAGAACGCAGAAAACCACAGTGGATTTTGAACATGATTACCAATCCGGTAGAAATGACACAAAAAGACCCTACTGCTCAAGCGTTGCTGGCCGAACACCTTACCCAGATGACCAACCAGAATGTGGCAGAAGATGAGGCATTATCCATTCTGAATTACCTGCGTCAAAATGACGGAGCCAAATAAGCAAGATCTTTATAATAACTTACTTAATTATTCAATTATGAAAATAATAGTTAAAACAGCAGTCCGAACCGGCTTTATGGTTTTAGTGATTGCAGGCTTTTATAGTTGCAAGCCAAAAAAAGCAACCAATGTGGTACAAGGTGATGCAGCAAGCAAAGTATATGTAGCACCTGGTAAGTTGGATGAAGTATATATGTTTGCTTCGGGAGGATTTAGTGGACAGGTAGCCGTATATGGTATACCATCAGGAAGACTTCTTCGGCAAATACCAGTATTTTCTGTAAATCCCGAAAATGCATGGGGCTATTCGGAAGAAACAAAGCCAATGCTGAATACTACCAAAGGTTTTATTCCATGGGATGACAGTCACCACCCGGTACTTTCTAAAACTGCCGGCAATGATGACGGAAGATGGCTGTTTATTAATGCCAATAACACTCCCCGTATTGCTCGCATTGATCTTACCACTTTTAAAACGACCGAAATAATTGAACTGCCTAATACAGGGGGAAATCATGCTTCACCTTATTGTACTGAAAATACCGAGTATGTGGTAGGTGCTTCCCGCTTCAGTGTTCCTCCTGATGAAACTGAAGTAGCCATCAATACATATAAACAAAATTTTAAAGGTGTGGTGAACTTTATCAAGGTAAATAAAGAAAGCGGACACATGAATCTGGAATTTCAATTGGATGTTCCGGCCATTGATTATGACCTGGCACGTGCCGGAAAAGGTGTTTCCCATGGCTGGTTGTTTTTCTCAAGTTATAATTCCGAACAAGCCAATACCCTGCTTGAAGTAAATGCTTCGCAAAAAGACAAGGACTTTATTATGGCTGTGAACTGGAAAAAAGCCGAAGAATACCTGGCACAGGGTAAAGGTGTAAAAAAACCTGCCAACTACTACCATAATGTGTATGATGAATCAAAACACATGGCTACCTCCGAACTTATGAAAGAAGTGATGACTTTGGATGCACGCGCCCTGAAAGATATTTGCTACTACATGCCTTGCCCTAAATCGCCTCACGGATGCGATGTAAGCCCAACAGGTGAATACATTGTAGCTTCAGGAAAACTGGCCGCTATGATTCCTGTGTTCTCCTACAAAAAAATGATTGCTGCTATTGAAGCCAAGCAATTTGAAGGCGAGTTTGATGGTATCAATGTTCTAAAATATGATGCAGTACTGGCCGGTGAAGTACAAAAACCGGGTTTAGGCCCCTTACATACTGAATTTGACCAGAACGGTTTTGCGTATACTTCCTTCTTCGTTTCGTCTGAAGTTGTAAAATGGAACGTAGAAACACGTGAAGTGGTTGACCGCATTCCTACCTATTATTCCATTGGTCACCTTTGTGTGGCACAGGGCGACTCGAAACAACCTTACGGAAAATACCTGGTAGCTTTAAATAAAATCACCAAAGACCGTTACCTGCCTACGGGACCAGAACTTTGCCAGTCAGCCCAGTTAATTGATATCTCCGGAGAAAAAATGAAATTGTTGCTTGACTTCCCTACCATTGGCGAACCACACTACGCACAAATGATTCAGGCTGATTTGGTGACCAAAAACCAACGCAAGGTGTATAAGCTGGAAGAAAACAAACATCCTTACTTTGCCGGCAATGAAAAAGATGCAAAGGTAGTACGTAAAGGAAACGAAGTGCATGTTTACATTACTGCCATCCGTTCACACTTTACTCCCGACAATATTGAAGGTGTTAAAGTAGGTGATGATGTTTATTTTCACGTAACCAATCTGGAACAAGACTGGGATGTACCACACGGATTTGCAGTAAAAGGTGCCGGTAATTCGGAATTGCTGGTTATGCCGGGCGAAACACAAACTCTGAAATGGACACCTAAAGCCCCCGGAGTATTTCCAATGTATTGCACCGACTTCTGCTCGGCTCTTCATCAGGAAATGCAAGGATATATCAGGGTATCTCCCGCGGGATCTTCTACTCCTCTGAGCTTCTCAACCGGTAATACGGCAGCGGCTAAATAGCTAATACTGAAAGTCAGGGGAGGAATTTCCTCCCCTTTCTTTTTTCCTTTACTTTTGTATCCTGTTCGGCTTCACCTTATTTGCTCACATCATGAAATTAAAAACATCTTCCCGGCTTATTATTTTGCTATGTGCCTTAAGTATGGGCGTAGCCTATTTTACCTCCGTTTGGAAAATTGAACTGGAAGCTCCGCAATATCCTGAAGGGCTAAGAATGGAAATTTGGGTAAATAGTATCAAAGGTGATATCAATTCGATTAACAACCTAAACCATTATATTGGAATGCAAACGATTCACGTGGAAGATTTCCCCGAATTTAAAATACTCCCGATACTTCTGGGCATAATGATAATATGGGGAGTTTTAGCTGCGGCCCTCAATACCCGAAAAGCATTATTCGCATGGGTCGCTTTTCTTATACTTGTTGCTGCCGTTGCTTCCGTTGATTTTTGGCTTTGGGAATATAAATACGGGCATAACCTTGACCCTACTGCTGCCATAAAAATACCAGGAATGACTTATCAGCCGCCCCTTATCGGCTATAAAGAGCTACTTAATTTTCTTGCAGGCTCCCTACCCGATACCGGAGGATATTTTATTATTATTCCAGCCCTTATTTCTTCAGGAGTTCTATGGATAGAACACTTTTTATTCAGTAAAAAAACATGACCTTATGAAACAAATACTTTCAGTAATAGCTGTACTTCTTCTCTCCATATTCTTTTCTTCCTGCTCCGTAAAACCCGTCCCGATTAACTACGGAAAAGATCAGTGTACACATTGTAAAATGACCATTATGGATACAAAATTCGGGGCGCAACTTGTAACCTCGAAAGGAAGAACTTTTCTCTTTGACTCGGACGAATGCCTGATAAACTACCTTAAAAAAAATACAACTCCCGAAAATATTTACAGGTTTATGGTAGTTACAGATTATGCCAACCCCTCCACTTTGATTGATGCAAAAAGCGCATTCTATCTTCATGGAAAAAACATACAAAGCCCAATGGGTGGAAATTTAGCCTCATTTGCCAAAGAAGAAGAAGCTAGAAAAATACAGAAAAATACAGGAGGAGACATCATTCACTGGGACTCTATTTTTGCCGTTATTCATTAACTCCTCTCTCGCATGCCCCGATTGCCTTTTCTATTTTTAATTGTACTTTTAAGCAGCCATCTCTTAAGGGCAAAAACCATTGATGTAGGTGCTGCCTTTCGCTTTAAACATCCACAACCTGCAATTATATCTGCACATAATGGAGATACCGTCATGTTGCACAAAGGCATCTATATTGTCAAAAACCTTCACATCAATAAATCAATTGTATTTAAAGGAGAAAACGAGCCAGTGCTTGATGTGCAAATGAAAGATTTCGGCATAACCATAACCGCATCTCACGTAACCATTGAAGGTATCACTATTAAAAACTCGGCAAGAGCCAGCATGACAGATTATGCCGGCATACAAGCTATGAAAGCCCGACACCTTACTTTAAAAAACAACATCCTCATCAATACCTACTTTGGTTTTCACCTTTCGGCTATTGATTCTTCCCTTATAGAAAACAATACCCTTATAGGTAGTGCCCCTGATGACGCACGTTCAGGCAACGGAATTCATTTATGGCAATGCAATTTTGTCACCATTAGAAAAAATAAAATCAGTGGTCACCGTGACGGAATTTACTTTGAATTTGCCCGGTTTTGCCATATTTCGCAAAACATCAGTGAAAAGAATTTCAGGTATGGTCTTCACTTTATGTTTTCAGACAACGATACATACACAAACAATATTTTCAGAAATAATGGTACAGGAGTAGCCGTTATGTACACTAAGGGAATACGAATGGAAGGAAATATTTTTGCCGATAATTGGGGCAGTTCCTCCTATGGAGTTTTACTGAAAGATATTGGGAACAGTTATATCACCGGAAATACTTTTTTAAATAACACAACAGCTTTGTATCTGGAAGGATCTTCGCGCATTCAGGTAGTGGGAAACACTTTTCAAAACAACGGATGGGCTTTAAAACTACTTGCCAATTGCGAAATGGATTCTTTTATTCGAAATAAATTCAATGGTAATACTTTTGATGTTTCAACAAACGGAACAATTTCGTTGAATTATTTTAAACACAATTACTGGGATAAGTACACCGGATACGACCTAGACAGAGACGGAGTAGGCGATATTCCCTATCGTCCTGTAAGTTTGTATGCATCCATTATAGAACAAATTCCTTATGCGGTAATGCTGCTACGCAGTTTTGCGGTAGACTTGCTGGATAAAGCTGAAAAAAATATACCCTCCCTTACACCTGACCAACTAAAAGACGACTCCCCTTTAATGAAATCCCCAACACGATGATTGAAGTAAAAGCTCTGCAAAAAAAATTCGGCAAACTCCGCGTTTTAAAAGGGGTAAGTATTTGTTTTCATAAGGGCGAAGTGGTATCGGTAATAGGGCCAAACGGATCGGGTAAAACTACATTAATTAAATCAATTCTGGGCATGATTATTCCGGATTCGGGAGAAATAATCCTGAATGGTAAATCAATTTCTGGCGATTGGCAATACAGGTCACAAATTGGATATATGCCTCAAATTGGCCGCTACCCCGATAATATGAAAATTGGTCAGGTATTCTCCATGATGCGCGACCTAAGAAAAAGTGACATAAAGCCTGATGAATCGGTATTGAATTCGTACAAAATACCTTCTTTATTTAATAAAACCATGCGCACCCTTTCAGGCGGAACCAGACAGAAGGTAAGTGCTGCGCTTGCCTTTTTATTCAATCCAGATATATTAGTGTTAGATGAGCCAACTGCAGGCTTAGACCCTCTGGCCTCCGAAATTTTGAAACAACATATTTTAGAAGCAAAATCAAAAGGCAAATGTGTCATTATCACCTCGCATATTATGAGTGAAGTAGATGAACTGGCTGACCGAATTGTGTACATGATGGATGGCGAGATAGCCTTTGATAAAACAATCAAAGAAATAAAAGAGGAAACTGGAGAAGAACGTTTAGGCAAGGCCATTGCCAAACTTATGAAATCAGAAATCAATGATTAAAGTAACCAAATACGTAATTTATGATATTGTACGCAACCGCGTACTTATTGCTTATACTCTTTTCCTGTTCCTTATTGCTTCTACTTTATTCAATATGGAAGAAGACCCCTCAAAAGCCATTATAAGTTTAATGAGCATTGTGATGATTATGGTTCCGCTTATCAGCATTGTGTTTGCTACAACGTATTTTTTTAATTCGTACGAATTTATAGAATTACTGGTTGCCCAACCATTAAAACGAAGCACCATCTTGCTGGGAGAATACATAGGCGTTGCCCTTTCCCTTTCCTTCGCCTTTTTTATCGGAATCGGTATTCCCATAATTCTTTTTGATGCCACAGCCACAGGATTTGTGCTTATTCTATCAGGAATCCTCCTTACTCTGGTATTTATTTCACTGGCTTTTCTCTCATCAGTAATTACACGCGATAAGGCAAAAGGAATAGGCATCGCCCTTATGATTTGGTTTTATTTTTCCATTATTTACGATGCCTTAATGCTTGCCCTTCTTTTTACCTTCAGTGATTATCCGCTTGAACAAGCTATGATTCCCATAGTTGCCCTTAATCCTATTGATTTGGGTCGTATCATAATTATGCTAAAATTAGACATTTCCGCCTTAATGGGTTACACCGGAGCCCTGTTTAAATCTTTTTTTGGCAATTCAATGGGTATATTTTATACCTGTTGCATCATGTTTATCTGGATTATCGCTCCTTTGTTGTATTCAATAAAAGTTTTTAACCGTAAAAATCTTTAGCAAGGAGAAGCAGCTCCACATTGTGTCGTGGGGTCACTAGCTATCATTTCACTTGATAGGCACTCCATCTTGAATAATATTTCCAAAAACTATTTGCGAACAAAAAAATTCGTTGCCAAAAAATGTTATATAAAATAGATATTAGTTAACAAAATGGATAGAAAAACAAGAAGAAGCAAAAACAATATTCCGTACCTCAAAGAGCAAACTAAAATACTGACAAGTAATTGGCATAAAATTCAAAAACACAATTCGCTTCTCAACCGCTAGTACAGTGACCAACCAATATATTCTGAAGCAATTTGATTTGAGAACAGCCACAAGTAGCGCAAA
The DNA here is from genome assembly GCA_020049855.1 of Bacteroidia bacterium. GTDB lineage: Bacteria > Bacteroidota > Bacteroidia > UKL13-3 > UKL13-3 > JAGPCK01. The sequence continues at coordinate 10,801 of JAGVLJ010000044.1, read as the reverse complement.
AGTTTATTTTAATAAGCCCCATAGCGCAAAGTTAGATGTCCGTTTTACCTTTACCAGTTTATTGTGCTAAATTCCACACACCAAATACCTTCTTATACCCCACTGGTGATAAAATCAGGAAATGATTGTTTCCGAGTGAAGACGCCATACTGAACAAATATGGCTCCTTTTTTTATACAGAACCATATTACAGGATACAAACTCAATTAAGGATGAGATTAAAGCATAAAAGGAAATTTAAATTCGAGAGCATTACCAGTGTGCACCTAACTTGATTTCAATAAAATTACATTCTTTAGAAGTACCCCTGAATACATTATATTGAGAAAAATCTGCTTTTTTATTGACTTGCATCAATTTTATTAAACCACCCGCAAGTAACTTTGAACTTAATAAAGCCACCGTAAAATGAAAACACTAAAAATACTCACAGCCGCCCTGTTTTTAACAGGAACTATTGCCGTTTCTTCATGTGGAAGCGAAACAAATGAAGCCGATGCTACCAAAACTGCTGAAACTGCCACGGCAGAAAATCAGGTAGGTCAGTCAGCTGTTCAGGATGATGTATCAGCAAAAGATATTGTAAAAGTTGCGATTGGTTCAAAAGACCACAGTACGTTGGTAGCAGCAGTAAAAGCAGCCGAATATGTAGATGTGCTGGCCAATGCAGGCCCATTTACCGTTTTTGCGCCCGTAAATGCCGCTTTTGATAAATTACCAGCCGGCACCGTAGAAGGTTTATTAAAACCCGAAGCTAAAAATGATTTACGCAATATTTTGGAATACCATGTTTTTGTGGGTACACTTAAACCAGAGGATCTAACCGATGGACGTGTACTGAATATGGTGAATTTGAAAAATACAGAAATAAAAATGGTGGATGGCAAACCTACCATTAATGGAGCTCATATTGTGGCCAGCGTTCCTGCATCCAATGGTATAATTCACATCATTGATCAGGTATTGCTACCTCCTGCAAAATAATTTTCTACTTTTTTCTCTAATTTACTTATCAATTTTTGCTGCCGTGGCGGATGTAATCGCTACGGCAGTTTTTTGTCTAAGAAAAATCAGGTATCAAATTGACTATTGTCATAGTCGCTTCTACCCCTAACCCATAGTTTTGAACCTATGAAAACACAAATAAAAAAATCATGGGCCGAGCCCTATAAGATGAAAATGGTGGAGTTATTAAAAATGACCACCCGGACTCAACGCCTAAAAGCAATTAAAGATGCTGGATACAACACCTTTTTGCTCAAATCTGCCGATGTATATATTGACCTGCTTACAGATAGCGGAACCAGTGCCATGAGCGACCGCCAATGGGCCGGGATGATGGTGGGCGATGAAGCCTATGCCGGAAGCAGCAACTTCTTTCATCTGGAAGAAACCATCAGAAAATACTATGGCTACAAATACATCATTCCCACCCACCAGGGGCGTGGAGCCGAAAATATACTCTCGAAAGTATTAATTAAAAAAGGCAATGTAATTCCAGGCAATATGTACTTTACCACCACCCGCCTCCATCAGGAATTAGCAGGTGGAACTTTTACGGATATTATTATTGACGAGGCTCACGACCCGCTGAATTCCCATCCCTTTAAAGGAAATGTTGACCTTGACAAACTTGATAAAGTAGTAAAAAAATATGGAGCCAAACGAATTCCATACGTAAGTATAGCCACAAATGTAAATATGGCCGGTGGTCAACCCATAAGCATGAAAAATTTGAAAGAACTGAGAGCGTACGCCAAAAAGAATGGCATACGTATAATTCATGACATGACCCGCGTAGCAGAAAATGCTTACTTTATTCAACAGCGCGAAAAAGGATACAAGGATAAAAGTATTGCTCAAATTGTAAAAGAAATCTGTTCGCAAACCGATGGAGCAACCATGAGTGCCAAAAAAGATGCTCTTGTAAATATAGGAGGATTTTTAGCCACCAACGAATGGGATGTATATGAAGATGCCCGTAACCTGGTGGTGGTTTATGAAGGATTACATACATATGGCGGGCTTGCCGGCCGAGATATGGAAGCCATGTCCATTGGTATTGTGGAGAGTTTAGATGATTTTCACCAACAGGCTAGGGTGGGACAGGTTGAATACCTTGGAAATAAAATGTTAGATTACGGCATCCCGATTGTGAAACCTATAGGTGGACATGGTATATTTGTAGACGCCAAGGCATTTCTCCCGCACCTTACGCAGGATCAATATCCGGCACAAACCCTTGCAGCCGAAATTTATATTGACTCAGGGGTGCGTACCATGGAGCGAGGTATTGTTTCGGCCGGAAGAAAAGCAAATGGCGAAAATTATTACCCCAAACTGGAGCTTGTGCGTTTCACTATCCCTCGCAGGGTGTATACTCAAGCCCATATGGACGTAATTGCCGAATCGACATATAATGTATTTAAAAAAAGGCATAAAATAAAAGGATTAAAAATGGCGTACGAACCAAAATACCTGCGTTTTTTTCAGGCGCGTTTTGATAAGCTTGGTTAATGAAGTATCCGCAGGTTGATATCATTGTATTAAATTACAACGGCAAAAAATTTCTGGACGATTGTTTTCAGTCGGTTTTCAGGTCTACCTACCCCAACTTTAAAGTATACCTGCTCGATAACGCCTCTACCGATAACGATGTAGAGTATGTAAGCGAAAAATACCCACAGGTGGGAATCATCAAAAATCCCCTCAACAACGGGTATTGTGCTGCCTACAACCTAGCCTTTTCGGTATGCACCGGTACATACTACCTGTGCCTCAACAACGATGTGCGGGTACATTCGGGCTGGCTTGAACCGCTTGTGGAACTGGCCGAAAAAGACCCCTCTATCGGTGCCCTGCAACCCAAACTGGTTTCGTTTTTTAATGAAAAGGAGTTTGAATATGCCGGAGCATCGGGCGGTAAAATGGATGTGTACGGATACCCTTTTTTACGGGGGCGCGTGTTTGATACTATTGAGCCCGATAACGGCCAGTACAATGATATCACCGATGTGTTCTGGACAAGTGGGGCGGCCATGTTTTTGAGAGCCGATGTGCTCCCGCATTCCGGCCCGCTCGACAACAGCTTTGTGCACCATATGGACGAAATTGATTTGTGCTGGCGAATCCTCATGGCAGGCTATCAGCTCAAAGTGGTGCCGACCAGCGTGGTGGCACACTATGGAGGTGCCACCATTCAGTCGCAGAGTTTTAAAAAAATGTACTGGAATCATCGTAACTCCCTGTTTATGGTCATCAAAAATTATGGGGCATCGCAGGTACTCTCCAAAACAAGTATCCATATCTTGCTCGACTGGCTGGCAGCCGGTGTATCGCTTGTAAAACTGCAATTTACCCGCGTTAGGGCGGTGATAGCCGCACATGTGTGGATTTTACTTAACTTGGGCCTCGTTTTACGGCATCGAAAAGAAGCGCAGCAAAGACGTAAGGTAAACGATGAAGTGGTAATGAAAGAGATGTATCCAAAAAGCATTGCCCTGGCTTATTTTCTCCATAAAAAAACCACTTACACCGAGTTAATAACCCATTTGAAGAAATGAAAATAGAACTAATTGCCGAAAAGTTGAACGGCCTTAAAATTATTCAACCGGAAATTTTTCGAGACCAGCGCGGTTTTTTTATGGAAGCCTACCGAATGGACGAATTTGAACGTTTAGGACTACCCACGCAATTTGTGCAGGACAACCACTCGCGCTCCGCAAAAGGTGTTGTACGCGGATTACATTTTCAATGGGAACCACCCATGGGCAAACTGATGCGCGTTACGGTAGGCGAAGCGTTTCTGGTAGCTGTGGATATTCGCAAAGGATCGCCCACTTTGGGCCAATGGTATGGCGAAGTGGTATCGGCCGAAAACTGTAAGCAAGTGTGGGCACCGGCAGGATTTGCCCGGGGATTTTGTGTGCTGAGCGATTTTGCCGAAATACAATACAAAACCACCGGACTCTATAATAAAAATTGTGAGTCGGGCATTTTGTGGAACGACTCAGCTATTGGTATTACTTGGCCCGTTACCCATCCGGTTCTTTCTGACAAAGACAAGGTGGCACAAACACTGGAACAGTGGCTGCAAAAACCCGATTCGGATCATTTCAAATATTGATTGTTTATGAAAAAAATTTTAATGGCCGGTGGCTCGGGCTATATCGGTGCCGTGTTATGCGAATACCTGTATCAAAAAGGGTATGAACTCACCATAGCCGATGCCGGATGGTTTGGCTTTTACGGACGACCCGAAATTCCGGTAATCAAAGGCGACCTCTTTGACCTTACGGCAGCCGATATGAAACCTTTTGACTGCATCGTGTTTCTGGCCGGACTCTCTAACGACCCCATGGCCGAATACTCACCAAAAGAAAATTTTATTTACAATACAGCTCTGCCGGCTTACCTCGGATTTCAGGCCCGCGAAGCCGGAGTAAAACATTTTGTGTTCGCCAGCTCGTGCTCGGTGTATGGCTACACACACAACCGCACCTATACCGAAACCGATGAAACGGTGTGTAATTATCCTTATGGTGTTTCAAAATTGCAGGGCGAACAATCGCTGCTTGCTTTGCAAGACGAATCGTTTCGCGTGGTATGCCTGCGGCAAGGGACTGTGAGCGGCTATAGCCCCCGCATGCGATTAGACCTGGCCATTAATACCATGTTTAAAAACGCCATGAGCAAAAACGAAATTACTGTAACGAATCCAAAAATATGGCGACCCATACTGGCACTGCCCGATGCCTGCCTAGGCTACGAAGCCGCCATTGCCAACAGAGCCTCGGGCATATACAACATTGCCTCGTTCAATACCACCGTGGGCGAACTGGCCGAGAACGTGGCTCAATTTGTACGCACACAGTTTAACAAACCCGTGAGTGTAGTTAACCGCGATGTGCAGGATTACCGCAACTACAAAGTATCGTGGCAAAAAGCAACAGATGAACTGGGTTTTAATCCTACCCAAACCCTTACCGATGTGCTTACCGGACTGAAAGCAAATTTTGATACATTCAGCCATTTCGATAATCCGGCCTTTTACAATATTGATGTGTTTAAAACCATGAAACGCCAATAATCTTAATTTATCACCTCTTATGAACGTACTTGTAACCGGAGCCAACGGACAATTAGGCAGCGATGTGATTTCTTATTTCATGGCACAGGGATGCAAAGTAATTCCAGTTACCCATGCCGATTTAGATATTACCGATGCTCCTGCTTTAACCAAAGCTATCACTTCTATCAAACCCGATGTGGTTATTAATACAGCCGCTTATCACCACGTGGAGCATTGCGAAAATAATCCGGACATTGCCCGGGCTGTGAACGCAACCGCTGTTGGTTTTTTGGCACAACTTGGTGACAAGGAAAATTTCCGTCTCATTCATATCAGCACCGATTACGTATTTGACGGTGAGAAAAAAGCTCCATATGTTGAAACCGATGCCGTGAATCCGTTAAACATTTACGGACAAACCAAAGCCGAAGGTGAACAATATGTTATACAAGCAGCCGCACAACATGCCGTGGTGCGCATATCGGCTGTTTACGGCATCGAACCCTGCCGGGCCAAAGGCGGACTCAATTTTATCCGCCTCATGCTGAAACTGGCCAAAGAAAAAGATCAGCTTCAGGTAGTGAACAATGAATTTGTAAGCCCCACCCACACCTTGGCCATTGCTGCACAACTGTACAAAATAGCCACTACCCCAAATGCCACCGGAATTTTCCATGCTACTTCCGAAGGGGAATGCAACTGGTATGAATTTGCCATGGAAATTTTCAGATTAACCAATACCAAAATTGATGTAGTACCCGTAGAGGCAGCTAACTTTAGCAAAATAAAACGTCCGGGGTATTCGGTATTGGAAAATGCCCGATTAAAACAACTTGGCATAAACCAAATGCCATATTGGAAAGAATCGCTTGAACAGTATCTGAAAACAATTCACCCCTGACATCGTCTAAATAAATAATTTCACTGCTTCTTCCCAAATTTAGTACAGTGCTCCCCGCAAAGAGATTATTAATGCGGGAACTTCCCCGTATATACAAGATACTTCACGTGCCACACGATTACTCAAACCCCTTTGAACTAAAAAGCTCGTACAGCCCGCACACGCAACGACATATTTTTGTAATACCCCCCATTGGGCGGATAACCATCATTGCCGTATTGAGAGTAAGCATTGCCTATGCTGGCTTCGGTTGAACTCCAGTATAACTCGTCCGCAAAATTGCCAATTTTATTTAGCACATTTAACTTAAAATACATCTCAAAAGCCTCGCTTTTCGAAGGCAGATACCAGTCGGTATAACCGTTTAGTACAAGATCCTTGCATATATTAGCTGCATATATGCCTGGCCCCTGAGCGGCAATTATTTTATCAGTATTGGCAGCACCTGTTCCGTAATCTGTTCCGGTAGCATTGGTGGTAACATTGCTTCCGTTAAACCAACTGATACCCGTGGACTGATCGGTAGGCGCACTAACCAGTCCGTGTTTCCCAGAGTCATCTATGTAAAAAATGATACCCCCGGCATAGTAATCTCCAATGCGCAATTTGGGTTCTTCTTTTTCTTCTTTTTTACAACTGTTGTTAAACAGTATAGTAAATCCCATTAACCCTGCTAAAATAAACCTTAGATTGAAACTTGTTTTCATGATTGCAATAGTTAAAAAAATAATTCTGCCAAGCTAAATACCGAACAGCGTATTCATTAAAACACGTCACAAATCTACCTTCTAAGGTATAAATAAAAAATGATTTTACGCATGTATAAGGGGTTAAAAGCGCAGTTGGAAACCACTATCAAAGGTCCTACTACCCCATCCCTGAATTCAGGGATATGCTAATTTCACTGTTCTCAGTGATGCTCAGTTGTCGGTTATAGTGTTAATTTGTATTCAAAAAAAAAGCCTTATGAAACAAATTCTTTTACTTTCCACCTTTTTAGGCTATGCTGCTTTTGCACAATCACAGAATGGCTGCGCCTTACGAACTTCGGGGCTTTCCGCTGCAGCACTATCGGCCTCTGCTGCCGACATCAGCAAAATGAATCGCTACGATGTGCATTATTACAAACTAGACCTTACAATACAAAACAACACCGTTTACCTGAGCGGAAATGCAACCATACAGGCAAAAGTGGTTCAGCCAATTAGTGAGATAGTACTTCAGTTACATGAGAATCTAACCATAGATTCCATTAAATTGAATGATACATCTGCTACTTTTAGCCGAGTAGCTGATGTGCTGAATGTTTCTACTTACGGGATTTTGCAGCCAAACTCATTTTTTAAGCTAACCGTGTATTATAGAGGTACGGCACCTTCAGGTGGTCAGGCGGCCATTGGCAACGGCTTTTCAACCAATACTTCAAAAAAGGTAACCTGGTCGTTGAGTGAACCATTCTCGGCCTATGAGTGGTGGCCGTGTAAACAGGTACTCACCGATAAGGCCGACTCATGTGAAGTATGGATTACTACCGACAGTTTGAACAAAGCCGGATCAAATGGAGTACTCAAGAATAAGGTTGTGCTGGGCAATGGCAAAGTAAAGTACGAATGGAAATCAAGATACCCAATTGCGTATTACCTTATTTCAGTGGCTGTATGCCCTTATGACGAATACATTACCTACGCACATCCGGCAGGTGCTGACTCTATCCTTATTCAAGACTACCTGTTTAAAGACGCCACTGCTGTTGAGAAAGAAAGTCTAAAGGAAACAGCTGCTATTATTGAACTTTTCTCCTCAAAGTTTGGCCTGTACCCGTTTGCCCGGGAAAAATACGGACACACACAAGCAGTTTTTGGCGGTGCTATGGAACATCAAACCATGAGCACTATGGGGGTAATTAATTCAGAAATTGTAGTGCATGAGTTAGGCCACCAATGGTTTGGAGATATGGTGACGTGTAGCAGTTGGAACGATATATGGATTAGCGAAGGTTTTGCAACTTATACTGAATTGGTAGCCTTAGAAGAATTGAAAACACCTAAAGATGTAGCTAATTGGGTAAGCCGAGCCATGAGCCTTGCCAAAAATGCCAGTGAGAGTGTATATGTAACAGATTCCTTGAATCCATCTAGAATATTTGATTATAACTCTACTTATCAAAAAGGAGCTATCCTCCTGCGCATGCTGCGCTTTGAAACTAACAATGATTCATTGTTTTTTGCAGGTTTAAGAAATTACCTGCAGGCAAACCGCTACAACACCGCGGGGGCAGTTGACTTTAAGTGGATCATGGAACAAGTACTCGGCAAAAGTCTTACTGATTTTTTCAATCAATGGTATTACAATCCGGGCTATCCTATACTTTCCGGACAATGGAATCAATGGAATGAAAAGCTGTGGCTGCAGCTTAATCAGCAACCCAGTGAAGGTTCAACGGTATTTAAAACTCCTATAAATGTTACATTCAAATATGTCGGTGGAGACACCACCATCCGTATTCAGATGGATGCCGCCTCTAAACTTTACCTTTTCAACCTCCCGGGCAAAGAGGTTTACACCATTCGTATAGATGAGGGAGATTATATTCTGAATGAAATGTTCAGCATGGCCAGAAATCTGGTACTTAATGTAGAAAAAAATACTACTACTGAATTTACAGAAGTAGTCTTATATCCTAATCCGGTTGCCAATGCGCTCACCATCTCCGGTGCACGCAAATGCCGTATGCAGGTAGTTGATGTAGCCGGAAAAGAAGTAGCCGCATTTGAAGTAGAAGAAGAGCAAGCAACGTATAACATGAGCAGTTTACCTGCTGGCATGTACATAGTAAGGCTTTCCCGAAACGGAGCCATTACTCACCGCAAGTTTTTGAAAAATTAACCAATTAAAATAATCACCATGAAAAAAATATACATAGCAGCACTAATTACCTTGCTGAATTATGTTCATTCATCAGCACAAGTGCCCGGTACTTTAGATGTTACTTTTGGTACCAACGGTATTCAAAGTTACACCATTACTGACCTAAAAAGTGATGACGGAATCTCTATTTTGCAGTTGGTACGCCAAACTGATGGAAAGTTTCTGGCCATTATTCAACGCAGTGATTACGTAGATTCCATTGGTCAATACGATGAATATCATTATCTCTACCGCTTTACTGCCAACGGACAACCTGACCCCACTTTTGGTACAAATGGTCGCGTTGATTTAAACTTTTATGCAAGTAATTTATTGTTGCTGACAGATGGTAAAATCCTTTTGTTAACCAGTGATTTGGATGAATTGGTTATTGTCCGCTTGTTGAGTAATGGTAGTGTTGATATGAACTATGGCTTTGAGGGCAAAAACTATACGGGTGCTTATTTTTATGTATCCAATGCACTGGTGCAGCAAAGCGGTAAGATTTTAATTTGCGGTACTCGGCAGGGAGCTTCTGCCAATCTATTTTTAAGATTGGAAGCTGATGGAAATCGAGATTTTAGTTTTGGTACAGATGGTATAAAATTACTTTCTTTTATTCAAAACGATCGCTACATTATTGTTATGAAAGAATTGCCCGATGGTAAGCTGGTATTGGGCTGTTCGATGTATTCAGGCACTACCTATGCTGCAATAGTTCGTTTAACGGCCGATGTAGAGTATGACCTTACTTTTAGCGGAGATGGTGAGCAACAACTTAAATATTCAGGTTTTCGGCTGATAGATTTTGAAGTAACGGGCGATAACAGAATTGTAGTGGGCGGGCATTATTACTTCAGTAATTTTGCGCGTGCAGGTTTAGTATTCTCCCGCCTTAAGGCCAACGGAACCCCCGATAGTACCTTTGGTGTAAATAGCATAAGAACGCAAAACTTTGGCGGCTTGTTCGATGAGTTAAAATCCATCAAGGTGCAACCTGATGGAAGGATTATTGGTGTGGGTTCTTCAGACGGCCGTTTTGGTGTAATTCGTTTAACTACCACGGGCACTGCCGATGCTACATTTAATACCACAGGTAAAACAGTTACTTCTTTTGCTGGTAGCACCAGTGCCGGTATTGTGCACCTGAGCATGGAACCCAGCGGCAAATTGCTGGTTGTCGGCTCGGCATTTTATCCCGATTCGATGCTGCGCTTCACTATGGCTCGTTACCACACCGGGTTCAATGTAAGCGTAGGCAACACCCCAACTGCGCCAGTACTTGCCTTGTATCCAAATCCGGTAACCACGCATTGCACGGTACAGTTCACCCTTACACATACTGCCACCGTTTCCCTCTCCCTACTTGATATGCAGGGAAAGTTGGTAAAATTTGTTGCCCCAGTAGCAACTCTATCCGCAGGAACTTACCTCGAACAATTAAACCTGGCTGATTTACCGGCAGGAATGTATATGCTGCACCTTATTGCTGGCACGTCAAAAAATTACATTAAGCTAATGAAAGAATAGCATAGTGCTCCCCACAAAATAGATTCTTGTCCCGCCCAATGTTGGATCTGCGAAGCACGGAACCCCCGCTATCGCAAACCCCTTGTAAGCGGTTCGTGCTTTTTTGTCCACGAAGGATTGTTGGTCAATGTTTGCAGTCATTTTTCTACAGTCCAAAGTAATAACTAATGTTTAGTCCGCCACTATACAAATAACCTGTCACGGGTGTGTCAATGATTTTTAAAACTCCGTATCTGAATGTCGGCTCAACTCTTAAGTTCATTCGTCTGTTTATTTTATAGTCAATACCAACGCTGGAGATTCCGGTGAAATTGACCAGGGTAGACCGGACGAAACTGACCACTTTCCCCGGTTGAAACTGACCACCCAAAACCGGTTGAAATTGACCAAGG
>JAGVLJ010000046.1 GCA_020049855.1 Bacteroidia bacterium | reverse complement strand
GTACCCTTTATTTTTGTTCCAGCCATAGTGCGGAAATTGCCGGTGTAGGTCAACCATGTAATCATCGCGGTAGGTTTTTGCTAAAATAGAAGCAGCGGCTATGCTCTGGTAAAGGGCATCACCATGCACCACACATTCATGTTTTATTGTTTTGTAAGGCTTAAATCTGTTTCCGTCAATCAGCAAAAATGCGGGTGGGCTTTTCAGTTCATCAATCGCCAAATGCATGGCTTTGATGGATGCGTTAAGAATATTGATTCGGTCTATTTCCTCTTCGCTCACTTTAGCTACTGCCCAGCTTTCGGCTTTTTGCTTAATTTCGTCACGCAGTAACAGGCGTTTTTTCTCACTTAGCTTTTTCGAATCATCCAGTCCCGAAATGCGTTTTTCGGGATGGAGGATGACTGCTGCGGCAAAAACCGGTCCTGCCAGACAGCCCCTGCCCGCCTCATCGCACCCTGCCTCGGATACCTCGCGCTGATAGAACTTTATAAGCATCTGTATGTTAAAAAACTTTTATTCTTTGCGGATGCAAGTTAAAATATACTATGGAGAATTTAGAGAATATCAATATGTTTGCCTTACATGTACCAGTACCGCGAACGTTTTTACAAACAATACTACCGTAGTCAGGCCGGAAGGAGTAATTTTAATGCCAATATCGTTGACAAACTAAGCATTGATGAAAGGCATTTTCGCAAAGAAATTTTACCGTTAATTGATAAACCTAAAGATGCAACTATTCTGGATATTGGCTGCGGATACGGATCGTTGGTGTACACTTTTCAAAAAGCGGGGTTTAAAAACACTATTGGTATAGATCTAAGTGAAGAACAGGTGAAAGTGGCCTCTCAACTGGGTATTGAGGGGGTTAGTTTGCAGGATATAAAATCGCATCTTTTGGCAAGCACCGGGAAATACGATGTGATAACCGGTATTGATATTATTGAGCATTTCAGCAAAGATGAAGTGATTGAATTGCTGGATATGGTAAAAAATTCGCTAAACTCTGAGGGAATTGCCATCTTTCGCACCCCCAATGTAGATGCACCATACTCTACAGTTTTTTACTATGGTGATTTTACGCATGAAAATTTTTTAAATTTTTCTTCTGCCACCCAACTTATGGGCAATATCGGGTTTAGCCAAATTCAGGTGCTGTCCAGCGTTATTCTGGTGCAGGGGGCATTTAAAAATTTCATTCGAAAGTGTGCGTGGTACGTAGTCATCAGTTTTTCACGACTGGTGCTGTTTGCATCGGGACGCACTTCGGCCAGTGTTATTTTTACTCCGAATCTTGTTATAAAGGTTAAAAAATAAATCATAAAGAAAATATATGAAATCAGACATTGAAATATCGCGCGAAACCAAATTAGAACATGTTCAAAAAATTGCTTCCAATATAGGCGTTACTGAAGATCAGTTGGAATTATATGGCAGGTACAAGGCCAAAGTGAATGCAGCCATTGATGAAACCCGTGTAGCAAAGTCAAACCTTATTTTAGTTACTGCCATTACTCCTAACAAAGCAGGTGTAGGCAAAACAACTACTTCGGTTGGTCTTGCGTTGGGATTAAATAAAATAGGCAAAAAAGCCATTGTAGCCTTGCGTGAACCGTCACTGGGTCCTTGCTTTGGGATGAAAGGTGGCGCGGCAGGCGGAGGATACTCCCAAGTGTTGCCTATGGAAGATATCAATTTACACTTTACCGGAGATTTTCATGCCATCACCTGCGCCAATAATACGCTTGCCGCATTGGTTGATAATTACCAGTATTTTAATAAAGGTTCGCAAAAAGCACTCAAACAAATTTTGTGGAAACGGGTATTGGATGTAAACGACCGCTCACTTAGGTACATTGTAAGCGGATTGAACGGAAGCACCAATGGAATTCCGGCTGAAACAGGATTTGATATTACTCCGGCTTCTGAGATTATGGCGATTTTGTGTCTGTCAAAAAACATGGAAGATTTACGCGAGCGCATCAACAATATTTTGCTTGGCTATACTTTCGAGAATCAGCCCTTTTATGTACGCGATTTAAAAGTTGCCGGAGCTATTGTAACCCTGTTAAAAGACGCAATAAAACCCAACCTGGTGCAAACTACCGAAAATACACCGGCCTTTATTCACGGAGGACCGTTTGCCAATATTGCTCACGGGTGTAATTCCATTGTAGCTACTAAAACAGCCATGATGTATGGTGATTATGTGGTAACCGAAGCCGGTTTTGGCAGTGATTTAGGTGCTGAGAAATTTTTGAACATCAAGTGTCGCATTGCAGGACTCACACCAAAAGTTACGGTGCTGGTCGCCACCTCACAGGCGTTAAAGCTGCATGGTGGCGTAGACGAGAAAAAAATTAAAGAGCCAAACCTGGAAGGATTGACAAACGGATTGAAAAATCTGCAACGCCATATCGAGATTTTACAAAGTTTCGGTCAAAGTGTGGTGATTGGATTTAACCGTTTTGGATTCGATACTCAGGAAGAACTTAGTTACATCGAGAAATGGTGTAAGGAGCAAGGGGCGGATTTTGCCATTAACGATGGTTTTGCCAAAGGTGGGGATGGCGCAGTTTCGCTAGCCGAAAAGGTAATTGAGGTTATTGAAAAACGTCCGTCAAAACCGTTAAAAAACACCTACGAACTGACAGATTCTGTTGAGGAGAAACTTAATAAAATTGTACGAACCATTTACAAAGGGAAAGGCGTTATTTTAAGCAAAAGTGCCCGTACACAATTGAAAAAAATCAACGACATGGGATTTGATAAATTCCCTGTGTGTATTGCTAAAACGCAATATTCATTCAGTGATGATGCCAGTCGGCTTGGTGTAGCGGAGGGGTTTGATATCACCATTGAAAACTTAGTAGTGAACTGCGGTGCCGGATTTATTGTTGCCGTTGCGGGAGAAATTATGCGCATGCCGGGGCTACCCAAAGAGCCGCAGGCATTGCATATTGATATTGTAAACGGAGAGATTGTGGGGTTGAGTTAGTTTTACTTACCCGATATAAAAAAAGCGCAGACCACTGGTCCGCGCTTTTTTTATAGCCTCAAAGGAAGAGTTATGGAACAATTACTTAACCATGCTGCTACTTTCTTCGTTATTACCCGCACAAAATAAACAACAGAAGGAAGTGAACAGATGGCAAATGGTGAACTTTCTTTGTGGTAACAGCCACAGTCGCCCATCAGGTTAATCAATTCAAGCGAAATGGCATTTGCGGGGATATTGTTATTTTTAATGCCTCTCCCGTTTTCACCTCATTTGAATATAATGAAAGACGGGCTGCACAAAAGCGGTATATACATATAATTTAATGGTGAACTGGTACGAGGATAAAGTTTGCTCTCATTTTTAGTGTGTATTAAGATAACACAACAATCATTTATAAACGAAATTGAGATAGATCAATATTTTTTAATAACCGTTTAATGCCGCGAAGGGTAATACCTTGCTGCTGAACAGAAGTAAAATATTGACGGGCTTTACCTTGTTTAAAAGGGTAAAATTAAAAACATAATGTCCTTCAAAAAATAGTTACTTTGCAGGTCTATCAGCTAAATTAAACATGAATGAGGAAGAACGCATTCGCAGAGCTTTTGAAAACAAGCGCTGGCCCGAGATAAAAATATCAGATTCCTGGACTATTTTTAAAATCATGGCCGAGTTTGTTGAGGGATTTGAAAAACTTTCAAAGGCAGGCCCCTGTGTTTCCATTTTTGGGTCGGCCCGAACTAAGCCCGGCAATAAATACTACAAACTGGCAGAAGAAATTGCTACCAAACTTACCGAAAACGGGTTTGGTGTAATTACAGGCGGAGGTCCCGGCATTATGGAAGCCGGTAACAAAGGAGCCAAAGAAAGCAACGGGAAATCGGTTGGATTAAATATTGATTTACCGTTTGAACAAATGCATAATCCTTATGTTGATTATGATAAACTGATTCACTTCGATTATTTTTTTGTGCGCAAAGTGATGTTTGTGAAATATGCCCAAGGATTTGTAGTTCTTCCAGGAGGCTTTGGTACGCTGGACGAGCTTTTTGAAGCACTCACGCTTATTCAAACACAAAAAATTGCCCGTTTTCCGATAGCATTGGTAGGAACCGACTACTGGAGCGGGTTGATAGAATGGATGAAAAAAACCATGCTGGATGAGGAAAAGAACATTAGTAAAAGCGATTTAGATTTATATAAGTTGGTAGATACTGCACAGGAATGTGTGGATTATATCAACGAATTTTATACCAAGTATTCCATGTCTCCTAATTTTTAATTTCCATGAGCAGTTCCAAAAGCAGCAGTACACCCGCACAGAGTAATTTGAAAAAAGAAGCACTCAGTTATCACAGCAAAGGCAGGCCGGGCAAAATAGAAGTTGTGCCCACCAAACCCACCAATACCAAGCGCGATTTAAGTTTGGCTTATTCACCGGGAGTAGCAGAACCCTGTTTGGAAATTGCCACCAATGTGGAAAATGTTTACAAATACACAGCCAAAGGAAATCTGGTTGCGGTTATCTCAAACGGAACCGCTGTTTTAGGATTAGGCGATATTGGACCGGAAGCATCAAAGCCGGTGATGGAAGGGAAAGGGATTTTATTCAAAATTTTTGCTGATATAGATGTGTTCGATATTGAGATGAATACAAAAGACGTAGATGAATTTGTGCGTACGGTAAAAATTCTCGAACCTACTTTTGGCGGTATAAACCTGGAAGATATTAAGGCTCCCGAGTGCTTTGAAATTGAAAAAAGGTTGAAGGAGGAATTGAACATCCCGGTAATGCACGATGATCAGCACGGTACAGCAATTATTTCAGCCGCAGCTTTGCTCAACGCATTGCTTTTAGTAAAAAAGGATATAGGGAACATAAAAATGGTTATTAACGGAGCAGGCGCTTCGGCCATTTCGTGTACCCGGCTTTTTGTAAGTTTAGGAGCTAGCAGAGAAAATATTGTGATGCTTGATAGCAAGGGCGTGATTCGATCAGATAATCCTGATTTGGATAAAACAAAAAAAGAATTTGCTACCCAAAGAGATATTCATACACTTGAGGAGGCCATGATAGGGGCTGATGTGTTTGTTGGATTGTCGAAGGGGAATATTCTGAATGCGAAATTACTTCAGTCTATGGCCATCAATCCCGTAGTATTTGCCATGGCCAATCCGGATCCGGAAATTGATTACAATGATGCCATAGCAGCACGCGAAGATATTATTATGGCTACAGGCCGCAGTGATTATCCGAATCAGGTAAATAACGTATTAGGGTTTCCGTATATTTTCAGAGGGGCACTGGATGTTCGAGCCACTACCATTAACGAAGAAATGAAGCTGGCTGCCGTGCGTGCCATAGCTGATTTGGCACATCAGCCGGTACCTGAAATTGTGAATCTGGCTTACAATGAAAAGAACGTAACCTTCGGCCGCACCTATATTATCCCCAAACCCATCGACCCCAGGCTCATCTATACCGTGGCTCCTGCGGTGGCAAAGGCTGCCATGGAAAGCGGTGTTGCCAAAAATCCTATTGCCGATTGGGCGGCTTATGAACTTGAATTGCGCAATCGACTTGGATTGGAAAATAAATTTGTAAGTGCCATTACTCAAAAGGCAAAGGACAATCCGAAACGGGTGGTGTTTGCCGAGGCAGATAATTATAAAATTCTTAAAGCGGCACAAATTGTAAAAGATGAAGGAATCGCTTTCCCGATTTTATTAGGGAATAAAGAAAAGATTCTTAAAATTATTGCAGATAACAACCTTGAATTAGACAATGTCCCGATTATTGACCCGTTTCAGCCCGAAATGGAAGAGAAACGCAACAAATTTGGGGAACTGTTATGGAAAAGGCGGCAGCGTAAAGGGGTTACTTTATATGATGCCAAAAAATTGATGCGAGAGCGTAATTATTTCGGGAGTATGATGGTAGAAACCGGAGAGGCCGATGCGTTGATTTCGGGTTTAACCAGAAGTTATGCCAATACCATTCGCCCTTCGCTGCATGTTTTCGGGCAAGAAGAGGGCATTGTTCAAGTGGCCGGTATGTATATCATGCTTACCAAAAAAGGAACCTTGTTTTTTTCAGATACCACCATAAATGTAGATCCAAGTACTGAGGATTTGGTTTCTATCACCGCACTTACGGCACACGAGGTAGATAAATTTAATATTAAGCCTCGCATAGCA
The DNA here is from genome assembly GCA_020049855.1 of Bacteroidia bacterium. Classification (GTDB taxonomy): domain Bacteria; phylum Bacteroidota; class Bacteroidia; order UKL13-3; family UKL13-3; genus JAGPCK01. The sequence goes on along the minus strand of JAGVLJ010000046.1, from coordinate 2,276 downwards.
ATGCTTTCATATTCTAATTTTGGCTCGGTGAAGGGGGAAACTCCCGGAAAAATTCAAAAAGCAGTAAAAATTCTTAAGGAAAAATACCCGAATATGGTTGTGGATGGAGATATACAAGCCAATATGGCACTAAACCAACAACTACTCGAAGAGAATTTCCCTTTCAGTGAATTGTGTGGTGCTCCGGTAAATACGTTTATTTTTCCTAAACTGTCGGCAGGGAATATAGCTTATAAAATGTTGCAGGAACTTGGTGCGGCCGAGGCCATTGGTCCGGTGCTGTTGGGAATGAAAAAGTCAGTGCATATTCTTCAATTGGGCAGTTCGGTAAGGGAAATTATTAATATGATTACTATTGCTGTGGTTGATGCACAGTCAAAACCATAACCAATGAATTTGCGGGCAGGGATTTTAATTGGATTACTTTTTTCGGCCTTACCCAGCATAGCTCAGTTGGCTGCTGATTACCGCTGTATTTTTTTTACGGAGAAAATGCAGCGAATGAATTTTTCTGATTCTACCTTAAATCTGGAAGGATTAATTAATGCAAGGGAAATTTCAGTTTTTATCGGGAATAAAAATAACCCAAAACAAAAAGTTACTATTCAGCAAATGACGGTTACTCTAAATAGGGTTTGGCAAAAAATGACCGAGTTTGAAGTAGTAGGGAATAAGATTTCTGCGGAGAATGAATTTTATGAAGAGTTGAAGTTGTGTGTGCCGGGCGATAAAATTTATATCGACCACATTATGTATAAAACGACCCTGGGCGAAGTTAAAAGTTTCAATAAGGGGTTTGTGCTGGTGTTAAAATAAGCAGGTTAATTATTTACCGAAATTTCTTTCAGGTATTCCGTTTTTAGCAACGAACAAATTTTATAGCGGTCATCATGTGTGTCGCGGTAAATGGCATCTAATGTTTCGTAAACATTTCTAATGCCGACTTTTTTGCACCACTCAAAAGGCCCCTGAGGATAATTTGTACCTAATCTCATTCCCATATCAATATCTTCTTTGGTGGCTGTTCCTTCCTGTACGGTGTAAAATGCTTCATTCATTATCATAAAAACAAATCTGGGTGTTACCATCCCAACCCTATCATCCACAAGGCGAAAATCCCAGTTAAGTTCTTTCATTAAATCGGCTAAATGATTTTGCTTTTGGGTATGCTGCAAAGTTACCTCGGCCAGCGAACGGTTTAAAAAAGTTGGAAGCGCGTTAATGCCTATCAGTGTGGTTTTCGTCATTGGAGGCAGGGAGGCCAGTTGGGTTTTCGCGGCATTTACCACCAAAGCTCTTCCAGTGAATGAATGGTAGTGACTTAGTTGGTTATGGTCATCAAAATTCAAATCAAAGATTACATCAAAATCCGTTAACTTAGTCCCCGAAAGTTCAGACATGGGTATGACCAATAAAGTATGATTGGATGAAATCTTTAACTTCAGTTCTTCTATGCGGCTTGTTTCTCCTGTCGCTAAAATGTTCATTTGCTCAAAGTGTTGATTCTACTCACAAACATACTTCTTCAAAATCAAAAAGCATGGAAAAGAAAATTGTAACAAGCAAAAATGCACCAGAGCCTATTGGCCCATACAGCCATGCGGTGCTAATCGGAAACACCCTGTACACATCGGGTCAGGTGGCAAAAGATGCGGTTACCGGACAAATGGTGCAATCGGATATTAAGTCCGAAACACAAAAAGTAATGGAAAATTTATTGGCTATTTTAAAAGAGGCCGACATGGATTTTACCAATGTGGTTAAAACAACCATTTACTGTACCGATCTGGCTAATTTTGCAGCCATTAATGAAACGTATGGGTTTTATTTCACGGCTAATTTCCCCGCTCGTGAAACGGTGCAGGTAGTAAAGTTGCCACTAAATGCCAATGTTGAAATATCGGTGGTAGCGGTAAAATAATTTTCAAGTAAAGGCAGCTACATCCAAAATGGGCTTAGTTCCCTTTACTTGCATGGATTTATAAGGCGGCTTCGTAGCGTTTGCCTACTTCAGTCCAATTAATTACGTTCCATATGGCTCCGAGGTAGTCGGGTCTGCGATTTTGATATTTTAAGTAATATGCATGTTCCCATACATCAATACCCAGCACGGGGATTCCTTTTACTTCGGCAATATCCATAAGCGGGTTATCTTGGTTGGGGGTTGAACACACGCACAACTTTTTATTGGCATCTACGCACAGCCATGCCCAGCCCGATCCAAAGCGGGTAGCACCTGCTGTATTCATTTTTTCCTTTAGGGCATCCAATCCGCC
>JAGVLJ010000001.1 GCA_020049855.1 Bacteroidia bacterium | reverse complement strand
TTGCATTTTTTTCTTTTCAACTTATTCACCTATATTTGAGTTGTGCAACATGCACAGCGGCTAAAATCAACCTCAAATCAATTAAATAAAGCCTCGGCCACTGATATGTACAATCTATTTGAATATTATAACAATATTTAATATGTCAAAAAATTTTATAATCTCAACAGTTTATTTAATGCTATCTATGGGTTGCAAAGACACTGTTGATCCTGCTTGGAAGAACGATATAACAATTATCAATTCCTTTAATCAAGATATTGAATTTAGGCTTTATTGGTCTAGAGTTACTTTTACCATAAAATCGGGTGAATATTACATTTATCATCAACAAAATTCAGATGGACCCACTTTAGATTATGATGATTCAGACTCAATTGTTGTAATCTTTGCTGATGGTAGAAGAAAAACAGATTATAATTGTTTTTAGCCAAAGAATTAAAATTTACATACACAGACAAAGGACAGGAAATTACAAAAACATTTGTCGGAACCTTTGCAAAGAAAGGCTGCAATGAAATCTCTTTTAGAAATCAGAAAAAGGAAATACCGCCACTTCTACCAATTATTTACAGCAATAATCATATAAACCGCGTTCGACTTGCATTGAATTGACGGAAATTTAAACGTAGAAAATATGTGGGACGACTGCGGAAATATATTTATTTTGGCTGCGGGGGTATATGCAGCCAATGTTATCTTTGAATTATTAGCTTTTGATTACTTGTTTGGTCTTTTGATTTACTTGAAACAAAATAAATCCCATTGTCTAAATCATTTACATTAATTTGTTGCTGATTATTTATCAATTTTTCTGCCTTAACCAATGCTCCCATTATATTGTATATATAAATCGTTATGTCCTCATTGTTTAGATTATTATTGGTAAAAGTAACATTTTCTGATGCAGGGTTAGGATATAAAACTATGTTTATAGCTGACCTTCCTGCATCAGGAACGGAAGTAATAAGGTTATCAAAGCTAATATTGTCTACATACAAAGTAGAATTTCCAAAAGGTCCATAAGGCATACCACATGTTGTGTCATTATAAAAAGCAGCAAGAGTAATAGTTGCACTGTCTGCAACGGTGTATGCAGAAATAGGAATAGTAAATGATGTCCAACTGGAAACGGTATTAGTTGTGGTAAGTTCGGCCCCTGCAACCCATACTCCATTATTAAATAGCAGCAACCCAATTTGAATGGTATCATTATTTAGCGGAAAGCATTTATAATATCCACGAAGTTGATTTGGATGTCCTGATATAGGAAAAGAAGGAATACAACCATTATTCACATTCCCTGAAACTGCATACCCGTAAGATAGATTGTTTGCAATAGGAAGTTGATTTTCCAATTTAATAGAATAATTTCCAATAGATGAAGGATAATGGTCTGTCGATAAAGTCGCGTTACCCGTAAACCATCCGCTCAGACTTTCAAATCCGTTATTTGGAATCTGAGCATTAGTTTCAATTGCAATAGCAATCAATACTGTTAAAATAATTGTATAATTTTTCATTCTATTTTTGTCAGTGATTATAGTGCCGACTCCACACTTTTTTTATTATTTATAGCTGTTTCTTTTAGTTGCGCCTAAGATCCGAATTTCGCAAAGTCGGGATAAGATGTGAAAAAACTTATCTGCCATTTGCATTGCAAAATTGAGGACAAAAATTAGCAAAAGCAAGCCCTTGTAGTTAATTAGTTTCTTGGCTTGCGCCTATGGAATATATTCGTTTGTGCAGTAAGTTTCAAGTAGCATTCAGCAGTATTGAGGAGCAGTATGCACATGGGATGCTTACAACAGGAGTATGAAAGAAAATCAGGAATTTTGATACAGGCGGTTTTTACGTTCGCCAGATGGGACAAAGGGGAGGGACTGCCTGCCAAAGGGCTCTATGCAACCTGATAGCGCGCAGCGGAAGCGGTAGTAGTGCATTCGTCCGTCAGACGGGACATCCCTTTTGCAATATCAAATCAAGGTTGCCACAATAAATAACAGTGCTTTCCTTATCTTTGCCCACTTCAAAAAAACATGCCGCTCGATCAGGGAGAAATAAATGAATTGTACGATGCCAAGGAAATGAGTTTTCTGGATCATATAGACGATTTGCGTAAACACCTGTTTCGGGCAGTGGTAGCCATTTTAGTGGGTACCATTGTAGCGTTTATCCAAAAAAGTTTTTTGTTTGACACCCTCATCTTCGGCCCCAAGCAACCCGACTTCTGGACATACCGCTTTTTTTGCAAACTGGCTACGCTGGTAAACTCCCCCGATTTGTGCATTAAGGATATAGGGTTTGTGGTAAGTAATATCAGCATGTCGGGGCAATTTACCCAGCACCTGTATGTGGCTTTTGTGGCGGGCTTAATTTTGGCCTCGCCCTTTGTTCTTTGGGAAGTGTGGCGGTTTATTAAACCGGCTTTAAAAAAGAGTGAGCAAAAAAAAGTACGTGGGGTGGTTTTCTTTTGCACCATCCTGTTTTTTACGGGGGTATTGTTCGGGTATTATTTTCTCACTCCGGTTTCGCTCAGTTTTTTAGGCACGTATAGGGTGAGCGAGCAGGTAAGCAACGAAATTAACCTGGAGTCGTATATTGATTTTGTGGCCACGCTCACCTTAGCCACAGGTGCGGTGTTTGAATTACCGGTGGTAGCTTTCTTTTTGGCCAAGTTGGGTATTATGAGTGCTGCGTTTATGCAAAAGTACCGCAGGCAGGCCGTGTTAGTCATTCTCATTATATCGGCCGTAGTAACCCCCCCCGATGCTACCAGTATGATATTGATGACCGTACCACTATATGGCTTGTTTGAATTGAGCATTCTTATTGCTCATCGCGTAGATAAACAAAGGAAAAAAGAGCAACAGGCCTAATGAAGAATTATGTCGCGGAAACTGGTATTCCCCGATAGAATTTGTACTGCTCCGGTATCGGCATTCCGGGTACTTAAAATAAATCTCTGCAGCGAAAGTAATAATTTCCCTTTATAGTTTGCCCTAATTGAGCCTTTCCGTCAGAACCTGTAACCTTCGTCATCAAGGCTTAGTTGCTTTTAAAATTTTTGGAGGTGCGGTACATATTCATCGGTATCCCCGGCATTAAATTGTGGCCTGGGTTCAATACTTTTACGTTGAGGTAGCCTAATGTACGAATAGGTTATTACTTGAAGGGGCAGTAGCAGCATCATTACAAGCGATGCCTCAATGAGGCAGAGCAGTTAATTCAGGTATTAATTTTTCATAGTAGTTGGTTTAAACTAAACGGCCTTAAAAACAACGAGCACTCCAACAACTGAAGTGCTCGTTGCACCGTGCTTATTTAAGCTTAAATTCTTTTTTTATCTTAGCAACGTAATCCAGTTTTTCCCAAGTAAAAAGTTCTACTTTCTTAGTTACTTTTTTCCCTTCGGGGCTGGTAAATGTTTTGGTAACAAATTCATTTTTGCGACCCATATGTCCGTAGGCAGCAGTTTCGCTGTAAATAGGGTTTCGTAATTTTAAACGGGTTTCAATTCCGTAAGGAGTCATATCAAAAAGGGCGGCTACTTTTTTAGCAATCTCCCCATCGTTCATTTTTACTTTAGCGGTTCCGTTGGTATTTACATAAATACCCATTGGGTCTTTAACCCCGATAGCATAGGAAACCTGCACCAGCACTTCGCTGCACACACCTGCCGCTACCAGATTTTTGGCAATATGTCGGGTAGCGTAAGCAGCCGAACGGTCAACCTTGCTTGGATCTTTTCCCGAGAAAGCCCCGCCACCGTGAGCACCTTTTCCCCCATAGGTGTCAACAATAATTTTACGGCCGGTTAATCCGGTATCGCCATGCGGTCCTCCAATTACAAATTTGCCGGTAGGATTAATATGGTATTTGATATTATTGTTAAACAGTTTTGCGTATTTTTTGTATTTGCTTTTAACACGCGGAATAAGAATATGGATGATGTCTTCTTTGATTTTGGCAAGCATCTTTCCTTCGGCATCAAAATCATCATGCTGTGTGGATACCACAATTGAATCAATGCGAATCGGTTCGTTTTTGTCATTGTATTCCAAAGTAACCTGCGATTTGGCATCGGGGCGAAGGTATTTGATGGCTTTGTTCTCCCTGCGCAAAGCAGCAAGTTCTATCAATACTTTGTGGGCAAGGTCAAGTGCCAGCGGCATATAATCTTCGGTTTCGTTACTGGCATAGCCAAACATCATTCCCTGATCTCCGGCTCCCTGATCCTGTTTTTTCTTACGGTCAACCCCCTGATTGATATCAGCCGATTGCTCGTGAATGGCCGAAAGCACACCACACGAGTTAGCTTCAAACATATACTCGCTTTTAGTGTATCCTATTTTTTTTATTACATCTCGGGCAATGCTTTGCACATCTAAGTAGGCTTTTGATTTTACTTCTCCGGCCAATACTACCTGCCCGGTGGTTACCAGTGTTTCGCAGGCTACCTTTGAGTGAGGGTCGAAAGCAAGAAAATTATCAATTAATGCGTCAGAAATCTGATCCGCTACTTTGTCCGGGTGTCCTTCACTTACGGACTCTGAGGTAAATAAATATGGCATGTGTTGTTCCTAATTTTTAAAGGGGCAAAAATACAGTTTTCGGTTAAATATCACAGGATTAAATAAACTCGGTCAGGATTATTATAATCTGGTTACGGTAGGTGTTTTTTCAGCACGTTTTTTCAACGAACCTTTTTTTGCTTTGGTATTGTAAGAGAGGGCAATATAAAACAGTTGTGCATCAATTTCTCCATACGGCTTTACCCCTTTGTATTTAAAATCCTTGTTAAAAAAACCGGTGAGGTAATATTTTGCAATGAGGTTAAAGCCCTTATTAAGCTGTACTCCGGCAAATACCGATGGCATAAATAACCGGGTGCGGCTACTGAACCACTCGTTAAATTTTTTCTTATCCTTATCAATAAAAGTTTTTTCTTTATAATTTAAAGCCAATTCAGCCTCGGCTCCTGCATAAAAAAATTGACGGTGTTCCATATTCCCTATTTTAAAAGCCAGTGGCATTCCGACTGTGTACACCCTGAATTTTTTAGAAAGGGTATCATTGTATTTTACTGAAAACCCAACATTTCGCAAGGCATATCCGGTGTATATGCCCATGTATTTGCCAAAGTCAAAATGATAACGGGTATCAAAATGCAAAAAGGCCGAAAACCGCATTTTTACTGAGGGTGAAGTGGCTACCGATGTATCGGAATAAATAGCAAGGGAGTTGATTATTTCCCAGCCACTGGTTTTGTATTTTTTTTGCGCCTGTGCAGCAAAAAACTGGGTAAGCGCAAAAAGTAAAACCGTTGTTTTTTTCATGTTCCGTTGGATTAAAGGGTAATACCCGATTTGGTTATTAGTTCTTTTTGCTCAGCACTGAATCCGGCATTTTTATAGTACAACTTTAATTGAGCAAGGTAGGCATATTGTTGCATAAAATACTGGAGAGTTTCTACCGCAGGGCCTTTAAGGCGACCGTTAGGGCTCATAGCTGCGTTTAACAAATTAGCAGCAACATTGTCATCAAAATGATTCAATAATTTTAACGCGGTAAATGCACCATTACGTGTTCTGAATTCAAACAGGCGACTGCTGTAACCTACCAGTTCGTCTATGTATTTTACCTTATTCTGGCGGCAGGCCAACTCAAGCCATTTTATGCGCAAGTCATGATTATGTCCGTACAAATTATCGGTTAGTTGCAACCATTTGCTCAGTTGTGCCGGCTGCTGATCACCCAGCTTGGTTAAGGCTGCTTTTATTACATTATACGATGAGTCGGTTAGTGCTTTTTCAAAATAGACCACCCACTCCCCTTCGGCATCGGTATTGGAAACAGCGGCCTGACGTACGTTTACATCAGTATCGGAAAAAGCTTTTACAAAAACCGGTTTGCTTAGCCCATCACGGTCTTTAGCCAATTGACTCAACACTTCACTGCGCAGGGCATGAAAGGTCTCTTTATTGTACACATCAATCAATAAAGCACGCTTTTTCTCTATCGGAAAATCTTTCAATGCCACCAGCGCATCGTAGCGGTCAATCATGTGGGCGGCTTTGGTAACTTGTGCGCTTAGTTCTTCAAACGATTTTTTAAACGTGAGCTGGCGCATAATTTCGTTGCCTGGATCGAATAACACAAAGGCTATTTGCTTTCCGTTTTCGTTCGGAATATTTACCGTAGTACTGTATCCTTGCACCCATTCTTTCACATTTTGTTTGCTACCATCGGTATAATTTACTTCAAACACCACCGGCATTTTAAAATAACCTACCACATCATCAATTGCATGAATCTGTTTCACCGTAACCTGTGTAAACCGTTTTTCGTTTTTTACATCTAGGTAACTTACTTCGTAATGCGGCTCTCCTCCTCGATAAAGCCACTCATCAAAAAACCAGTCGAGGGTAATGCCCAGCTTGTCGTGAAAAGCTATCATCAAATCATTCGTTTGCACATTGCCATACGCATGCGTGGTGAGGTAATGATTCAATCCGCGTTTGTACTGCTCTTCGCCTAACACATAGTTTAGCATACCAATTACAAACGACCCTTTAGGATACACCCGTGCGGTACCGCTGCCTGAATAAGCCACCGCTAAACGGTCTTTTTTCGAAGCATCAAGGGCCGCGTTTTGTTCTCCGCGTTTTTGCCATTCGTAGTATTCTTGACCATAAAGTTTCCGAAAAAACTTTTTGGGATAGTAGGTGGCATAACTTTCCTGCAGCCAGGTGTCGTTTGGCGTTCTGGCAGTAATAAAATCGCCAAACCACTGATGCACGAACTCGTGACAGTTTACGCCAAGGTAATTTTTGTCAATAAACTGACGTTTATCCACTCCGAAAAAATCACCGAAAATAGTGGCCGTGGTATTTTCCATAGCTCCGTACAAAAAGTCCTGCACCATTACCTGAGAGTAACTTTCCCACGGATATTTCATTCCGGTTTCACCTTCCATAAAATCCACCATTTGCTCGGTAAGCATGGAGGTAGGTTCTACTTTTTCTTTAAACTCGGGATAATACCAGAAATGCACCGGTGTTTTGCTTTTACTGCTTTGGGTACTTTTCACGGCATATTTTCCAATGCCCAGCATCAGCAGGTAACTGGCGTGAGGGCGGGTCATGCTGTAGTGCCAGGTTTTAGTTCCGTCTTTATTATCTTTTACCTCCAGTTGGGTTCCGTTGCTTAATACCTGGTAAGCGGCATCAAACTTTACCAACACTTCGGTAAGCAACTTGTCATTGGGAGTATCATAACTCGGAATCCAGTTGCGGTTGTCAATGCCCTGCCCTTGTGTCCATATCTGGTTACGTACGCGGTTAAACGCATCGCCTTTATCACTTTTTTCGTCAAACCAGCCAATAAAATAAATTCCCCTTCGCGGATTGCATTCGTACACAAAAGTGATAAAATGTTTTTCGTCCCAGCGCAGGGATGTTTCGGGGTAAACCCATATTCCGTCTTCTACGGTTTTAAAACGCAGGGGCTTTGCGTCAAGTGTTGATTCTTTGATGCGGATACCCGGGCCATCAAAAAACACCGAATCCACCCGTTGTTGTATCACGGTAAAACTGTGCGTTACCTTGCCTTTCACCAGCCCTTTGGCGGGTTCAAACGCTACCTCCAGTTTCTGGCGCTCAATATCAATAGTGTGCTCGCGCGGGCTGGCATTGGGGTCGCGCACGTAGCAGGCGTTGGTGGTGAGGGTTTGCGCATATACGCTGCAACTTAACAGGGCAAAAGCAAAGGAGGCTATTTGTTTCATACGGGGTGATTAAACGGGTTGCAAAATAGCAAAAAAGCCGTTACGGGGCTTACACTATCTCACAAATTCAACTATCTTTGATTATCGAAACACAAGACACATGAAAAAGAACATGAGCGAGTTGGATAAAATACTGCGGGTGCTGGCCGCTGCCGTGGTGGTTGTGTTAAATTTTATGGGCCTCATAGGCGGAACACCGGCTACTGTTTTAATGAGTATAGCCGCTGTACTGTTGCTCACCACTCTTATTAATTTTTGCCCGTTGTATGCGTTGTTTAAAATAAATACCCGAAAGGAAGAGTAGTTGCTTTTGCAACGATTCCTTTTGTTCAAGTCAATAACAGAAAATACGGACTTCGTGATTAAGCAATTTCTGCTCATCTGTTCCCTTACCCTGATTACTTTAAGTAGTATGGCCGGCAGCATTTTGGGCGGGGAGATTACGTACCGTAACATGAATACCGACACGGTGATTGTCCGTATGGTGCTTTACCGCGACTGTAGCCAAAGCCAGTTGGACAGCGTTCAAAAAATTGTTTTCACCACAACGGGTTGCTCAACCAATAAAAGCGATACAGCTCTCATCAAACGCAGAAGTATTTCATCGGCTGATTTACTCTGTAGCTCTGTAACCAGCGTGTGCAGCGGAGGTTCTTTTAGCCCGGGCATACAGGAGCAAGAATACATTGATACATTTAATTTGCAACAGGTATTCAGTGGTGGGTTGGCAGCCTCCTGTTGCAACCTGCGTATCAGTTTTTCGTATAACAGCCGCGCCACCACTACCAATATAGCCAGTGGCTATCCCTTCTATATTGAAGCAACGATGAACCGGTGTGTGGTGAATAAATCGGTTACTTTTTTAAATGAGCCATTTTTTACAATTAGAGCGGGGGCTTCCTTTCAATATACTAATGGGGCCTTAGAACAGGACGGGGACTCATTGGTATATGAATTAGTTCAACCTATTTATGCCGCCAATAACAACATTCCCTACATCAATGCACTCAATATACCGAGAATTGGTAACTTTCTTGGATTCCCCATTAATAATTTACCTTGTCCTGTCGGGGTTCACTATAACAACACTTTTGATAATTTTGATTTTACCCCAATTGGGCAACAATATTCAACTATTAACTACAGAATAAGTGAATGGCGCAAGGTGAACGGGGCGATGACAAAAATTTCTTCAGTCCTAAGGGATTTTATCTTTTCATCAAACTCCTATCCAACCAACGCGGCTCCGGGCTTTGGATTGACCAGAGTATTAACAGCCGATTGGTGCTATTTTCCTGAGCCTCCGGATAACGAATGCAACAGTAACTCAGAAAAATATTTCTACGTCACCGTGGGGCAGCGTATTTGTTTTTGGGTTGTTGCCAGCGATACGGCAGCCGGAGATACCACCACCATTACCTGGAATGGCGGATTACCCGGAGCTTCTTTTGCCTCGGCTAATCAAAACGGAAACGTAAAACAATCGGATACCGCTTTTATTTGCTGGACTCCCACCATTAATCAATACCGCAAAGAGCCTTACTTTTTTGCATTAACATTGACCGACAAGGCCTGCCCAATTCGCAACCGTATTTCGAGAAATCAACTCATCACAGTTGGTCCGGCTTATTTTCCGCGCAGCATTATCCGCAACGGAAACGGAAATTACACTTTCCGCATGGATTACCTGAGTGAAGTAACCAATCCTTCCATCAGCTGGAAATTGTCGTTAAATCGCTTTGGGGTGTTTGACACAAGCAACTCTGTTAGCTACAGCGGCAACCCCGTTAATCATACCTTTACTCAAAACGGTAAATACGTAGTGCGCTCCACCATTCAAAGTGGTTTAACGGGAGTCGCCACTTTTTACGACACCATTACCGTTTGCGATTTTGCCCCCGTGGCACAGGTTGGGTCTGACACCTCCTTGTGTAAAAACAATTTTATCAAACTGCTTGCTTCCCCATCGGGTGGCGTGTGGAGTGGTACCATTTTGCAACACGATACCTTTAACGCAACCACAGCAGGTAACTATACATTGGTTTATACTATTGCCCCCGATACCTTTGGTTGTCCTCCGCCCAAGGCTGCCGACACCCTGCAAATTACCGTACACAAACCTCCTTTAGTTACCTCTACTACCGATACGGTTTTATGCGAGCAGGCAGGGCTTGTACCCTTGCAGGCGTCTCCTGCCGGAGGTGTGTGGACAGCATGGGGACTGGGTATGAACGGAAATTTATTTAACGGAAATCAAAACCCCGGATCTTATCAGGCATTTTATTCCTATACCGATTCAAACGGCTGTTCAAATACGGATACGACAAAAATATCCATCATACATGCGGCATTCACGCCATCTGTATCCTATGGTCAGGCTCCATTGTTTGTTACTTTTTTAAACACCTCCGACAGCCTTTATTCCCATTGGTTATGGAATTTTGGCAATGGAATTTCGGATACGTCAAGCGCAAAGAATCCTTCTTACACATTTTTAATGTCAAACCGTATCTATACTATTTCAATGGTGGCTAGTAGTGCCTATTACCATTGCTCAACCACGGTTTATGGCTCAATCTCAACAGGGGTAAATAGTATTTATAATACACCTCTTGGCACCCTGTTGATTTATCCAAATCCCGCGAGCCAAGAAGCAATCATTAACCTTGGCCAAGGAGCCGATTTAAAACAACTAAAAATTACTGATTTAAACGGGAGAATTGTTTTAGAAACAACCTTGGATAACAACCTCACTGTTTTGCATTTTGACAACATAGCAAAGGGTGTTTACCTGATTTTTGTTACGGACAAACAGGGAGCACAAAGCATTCAAAAGCTTGTTGTCGAATAGTTTGACTGCTTTTTGTTAAACAAAATTTTGAAAATACTATTCAATCAGCTACTTTCGATTCCATTCTACATACTACTATATGGCAACGAATAAACAAATTGATCATCTTCTAGAAGACAAACCAAACCCGATTAAGAAAATTATTATATCGCTGGTGGTGGTGGCGTTATTTGCCTCTAACATTGTTCTTTTTCAAAAGCTGCAAAGTAAAAACAAAGAAATGGAGCAAAACACACGCACTATTGAATTAGTAAAACATGAAAAAGATTCACTTAACGGAGAAGTTGACCGACTTGAAGCCGAACTTCTTTCCCTGCAGCAGGAGAACAGTGAACTGGATAGTTTGGTAGATGTTAAAGACGAAGAATTACGCACCAAAATTGTGTATATCCGTCAATTAATTGCCCGTGGCGGAAGTGGAGATAACGGTAGTTTCACCAAAGCCAAAGCCGAAATAAACAAACTGAAAGAGGAGCGCGACAACTATATTACACAAATGGAGGAGCTGAAAGCTAAAAACACGGAGTTAGCTACTAAAAATGCCGAATTGGGGTCTTCGCTTACAGACGCGAATTTAAAAGCAGAATCAGCTTCAAAGGAAAAGGGTATTCTGGCCGAGAAAGTAAAACTTGGTTCGCAAATGATGGCGGCCAATCTTAAGGTAGATGCAGTGGTGGTTAAAGGAAGCAAAGAGAAGGTAACCACTAAATCAAAAAGTGCTCAAAAATTCAGAATATGTTTTACCATTTTGCAAAACCTGATTGTTGACAAAGGCCCCCGAAATATTTATATCCGCGTGTTGGGTCCCGATAAATCAGTAATGGCATCAAATGTAAGCAACACATTTATTTACCGAGATAAAGCCACCGTGTACAGCGAGAAAAAACAATACCAATACGACAATAAAAGTATAGATATGTGTGTGTATTGGGATCGCACACAGGATCAGTTACAAAAAGGGGATTACACCATTGAGTTGTATGACGACTTGAGCCTGATGACCAAATCAACTATTATATTGAAATAGAACAACTGAAATTCAAATACGGCAGCGGGACGAGGAATACCCCCGTCCCGTTTTTTATTGCTCAAAAACGGTTTTAATTAAATACCTTTGAGGTAACTTGGGGCTACATACAATTGAAAAAAAACGGTTTATTTGTTTTCTTCTTCTTGTTAAGGGCGGCCTCACCCACTTTCGCCAGCAAACCAATAATACACAACTCATTTTTAAGACCCCCCGATTACAGCAACCTTGCCGATTGGGCGGCACACCCATGGAAGAAAGATTTTTCCGATTCCATTCCGGGTTTTATAACCCCCGGCAGCGTTGATTCGGCAGCCGATGTGTTTTTTATTCATCCCACCAGTTATACAAAAAATTTTTACCTCGCCCCATGGAATGCATCATTAGATGACGAGGATTTAAATGCTAAAACCGATTTAGGTTCCATCCTAAATCAAGCAACGGTATTTAACTCGGTTTGCAGGGTATTTGCACCGCGCTACCGACAGGCACACTTAAAAACTTTTATACTTAAAGAGAATTCGAAAAAGGACAGTGCCTTGAACCTTGCGTACTCCGATGTGCGTGTGGCGTTTTTATATTATATGAAACATTTTAATCACGGTAAGCCCATCATTATTGCAGCACATAGCCAGGGAACTAAACATGCCATTAAACTGATGCAGGAGTTTTTTGATGGCACCCCGCTGCAGCAAAAACTAATTTGCGCTTATCTGGTTGGCTGGCCGGTACGGGAAAACGATTTTAACCATATTTCGGTAGGAGATTCGGCCTCTCAAATAAATTGTTATGTTACCTGGAGGTCATACAAGCTCGGATACACTGATGATTTTGCCGGAATGATACCGGGTAAAATAACCTGCGTAAATCCAATAAGCTGGCGAAACGATACCATGCTTACAACTATTGCTGTACATAAAGGTGGTGTACATAAAAACTTAACTGAAGCTTACACCGGAACGGTGCAGGCACAGGTAAACCAAGCACAGGGTATCTTATGGGTGTATGCTCCGGAAGCAACCGTGCGCAGGTATGGCAAAATTAAAAACTACCATGTGGGAGATTACAACTTGTTCTACCTGGATATACGAGCAAATATTGAAGTTCGCACCAGTCGGTGGTTTTCCCGTCAGTAATTACATGCAGGCCGGAATGGCAATATAAAAAGTAGTGCCTTTTCCTTCTTCACTGTCAAACCAAACCGAACCGCTGTGTTCGCCTACAATCTGTTTTACTATCGAAAGCCCTAATCCGTAAGCCGGCTCGTTTGATGTACCGGCTCGTTTGGCCGCACTAAAGGTATCAAACACCTGTCCCCTTATTTTTTCAGGTATTCCAATTCCCTGATCTTTAACATAGATATGTACTCTGTCGGCTAGCACCGAAGCACCAATCCATATTTTTGCTCCTTTATAACTAAACTTTATGGCATTCACCAGCAGGTTGCTCACTGCGCGCCTGAAACGCTCCTCATCAACGGCAATGTCAACATCGGGCATTGACGGAAGCAGTACCAGTTCTATTTCTTTTTCGTTAGCCCTGTTTTTCAACAGATCGGTTGTAACTTTTAAAAACTCATTGGTGCTAATGCGTTCCATCTTATTATCGACAGCCGATTTTAATTTGGCAAGAATTAAAATTTCGTTGATTAATTCCATGGCGCTGTCACTTGCTTTCGCCATCAACGCTAATAATGTTTTTACTTCCTGACTGTTTTTAACGGCTTCTTCCCCTTCAATAAGATGAGTTATGCTTTTTACGGCCGATACGGGGTTGCGTAAGTCATGGGCGGCAATGCTCAAAATTTTATCCTTCTCCTGATTTAATTCGAGTAAAGTTGCATTGTTTTTTTCAAGTTGCAGTTTTTGATCTTCAATGCGTTTGTTCAGCAACTCAAGTTCGGAAGTTCGCTGCCTAGAGCTTCTCCAACTGTAAAAAATAACAAAAACAATGATAAGCGAGAGTACAAAAAGTACCCCGATAAGGATATTGATATTTTTGTTAAACTTGTTTTCCTTTACCAGATTTAACATTTGCTGTTCTTTCTCAAAACTGGCAAGCACATCATTGATATCCGAGTTGCGTTTTTCGTTTCCGCTTCCTTCTTCCGTTAATATTTTCAGGTGCTCATCGGCACTTTTTGCGGCATTTTCCCAATCCTTCTTCTGCATGGCCGATTCGCGTTTTAACCGAAGCAGGTACTTTCTGAACTCCTGATCCATTTCGGTGTTTTGCGAATCTTTTACGATGGCCTCAAGCGTATCAATTATCAAATCGGCTTCGTGAATATTTTTTTGAGAAAGGTAAATATCGGCTAAATGAACCAATGAATAGCCGGCATCTTCCCTTAGCTTAATACTGCTAAGGGTTAATTCAATACTTTTTTTGTACAGGGCAATTGCTTTATCTACATCTCCCTGCATTAAATAAACCTTAGCCTTGTTTCCCAGCACCACCCCTTCGGCTCCCCGTTGTGGTTTTAACGCAAGATCTTCGCGGTTTCCGAATTTTTTTATTTCTGCCAGAGCACTGTCGTAAAACAAAATAGCCGAGTCAAGGTATCCCTCGTTGGTGTAACAGAGGGCAATATTATCCAGCAATTCCTGTTTTTTCAACTGAGGAATAAAGGAGGTGTCTTCTTTTGAAATTTCGGCATAGGCTTCAAAAAAATATTTGCGTGCTTCTTTATAATATTTTTGTCGGTATAATATCAACCCGAAGCGATCAAACTGCCTGCTCCGGGCAACCTTGTTATCCATCATCAGGCAAAGATTTATGCCAACAGAATAATAGCGATATGCCTGCGGAAAGTTTTTAAGCAAGATATAGGTATCTCCCTTTACAAAATAAGCCTCGGCCGTTAAAGCATCATAAATTTTTTGTGTCTCCAGTTTATCTATCAAAATGGAGATATATGTGAGGGCGGCATTGTAATCGTGCACAAAGTGATTTAACACATACGCCTTGTGGTAATAATACCGGTAAAAATTTAGTAGGGAACTACTTTCTTTTGCCTGAAAAGCGGTATCGAGGTAATAGTCGGCAGCGGCTACTCCATATTGGTCATGTATTGCTTCCAGAGTAGTAACGGTTTCGTTGGTAGCCACTTTATTAAGTAACTCCAAATCGTCTTTTTTAGCGGGTTTCTTGCACCCTATGACCGACACGAATATCAACCAAAGAAAAACGGGGAAAACACAAATAATTCTACAGCCGGGCATAGGTATAAATACAAACAAGCGCAAGATAAAGAAAAAAACAAACCAATTATTTCTACATAACAAAACCACCTTAGAAAAACGGTTTTTTGTGGTTCGTGCAAGTATATTTGCATAATGAATTTTCCTTCACAATTAATTGAACAGGCTGTAAATGAACTATCCCGTTTTCCGGGAGTAGGTAAAAAATCGGCACTTCGTATGGTGCTTTACCTGCTAAAACAAGATATTTCATCGGTAAGCCGCATGACCCACGCCATGGAGCAATTGCGCAACGAAATAAAATTTTGTTCACACTGCCACAACGTATCTGATAAAGAGATTTGCTCCATTTGCAATAACCCCCGAAGAAACAACGAAATTATTTGTGTAGTTGAGGATCTGCGCGATGTGATGGCCATTGAAAATACCTCTCAGTTTAGCGGACTTTATTTTGTGTTGGGCGGATTAATTTCGCCTATGGATGGAATAGGCCCCGAGTTATTAAATATCGAACATTTGATAACCCGTGTAAAAGAAGAAGGGACAAAAGAGGTACTGGTAGCTCTTAGTGCAACCATGGAAGGAGATACCACAACTTTTTATCTCTCCAAAAAATTGCGCGATTTACCGGTACATATTACCACCATTTCGCGCGGCATTTCGGTGGGCGGAGAACTTGAATATGCCGATGAGGTAACACTAGGACGTTCCATCCAAAACCGGATACCCTACAAAGGATAACAAAGCTCATTTTTTTTATTGTATTTTTGTTTTTGCATCCCATGACACTTTCCGTAATTATTGTTAACTATAATGTAAAACATTTTCTGGAGCAGGCTCTTCACTCGGTACGAAAAGCATGTGCGGGAATAGATACGGAAGTATGGGTGGTTGATAACCACTCGGTGGATGGATCGGTGGAAATGGTACAACAAAAGTTCCCCGAAGTAAAACTAATAGCCAACAGAGAAAACCTCGGTTTTTCAAAAGCAAACAATCAGGCCATTCTGCAGTCGGGCGGCCAATATGTGTTGCTGCTTAACCCCGATACCGTGGTAGAAGAAGATACATTTAAAAAGGTAATAGATTTTATGAACCAAACACCCGATGCGGGTGCCGTGGGCGTAAAAATGATTGACGGGAAGGGAAATTTTTTGCCTGAATCAAAACGAGGATTGCCAACCCCCAAAGTAGCCTTTTATAAAATATTCGGCTTATCAAAACTATTTCCCCGTTCACACAAATTCGGACGCTACCATTTGGGTTATCTTAGCGAAAACGAAACCCACGCGGTAGATGTGCTGGCGGGGGCATTTATGATGTTGCGCAAAAAAACGATAGATGATGTCGGTCTCCTTGATGAAACATTTTTTATGTATGGAGAAGACATAGACCTGTCGTACCGCATTACCAAAGCCGGATATAAAAACTATTACTTCCCCGACACAACCATTATACATTACAAAGGCGAAAGCACCAAAAAAACCAGTGTAAACTATGTGTTCGTGTTTTACCATGCCATGGTCATTTTTGCACGCAAACATTACTCGCGTTCACTGGCTTCTTCCTTCAGTGTTCTTATTCATGTTGCTATTTACCTAAGGGCAGCCATTGCACTGTGTTCCCGTTTGGCAAAAGCTCTTGCCGTGCCGCTGCTCGATGCCTCCCTTATTATAACAGGAATGTATTATATTAAAGAGTATTGGGAGCGCAACCATCGGTATGTGCTGGGGGGCGAATATGGCCCCGAGCTCATGACTTATTACGTGCCGACCTATGCCCTCATCTGGCTGTTTAGCTGCTACCTGCATGGCGTTTACGGTGGGGAAAATACCCCTCAAAAAATACTCAGGGGTATTTTTTCGGGCACAATTGTTATTGCTTTTCTTTATGCTTTTTTGCCCGAAAACATGCGCAATTCCAGAGCGCTTATTTTACTGGGAACAGGATGGGCTGCTTTTGCACTTACCTTTTACAGAACACTGATTCATTTTATCCGGTTTAAAAGTTTAAATTTTGGAGAAAGTCATTCCCGAAAAACCATTATAGTAGGTGACGGAGAAGAGGCCGAGCGGGTACTGAATCTACTTGAACGCTCGAATGCTCGTACCCGATTTGTTGGATTTGCCGGTATTAGAGAAAAACCGCTTAACAACAATTTTTATCTGGGCAATGTGAATGAACTAAATGAAATCATCAGCATATTTCATGTTGATGAAATTATTTTTTGTTCCAAAAACTTACCCGCCCATCGCATTATAGAATGGATGACCTCTATCAGGCAGCAGGAGGTGCATTTTAAAATTGTTCCTGAGGAGAGTTTGTTTATTATTGGAAGCGACTCAAAAGATACTCCAGGTGATTTTTATTCCATTGATATCAGCTTATCTTTAAGCAAAAAACAATCGTTGAGAAATAAACGCACGCTCGATATTGTGTTGAGTCTGCTTTTTATAGGCCTTTCTCCGGTACTTCTACTTATTAATAATCCAATTCATTATTTACAAAATCTGTTGCATGTGTTGGTTGGGAAGAACACCTGGGTGGGTTACGCACATGTAAGCGGAGAGCCTAAATTGCCCAAAATAAAATCGGGCATTCTCACCCCACTCGATGAGTTAAAAAATCCCAATATTGATGCAATTACAATGGAAAAACTCAACTTTATATATGCTAAAGAATATTCGGTAGAACGGGATCTGAATATCATTATTAAAAGTTTGTGTAAACTTGGCAGAGCTAATTAACCACAGAAGGGGTTTCTTTTTTTGGTTCAAAAAACTTTTTTTCTTCTATCAGTTTAGCTACAATTTGGCCCGTTTCATCAGGATAGTTGAGGGCTATCGTCTTTTTATTTTCTAACCAGTTCAATAGCCTGTAGGCAAAGTTGTGATCAATTTTGTCAATTACCTCTACTCCTATTTTTTTTAAAGCTTCCCCGTTACATTGCTGTTCGTATTGCCCATGCATAGGGATAGACAATACTTTTTTACCAAGAAACAGGGCTTCGGAAGGGCCTTCAAAACCAGCCGCAGTTAATAATCCGTTTGACGAGACCACGCTTTTGGTGAACCCCATATTACTTATAGGAGAAACAAAAACATTTTGAACTCTGTACTCTTTTGTACTATGTTTTGAAAAAACCTCCCATTTAACATCTTTAATACGGATAAGATTTTTAACAAGTAATGTATCACTATGTGCTGGAAGATAAACAGTAATATGTCCCTGATTACTTACTTCTTTTTTACGTATGTCGGCTCGTATAACAGGGGTATGGATAAAACTATCAAATGAGTTGAAATGAAACCCTATGGCCCAGGTGCATGGTGCATAATGTTTCAGTATTGCTTCGGCAAATGGATTTTTTTTCTCCGGTCTGGGAACCTTTTTGCTAAGATATGCCGATTGATGACTAAGAGCCACACAAGCTTTTTGTTTGATACGGCAGGCCCAGGCCGTTACGGGTTCAAAATCGTTTATAACCAAGTCATAGTTTTGAACCGGAAACGAATAAATATCTTTGAAAAAGGTAAAGGGTCTTAATTGTTTTATGGTATCGGCCACGTTAATTCCTCCTGCTTTACCAAACGTAAAACTAATACCGTGTTTTTTGTATTTTATTAAATAAGGCAAGTGAACGTCAGCCTGCGTTCCACTCACAAGTAAATCTACAGAACCGTACTGCCTTAGGTAGGGAATGAACTCGCGGGCTCGGCTTAAGTGCCCGTTACCCGTTGCTTGTATGGCGAATAATATGTTCATACAGGTTGGCTATAGTAGGAATTGTTAGCTTTTCTTTTTCATCCATTGATTCCTCCGTATCAACAAAGTCGTTTTGGTAAGAAAAAAGCTTCCATGTGCCATAGTTGTATTCCAAAGAAGTTAGGTTCTCTACCCAATCTCCGGAGTTCAGGTATAAAATAGATCCTTTTTTGTTGCTGAAAACACGTATATCGGGCTGATGAATATGACCACAAACAACAAAATCAAAACCCTTATCAATTGCAATTTCTGTTGCGCTTTGCTCAAAGTCGCTGATAAACTTTATGGCTCCCTTCACGCTATTTTTAATTTTTTTTGAGAGAGATATTTTACCCCGGCCAAAAGAAACGGAAATAAAATTAACGAAACGATTAAGCAGGATTAAGGAGTCGTACCCAACGGCACCCAATTTAGCCAGCCATTTAGAATGCTTCATGGTGATATCAAAAATATCGCCATGGAAAATCCAGGCTGTTTTTCCATCCAATTCCAGTTTAAGTTTATTATCAATTTCAAGATTTCCGATTTTGAACTCTCCGAACTTGCGGATCATCTCATCGTGATTTCCGGTTAAGTAATACACTCTGGTATCATTAGAAAGCATTTTAAAAATCCGTTGCACCACCTTCATGTGGGAATCGGGCCAATAGTATTTGCTAAACTGCCAAATGTCAATGATGTCTCCGTTAAGTACTAGTATTTCCGGATCAATTGATTTGAGGTAGTTGTTGAGTTCCTTGGCGTGGCAACCATATGTTCCTAAATGAACATCAGAAATAACTACCAATTGAACCTTTCGCTTTGTCACTAATAGCTGTATTTATTCAATACAAGTACAAAACTACCGGACGACTGTTGGCTGAACTTTATGATAGAATTATTAAATTGTTATAGCGTTTTGCGCGTAAAGTAAATTCTTGCTTTCCCCTTAAAATTATAGAACCACAATTTATCCCCGTATTGATCTACTGGAAGACCAAGAGGCTCGTAGTTGTACATTTGCCATCCAACCGGCAACTGAATGGTGAGTCCGGTAATGGCAAGAGGTGCATTCACCTCCAGTACGGTATCGTCCTTCATGTCTATTTCAACCATATCACGCGCTTTCCAAAAAGAGGCATAATCGTTAAGCGAACCAACCCACGAAAACTCCTTTACCGACTCGATCAGGTCTTTTTCAAAATCAAGTTTAGCCAAGGTATCTGGATTGAGTGAAATGAGCATAGTGCCCTGAAAGTTGGTAAGTTCGTAAGCCATCTCAATGGTTTTGCCAAATTGTTCTTTCAACTGACTGGCCGAAAATTCATCATTGATAGTTACCGGAAACTCAAACAAGCCCGTTTCAGCAAAATTATCATAGCCGTAGTTGAGCGGAAATGGTCGGTGGGTGTAGGTGCGATTGGTAGTGGTTGAAGAACTGTATTGATACTTGCTTGCTTTTAATAATTGCGGCAAACTTTGGGGAACCTGATAAGAAACCGTGCGAAAACTGTTAACCGTTACCCCCGCCACCTTTTCAAGCAGAAACTTGCTAACGCGTAATTCGCCTGCAATAGTTGCGTTATATACTTTTCTGCTATCATATACATACGGCTGGTAATCGGGGTATGATTCTCGTCCGGTTCCGTTACTTAAATACGTGAATTTGTCAGTAGCCGTTACTGACTGGCTTCCTATTTCCATCCCCCATTCAACCATTTTTTTCAGGTATTTTGCATTTGATGGGGTTATAAAAGCAACGCCTGCATAATCGCTTATGTATTTGGCCTGAATAAAATAGGTTGATTTTATTTTCTGGCTATGTTCAAAGTGTGCAAAATACAGGGCATTAAAAAATTGCTTCTTTGAACTTACATTATGTGTGAGCACCACCGAAAGTTTTTTATTTTCTGGAATAGGAGAAATAGTTACTGCGTTTGCACAGTTTTGCTGGTAAATATTCTTAAGCAAGTTCATCAGCACATCTGCAGTAGGAGAAATTTGCAGCAAGTTGCTCACCCCCAAATCTTCCCTGATATTGTTATAGGCCTTATGTAAAAAATATCCCAAATCAAGTCCAATGGCATAGGATCGGCCTTTAGCATATGGCTTCACGGTAATGGCGGCTGAATTATCCTCGTAATATGCCAGCGGTTTATTAAGCGGACTGATATAACTCGTAGAAGCAATCGGGTCGGCTCCAGCTTCCTTATTTCCCAGCCTGATAATCCAGTTGCTGGCATTTCCCATATGCGAATTTTCAACTACCGTGCGTTCAAACCGTAATTCATAGCGCTTGTATTGAGGAGCCGATTTTTTAAATCCAAACACCTCGCTTATTCCTTCGCTTGTTACATTAAACGCAACTAAAATCCCTCCTTTGCGCGGAAACTCGGCCAGTGCACGTAAGGCTTCGATATTTAAATACCTTGGCGATAGAGTTGGATACACTACCACCATTGAGTGCTTAAGTGCTGCCTTATAGTTTTGTGTAACTAAAAAAGGAATTCCTGCCGATTTGAATCCATGAACCAATGCGAGCCAGCTTGAATTGGTATCGGTAAGCAATATAGCCACGCGGCTTGTGGAGCCTTTGGCAAACTTTGTCCACGGAGTAAATACTTGCAACGGAATGTGCAATGCTCCTTCCGGACCTCTGATGGAATCGAAGTGAACAATATCGCTTTGGTTTACTTTGTAAATACCCGTTTCATCAGGATGATATAACTTGCGGTAAATCCACCAGCCAAGCAATAGCACAAAGCCTGAATAAATAATTAATTTCTTTATCAACGAAGCCTAAGGTTATGTGCAAACTTATCAAAAATCAGGGGTACTACCCATTAATTGTTCGACCAATAGTGTAATTAATGGTTACGGGTAAAATACTTTACATAATCAACAAACAAAACAGCGGGCATGTTTTTAATGGCGGCTTCGTCTGACGAACTCCAGATACTGAACATAATACGATGGGCTGTACCCGGAATGCCTTCATAGGTCTGGTAATAAAGTTTTCCGTCAATAAACCACCTTATGTATCGATGACTTCGCTCAA
The DNA here is from genome assembly GCA_020049855.1 of Bacteroidia bacterium. Classification (GTDB taxonomy): domain Bacteria; phylum Bacteroidota; class Bacteroidia; order UKL13-3; family UKL13-3; genus JAGPCK01. The sequence goes on along the minus strand of JAGVLJ010000001.1, from coordinate 187,513 downwards.
TGGAATAGATATGAAACCCGTCTGATGCATCAAACGGCAAAAAGTAACTGTTGCCATTAAGCGGTTGTTCTTTTCGTTTAAAATAATTGAAAAAAACGCTGCGCGTTTCCGACCCTTTAAACTGAATACTTACTTCATCATGCGGTTTTTTTTCGGCTCCCACCAGTGAGGTAGTAACCATGGAACAGGCAATTCCCTTTCCCTTTGGCACTCTCATTTTTACTTCCAATTTGCCAAAGGCCACCTCTCGGGTACTGTAAATTTCTGCTCCCGATATGGGCTTGTCATTGTATGGTTCGGCATTCAGGGTAAGCATTAAATGCCCCTCATCCGTTTCTACGTTCACCGGATTAAATGCAGTGCTTTCATCGCCTTTAAACCAGTCGCGTATTGTCCATAACCCGGCATCAATGCGTTCAAAGCCCTCCGACCACTCGAAGTGCCAGTCTTCCTTGGTTTGTTTCTCTTTAGGCTCGCTTTTTACCTTGGTATTGCCTTTGGAGCGAGATCGCTGCAACTCTGCTTTGTGTTGCTTGCACGACAACAGCATGAGAAACCCTAAAAGTAAAAACCAGCTTTTTGTATGGCGCATAAGTTGAATGTCCGAAAATACGTGTCCTGTCAGTTTTTTCAAGTAAATTTGTTGACGTATGATCAACATTCAAAAGGTGGCTGTACTAGGATCAGGAACAATGGGTGTCGGAATAGCTCAGGTTTTTGCAGCATCAGGATATGATGTGGTACTCTACGATATTCAGGTAGAGGCACTGGAAAAAGCAAAAAAGGTAATTGAAAAAAATCTGAAAGGAGCCGTAGAAAAAGGGAAACTCAACGATACAGAATTTCTCGAAACGCAAAAACGCATTACAGTTACCAACAATTTTAATCTGCTTAAAGCCGAGCTGGTGATTGAAGCGGTGGTAGAACGGCTGGATATTAAATGTAAATTGTTTTCAGAGATTGCTGCCATCAACCCGGCTGAAACCATTTTAGCTACCAATACCTCTTCTATTCCCGTAACACAAATTGCAGCCGGAGTACCACATCCTGAACGGGTGGTGGGGATTCACTTTTTTAATCCTGCCCATATTATGAAATTAGTGGAGATTGTATCGGGTGTGCAGACCAGTGAAGCGGTGGCCGAAACGGCAAAAAACCTTGTAACTAAAGTGGGTAAAACAGCCGTAATGGCCAAAGATGCTCCGGGATTTATTGTAAACAGGGTAGCCCGCCACTATTATGTAGAAGCATTGAAAATTGCCGAAGAAAATGTAGCCACGGTTGAAACCATTGACGATCTGGCCGAAGCTTCGGGTTTTAAATTAGGTCCCTTTAGGTTGATGGATTTGATAGGCGTAGACACCAATTTTTCGGTCACCAATTCCATCTATCACCTCTTTCATCAAGACGGGAAATTCAGGCCCAGTCGCCTGCAACAACAAAAAGTAGATGCCGGCCACTGGGGGCGCAAAACAGGAAAAGGGTTTTATACATATGAATAAATTTAGTTTAATCTTCATTGTTTTGTTATTTATAACCTGTAAAGACAAAACAGGACAATACAGCCCCGTGCCCGATGTGCCGGTAGATGTGTACATAAACACAACGCTTCCCCAATACCAGCAACTTAATACAATTGGCGGATGGGCGTATTATCCGGCAGGTAACCGCGGATTATTTATTTACCACAATAGCCTTGACGAGGTGGTGGCATTTGATCGCAATTGTACCTACAATGTGTACGATTCGTGTGCCATCATAAGTATGAATATTTCGGAAACATTTGTGCAGTGTGGCAGCTACCGCAATACCATTTGGATTCCATGCTGTAATTCCAAATTTAGCTTAGACGGCCTAGTTTTGGGAGGTCCGGCAAGGTATCCACTAAAAAAATATTACGTAACGCTAAACGGGGTACAAATGCACATATCAAGCTCTCCGCTATAATTTCAACTTTACCATCACTGGACAGTGATCTGAATGAACTACCGACTGGTAAATATCAGCATCCTCAATTTTTGACTGCAGGGATTCACTAAGTATGTTATAATCTATGCGCCAGCCTTTATTGCGTTTGCGCGCGGCTGCTCTATAAGTCCACCATGAATACCGATGCGGCTCTTGGTGCAATTCCCTAAACGAATCAACTAACCCCTGACGCATAAACCGGGAAAACCACTCACGCTCTTCGGGCAAAAATCCTGAACTGTTTTTATTGCCCACCGGGTCGTGAATATCAATAGCTTCGCGGCAAATATTGTAATCTCCGCCAATTACTAAGTTAGGTCTGCTCGCTTTAAGCCGATTAATATAGCTGTCAAAAAAATCAAGCCATTTCATTTTGTATGCCTGCCGCTCTTCTCCACTTGACCCCGAAGGAATGTAAACGCTTATAACCGATAGGTCGCCAAAATCGGCACGAATGATACGCCCTTCTTTATCGTAGCTGGGGTGGTTAAACCCATACTCAATATGATCAGGTTGCCTGCGCGAAATGATGGCTACCCCGCTATACCCTTTTTTCTCGGACGAGAACCACCAGGTTTTATACCCTATTAAATCAAATAATAATAAATCTACCTGCTCGGGCGATGCTTTGGTTTCCTGAAAGCAGTAAACATCGGCACTTTCGCGCTGCATCCAGTTCACAAGTCCTTTACTTATAGCCGAGCGTATTCCGTTTACATTGTAGGAAATGATTTTCATTTTTACCTGCGTTTTACTTTTTCAAACATACGCTATGCAACTCTTATTGCGTAACTTTGGACTTGATTAGTTATATGTTTACACATAAATTTTTTACACTTGGTCTGCTGCTTATTTCCTTGCACGGAAAAGCCCAAAATAATCAGTACCTTTTGTTTCTAACAAATAAAGGCTCCGTTGCCGTATCCGAAAAAAATGCTGCTTCAGCTCTTTCTCCCTTAGCCATAAACAAACACAAACAGCGGGGCATAGTTTTTTCTGAAACCGATTTGCCTGTAAACACGGCCTACCTTCAGGCAATGCAGCATCAGGGACTGATTATACACTTTGCTTCGCGGTGGTTGAATATGGTACATGTTTCTACCGCATTAACAGCTACGCAATTGCTGCAAATATTTCCATTTATTCAATCGGTACAGCCGCTTCAAGGCGAATCAACCAATACCCGAACCGATGCAGATGTACCGTTAACTACCGCAGGGTTTGGCAGTACAGCCACTCAAAATAATATGCTAAACCTACTGTGTCTGCACCAAAACGGATACACCGGACGAGGGGTATTAGTCGCTTTTTTCGATATAGGCTTTTTAGGTGTTGATACCATCAAAGCATACGACTCTGCCCGGGTACAAAACCGCTTTATATCTAACCGTAATTTTGTGAGTCCAGAAAAAAATGCATTCAGCAACCATTACCACGGCTCGCTGGTTTTTTCAACTGTTGGTGCTTTATGGCCCAACACGTTTATAGGTGCGGCTCCGGGTGCCGATTATGCTTTTGCCGTTACTGAAATAAACAATGCCAACGATGTGCATCAGGAAGAATTAAACTGGCTGGCCGCAGCCGAGTGGGCCGACTCGCTGGGAGTAGATATAATAAACTCCTCTCTAAGCTACCGCACCTTTGAACCCGGACAAGGTGATTATACTGATGCACAAATGGATGGAAAAACAGCCATTATAACCAATGCCGCACGATGGGCTGCAGCCAAAGGAATAATTGTGGTGAACAGTGCCGGAAACGAAGGATCGTTTAAAGCAACTACTATTAATGCCCCATGCGATGCCGACTCTATTTTATGTGTTGGTGGTGTTGATGCCAATAAACAATACTTTAGCATGTCGTCAATTGGGCCAACTGCAACCGGCAAAATAAAACCGGATGTAGTAGCCATGGGTTCCAACACAGCCGTTATAAGTGATGCGGGATATATTACTTTTGCCAGTGGCACTTCATTTTCATCGCCCCTTATTGCCGGGCTGGCCGCATGCCTTAAACAGGCCAACCCACAACGCAGCAGTTGGGAAATTATACGTGCTATCACAGTAAGCGGAAACCATTTAAACAACCCTGATAATTTTTACGGATATGGTGTACCCGATGCCTGTCGTGCCGACTCGCTGCTGAAAACCTACACCGGTATAGCCCCAACCCCCGATGAACTAAAAAAACGAGTACTAGTGTATCCTACCATTGTTACCGATTACCTGTCAATTGAACTCACCGACCCAAGTCTTGACGTAGGGGCATTTACAGTATTCGATATAAGTGGGAAAAAACTGAAAAGTACCACCTTAATCAATGAAGCACTTCAAATCGTTTCACTTGACGGACTGCTGCCTGGATTTTATTTGGTGCAGATAGAACTTAATTCGCTTCCTGTTAATTTCAGAATTGTGAAAAAGTAAAACGGAAGAATAGAGATAGGAAATTTAAGAACCTTTTCATTTCATCATTTTCCAGTCTGTTTCTTTTTGGATCAAATAGCTGAATCAATTCGTAAAATCAAAGTTGTAGGCTCACCCTAGTTTTAACTTCATCACGTAATCATCACAAATGGTATTACCAAGTTTAAATTGTCTGATGCCGCAAATTTCCCAGCCAAATCCGGCATAAAAAGCAAGGGCACGTTGGTTTTGCTGCCATACTCCCAAAAACAACCAGTCAAAATTTTCCTGAACCATAGCAACAATAGCCTGCTGCATGAGCTTTTTTCCAATACCGGTTCCAAGATATTCTTTCAGGACATAAATTTTTTCCAGTTCGGCAACACGTCCTTCGGGCAACTCGGGTGGCTGCACATTTTTAATAAGTTTAATATAACCCACGGGCAAACCACTACGGAGAGCCAGGTAATACAGAATGCCGGGGTCAGTAAGGTTGGTACTTATCTTTTCAATATTATAGGCATCGGCTATATACTTTTTCATGTCTTCTTCATTGTGAAACGCATGGAAGGTATCGTAAAAAGTGGTAGCACCCAGCAGAGATAATACTTCTGCATCCTGTGCATTTGCCTGACGGATGGTAAGCGACATTATTGGTAATACTTATTTAATGTAATTTGTTCCTCAACCACCTGGGGTACTAAGTAGCGAATGGATTTCCCTTTTTTTACAGCCTTGCGGATAAATGTGGATGAGATATTGAGCAATGGTACATCAAACACTATTACGTTGGGATGATCGGCCAGCTCGGCATTATCAAAACCTTCTCTGCGATATACAAAAATGCGGTAGCTGTCGAGCAGGGCTTCGTAGTCTTTCCAGAGGTGAAGCGAGTGCAGGTTGTCGCCACCCATTATCAGAGTAAAACTATGCTCGGGGTATTTTTGTGCAAGCTGCTGCATAGTATGAATGGTGTACGATGGCCGCTCCAAGTTAAATTCAAAATCTGAGGCCTCAAAACGCGGGTCTTGGGCTACGGCATCCTTCACTAATTGTAAACGTGCGCGGGCATCAAGTAAATCACCTTTTGCTTTTAGCGGGTTATGTGGCGATACCATAAACCATATTCTTTCAATATCACTGTATTCAATCATGTGGCTGGCAATAACCAGATGGCCGGTATGCGGTGGATTAAACGAACCGAAAAAAAGACCTATATGCATAAGAATTACTAAGGCGTTGTATTTAAAAAAAGCTGAAGCAACTGCTGTGCATGTTCAAAAGTTTCGTTGAGCTGGTCATTAATAAGCACTGCATCAAACTTCGGTTCAAACTGCAATTCGGATACTGCCTTGTTAATGCGATTTTCTAAATCCAGATCGGTTTCGGTGGCACGCGTCTTTAACCGGTTTTGTAAAATGGAAATAGATGGGGGCTTAACAAATACCGCCAGTGCCCGATTTCCCATAATACGCTTTAAGTTTAGTCCACCCACCACATCTACATCAAAAATTACCACCTTTCCCAAAGCCCAAATGCGTTCTACTTCACTGCGAAGGGTTCCGTAATACGTGCCGGGGTAAACTTCTTCGTATTCTACAAAATCATTATTTTGAATGTGTTTCAAAAAGTCGCTTTTGGTGAGAAAATAATAATCTTTACCGTTTACTTCACCTGGCCGCGCCTCTCGTGTAGTGGCCGAAACTGAGAAGGCCAGGTTGTTATTTATACTGAGCAAATGTTTTACAATGGTAGTTTTGCCCGAACCCGATGGAGCCGAAAAAATAATTACCTTACCTTTGTTCATACTACATTGTTCAATTGTTCTTTTATTTTTTCCAGTTCATCTTTCATCTCCACAATTTTTTTCTGTATCGGGAAAAAATTGGCTTTAGCTCCCATGGTATTTATTTCGCGTCCCATTTCCTGCGCAATGAAACCGAGTTTTTTACCGGTTGAGTTTTCGCTAATGGTTTGCAAAAAATAATCGCAGTGATTTTTGAGGCGGAGCTTTTCTTCGGCAATATCCATTTTTTCGATATAGTAAATAAGTTCCTGCTCCAGGCGGTTGGTATCAATCTGATCTTTTGCCAGCATATTTTCTAAGTCGCCCTGAATACGATCACGTACCCCTTTCATACGTTCAGGTTCTAAAATTTCTACTTCATCGCAAAGCGAATTTATGCGACTCACCATAGCGCAAATTTCTTTTTCGGTGAGAGCACCTTCCTGTTTTCTAAATAATTCAAATGCGTTATAGGCTTTCATCAACACACTTAGAATTTCTTTCCATTCAGCTTCGCTCAGTTCATTTTCGGTTGACTGCAACGCATTTGGAATATTAAACAGCGAACCGGTAAGCGAACCCTTAGGTACGTCCAAATTGTGTTCAATAAGGTGAATTTCATTGAGGTAAAAATTTACTACTTCTTTGTTAATGGGCTGTAACAAATCTCCCGGATTTTTAAACTCAAGGTTTACAGAGAGAGTCACCGTTCCGCGCTCAAGCATTTTGCCAAAGGTATTGCGTAGTTCAGCCTCCTTATTGAGAATAATTTTTGGGGTACGCAGGTTTATTTCCAAAAACTTTCCATTAAGGGCTTTTATTTCGGCTTTTACCATAAATTTTTCAAAATCACCCGTGGCCTGTCCAAAGCCTGTCATTGATCTAAGCATGTTGTTTTGTTGGTTTACTTACCAGATATACTCCGGCAAATATCAATAATGTATAACTAAACTTTGCTATGGTAAGTATATCCGTTTGTGAAAGTACTGCAAAAACAGTAGCCAGAACTGGTTGCAGGTAAATATACGACCCAACCAGCGAGGGGGTGGCATAGCGTAAGGCCCATGAGTTGAGCAGGTAGGTGAAAAACGTGGTTCCCACCACCACAAAGGCTAGTTGCCAATATACTTTTATTGGCATAATGGCCCAGTGGATTTGTCCAAGCTCCTGCCACCCGAAAGGTAAAACAATCAGCGTTCCAAATAAAAAAGTCCATTTGCTCACGGTTATCGGCTTGTATTTTAGCAGCAGTGGTTTAGAGTAAACTAAGTAAAAGGAATAGATAATGGCATTTACAGCCACCATCAAATCGCCCTGCGCGGTGGTTGACGAAAAATTAAGTTCAAGGCCACCTATAAGCAACGCAGCACCCGCAGCAGCCAGCATAATACCAAAACCTTTGGCCACAGTAATTTTTTCGCGAAGCAATAAGGCGGCAAATACTACCACAAAAATGGGAGAACAGGTCATAAGTACGGCTCCGTTAATGGGCGAGGTGAGGTGGAGCCCGTTAAAAAACAACAGCATATTAAAGCCTACCCCAAACATACTGCATACAAACAGGCGCTGGAAATCTTTTGTGTCGGTTACTTTTTTATCGCGTACAAACAGGGCGTGTACGATAAAAAAAAGTATTGCAGCTGCGGCCACCCGAATAAGGATAAAAGCCGATGGTTGCACATAGCCATTCATCACCTCTTTGGCAATGGTAAACGTAGCTGCATAAAGAGCCGAAACGGTGAGTAAGGATAAATGTACCTTATTAGTGGTATTCACGGGCGCGAAGGTAACTGATTCGTGCTGCAATAGGGTTTGAAAATGAATCGAAGCAGGTTCCAGTACTTGGTAAGGGGGTTTTCCCCTATCTTGCAACCTAATTTTTTATTTATTTGAATTTTTCCGATTTTCATTTTCAACCCCAAGTGATGGCCGGCCTGTCCGATATGGGTTTTGATTCACCCACGCCAATTCAACAACAGGCAATTCCGTTAGTAATGGATGGGGTTGATTTGATAGCCTGTGCACAAACGGGTACCGGTAAAACAGCCGCCTATGTACTGCCTGTAATCGATAATATTTTGTACCACGATTACCGCCAGTTGAGTACCCTGATAATAGCACCCACCCGTGAACTGGCTTTGCAAATAGACCAGCAGGTTGAAGGATTGGCTTATCATACCGGCATTAATTCCATTGCTATATACGGGGGTGGCGATGGCAATGCCTGGGAGCAGCAAAAAAAGGCTATGATGAAAGGAGCCGATATTGCAGTAGCCACTCCCGGTCGTTTAATTTCGTTAATAACAACCCGGCATATTGATTTAAGTGCCATTAAACATTTAATTCTGGATGAAGCCGACCGCATGCTAGACATGGGCTTTTACGAAGACATTATGCGCATTGTGAGCTACCTGCCTGTGGAGCGACAAACCTTATTATTCTCAGCCACCATGCCTCCAAAAATAAGGCAAATGGCTTCGCGCATTTTAAACAAGCCTAAAGAGATAAGCATTGCCATTTCAAAACCGGCTGAAGGAATAACCCAGTTGGCTTACTCGGCTTACGAGGAACAAAAAGAAGGGCTGCTTAAATATATCCTAGAGCATAACCTGTCCGACTCGGTAATTATTTTTGCCTCTACCAAAGAGAAAGTAAAACAATTAGATGTATTGCTGCGTAAATCAAAATTACCCTGTAAATCTTTTCACTCAGACTTAGAGCAGCAGGAGCGAGAAATAATTATGCGGCAGTTTCGGAATAAAGAATTACGCATTTTAATAGGTACCGATATTTTATCAAGGGGAATAGACGTAGATGGTATTGGAATGGTGATTAATTTTGATACACCGCCCGACCCGGAAGACTATGTACATCGGGTGGGTCGTACCGCTCGGGCAGATGCTAAAGGAACAGCCATAACCATTATCAGCCCAAGAGACCAATTCCGCTTTCACCAGATTGAAGTTCTTATCGGGTATGAAGTAAAAAAAGAGCCGCTCCCTGCCAAACTGGGCGAATCACCTGTTTACAATCCTAAAGTAAAACCACCATCTGACAAAAAAAACATCAGAGGGCAACGTTCGGGACGTGGCAGATTTACCAAAAAATAAAATATGTTTAGTTCGCTTTTATAAGCTGACTGATTACAGGAACACCTTGGCCTTTTTTCACCATTACATAGTACACTCCCGGTTTAAATGAGCCAATCATAATATTGAATTTGTTATACCCAGGTTCACCTCTGGTAGTTTCGCTATAAACTTCTATTCCATTGGTATTAACAATACGCACCAGCACCTGTTCGTGGGTTTCGAGTTTTATTTCAAACCGAATATCGCTCACAGCAGGGTTTGGCATAACCACCAAAGGCTCGGTCGCCACAAATGGTTTTGACATTTCACGCGATCTGTCACTAACTAAATCAGTATAATTGTCAATAGTTCCTGAATTTCCTGCTCCAATTTCAATGGTTGTTTCGTTTGAGGTTGCCGGATCAATCACTTTATAATATCCAGGTGGAATTTTAGGTTGGCCGTTTATCAGGCGTCCATACTTGTCAGTTTTAAACGTGCCCACTAAATTGTTATAACCATCAATTAATTTTACATAAGCCCCCCCTGTATCAGCGTTGTTGGTTAAAGAGGTCGTCATATCAAGCGTGGCAGATAGACGCGCCTGTTGCAAATGAATATCGAATGCTCGGTTGCTTTGTTGGTTGCGGTCATCAATCACAATTCGGTCGGCATCTTCACTCAAAGTAACATTTCCAAACCAAGTTGGCATAAATCTCGGATTGCCGCTATTTTCGGCAAGTAGAAGATACTTCCCGTTAGGCAGCCCGGTGAACAGGTAGTTGCCCGATGCATCGGTTTTGTGAAGGGAATATAATTCGTATTTATCGCCCAATGCTGTTTGTTTGTATAAAGAAACAACGGCATCTTTTGAAATAAACACTTCCTCAAACACAGTTCCCTTAATTGCTTTTTCAACTTGTATTGTTGCGGCAGAATACGTTAGAACTGCTGCATAATGACAAGTAGGTTTTCCATTCAATATCACGTCAAGCCTTACCTCATATTCCCCAGCTTTTTGATATTGATGCGATGGATTTGTCAGATTGCTGTAAGTGCCGTCACCAAAATTCCACAAAAATTCTGTACCATCATTTATGCTACTGGTGTTAATAAAAAACAGCTCTCCGGTATAAGAAGTGTAAAAATCAAAACCCGCTTCACAACCTATAATTTCCGAGGAATAAACAGAAGTAGGGCTGACACCTCTCAAGGGGGCTTTAAGTGGTGCTTCTTCCGTTAAACGAACCTGACTTTTAGTGGTAGCATTGGCTATTGTTTGTGAAGAGGAAACAGATACGGTAGAATTGCCAACAGCCAAAAAGCCGCTACCTGAAAGGGTAACAGGTTTTGAGGCAGAAACAGGCATTTCTGACACAGAAGCTGGTTTGCTTTCAACAGCGGGCATTAAACTTTTCCGGTTATTTTCAGAAGAAAAAAACCACATGCCGGCCAGAGTAATGGCCACCACCGAAAGAATAAGTGGAATTAATCGGTATAGGCGGATAATCCGGTCTTTTTTCTGATGTATTCTATCAATCAGCCCTTCATCAGGATCTTCACAGAAGTCATACAACTTCTGATGAAGGAGTTCATCAAACTGATTTTGCATATTACTATTCATTATAGTCTAACTTTTTCGATTTAATTTTATTGGCCAAGTGTTGTCGGGCCCGAGCCAGTTGCGATTTGGATGTTCCTTCTGAAATGCCCAGCATTTCACCTATTTCCTGATGCTGGTAACCCTCAATTACAAACAAGTTAAATACGGTACGAAATCCATCAGGCATGGCCTGCACCAAACCGATGAGTTCATTGGCCGATATGTTTTTAATAATCTGGTTATCGTATATCAGATCCGATGCGGCCTCAATAGCCGATTCGTTGGTAAATTTCAGTTGCTTTTGAATATGGTTAATGGCTGTGTTTACGGCAATGCGTTTTATCCAACCTTCAAAAGAGCCATCTCCTTTAAAATTTTTAAGCCCCAGAAAAATTTTCACAAAACTATCCTGGACAATGTCCTGAGCATCCTCGCGGTTGCGGCTGTAACGCATAGCAATACCCATTACCCTTCTGGCAAAACGTTTGTAAAGTTCGTTTTGTGCAAAAACCTGATTGTTTCGGCAAAGAACAATCAACTCTTCATCACTTAAAGTTTGGCCGCTTGTACTCAATGAGGGAGCTTAATTACTGAGAAAGACCGCAGGATAAGTGCAGACGTTGTATTTGAATAGGCAAATTTTAACGCCTTTTTTATAAGGTGCTATAAATCAAATAAACAATTTACAGCGCTTTTTAAGCTCCGGGCGTATTGGGCTAAACTTTTACTGCTAAAATTACACTGCCGATGCTTTTATTTGCACCTGTGCCTGTTGCAGCTCAATTTATTATTGTAGTTTATTTTCTGGTACTGGTTTTTGTGGCTTTTGTACGAAGAAAAAAAAACAATTCATCCACCGACTTTATTCTTGCGGGTCGTAAAGTTACGCTTTTCCCCTTTGTGGCTACGCTTGTTTCAACCATGTATGGCTGGGTGCTGGGAATTGGCGAGCTGTACGCACAACATGGTGTTTCGGCCTGGCTGTTTCTGAGTCTTCCGTATTCCCTTTTTTCTTTGGTCTTTGCTTTGTTTTATGCAAAAAAAGCACGCGAAGGAAAATTTACAACCCTGTCTGATCTATTAAGGTATCACTACGGAAACAGGGTAGCTACTTTAGGAACTCTGCTTATTCTACTCATTACTGCTCCGGCCATGTACCTGCTTATGACTGCTCAGGTATTGCATTTCATCTGGGGCTGGAATATGGTGTGGTGTATTGTGCTGGCTACTCTTTTTTCGGGAGGGTATATTCTAAAAGGCGGTTTTAAAACCGTAGTAAAAACGGATTTGCTTCAGTTCATTTTTATGTTTGTGGGATTTACAGCCATGGTCATCAGTTTGTATGCTAATTATGGTGTGTCTCCGTTTCAAACAATCAATCCTGCTTTATTGCGCTTTCACTTACCACAGTCGTATTGGTACATTGGCTCGTGGTTTTTATTTGCCGCAGTAGTATTGGTTGACCCCAATTACCATCAACGTATTTATTCCGTTGATAAGCCCTCCACAGCACAAAAGGGACTGGTGATAAGTGTACTGTGTTGGACATTGTTTGATTTTCTGGCAGCAACCGCGGCACTGTATGCATTGAGTTTGTTACAACATTCGGGGTTGTTGTTCTCGCCTTATCAACTTTACCTGATAGCCGGACAACAGTTTTTGACTCCGGTACTCATGGGGCTTTTTTTTACCGGATTGCTGGCAACTATCATTTCTACCGGAAACAGTTTTTTGTTTACCTCGGCCATTAGCGTTTCAAAAGACTTATTGCACGCCAATAAAAAATTCCTTTCACTGGGCATTGAGCAACTCACACGTTATGCCTTAGTTTGCGTGGGTGTGGCAAATGCCTTGCTCTGTGTGCAGTACAGAAACAGCACGGTAGTTGCCCTTTTTTTTGATTTTACCCCTTATGTATGTGCCGGCCTGTTGGTTCCGGTTTTGTTTTCATATACCCGCTTTAAAATTGCACCTTCATGGGTGTTTTGGCAAATGCTGCTGAGTGTAGCTTTTACTTATTCCATAAAACTATACAGGTCGGGTAAAAGTGTATTTTGGGATGAAGTAAACGAGGTGTATTTTGGGGTATGTTTTGCGCTGATGTTTCACTTTGTTGTTTTAGCATTCTTTCATAATGCGCGCTTTTCCGGTAAGAACCCTAACCCGTAAAGGCAAATGGATGGTGATACTGCTCAAGGGAATATTTGAGCTGGTACATTTGTTCAAGAAAAAAAGCTGGCGTTTCCCATTGATAAATTTTGAAGAAAATCCGCTTACAATGGGCGAAACTCTCGCCATTTACCTTGGGTATAAATATTATTTGAAACCGCACGTAGAGGCCACCGAAAATTCGGGTTTGGAAACCTATTTCCGTTCGCAAAAAATAGATTTCACCGATATCGGTTTTACAGAGGAAACTTCATGCACACTGCATGCCGGAGGCGACCTGATGCCTTACCAGCTTGTGAATAAACACTCGGCTGCCGATTTGTGGAACGAAACGGGAGATTGGTTTTTTAATGCCGATATGGTTTTTGCCAATCTGGAAACTCCACTTAAACTATCCAAAAAAGCACAATTGGTACCCGAGGTAATGCTCAACGATATGTACTTTAACTGCTCGGAAGAAATGTTTAGCATTTTTAACGGAAACGGGAAGTATAACGGATACGATGTATTGAGTGTTGCCAATAACCACTCAATGGATATGGGGAAAAAAGGTCTTTTTCAAACCATGGAGTTTTTAAAAGAAAAAAAAATTGCCTGGTGTGGTGCCTCTATGAATGAACATGCAGTTCATGATTTTCCGATATTGGAACGTAATGGAATTAAAACCGCATTCATAGCAGCCACCTATTCGTTAAATAAACTTACCACCCCCAAGGGAAAACCGTGGCTGGTGAATCATTTTCCGCTCAATGTGCCCGGATGCGACTTGTCATTTATCAAAACGCAATGTGCAACCGCACGAAAACGAGGTGCCGATTTTATTGTTCTCTCTCTGCATGCAGGCAATGCCTATCAGGCATACCCATCGGCCCATACGGTTGAGTTGTTTCATCGGGTATTTAATGAATGTGGGGCCGATGTAATTCTTGGGGGCCATCCGCACAATGCCCAACCCATGGAAGTAGTAACATTTACCGACCCAAATACCAATGAAAGCAAAAAGGGGTTCGCCATTTATTCGCTGGCCGATTTTGTGGCGTATGATATTTTTATCTGGTGCCATATGCCTGTTATGCTTGAATTAACTTTTAGCAAAGGAACAAAACTGGGTAAAACACATAAAATGATAAGCGGGGTAAAAATATTGCCCCTTTATATGCACTATAACCCAGCAAAAAAGTCGCTGCGCTTTATCCCCCTTAAAAAAGCTTTGGCTCAAAAAAATATTTTCGATTCCGAGGCACAACAGGAGTTGAGTGATTTGGAGAAATTCTGCTTCCGCTATTTTTTACCTGAGGAAAATGACCACCTTTGGGCAAAAACCTGATCCTGTCTTTCAACGAATTAGAATTATTTTTCCATTTTCTTTTTACCTTGGGCAACTTTTCACACATCCGCTGCATTTTTAGCAGTTGAAACACATGAAGTATTTTACAGCAGAATTTGTGAAACTATGTAAGAATGGCGACCGCAAAGCTCAGCGAGAGCTTTTTGAAACGCTGTATGCTTCTATGTTTAGAATAAGCCAGCGGTATATTCCGCGGCATGCCGAAGCAGAAGATTGCACGATGCGTGCTCTGATGCGAATGTTTAAGCGGTTGCCCGAATTTAAATTTACCGGTGAATACAGCTTGTTTATGTGGATTAAAAAAATGGTGGTGAATGAGACTTTAATGGAGTTGCGTAAAAAAAACAGTTTTTACCTGATGACGGAAGAAACCATTGCGGAGATTCCTGATCAGAGCGATATACTGCAGCAATTGCATGCCGAAGAGTTGGTTGAACTGATTACCCAACTGCCAACAGGTTACCGAACCGTTCTGAATCTTTTTGTAGTGGAGGGGTACGCACATAAAGAGATTGCCGAAATGCTGGGTATAACCGAAAGCACCAGCAAAACACAGTACCAAAAAGCAAAAGCACGACTGAAAAAAATGGTTGAACAACATGGATGGAGGAGTTATGGAAAGCTTGGAGAATAAAATTATACAGGACAAAATAAATACATTAGACAGTCTGCCCGCAGGCTACCAAACTTCGCTTGCCGGCAAGTGGGAACTGATTGAAGCTTCACTTGAGGGCAAACAAAACAAAAGGCCATTATGGTATTGGAGCAGTGCAGCAGCGATACTTATCATAGCCGGAATTTTTTGGCTGAATTTACGTCCCGAGCAGCCCCGAAATATGGCGCAGCAAACTCAGAAAACCACCGGCAAACCTGCTGTTACGCATACGGAAAAACTGTACACCAAAACTCTGGTTGAAAAGAAGAAAAACCATCGGCCAAAACCTAAAGCAGTAAGTAAAAAACAATTTATAGCACCAGTGGCCGATAACACCACACCGGTGATGGTGGTATCCACCGATTCGGTTGTTCAAATTACGAATACCCAGAAAAAGCCACTTGTGGCAGAAGTACGAAAAGCTAAACCGGCTTTACAGGTTGTTGATTTTACCGACAGCATAAAACCACAGGAATGGGTTGCAGTGACAAATTCAATTAAACCTAAATTCCGTTTTACCATTGGTTCTCTTGCAAAAGGGGCAAAAAGCAAAAACATTTTCGACTCTCCATTGAAGCTGCTCACAAATTTTTAAAACTAATTTTTTATCATATGAAACATATACTTTGGATGTGCTGGGTTTGTATTGCCCTTCCATTTAGCTCCGTGGCTGAAAACGAAGACCACTTAACCTTTAACGACACGCTGGTTATTAAACTTACAGGCCAAACACAGGTACGCATTATTGGCGAATCAATGCTGAAAATTATTGCCTATACCCGGGCCGATTCATTAAAAAATATTTTTATTAACGATTTAAATGCGGCATTGAGTAAATCAGAAAGCAAACAACTTCCGGTAAAAGTATTTTACCTGGTTCATCCCAATGGAAACCGAAGATTGAAAATGAAGCAGGAAGAATATGTGGATGAAACGTTTGAATTGAGCCGGGAGGAGTATGTCATGACCGAGAACCTGCCCAAACATGAATTGAATTTGTTTGATTTGCGTACAGGGATTGTGATACAGTTTTATGTAAACGACACCTCGGACCTGAAGGAAATTGCTGACCTGAATCTGTTGGCGGCTATCAATTTTGCGCTGGCCAATAAAAAGGAGGTGAAAAGAAACTATCGGTACGATATAGCACAGCGATTAGGCGGGTTTACAGAGGTAAAAAAATATCGTATCCATTATGAAACCATTGAAATGACTCCAGTTGCAGGAATAACATTGGTTGGCAATGTACCTGCTCCCATTGTGGGGGCCGCATTAACTTATAATTACCGAAACAAATACAATCAGGAAATTTTTGAAACCGGAATTAAAATGAGCGGTTATTTCTTTACCGATTTCAGCGGTGGAAAGTTTAACAAAGTATATTCAAATACCGGGTATGATTTATTTTTCCTGATGAATGCCAGCCCCCGTTCAAAAGATTCTTTTTCTTATGGAGTGGAGGGAGGATTTATTACAAAATCTCCTAAAACGGATGGGGTGTTTAAAGGAAACCCGGGGTATTTCGGATTTTTGTTGGAGTATAAAGGATTTCAATACTCCTTTGGGTTTATTCATTACAGTAAACAACAAAGCATACCCACCATTGGGGTTAAACTTCCTTTTTAAGAAAGCATCATCTGAGTTGCATAAAAGGGAGCGGGCATTTGCTCCCTTTTCTTTTTAAACGAATTTGGGATACTGTAACGGATTTTGTTCGTGCATCATTTCCATTACCAACTCTGCCAGTTGTTCAGCATTTGATTTGGAGAAATAATCCCCGTCTGTTGCATAGGCCGGACGATGATCCTTCGCAGTAAGTGTTCGGGGGGCACAATCAAGCCACCTATACCCGTTTTGAATTTCGAGTACCTGTTGCATCATAAAAGCACTGGCCCCACCTTGCACGTCTTCATCAAGAAATACCACTTTGTTGGTTTTCTTTAATGATTCAACAATGCTATGGCGGGTATCAAAGGGCAGCAAACTTTGCACGTCAATCAGTTCGCAGCTCACGCCCATTTCGGCCAGTTGATGTGCGGCATCTTCAGCAATGCGGCAGGTAGAGCCATAGGTAACAATGGTTATATCATCACCGCTGAGCAATACTTCCGGCCTGCCCGGAATTACGGTATAGTCGCCCAGATTATCGGGCATTTTTTCTTTAAGGCGATATCCGTTCAGGCATTCTATAATTAAAGCAGGTTCATCACTTTTAAGCATGGTATTGTAAAAACCTGCCGCCTGTGTCATGTTGCGCGGGGTAAGCACATACATGCCGCGAAGCGAGTTTAAAATCATTCCCATAGGAGAACCCGAGTGCCAGATTCCTTCTAACCGATGGCCTCTGGTGCGTACAATAAGAGGTGCTTTTTGTCCGCCTTTGGTACGGTAGTGCAGGGTGGCTAAATCATCGCTTAGCGGCTGCAATGCGTAGAGCAAATAATCTAAGTACTGAATTTCGGCAATCGGGCGAAGGCCGCGCATGGCAGCACCCAATCCCTGTCCGATTATGGTAAGTTCGCGAATTCCGGTATCAACTACACGTGTTTCTCCGTATTTTTCCTGCAAACCGGCAAATCCTTGATTCACATCACCTATTTTTCCAACGTCTTCGCCAAATGCAAAAATGCGTGGATCCTTTTCTAATACTTTATCGAAGAATGCCTGCATAATTTCGCGACCATCAACGGTCTTACTTTCTTCCGAATATTCGGGATTTACTTCGGTCACTTTTATGGCCGATTCAGCAGAGTTGCTGTATAAGTACGAATTGTAGCGCTCTTTGTTAATGGCAATATGTTGATTGCGAAACGCTATTAGTTCATTTCGCCAAGCGTGGTTTTCACCATAAGAAATTCGTAGTGCTTTACCTATAGCTACCATCATGTCTTTGCGCACAGGCTCTGCTATTTTTCTAAGGTCGGCAGCAAGGCTGCGAATATATTCTCCTTTTATACTCACTCCCGCCAATTGCTCAAGCATCACACAAGTTTCGGCAATATCATTTTTTATTGGTGCAAGGTAATTTTCCCATGCCGATTTTTTGGCTACGTTCACAAAAATTTTAGCATCCTCTTCCAGCCTGTTAAGTTCTTCTTCGGTACTTAGTCCGCTGCTAAGTATCCATTGCCTGAATTTAAGTATGCAATCATTTTCCAGTTCCCATTTTAACCGCTCTTTGCTCTTGTAGCGCTCATGTGAACCAGAAGTTGAATGGCCTTGCGGTTGTGTTAATTCTTTTACGTGCACAATGGCCGGAATATGTTTTTCACGCGCCTCTTTTGCCGCTGCTTCATACACACGAATTAATTCAGGATAATCCCATCCATTTACACAATAAATATTAAATCCTTCTCCTTTATCATTTAACTCGAATCCCTTCAATATTTCTGAAATATTCTGTTTAGTGGTTTGGTATTTGGCATGCACCGAAATACCATATTCATCGTCCCATATTGAAATAACCATGGGAATTTTGAGCACACCCGCGGCATTAATGGATTCAAAAAAATGCCCTTCGGAAGTAGATGCATTACCAATAGTTCCCCAGGCTATTTCATTCCCATTTTCCGAAAACCTATTTTCGCCAACCAATTCTTTGTTGTCACGATAATATTTAGACGCATAGGCCAATCCCACCAACCGCAACATTTGTCCTGCAGTTGGTGAAATATCGGCCGAAGAATTTTTATTTTTTTTTAATTCTTTCCAAGAACCATCTGCATTAAGAGTTCGGGTAGCAAAGTGACCGTTCATCATCCGTCCGGCCGAGGCCGGTTCCGCCTCCACACTGGTGTTTGCATAAAGTTGAGCAAAAAACTCCTGAACAGTATGTAATCCGCTGGCCATCATAAAAGTTTGGTCGCGATAGTACCCCGATCTAAAGTCTCCCTCCCGAAAGGCTTTGGCCATAGCTATTTGAGGCAATTCCTTCCCATCACCAAAAATTCCGAATTTAGCTTTACCGGTTAAAACCTCTTTTCGGCCAAGTAAACTGGCTTGCCTACTCTCAAAACAAACCTTGTAGTCGTTCATTACCACGTGCTTGAATTGTTCCAGTGTTAAAGATTTTGATTCAGGTGCACTCATTCGGTTGCGGATTTTAAAATTCAAAAATAAGTCTCAAAGGCGATGCTAAAAAATGAAATTTGCGGATGCTTGTTTTTTCCCTCAAAGCCGCGTTAAATTTGACATTCTAAAATATTTGGAATAGTTATTGTAAATTTACCACCCAAAAAGAATACGAATAAAGATGAAAAAATTAATCCTTTACACATTTTTTGCTTTAGTAGCCACTTTTGCTGCAAATGCACAAACACAACCTCAACCTGAAAACAAAAATCAGGCTGATATTAAGTTTGAAGAAGAAAAATATGACTTTGGTAATGTAAAAGAAGGGGAGCTTGCCACCCATCTTTTCAAATTTAAAAATACCGGAAAAGAGCCGTTGATATTAACCAACGTTTCTGCTTCATGTGGCTGCACTACGCCTGAATGGCCAAAAGAACCAATCAAACCAGGTGCAACAGCCGTAATTAAAGTGGTGTATAATACACAAGGACGTCCGGGAGCCTTTACCAAAACGGTTACCGTTAACTCAAACGCGAAGGTTTCAATGGTTATGTTAACCATTACCGGAAATGTGGAGCCGGTAAATCAACAGCCTGCATCACCGGTTGTTGTTCCGCAACATTAATAGCTCGGTGCATTAACAAAATTTCAAAGGCCTTCCATCATGTGAAGGCCTTTTTTATTTGAACGCTTGGATTTTAATTAAATCAGTTATGAGAAGAGGATTGTGTTTTGTTTTTTCGGTAGTAATTGGTTTTTGTGCCTTCGCTCAAAAACCAGCCAACCCAATAAACCTAAAGCCTCAGATTAAATTTGAATCAGACACATTTGATTTCGGAAGCCTTAAAGAAAGTGAACCCGCTGTTCATTTTTTTACATTTAAAAACACCGGCAATGCTCCGCTCATTATTGTAAAGGTCGACAAGTCGTGCGGATGCACTACACCTCAATGGCCAACCGAGCCTATAAAACCCGGAGCTACCGGAAAAATACGAGTTGAATACGATACAAAAGGACGAATTGGCGATTTTACAAAAGCCGTATTTGTTTACACCAATGTTTCTGGGCCTCCAGGTATACTAATCATTAAAGGAATCGTACAAATGCCTACGCAGCCTAAACAAAAAATGGAAATACCACAACACTGATACCGCTAATGAAAAGAGTTATAGTGTTGTTCTTTGTACTAGGTACCGCAGTCGCTTTTGCACAAACCATCAAAACGGCTAAGCTTAAAAAAAATCGTGGAGCAGTTATCCTTTTTGAAGTTGACACCTTTGATTTTGGAGAAATTTGGGAGGGAGAAAAAGCCGAAGGGGTTTTTCAGTTTAAAAATGCCGGAACCCAACCCCTGATAATAACCGATGTTATTCCCACATGCGGATGTACCAATCCAGAGTGGACAAAAGAAGCAATCTCTCCCGGTGAAACGGGGAAAATAAAGGTTTCTTATGATTCACAATTTAGGCCGGGTTTTTTTATGAAAAGAATTGCTGTAAAATCGAATGCAAAAAATGATGGTGTAAAAATAATTGTGATAAAGGGCAATGTGATAAAACCGGCAATAGCTCCCTCCAATTATGCACACTAATCCAGCAATTACCTTACAAGGGTTACGGTTCCAGAATACTTATAAGGTGAACCATTAAAGCTGGTAAGCGTTAGCTCCCATGCATACACATCCTGCTGGCATTCGCGGTTATTAAATTTTCCATCCCAGCCCTCATTCGGATTGTTGGTGCTAAAAACCTTCTCGCCCCAACGGTTAAAAACAGTTAAATGGAAAGTGCGTTGCCCGTCAACTACAATATAAAATTTATCATTCTGACATTCTAAACAAAGTGGTTTACCTTTTTCATTACTTCCTGGTTTGAAAGCAGTTGGAGCAGATAGAGTGATATCAGGCCGGATGGTTACTATCTTCTCGCTTTCCGATTCACAACCGTGAACGGTTCGTATGGTAAGTGTCACGCGGTAAGCTCCAGTATCAGGGGAGTACATGTAAGAAGGATTTGGAGAATCGGAAGTATCTCCTGAAGTGAGCAGGTCACCAAAGTTCCAAAGATATTTTAACTTGTCGGAAGCCGAAAAACCTGAGCTTTTATCTGTGAAACTAAACCGGGGTAAAGCCACAGTAGTCCATTCTTTATCACTCGCGAAAGCGGCAACAGGAGTATTAAACACCTCAATCCACTGTGGCTTGGAAACTATGGTTTCGCAGCCTTTATCCGAACGTAATAACACCTGTACCGAATAAATTCCGTCATTAAGGTATTGGTGCGGGTTGTTTTTACTATAGCCAATATGATAAGCAGGAGCAGCGGGTTTAGAGACACCCGAATCTCCAAAGTTCCATATAAAAGAAGTCGCACCATTGAAATTTCCTTTAAATAATACCTGAAACGGTTCGCAACCTTTTCTATCAGATGAAAAGTCTCCTGTAGGTTTTGGATTAATTGTTAAATCAATGCTTTTGCGCGCTGCTGCACACATTCCGCTATCAATTGTTAGCACATGAATACGTACCTGTAGGTTGGATGTTTCGTTCACCCCTGCCTGATAAATTACATCAGAATCTGTCGAGATATTTTGTGTACCGAATAGTCCGTCTCCATCTGTAGTCCATATTAATTTAGTTGCCCGTCTCATGGAGGCACTAATAGGGAAAGGAGTTCCTTCACAAAATGAATTGGCGTGTATTACGTTAATTTCCGGAATGTACTGTATGATTAAATTTGCCGAATCGGTATTAGTGCAGCCGGTGGCAGGGTCTTTATAGGTATAAATGATTTCATTTTTTCCTTCCTTCACAAAAGGACTGCTTCGTGACGGAGAAAAAATAGGGGATGCTAATTTGTTTTGATTTACAAAGTAAAATCCGGTATTGCCTTTAGGGTTTCCGTTAATGGAAATAGGGAGGCTGGTTTCACACACCTTTTGAGGCATCCCGACTATCGTAACTACAGGCAACGGATAGACTATTGCCTTAAGGGTGTCTGATGCGGTACATCCGACTGAATTGGTAAAAGAATAACGGAGAATATTAAAGGCAGGGTATTTTACTACATTGTTTCCATTAGGAGCGAAAGTTTGATTTGTTTGATCTATTCCCGGACCGCTCCAATTTCCTGCAGAAGGCGTAATTCCTGCCATGGTTTTTAGCTGCACTAAGGGTTGGTTTTCGCAAATGGGTTGCATAGAGCCGGCATTTACTTCCGGAACGGGTTTAATTGCATAGAGCATGGTATCGGTATTGCTGCAACCGTTTTGAGCTACTGCCCGATAAATAAAATGAATCAATCCGGGTTTGGCTTTGGCTGGATAAAAAATATGATTTCGTACAACAGACTCTATGCAATAATCGCAACGAATTGAATCGTCCGGGAGAAGGCTCCAGAAAGTACCAATGCCCGTGTTTGGATAAGGGTTGATGGAAACGGGATTATCATTGTTGCAAAATGAACTGTCAGATCCGGCAAAAACCAATGGCCTTGCCTGCAAGGTTAATTTAGCCGATTTATTATTTTTACAACCAAATTGATCTTTGTAGAAATAGGTTATTTTTTCATTTTCTACTGCTCCTACGCATGAATCGAATGCCCTTCCATAATTCTCGGAAAATGTATTGATATTTATGCAACGATTAAGCAGCGTATCATTGAACCACCATACTCCACCTGAAGGTTTAGGGTTGAGTTTAAAATCAAAGTCGATCCAACTTCCCGCAATGCAGGTTTTAATCAGGTCGTTTGAAAAGCTGATAACCGGAAGCGGAAGTACTACAATATTCACCGTATCGGATTGAGGACATGAAACCTGCATATAGGTTTCTTCTGTTTTAAGAACATAGGTAACAACGCCTTGGATTGAAGGAGAAACGATTAAAGATGATGCGGAAGAAATAATCGAGTCGTTTCCCGCTTTTGTCCATTCATATTTCTGATGAGTGAAAGTAGATTTGAGGGTAATTGTGTCGAGAATACAAAGGGAATCATCGATACCCAGTTGTGGTTTGAGAGGATAATTTACAAAAAGATTTACGGTATCCGATTGTTTGCAAAAAAAGCTATCCGTTACAAACACGATTAGTTGTCCGGAATCTTTTGCGTAGGTATAGCATTTGTTTTCACTTTTCCCCTTAGTTTGCCATAAACAGGCAGACAGTCCATTTCCGTTATTGTTTCCTGATTCAAACCGAACGCTGTCGCCACTGCAAATGCGTTTATCAGGCCCCAGCTGAATTACAGGCAAGGGTTTAACACTTACTTCAACGGTATCAAAACTTTTGCAGCCGGCCGAGTCGGTAACAACAAGAATATGTTTTACGGAAGTATCGGGGGTAATTTGCAAGGTTGTGTTAATACTGTCGTTTTCCCACTGAAACATATAGGGCTTTGCACCGTTTAGTGCTCTTCCGGTTAAGGTGATGGTAGTGCCTTTACATACAAACGTATCAGCCGGGGCAACAGCTTTAAGAGGAGGGTCAACATACACCGTATCGTAGTAATATGTGGAACACTGTGGAGTTGACATGGTTGCCCTGATAACATATATTCCTTGATTGGTAAAAGTATGTTCGGCTGTTTTTCCTAAATAAACCTTAGCATTCAAAATGGAAAATGCTCCGGTATTTAAAGAAGATACTTCCCATCGGTACGACACCTTGAAACTATCAACATTTTGCCCATTGGTAAGTTGCATTTGCAAGGCATAATTAGAGCAGCTGATTCGAAAAACACGATGATTACCCACTGGCCGTGGACGTACCAGAATGGCGATTGCTTTAGTGCTGTTGGCGGCCGGGCAAGCCATATCTTCGGCTGTTGTGGTAAAGTAGTATGGAAGAGAACTTACCTGGTTATCGGCAGGAGTCCAGCAAAAAATAGCTTCGTCTTCTCGAATTAGTTTTTGTAATGCATTTACGTTGGTAAATGTTGCTCCCGTAATACCCCGATTCCAACTTAGGGTAGTGGTGTCAATAAGCGGGGAAATACTGTCCTTATCACGGGCAATTATGGACAGGCACAGCGAACTGCCGGCACAAACTTCAAATTTCCAGCTACCGTATTTGTTTCCGTTCACTTCAATTTCGGGAGGATTATTAGGAGGGCACTGCCAAGTATAAAACTGGGCATCTCTTCGGGTTTCTCCTATTTTCACATATTGGCCATTAATTTTTCGCCATTCGGTTATTTTAATTGCCAAAACGGGTTGCTGTTGTCCCATGGGGGTAAAACATAAATCACCACTTTGAGGATCTAAATGCAACCCGCTTGGGAAAGGAAGATTCGGAAAGCCGAATCCCAAATAATTTAGCGGTTGGTTTTTGCTTAATCCGTTTGCAAAAGACACCGATACACCTCCGGTTCCTAGCGGGTCAGCAAAATCAAACGACAGTGAGTCAAAATCAATGGTATCCACAACTCCCATATTGTAGCAATAGGGTTGTCCGGCACAAATGGCCACTATGGGTTTATTGGTAAATTGAGGAGAACTATTGCACGGGGTGATGCAACGGTTTATTATGCCTTCGTTGGTGAAGCCTTGTATAAGTGGATTAACTAAATTGGTGATGGCTCCGTTACGGCAGCAGCTTGTCCAACCCACTTTAATGAGGCAACAGGTAGAGTCAATACTGGGAAAAAGCTGTTTAAGGTAAACCGTTTGAGTAAATACGTGCTCTTCGATTCCAAACGGGAAGGTTCCTCCTTCGCAAATGCTAGCCCAATCCAGGCCATTACATTTAAAACGAATGGGAGTAACTCCTACCCTGTTAAAATTGGTGGTTACTGGCGACAGGTTACAAGAAACCGGGGTAAAACTTACCGGAATGGAACTTCCCAGAGCTGCATTTCCCGGTGAACAATCCCGATAGATTCGAAAGGTAATTTTAAAACTATCGCTACCCATGCACTGAAACTCCATATCACTGCCTGCAATATGTGTTGCTTTTACTGGATTTAACCAAACAAGATTTAATAAAGCCAAAAATAGCGCATAAACCTTTTTCATTTTAGGGTGCAAATGATTGTACAAGTTAGTGTTTTAATTTGATAACAATTAATTTTTATTGAAGTAAGTTTCTAAATCAGAAGTTTATTTATTTATTTTGATTTTAAAAAGACCAAATTGCCTTTTATGCTATCTGATTTTCTCAATCTGTTTTATCCTTCCCTGTGCAAAGCCTGTGGTAAACCCCTGCTTAAAAACGAACAGATTATTTGCACTTATTGTCACTACCATTTACCTCATACCGGCTACCACACCAGTCCCGATAATCCGGTGTACAAATTATTCTGGGGTAGAACCAATATTCTGTTTGCCGCGGCCTTTTTGCATTTCCGCAAAGGAGGTCGGGTACAACAGTTGCTACATCAGCTAAAATATACTAATTGTCCTGAAATTGGAGAACACTTAGGTCAACTTTATGCTTTTCAACTGAAGCAAGAAAGTTGCTTTGCTCCAATAGACGTGATAATACCCGTACCGTTGCATAAAACCAAACAAAAACTAAGGGGTTATAATCAAAGTGAATTGTTTGCCAGTGGTTTGGCTTCTGGTTTAAAACGAGAGATAAATACCGTTAGTTTACGAAGGGAAACGGCCACAGAGACCCAAACCAAAAAAAGCAGGTTTTCCCGCTACCTCAATACCAAAGAGGTGTTTGCAGTAAGCCATCCCGAAAGAATTGCCGGAAAACATATATTGCTGGTTGATGATGTGGTAACTACGGGATCAACACTGGAGGCTTGCGTAAATACACTTAATCAGAATAATTTATGTAAGGTAAGTGTAGCCACTATTGCAGCCGCCTTGTGAAAATTTAAGAATAAATTAAATTTACAATCAGGAATACACGCTGTATTTTAGTGGCGTGATCTTTTTCTTTTCCCGAATCTTCTTTATTCTTGTTTTTACCGCAATTCAATTGGGTTCTATTTATGCTTTTGCACAAGATAAAAGCGGAATAGTAACCGGAATAGTAACTGACAAAAAAGACAAATCAGAAATTCCGGCAGTAAACGTAGTAATAAAAGGCACTAAGTTGATGGTACAAACCGACCTAAACGGAAGGTATGTGCTTAAAAATGTTCCCTCGGGTGAATATACAATTGAGTTCAGTTTTATTGGATATGAAAAAATTATAGTAACCGCAGTAAAGGTAAAAGCCGGAGAAACCACCACGCTTAATATACAAATGGGTGCTTCTTCTATTATGCTCGATCAAAATGTGGTTGTTATAGGAGAGCGCCCCATTATTGATATTGAAAAACCGCAAAGCGGAAGTACCATTCAGCAGGAGCAAATTGAATCGGCACCTGTTCGTCAGTTACAGCAAATTATCAATTCGCAACCCGGAGTAGTTAATACCCCATCGGGAGTAAATATCAGAGGAGGCCGAACTTATGAAACGGGTTTTTACGTAGATGGTGTGTCGGTGCAGGATCCTCTTTCGGGTACAGGTTTTGGGCTCGATTTAGGGAGTAATTCACTTTCTACCATTGATGTGTTTACCGGAGGAATAGGTGCTGAGTTTGGCAATGCTACTTCTGGTGTTATTAATGCCCGAACAAGAACAGGTGGAGATAAACAAGAATTTTCGTTTTTGTATAAAACCGATAACCTTGGATTTAACAGCCGTTGGAAATCATCATTTAATACCCATGTTTTTGAAATAGGTGTCGGAGGTCCGTTAATGCGGCAAGTGTTCAAAAATAAACTTAAATACTACTATACCAGTCGCGTTTATTTAACGGATGATTATTATAAAAATCCGGCCAATCAATTACATTCTTCCATTTTTAAAAATCCCGAATTTTTTGCTCCTTTTCAAGACAACAGATGGTCATCTACTCTCAACCTTAATTATGAACTGAGCGAATCAAAGCGTTTATCTTTTTCTTATATCCGAACCATTTCTATCAATCAGGACATGAACAACCTGCGCATTACCGGAAATGATGTTCCTTACTTACCGGGTTATCCCTTTTTATTCAGTCAACAAATGGACAATGCCAATACCTATACTAATAGTGGGTATTTGATTGCTTTTACCTACACTCAATATGTAAATAAACGATTTTCATTTAAAGCCAAGCTATCGCGTTTTTTTGTTAAACAACGTACCGATGCGAATGGCCGCTCATGGAGACCTAAAAACGTTAGTTCTGAATTTGACCCTAACTCCATTGTAACCTTTCCGGTGGTTCCGTTTAATCCCAACGATAGTGCTGTTTTTGTGAATGCACCAATGGGTTTTTATAATAACGGTGGTATAGCAACGCTGTGGCACGATCACTATGTGGAAGAATATACCTTAAACCTAACCGGAACTCTTTACTCGAGAAACACCTTCAATAAACTTGTTTTTGGAATAGAGCATGTACAGCAGGATATGCAATGGATAGATATAAAACGACCGTGGGTAGGAGCCCCCATTCCATTGCCCAATGGGACATATTCACAATCCTTCCGGCTTGGAGATTACAGCGACCTGTGGAAAGTAAAACCACAGAAAGGAGCCGTGTTTGTGACCGATCAGATTAAATACCGGGGCTTGATAGCCAATGTAGGTGGCCGATTTGAATACTGGGCTTCAGGTCGATTTGTTGATGAGGCCGTGAATGATCCCCGTTCGCCCATTAGGGACGAAATAAGACAAGAGTATAAAAATAGCACAATAAATGTATTTGGGATACGGCATAAGTTCAGGTTCTTACCACGGGTTTCGGCAAGTTTTCCGATTAAGGAAAATCAAATGTTGTTTTTCAACTACGGTCATACCACCAAAATGCCCCATCCTTCTTTTATATATGCCGGATTAAATCCACTTTACACCGATCGTTCAACGGCTTCAGTATTAGGAAACCCGAACCTTAATCCTGAGGTAGCCATTTCGTACGAATTGGGTTATCGCTCCCAACTAACAGCAAACGATGCTATCAGCTTCTCGACCTTTTGGGTAGATAACTACGATTTTATTTTGCGTGTACCTATTTTAGTAAAGGATATTACCGGGCGCGAAGTGCAACGAACCATGGCTATTAATTCGGATTACTCACGCAAAAGAGGAATAGAGCTAAGTTATATGCATCGAATAAAAAAATGGTTTATCGGTCAGGCATCGGCCACCTATATGGTAGCTACCGGACAAAGTGCTTCTGCTTCCGAAACATTAAAAGAGTTGCTGAATACCGGAGCTGCCGAGGATACTCGAGAGTTTTATATGCCGTGGGATACTCGTTTTGATATTAAAGGCAATGCGCTTTTTAAACTTGATTTAAAAGAGGGATTATTTAGGCAAAAATGGTTTAACCACTGCTCATTTTATATAGAAAATGTGTGGCGTGCTGGACGCAGGTATACCCCATATAAACTTGAAGGATATGAACCTTTTACCGGAAGACCGATATGGGTGCTGGATAATGATCCGGCAAAAAAATGGAGCAAAATTGGTAAAAACTGGTTTTGGCTAGATGTGAATTTCAGAAAATGGTACACCATTAATAAAGTAAAAATCGCTTGGACTATTGAAATTACCAATATCCTTAACAATAAAAATTCCTCCATCATTAATCCGGTAACGGGCAAGGCATACCAGACAGGAGATGATGTGCCTACCGAGTGGAGAGACCCGCGTTACAATGATCCCCGCGACCCGCGCTCATCAGGAACTCCGCCCAACGACCCATCCCGTTATTTACAACAACGGCATTTTATGATTGGATTCGCCCTTCAGTTTTAACTTTTTATTTTCCACAGCTACCTGTAGGTTGCCCGAACAATTTTATCTTTAAATGTTTTTTTAACAGTTCCTTAAAACCTCAACCGTTTTGGGTTGTTATTTTTGATAGCTTTTTTCCGAAAGAAACAAAATATCACATATGAAAAAAATTCTACTAATCATCGCCTCATTCATCGGAGTAAATGTAAATGCTCAAATTTTGAATGAAAATTTTTCCTACACCTCAGGCCAGTTAACAAGCCTAAGCGCAGGAGCCAATGTAAGTGGAGGAAACTGGGTTAACTTCTCCGGAACAGGTAATCCGTTAATGGTAACAACCGGAACAATTACCTACTCCGGATATGCTTCCTCCGGAACCGGCAACCAGTTATCTACGATTGCTACCAGTACCAGTGCCGAAGATGCTTATCGGCAATTTGCCACCCAAACCAGCGGAACAGTGTATGCATCGTTTTTACTTAATATTTCAGACACTCTAAGAATGCTGGACAGCTCAAACGCAGCAGGAGATTACTTCATCCTTTTTTTACCGTCCAGTAGTACAACTAACTTCGGAGCCAGATTGTGTGTGAGAAGAGGGACTGGAAATACATATAATTTAGGGATAAAAACAGCATCTGCAGGAACCGTTGCCTGGGCAAGCAACAACCTTAACCCCGGAACAACCACACTGGTTGCCATTGCATATGTTATGCTAAGCGGCACGGCAAACGACTCAACATATTTGTGGATTAACCCTTCCATTTCCGGTTCATCCGCACCCACACCATCAGCTGGAGCAATAAATGGCGGAACAGATTTGGGAGATATTGCTCGATTTGGAATACGTCAGGGAATAAACACACCTAATGCTACTATTGACGGCATTCGTGTGGGTACAGGCTGGTCTGATATCAGCGGTGTGGGCGGAGGTCCATCTCCGGTCACGGCTACTTCAATCAGCCCCAAAAATTTTACAACGGCACGCGTGCGCTGGACAAAACCGGGCACCTATAATGCCGCCAACCAAACTGTGCTGGTATACCTGAAAGATACTAATTCTATTACAGCTGGTACTGCTTCGGGCTCGCTGGCTGGGATAACTGCCGACAGCAATTTTACAGGTTCGGGTTCTACCTGGGTAAATGATTCCGAAGCAAAATGTATATACAAAGGTGATGGGGATTCAGTATTAGTGGGCGGACTGACAGCCGGAACTACCTACCATACCATGGTGCTTATTATTGATACGGCAAACAACACCAATATTTATTCAAGCGCACTCACTGCAAATGCCACTCAGCCACGTACACAGGTTTATTTTACCAATAAATTTGGTTCAGCAATTGAGGGAGCCGTTTCAAATACAATCAGTGTGTCCATTGTAAATCCAGCAACACAAAATACAGATACTACTTTTGTGAATCTAGTACTGAGCGGAGGGGATGCAACCAACGGAGCTGACCTTACCACTACATTTAACACGGTGACCTTAAAATTCCCTGGCAACTCAACCGCTGCTCAAACTTTTGCATTTGGAGTAACGAACGATGCAACGGATGAATGGGATGAAACATTGCAGTTCAGTTTGCGAAACGCAAGCGGTGGTGCGGCATCTGTGATTACGGTTGACTCGGTTTACAACTTTACCATAAAAGACAATGATGGAATATTAAATCCGGCCAGCGGAGATTTGGCATTTACACAAATAGAAGCTAGCAGCTCAACCGGTATTTATGACAACGCTGAGTTTATTACCTTAAAACGTCTTGACTTAAGAAATCTGAAGGTTACCGATAACGGAGTTTTAGCAGATAATACACTTACCGCAAACGAGGGCACTTACTCTCTTCCAACATTAACTTCTTTGAATGATGTACCGGCCGGAACGGTAGTACGGTTTATTATGAACACCGGAACAAATGATACTACCTGGGAAGACGGAGTAATGACCTTTTATGCATCCGCTCCTAATTTAGCAGCAGCCGGAGACCAAATGATAGCCTACACCGGGTTTAATCAATACGTAGCCGGAATAAATTGCGGAAACAGCGGGTGGACTTCAGGCGCTACCACCACCTCTACTTCAAAAGCTCCGGGAACGCTCTCTGATTTTCATGCGGGCCCTAAATTAAATGCCCGTTTCAGGGGTCCGGTTTCAGGTATTGCCTCCTTGATGCGTGACAGCATGATGGCTGCCTCCAACTGGGATACCAGTTCTACCCGTTTTGCCAGTGATTTTGTACCGGTGAATGCGTTGTTTAATGAGCCTTCAAATCAATCATTGGCACTTACATTTACCAATATTACCTTAAGTTCTTTAAACCTAAGTTGGGCTAAAGCTACATCAACCCCACAACGATATCTGGTAGTAGCACATACCTCCTCTTCCATTAGCAGCCCAACCGATAGTTTTACCTACAGGAATATAAACAGCTATACACAAGCCGACACGGTAATTACATCGGCATCTTCCCTTAACAAAGGAACGGGAATGGTGGTGTATGCCGGACACGATACAAGCGTAACTGTAACCGGATTGAATAATAATACCCGTTATTATTTTAAAGTATTTGCATTTAACGGAAATGGTGTAAACGCCAACTATAATACTGCCAATGCTACATCAGGAGATACTTCTACACTTAATCCGATTGCACCTGTAATCAAGTTTGCTCAATTGAGTAAAACAGTGAGTGAAGACTCCACAGCAGTTACTATTATGGTAAGTATTTCAAACCCTAACAGCAATGCAACCTCTGCGAGCATAGTAACCAAAGGAGGATCTGCTACCGGAAACGGCATCGACTTTACATTAAATACCACTACTTTAACTTTCCCGGCCAGTTCAACCACATCTCAAAGTGTAAGCATTACGGTTGCTAATGATGTTTTAGTAGAAGCAACCGAAACGGCCATTTTTGCATTGCGAAATGCCACCAATTCGGCTACCATTGATGCTGATTCGGTTTTTACCTTAAGCATTACCGATAACGATACCGCCCCTATCGTGAAGTTTACCCAAATAGGCAAAACAGTTACGGAAGACTCTGCTACTGTACAATTATCAATAAGTATTCAGTATCCAAGTGCCACACCTACTTCAGTAACTGTAGTACAAAAAGCAGGTACTGCTACTCAGGGAGTCGATTATATTTTCACTACTAAAACAGTTACTTTTCCTGCCGCATCAGTTACTCCGCAAACGGTTACATTAACCGTGCTGAACGATGACATTTTTGAGTTACCCGAAGCGGTTATTTTAGCCCTTCGCAACCCAACCAATCAGGCACTACTTGGTGCCGATTCGGTGATGACAGTGTACATTAATGACAACGATAATCCTCAAATATCTTTTCTTACCACCTCCGAATTTCATGCAGAGAATGAAGACACCATACGCATTCCGGTAAAACTGAAAAAATACGATACCGGCAGTTATACCGTAGCTGTAACAGCAAGTTCGAGTACCGCGCTGCCAGCTTCCGATTATACGTTGCTCACCTCTTCACTCACCTTTACCTCGGCTGCCGATACTATGAAAGAAGTGGTGGTGCGTTTAAACAGAAGCCAGTATTTTGAGTCAACCGAATTTTTCACGGTGCGCTTATCTGCTCCTACCAACAATGCACTAGTTACACCCATAGGCACTGATACCATATTTATTACAAACTGGTTGTATCCTACCCGCACTATAGGAGCCATGACTTCGGTTGATACTAACGGAGTAGTTGATTCATTAAACAGATGGGCCATTTTGAAAGGAGTAGTTTATGGAATTAATAATCGTACCGCAGGAGTAAGTTTTACCATTCGTGACTATACCGGTGGTATTACCATTTTTAATACAACCAAAAATTTTGGATATGTTATAAATCAGGGCGACAGTATCTTTGCCTATGGACAGGTGATTCAGTTTAACGGACTGGCCGAGTTATCAAATCTGGATACCATTATGCTGGCAGGCACAGGAAATCGGATTGCTACACCAACACAAGTAAACACTCTTACCGAGTTTGCAGAAAACAACCTGGTGTATTTCCCTTCTGTTACTCTGGCCGATACCACTCAATGGCCGGTTACTCCGTTTACAGGATCAGGGAAAAATTTGTATGCTTACATCAATGGTAATCTTTCCGATAGTTTTCAGATTCGCATTATCGGTACAAGTTTGTTAAACGGCTCTCCAATACCAAGGCAGCCATTTGCTATTATCGGGTTGGGAACCCAGTTTGATGCCAGCAATCCATTTACATCGGGCTATCAATTAATACCACAATTCCCAAGTCATATTGTATCGGGCGATACCCTGTCGTTTGCTACCCCAGGTGCTACCGTGGCCGAAGGAAGCGGAAACAAAACCGTAAACATCAAACTTAAAAACCCAAGCTTATTCCCAACATCAACTTCTGTTGTGGTAACAGGAGGAAATGCAGTAGCAGGAGTTGATTACACTTACACCACACAGGTAGTAACTTTTGCAGAAAGAAGTAACGTTGACCAAACAGTAACCCTAACTATTTTAGACGATGCCTTGTCTGAACCAACACCCGATACCATTGTACTTTCTCTACAGAATGCCACCAACAACGCCTGGATGGATCCTTCTGCATCAACTTACACCCTTGTGATTACCGATAATGACCCCAACAGCATAAGGGATCAAAATGCACTGCACATGGTTGTGTATCCAAACCCCGCAAAGGAAGTAGTGAGTGTAAGAAGTGATAAAATCATTGAAACTGTTGACGTGATGGATATGACCGGAAATGTCATTATCGCGCAAAAAGGGATACGGGCAAAAAACAGCGAAGTAAATACCTCCACCTTAAAGGCCGGTATTTATCTGGTGCGTGTGCAGGCTGCCGGAGCTGTTTCAATTAAAAAAGTAATTATAGAATAACTGGCAACCCATATGTAAAAAAAGCCCGTCCGAGTTTTTCGGGACGGGCTTTTTTTATGAGTGATGGTAAATTAAAATCCTAACCCGATAGTAGAGCCAAAACGTAATGAAAATCCTTCAAAACTGCCGGCATCAATGCGGTTTCCGCTTTTTGATGAATAGGAGCCCGAATTATAAATAGGTCCGATAAAAATATCAAATGAAATTCCTTTCATCATCCACTGGCGGCCTATAATTAACCCACCTCCAAAGGTGCTGGTGGTGCCTTTGCTCGTTGTTGCCGATTCGGTAAGGGTGAGGCTTTGGTAGCGTGCAAACGGGGCAATATATGCTCCATCCAGCGCTTCACCTGTAAGGTATTTTCGGTATTCGGGCGTAAGGCCAAGGCCACTGTATGAAACGCCTGCGCTGGAGAAACCGGTATAATACACTCCTAATTGAAAGGAGACATCTTCTTTTACCGCTTTCTCAAAAGAAAGATTGATCGTTTTTACCAGCGGGCTCAGATAATTGAGTTTTACTGCAAATGTTTTTTCCTGTGCAAATGAATTAAGGGATAAAAACAAAACGAAACCAAGTAGCAAGTTTATTTTTTTCATAAAATTTATTTAAAGTTAAGCGAATATAGCCCATAAAATCCGGAATACCCCATTAAACGGTTTTACGATAACGCAGGTCGCTCGCTGACAAAGCCCCGTCTAATTCTATTTAATGGTCTAGTGGTCGTCTTTTAATCATACCCCCTTTGGTGTCTTTCACGCTATTCATTACCACAAAAGCTGTCGGTTCAATTTTTTCAATTTCAGTCGTCAATTTATTTAATTCAAGTCGTGTGATCACCGTATAAATTATTTCTACATCTTTAATTTCACCACGTTTCCCATACCCGCGTTTCCCGCTATAAACGGTCACCCCACGCCCCATTTTGCTAATAATCATTAGTCGAATTTCTTCGCTGTGCGTTGAAACGATGGTAACACCAATATACTCTTCAATACCTTCCACAATAAAGTCCAGTGTTTTAGACGCGGCTAAATAGGTTATCAGGGAGTACAGGGCTATCTCCACTCCTAATAAATAGGCTGCGGCAGAAAAAATCAACACATTTATGGCTATGATGATGTCTCCAATGGTTGCCCCAAGTTTGCGGCTTAAAAAAATGGCAAGAACTTCTGTTCCGTCAATTACTGCACCTCCCCGAATGGCAAAACCAATGCCTGCCCCAAGAAAAAACCCACCGAAAATAGCCACCAGTAAATTATCATTTGTCACGTTCGGAAAAGTTACAGTGGCCAGTACCAATGCCAGTCCCGATATTGAAAGAGCTGTCTTAAAAGCGAATGGTTTACCCATAACATGATAGGCGAGTATGATAAACGGAATATTTACTGCAATAATCAGGAGGTAAAGGGGAATATGTGTTAATGCCAAAATAAGCAATGAAATTCCGGTTGCCCCGCCATCTATAAAGTTATTGGTTAGCAGAAAACCTTTAAAGCCGAAAGAGGCAGAGAAAATACCAATGGTAATGAGTATAACGTCTTTGATATAACGCTTTAAGGTAATTTTAAACTCTCTATAGGCCTTAGCAAGTTCAAAGTCTGAATAACGCTGTAGGGAGTTAGTTCTTTTCTTCCCCTTATGTTTAAGAGTAGTCTGAATAATTATTTGTGTCCAAAATGGATTCATGTGTTACGGTTTGACATTCTACTTGCAAGCAACATCAAAGCAGAATAAAGATGTAAAAAAAGCAAGGTAAAATTAGAGTTAAAAAGCGATAAAAGCAAGGTTTAAGGAATAGCTTGGGAAATTGTTGTTGTAAGCATCCTCGTTTTAGCACATCGTTAAGATTAGAAATTAAATCTGGCCTTACTTTACTTTCGTCATCACCCCATCAAAGCTTTCGCCATTGATGGTAGATTTGTAAAAGTACTTTTTCCCTTCAATTTTATACACCCGCACAAACAGATTGATACCGGGTTTAAACGGAAAGTCGGGGAGATTGGTTTTTATCAAAGTAGCTTTGTAGTCGCAATCGTTCTGCCACTCAATGGTTGATTCAATGGTGTACCTTCCCTTATGGTGAAACTCGGTATGTTTCCTGCTATCACTACTTTCACCTTTCCTTCGGGAGATTTGTAGGTAAACTCCCCCGCGTGAAACCCGAAACAGTTTAAACCACCGTCAGCAGGAATAAAACTTACACAAGCCAAAAGGCACAGGGAGGCCACAAAAATGTTACGTATTCGTATCGTAAATCAAATTAATTTATAATATGTTTTCAGCCACCTGTCGGGCACTTCATCATTGCAAGCTGTTTCGTAATCTTTGTAAGAGCATGGCACCAGGTAGCGTCCTTTGCGGCTCGATTTTTCAACCGGGTATGGTACCTCCATCCACCAGCGGTCGCTTTTAAGGCTTTTGTAAAAAACCACTTCATGGCTGCTGTTGTTAAAGGTGATGCGGTACGTTTGAAAATCGCTGCTTTCGGCTGCCGGATAATCGTTTTTGCGATTGTACACGCCATCCACAAAATACCAAATAAGTTGCGCCAGAAGTTTAGCCGATTGTTGTTGTACATCTACATGCGGAACATATCCAAACAAGCCAAGAGAACTCAGTTCATTGCTTACTCCGGCATAGCGGGCAATCTGGCAGGCTTCGTCACCAAACAATCCATTGGGCGAACCCGATACTTGGCCGGGTGCATCGCCCATACGAATGGCTGCCATGTTAAAGCTGCACATATCGGCATCACGCAGCAGCGGCTCACACTCTTCTATATTTTTAGTTACAAAGCCCAGTCTAAAAGCATCAAAGTTCATGCGATTAAACGTGTGCAGGCTTTCTTCTTCGCAAAAATAAGTTTGATAAGCCAAGTGAGTTACGTTAAAAAGAAAGTTGGGCTCATGCAAAATAATTCGGTTTAGGTAAGCTTCCTCTTCGGCTCCTTCTACTGCACTTAGTTGTATTCGGCTATCTACATTTACCAATCGCAAGGTGCGCGAAACACCCTCGTAGGCTCGGTATTGATAATAGGTTAGGTCGGATGCTCCGCCCAATACAATGATAATTTTCTTTTTGTGCAGTGCCTCTTTCATCACCTGATTCAGGGCAAAAGCAGTGTCGCTTAAAGATTCTCCGGCTTCTATATTTCCCAAATCGGCCACCGAAAGATGCTCGTGATGATTTATGAGCCGGTACAGTTGCAGGCGAATGGCATCCGGAGCGGCTGCCGCTCCGGCCTGTGAGGTTATCCCTCGGTCGTCCTTCACGCCTACTATCCAAATGCGGCAGGCATCTATATCCGGAAACGAATTGACATAAACCTGAGCGTGGTTATACCAGCTTCTGGGCGAGAATGGTGCTAATTGTTCAACAACCGATTGGGAAACAGGCCTTAGAAAATCTGTTAAATTCATGTGTCAAATATTTGAAGCAAATTAGCCTATTTTAGCGCAGCTTCTCTAATAGAAGTAATCAACTAATCAACATGATTCTGGTTACCGGTGGGACAGGTTTTTTAGGGGCACACCTTCTTTGCTCATTGATTGATCAGGGTAAACGCGTGCGTGCCATTCGAAGAAAAAGTTCGTTAATGAACGAGTTTAACCTCATCGCATCCTATCGTTTCAGTAAACATACACCCGTTGAAATTGAAAAAATACTTGCTAAACTTGAGTGGATAGAAGCCGATTTGCTGGACATTCCGGCTCTCGAGGCCGCTTTTGAGGGCATAACTCATGTTTATCATGTAGCAGCTATGATTTCTTTTGTGCCAAAGCATGTGGAGCAAATGATGCAAGCCAATGTGCACGGAACCGCCAATATTGTAAACCTATGCCTTTCCTATGGAATAAGAAAATTGTGCTATGCCAGTTCTATTGCTGCACTTGGGAGAATGCAAAATGGGCAACTGATGGATGAAAAAACCGAATGGGAAGACTCGCCTCTTAACTCAAACTATGCCCTAAGTAAATACAGAGCCGAAATGGAAGTGTGGAGGGGTGCCGAAGAAGGATTGGATGTGGTGATTGTAAACCCTGGAGTTATTTTAGGAGTTGGTGACTGGAAAAAAGGATCGTGCCGCATGTTAGCCGCTGCCTGCAAAAAATTACCTATGTACACGCTTGGTGTAAATGGGTATATAGATGTGAAAGACGTAGTACGGGCTATGCTGCAACTAATGGAGAGTGCCATCGTTCACGAACGGTTTGTGCTGGTAAGTGCCAACCTTTCTTTTAAAGAGCTTTTTCAGTTGGTAAACCAACAAACCGGCAACCCCAACCCCACTATTGAAGCTCCTAAATGGCTCACCACAGTAGCTGTAACCTTAGATGGATTACGGGCTTGGCTGCTTGGTAAAGATCCTCTGGTTACCACCGAAACTACCCGCGCCCTTCACAACCGTTTTTTTTACAAGGCCGAAAAAATAGAGCAACAAATAGGGTTTACGTTTACCCCTGTTGAAACCACCATTGCCGAAACAATTTCTGTCTTCCGCAGCGTTTCTTAATTTTTAGCTCAATATTTTTACCATACTCGGTAAATTTTCTATTGACAAAACTATGGTGATATGATTTGATTCATTTAGTATTGCTACATAAAATAGTGACGAGTACGTAAGCGGAATAAAAGTTGCGGTTGCACCGGGTTCGGAGCAGGTAATAAAAAAACAAACTAGCCAACAACGCAACAATTGGTGCTTTGCAAACGCCTGCCGTTTTAGTTTTTATTTCCTATAAATTAGGTCGGTTAGTTTATTGTTACCCGTATTTCTTCCACCTTTTTGGTTTGCATATTTATGCGTAATGCCACAAAATAAATGGCTACCTCATCAGCTCCGTAAATGCCAAATGTTTGAACATAGCCATGATTGGTTTCCGAGGCTTGTTTAATAGTGTATTTGGGAGGTAGTTTGATGGTAGATTTTAATAGGGTATTGGCTTCATGTGCCGAAACAGACACCTCATTCGTTTCACTTATCCAAAGCACCTCAGTAGCCAAATACGGAGCGAGATCACGTTTTTTCAGAGCCTCGCGCAGCGGGGCGATATTTTTAAAATATTCAAACTCTTTAATATCTTCCTCATATTCGTTATTGTTCTGAGCCGAAGAAACAAACGGATATACAAGCAAAACCATAAATAAGAACAACACTCTACCCTTCATAAAACAGCCATTTAATTAATGCTGCAATAATGGGACTTTTTGGATAAAAAGTGCATAGCTTGTGTGTGTAAAAACCTACACTTGCAGTGTTTAAAAAATAATTTGTTCAAAAGCAGAGACATGGTCAAAAAAAATCTTCCCGATCTTTGCCACACCAATACCGAATTAGTGAAAGCCAAGTTGTTTTCGTTTACCCTGCTCATGGGGCTGCTAAGTATGGCGCAATTATTTACTTTTAATTCTCCTACCGAGAACGACAAGTTACAATCGGCATTTAACAAAAACTACCATATCTATTCCCTTAATTTACCTTTACATATCTCGTTTGCCGGAGAGGGGTTTCCCATAAACGATTTCGATGTGCGCGAACGGCTGGATAAAGAAATGCTGGTAAACACCTACTGGCAATCCAATACGCTGCTTATGCTTAAACGTGCTCACAAGTTTTTTCCGCTCATTGTTCCCATCCTTAAAAAACATGGCGTGCCCGAAGATTTTAAATACCTGTGTTTGGCCGAAAGCGGATTGACTATTGTAACTTCTCCTGCCGGAGCGCAAGGTTACTGGCAGTTTATGGAAGAAACCGGGAAAAAATTCGGGCTTATTATTACTGAAGAAATTGACGAGCGCAACAACCTCGAAAAATCAACCGAAGCAGCGTGCCTTTATATTAAAGAAGCCTACCGTGAATTTAATAACTGGACGCTGGTGGCTGCCTCATACAATATGGGTATTACCGGCTTGCGCAAACAACTCAACAATCAAGGTGTTGATTCGTACTACGACTTGTATCTGAACACCGAAACATCAAGGTATGTAATGCGTCTGCTGGCCATCAAAGAAATTTACGAAAATCCCCACAAGTACGGCTACTATATCAGTCAGCAACATTTGTATCCCAATATACCAGTAAAAAAAATTGTAGTAGACAGCAGCATTGCCAACCTGCCCGATTTTGCATTAAAAAACGGCATCACCTACAAAATGCTTAAGCTGTTTAACCCCTGGTTGCGCAAACCCTTTTTAACCAACCCTGACCACCTAGTATACACCATCGAGATTCCAGAAATTCAAGGGCTGAATATTGAAGGGCACTTTTTAACAGGCGATTCGGCTGATTTGTTAGAAGAAGAAATTCTGGAAGAAGAGCCTGCTAAACCGTATGAAGAATTTATTTTAGTAGAGTACACCGTTGAAAAAAACGAAGACATTAATGATGTGGCCAAAAAATTCAATGTATCAGTACCCGATGTAATGAAATGGAACCAAATGACAGAAACTTATATTAAAAAAGGACAAAAGCTTAAAATTTTGCAAAATAGGTAAGCAATTTACTAATCAGAAGATGTGTTGTGTTTAGGAGTGAGGTATCCATGTTGCAACCCATATTTTACCAATCCTGCCACATTTTTAACTCCGGTTAATTTAAACAACTCTTTGCGGTATCCTTTCACACTATCAAGGCTTACCTCCATCAATTCAGCAATTTCTTTTGATGAGCGTTCATTACACACATGTGTAAGCACTAGTTGCATACGGGGAGTGAGTAGTTGCCCTTTTTCTCGCATCTCTTTAATCTTTTCAAGTACAGGAAGGGCATAAGGGTGATCGCTCAGGCGATGTCGTCCTTCGTGTACCGCTATTATTAATTGTACGAGTTGATTTACTGGCAGGGTTTTGCTTACAAATGCCACAGCACCATGTAAAATCATAGATGCCACCCGCTCAATATTGTCCCATTGTGAAAAGGCTATAACCTTAGCCTTAGGATATGTTTTGCTCAAAATATTGGTGGTTGCAATTCCGCCAAGTTTAGGCATTTGAATATCCATGAGTATAATATCTGGAACCTGATCATTATTGTTTAATTGCTTGATAAGCTCTTCGCCATTGGAGGCGGTAAAGGCTATTTTTATACTCCCAAATCGGGATAGGCGATGTACCAACAAGTCGGACTGATATGCATCATTTTCCACTATGGCCAAAGTTATGGTAGTTCTAATATTGATCAAGGTCAGGAGCAAAGTTGTTAACTACTCAAAAGTATTTAGCATAAAGCATAAAAACAATTACCCTAAAGGGTAAAAATTTAAGGTATTAGCATCACGCTTTATCACCCCCATGTAATGGTTTATAAATTTGATGTCCCAGCCTTTAAGTGAATGAATATAGCCTAATTTCAATAGCGTTTAACACAAAGTACCTTTATTACAATTTGTAAAACTACTCCCATGATCTGCCTGATTAAAGCTGCCGACTAAGCTAACCGGAAATGAAAACACCGATACTTTTCAATGTATTTTTCTGAATTTATCCTGATTGCAATACCCTTTTCAGACTGTGGCTTATTTCTGTGGCAAGTCAACTAAACCTCCCATAAAATGATAATTTATATTTAACAATGAATAATTGTATTTTAAAGCAGGTTTAAATTCGATTTGTATATTGCTAAACAATGTGATTAATTCTTACAGGCTTTTTGAGTAAAGCTTTTCCTTGTTTAACAAATTCCAGTAAACTTCTAATCTTTTTTGCTACGTTTATGTTAGTATTAACAAACAAAAAACGCATGAAAAAAACAAGCACACATTTTTCAGGTGGTGTAGAATACGGGCTGCATTCTACCATACTTTCGGTAATTTACGCTTGTGATAGGTTATTAAAGCAATAAACAACGGAGTTAATCAACTATGCTTATTGGTAGTGAAAATTTTGTAAAAAGAAACGAGAGACATTCTCAAAAGAAGTATTCATTTTTGGCATGGGCTAAATTGTAAAAAGAAGCTTTTTAGAGCAGGGAAACATGTAAGCATGGATATTGCCCCTCATACCTCTTCAAGTAGAGTGCGAAAAGCCAGCACTTTATTTCCGTATCGCTTAGCGGTTTCGGCTTGTAGAATGGGGGCAAATTCATTCAGGTAACGTTCATAGTGGGCAAGGCTGAGGCAACGATATTGTATGGCATAGGTTATTCCGTTATTTTCTTCATTAAGCAGGCGTAGCATTTTGGAATCGGCAAATAGTTCGGTTTCCATTACCTGAGGAACATGCACCTTCTTCATCCACTGCAACCATTCATCGTGTATGGTTTCATCGGCCAGGCTCACCGTTACGTTGTATATAATCATACATGCGAAATTACGTAGCCTTCCGTCAAATTAATTATTTTCGCAGCAGTTTCTTTTAAACTTTACAAGCAAAATATGGGACGAGCGTTTGAATTCAGAAAAGTTAGAAAAATGAAAAGGTGGGCAAAAATGTCCAAAACCTTCACCAAGTACGGAAAAGAAATATCAATGGCAGTTAAAGCTGGTGGTCCCGACCCCAACAGCAATGCCCGCCTTAGAGCGGTACTGCAAAATGCCAAGGCCGACAATATGCCCAAGGTAAATATTGACAATGCCATTAAAAAAGCCTCAAACAAAGACGATAAAGCCTATGAGGAGTTGGTATATGAGTGTAAGGGCCCTAAAGGTGTGGGCATTATAATTGAATGTGCCACCGATAATCCTACCCGCACAGTGGCCAACCTACGTACCATTTTTAACCGCAATCATGGCGAATTAGCCAAAAGCGGCTCACTTGATTACCTGTTTGATCACAAAAGCGTGTTTACCATAAGTGCCGAGGGAACAAATATTGATGATTTAGAGCTTGAACTGATTGATTTTGGTCTAGAAGAAATTGAAAAGGACGAAAACGAAATTATTATTACCACTGCCTTTTCGGGTTTTGGAATGATGCAAAAAGCTCTAGAAGATCGTAAACTGAATATCATTAACAGCGAATTTCAGCGAATTCCAAATCTCACCATTGAAGTGAACAAAGAAGAAGCCGAGCTGGTAAATACCCTGCTTGAAAAAATTGAAGATGACGAAGATGTGCAGGCCGTTTTTCACAACATGAAGTTGTGATGACCACCATTACATGTTAGTTTTAGTATCGAGTAGTTCTTTTCCACCAACGCTAAAGTGGTGTATGTATGGATACCTTCCCCGTTTAAGTGTAAATGGTTTACGTTTTTCGCCCCGTGTACCCGAGTAAAATTTTGAGCACGATGTAACCAACGTTGCTCCAAGTAATAGTAACAGGCATATTCCCCGAAAGCCTGCTTTTTTAATATTTTGCATATACTCACCCCCCTTACTTAAATGAGCAGCAGATTTGTTTGACCCATATAAATTGGTTGTGCAATATTTGTTTTATAAACGGGTTTTGAAAGTGTTCTGTTATCTTTTATTGGTTAAAAACTCATTTTCTGTACACAAAGCAGCACACATACCCCCGTTTGGTTAGTGTTTTGTTCTGTAAAAAGAATATTTTTGCC
This sequence comes from Bacteroidia bacterium, assembly GCA_020049855.1. Lineage (GTDB taxonomy): Bacteria > Bacteroidota > Bacteroidia > UKL13-3 > UKL13-3 > JAGPCK01. Next base: position 144,311 of record JAGVLJ010000001.1, on the reverse strand, counting down.
CTATTCAAAAAGGTTAGGGAAATTTCACTTGTTACAACTGGCGCGCAAATACATTAAAAACCGAAGACTTAAAAAACTAATCAAGTTTGGCGTGGTGGGCGCTACCGCCTTTGGTGTAAGTTATTTTGTGTTCAGCACTCTTTGTAAGTTGTATCTTATTGCCAACAACAATATCGGTCTTGACAACCTCTTCATTAGCCTTATTCCATTTTACCTACTTTTTTCGGTAATAGGCGATATCACTGGCCTGATAGTGGGCTTTCCCATCAATAAAAAATGGACATTTAAACAGCAGGTAAACCATGAGAAAAATTATTTTTTCGGATATGCACTGGTTTACACATTTTCTTTTTTACTCAATCAGTTTGTACTCTATGCGCTTGTGGAATGGTTTAAAGCTTTTGACTACATCTCTGATCCATATATTTCAAAGATTATCGCCACCATATTCTCTGCTGCAAGCAACTTTTTAGGAACCAATTTTTTAGTGTTCAAAAAAAGCCATGTGCCTCTAAACAACAATTAAATGTAGTTTCCGTATTTACTTCTGTGTGTGAGCATGTGCTCACTTTCCGAATTCGTATCCGAACATACTCAATAATCTCTTTGAATTTTTCAGCAATCATGTGCTTAGGGTTATAGGCGTAATATTGGTATGGTGGTTTTGGGGTTCCCTCATTACTGTTTTCATGAGTCAGGGGTTTACTGATATTGTGTTGTTGTGAAACGTATGCCAAGTTTTTTGCAATGTGCTCAAACTTCCCTTTAAAATCAGTGGCTACCATGATTATGCTGTCTATAACTCAATTGAGTTGGTAACAACAAAGGTGTCGCTAGTTGTATCCAGTGCACACACTCATCAAAACCCATGTGATGGCATTGTTCCCTGTTTTCTTTTCTATTGATCCTGTCTTAGGGTGTTGTACACAAACCCATACTTAAAATACGATTGAAAAGTTTGTTCAATATATTAACTGCGGGCAAACGGGGGTACTTACATTTCCATGATTGAAAATTTGAAATCTGAAAAGTAAAGATTATTCCATGTGATCCAGAATAATCAACCAACAATTTTACACCACAAGTAAAGAGGTCGATACTAAATAATGTACTTGATTAGGTGGTATTAAATCACGACCCGAATACCCAACTACACCATTTGAATATACATCTTAGAATACCTCTATTGAACGAAAACAAAAAAGTACACCCTCACGTGTTCCTTCTGAATATCGTCTGAAGCCCTTGAAAAATCAGGGAAATCAACTCCGTACCCGTTCGTTCTACTCCACCGTTACAGACTTGGCCAGATTACGGGGTTGATCAACATTACACCCGCGCATCACCGCAATATGATAAGCCAGTAATTGAAGAGGTATAGTGGCAACCAATGGTGCAAGGGCTTCTTCCACTTCCGGAATTTCTATTACAAAATCGGCCATGCTGCGTACCTTATCATCGCCTTCGGTTACAATAGCAATAATTTTTCCTTTACGTGCCTTTACTTCCTGAATGTTGCTGATTACTTTTTCGTAAATACTGTCCTTTGTAGCTACCACAACTACCGGCATTTCTTCATCAATCAACGCAATGGGTCCGTGTTTCATTTCGGCTGCCGGATATCCCTCGGCATGAATGTAGGAAATTTCCTTAAGTTTTAACGCACCCTCAAGAGCCACAGGAAAATTGTACCCTCGCCCCAAATAAAGGAAATTCTTAGCGTCTTTATATTTTTCTGCCACTCCCTTTATGTACTCATTTGAACGCAGAACCTTTTCAATTTTTTCGGGAATAGACTCCAGTTCGGTAAGCAATTCCTGCATGCGTGTTTGGGTTATATGCCCCAACTTTTGGGCAATGCTTAAAGCCATTAATGTTAGCACGGTTACTTGTGCGGTAAAGGCTTTGGTGGATGCCACCCCAATTTCCGGACCCGCATGGGTATAGGCCCCTGCATGGGTAGCTCGGGGAATGGATGAACCAACTACATTGCAAATTCCAAAAATAGTTGCGCCTTTTTCTTTAGCCAGCTGAATTGCTGCTAATGTGTCTGCCGTTTCTCCGGATTGTGAAATAGCAATGACAAAATCATTTTCGGTAATTACCGGATTGCGATAGCGAAACTCTGAGGCATATTCAATTTCAACCGGAATGCGGGTAAACTCCTCAATCAGATACTCCCCTACCAAACCCGCATGCCACGAAGTGCCGCAGCCAACAATAAGAATGCGGTTAAGGTTTTTAAATTTATGATCGAACTGATCAATACCGGCCATCACTATTTGAGAGGAGTTGGTGCGAATTCTTCCTCTGAAATTATCGATAATGGAACGGGGCTGCTCAAAAATTTCTTTAAGCATAAAATGCTCATATCCGCCTTTTTCCAAAGCCTCGAGATTCATTTCCAACTCCTGAATATACGGATTGCGAACTTTATTGTCGATGGTTTTTACTACCATTTCTCCATCTTGAATATAAACCACTTCTCCATCTTCGAGGTAGTACACGTTTTTGGTAAATTCAATTATTGGCGAAGCATCTGAGGCAATAAAGTATTCTCCGTCTTTTCCAATGCCCACCACCATGGGGCTGCCCTTGCGGGCACCTATCAGCATGTTGTGATCGTCTTTAGAAACAATTACAATGGCATAGGCTCCTACCACTTCAGAGAGGGCAATACGCACCGCTTCTTCAAGAGGCACATTGGCCTTTTTCAATACATCTTCAATAAGGTGAATGAGTACTTCGGTATCAGTATCACTTTTAAATGAGTGCCCGCGTTTAATTAACTCTTCTTTTAGTGAAGTATAGTTTTCAATTATTCCGTTGTGAATAATAGCTAAGCCTCCATCCTGAGAAAGGTGAGGGTGTGCATTGCGATCATTAGGTTCTCCATGTGTGGCCCACCGAGTGTGCCCAATACCAATATTTCCACGTGTATCTTTATCCTGAACAAAGTTTTCAAGTTCTGATACCTTTCCGGCTTTTTTGTAGGTTTTAATCCCCCCATCAAGCAGAGCCACTCCTGCACTGTCGTAACCGCGATATTCTAATCGTTTAAGCCCTTTAATAAGAATTGGATAAGCCTCTTGCTTACCTATATAAGCAACAATTCCACACATAGTAGTTTAATTTTTTAAGTACCTGTTAAGATTAGGATTCGGTTCGAAGATAACTATTTTGTAATTGATAGTCTAACTTTCTTCCTACTACGTTTGCCAGTGGGCACAGTTGACTCATCAATTCATCTAGTTGAGCCGGTAAAATAGATTGTGGCCCGTCAGAAAGGGCTTTGTCCGGGTTGTGATGAACCTCTATCAGCAAGCCGTCAGCTCCGGCCGCAACAGATGCCAGCGACATAGGAGCTACGCGATTTCTGATACCTGTACCATGACTCGGATCAGAAAATACCGGCAAGTGGCTTAGCTCTTTTACAATGGGAATAGCCGATACGTCAAGCGTGTTCCGACCTATGGTATCAAAGGTGCGTATTCCCCGCTCACATAAAATTACTTGCTCGTTACCTCCAGATAAAATATACTCGGCTGCCATAAGCCACTCTTGTATGCGAGCCTGCATGCCACGTTTAAGCAAAACCGGTTTGTTCTGCTTGCCCATTTCGGCCAATAGGTAAAAATTTTGCATGTTTCGGGTTCCTATTTGCAGCACATCGGCATATTGAGATACTTCATCCAGCAGACTTAAATCCACTACTTCGGTTACCACATTCAAGTCATATTTGTCGGCTGCAGCCCGTAACATCTTAAGCCCTTCTTTGCCTAATCCCTGAAAAGAATAGGGAGAAGACCGAGGTTTATAAGCTCCGCCTCTTATAAATTTAACATTACGGCTGTGAAGAAATTCGGCCATTGTAAATATCTGCTCTTCCGACTCAACAGCACAAGGGCCGGCCATCAGGTTAATAACCGAAGTGCCCACAGGAGTTCCGTTAACTTCAAAAGTAGTAGGTTCTTTTTTCCAGCTTTTGCTGGCAAGCTTATAAGGCTCACTCACTTCAAATACATCTTTTATTCCGTTCATCAGTTTTAATACGCGGGTATCAAAATCAACAGGAGTGTTGGAAACGGTAATAATTGATTGACCATTTAAATGAACAGCATGATTCTTTAATCCAAGTTCGTGGAGTTTACCTATTATATGCAAAGTGGCTTCCTGAACAATATCTTTTTCTAGTACAATGATCACGACTACTTATGGAACTACGGTGTAAATGAGTTTAAGCTTGGGACGAACTACGCCTGTTTTTGAGGTATTTAAAATAATTCGCTCCATCCCGGCATAATTATACGAAGTAACAAAGAAAATTCCATTGTCGGCAGCTACTCCTGTTTTCCGGTAGGTGTCGAGAATGGTTTGTAAATAATTTTTAGGCAAAAGCGAATAGGTAAGAGAGGTTTTTACCTGCGATTTATCGGTATTGTAAGTGCCAAAGGGAACCACCCCCGAAGTTTGTTTATTTTTTCCCATCGAATCCGACTCTATAAACATGGTTTGAAGCGGAAACGGATAATCTGTGGGGCTATTGATTGTGTAGGTTGGCAAAATTAACTCGGCACTCAGTATCGAAACAACTTTGTTATTATTGTTTTTAACCAAATCGAAAATTGTAGGGAATTTAATTAATGTTTTCAACCCCGCCATTGATTGAGCGTAACAGGTATCTCTGTTTTGTTTAAGATTAAGTTGCCCGGCTAAAACTGTTCCTGTATAATCGTGTGTAATGTTATTGAAACGAGCCGAGTTTTCATTAATAGGGAAAAACTTAGATAGCGAATCGCTGTAATAAATGGTAAGCCCCGAGTACCCATTTAAAAAATCAATATTTACTATAGCTCCTTCTCCTGGAGCAGGTGGTGGCGAAACAGGAACAACAACCACTCCTTTCAGGTATTGCAAAAACGCCTCGGTAGTTGCAAAGTTTATTCCTGCGTTTTTAAGCTTATTAATAAAACTTGCGGAGGTAATATGGATTCGAACTTGCGGAGGTAATTTTTTTGCTACGGATCCTTGAAATACCATTACACTATCCGTTAGGTTCATCTGGCCCGACCAACTTCCTAACTCCTGCGGATCATAATTTGCCCAAGAGGTAGAATAGTACTGGCTGTCGGTACGAAGATTTTGCGAAAGCTCAAAAACTTTAAAGGTTTGTGGGCTGTTAAGATTGCCGTAATAAGCTGTTTTACCTTGAAATTTAAGTGATAACACAACCGAATCAATAGTTACTGCTGAAAAATCGAGATTGTTTTCGGGCAAGCGAAATTGTGCAAATATGCTGGTTGCGGTTGTGCCAAAAACCGGATCGTTCATTCTTCCCAATGGACTCACAGGTCGCTCATCTGTTCTAACCGAGTCGTCTTTTTGGGTATAAGTTACCAACTGAAAGGTATCGGTTTCGATAAGTACAATATCATCCCCATTAGGCAGAATATCCTTTCCTATCACTTCACTGTCAACCTTTTTGCAGGCCAACACGATAGAGTAAAAAGTAAAAAGTAAAAAGAGTAACTTAGTTTTGGCGAACAAGCAACGAATCATATAACTCTGCATATTTTTCTGCAAACCCATCCTCAGCATGATCCACCACTACAGTTCCTTTTTTGGTTTGTGCAGTTAACTGCTTAGCTACTTTAGGGTCAATATTTTCGCTGCATTTAACCACCGCATCCGAATGCTCAATGGCTCCCATGTATAAACTTGAACAATTTCCGTCTTTAAACGTACCCATCTGGCCTTCGTCAATATTGTTCAGGCTTGCTTTACGGGCAAAGTCTTTTCCCAGATTTTCCTCAAATTCGTTATCAAACAACGAGAATACAACTTTAGCATTACGGAAAACCGGTTCGTTTTTATAAATGGTTTTAATATACAAGGGAATCAAACTAGTCATCCATCCCTGACAATGGATAATATCAGGAGCCCATCCAAGTTTTTTTACCGTTTCCAAAGCACCTTTGCAAAAGAAAATGGTGCGCTCGTCATTATCGGCATAAAATTCCTCCTTCTCGTTTGAAAATACAAACTTCCGGTGGAAGTAATCTTCGTTATCAAGAAAGTATACCTGCATTTTAGCTTCCGGAATAGATGCTACTTTAATGGTTAGCGGGTTGTCATTATCATCAATTGTAATATTGATTCCCGATAACCTTACCACCTCATGCAGGCGGTTTCTTCGTTCATTAATACACCCGAAGCGTGGCATAAGTACACGGATTTCATTGTCTTTTTCCTGAATGGCCTGAGGCAATCTGCGGGCTAACTCTGAAACACTGGAAACTTTTAGAAAAGGACTCATTTCTGATGAAACGAAAAGTACTCGTTTACGATTAGAACTTTTTACCATAAGAATGTAGTTAATTTGAAAACAGTGTGCAAAAATATAGAAAATTCTGGAGACTTTACGTATAAATTTGTCAGATTCTTTTTATAATATGGCCCCATTATCACTAATAATAATTTGATATTCTATAAATTATCTAACGATTTACGAGACGAAATAAGGCATTTGCGAACCTTAGGTAAGCGCATTGGCTTTGTTCCCACTATGGGTGCCTTGCATCAGGGACATATCTCTTTAATTCAGGCATCAGCATTAAAATGTGATGTAACTGTTTGTAGTATTTTTGTCAATCCCGCCCAATTTAACAATGCCGAAGACCTCAAGCATTATCCACGCACACTGTCTAAAGATCTTGAATTGCTTGCCGGGTTTAAAAACCTGCTTGTGTATGCCCCGGACGAAGTAAGTGATGTATATAAAACAGACGAGGACTTTGCCATTGATCTTGGTAATATTGGTTTGGTAATGGAGGCGGCATATAGGCCGGGACATTTTAACGGAGTAATGAATGTAGTAAAGCGTTTCTTTGATTTGGTTACACCCGATATTACCTTTTTTGGACAGAAAGATTTTCAGCAATGTTTGGTTGTTAAAATGCTAATCCGCCACTATGGCTTACCTATTCAACTCGAATTTTGTCCGATTACCAGAGAACAGGATGGTTTGGCAATGAGTTCGCGCAATGAACAACTCTCGTCTGCCGAACGAGCCATTGCTCCGGCTATTTTTAAGGCATTGCTACATGCCAAAGAGCAGGTACCTGTGCTTTCCCCGCACGAAATAAGAAAACAGGTATTAAACGAACTTCAAACCTATCCCGATCTTTTACCTGAATATTTTGAAATTGCTGAAACCGAATACCTGCATCCGGTTGAAAGTTGGGATGATGCCCTAAATATTGTAGCTTGCATTACTGTTAGGCTTGGTAAAGTACGCCTTATTGATAATATTATTCTGAAGTAATGTCGCCACAGGAACGTTTTTTCGAAAAATCGGAGAAAAAGGCCTTTGATAAGGTTATGCGTCAGAAAATTGAAACTAGCCTGAACAATTATCAGAAAAACCATGCGCTGGGTCTAACCCAGTTCGAAAATCTGGCATTGGCCAAAGAACGAGCTTCCTACTCGAGATGGAGGGCTATTGAAAGCCTCGACAAATTTTTACTTGAGTTTGAAAATAATTTTGTGCGTAGAGGGGGAAAGGTAGTCTGGGCTCCCGATGCTGAAAGTGCCCTGCAGGAACTTGAAAATATTCTATCTGCTCTTAAGCCTGATGAAGTAGTGATGAGTAAATCAATGGCTACCGAAGAAATAGGATTACCCGCCTTTCTTGAAAAAAAGAATATTGTTATCACCGAAACAGATATTGGCAAATACATTCAACAGCAAGCTAAGGAAAGACCATTTCATCCGGTGGTTCCCGCCATGCACAAATCAGTAGAGGATATAGCTTCCATCCTACAAATAAACTCCGTAGATATGTCGGCTAAAAATGTAGCCGAAAAAATCAGATCACACTTTCCTGCCTCATCGCTTGGAATAACTGGAGCCAATTTTCTGGTGGCCGATATTGGTGCCATAAGCATTGCTGAAAACGAAGGAAACGCACGCATGGGCACTTCGTGGCCCGATGTTCATGTAGTAATTGCCGGTATTGAAAAAGTAATTCCGGCAGCAGGCGATTTAGAAGTATTGCTTCCTATATTGGCCACTTATGGCACCGGACAGCGTGTTACTGCGTATAATTCGTTGTTGCTCGGCCCACGAATGAGTGATGAAGCAGACGGACCCAAAGAAATGATTGTAATTTTACTCGATAACGGACGAAGTAGTCTTTTAGAAAAACCTGAACAAAGGCAAGCACTTAAATGCATTCGTTGCGGGGCATGTCTCAATGTTTGCCCTATATTTAAAACCATTGGAGGCCAAACCTACGAAACCACCTACAATGGGCCTATTGGGGCTGTAATAACCCCTATTCAGGTTGACAGGAAAGAATACAAGCATCTAACTCATGCCTCTACCTTGTGCGGAGCATGTACTGATGTGTGCCCTGTACAAATACCCTTGCATATGAACCTGCTGGCCAATCGCAGGGACTTTAATGAAGACGGAATGGCCAAAGGCTCAGAAAAAATGATTTGGTATGCCTGGAAAAAGGGGGTGCTCAACCGCAAAAAAATGAATCGAGGAGCGGGAATGAAAAACTTTTTTTTAAAAACCCTTTTTAAAAAACAATGGGGCGAACGAAGAGCCTTTCCTGAGTTTGCCCCTAAATCGTTTAATGAACTTTGGCGTGAAAAACATGGCGACCGCAAATAGATTATTCTGGACTATTTTATTATTTCCCGCTCTCGTGGCGGCACAGGTCACTTTTCCAAAAGCGCAGCTAAAAGACCCTCAGCTAACTACTGTTGCAATAACCCACGCAACTATATGGGTTGATGAAAACCTGCGCTATCACGATGCAACCCTGCTAATAAAAGACGGTATGGTAGCCGACTGCGGAAACAATGTAACCATTCCGGCACATGCAGTAATTATTGATGTAATGGGTGCCTATATTTATCCGTCTTTTATTGACCCCTTTAGTACCTATGGAATTCAAGCAGCAAAAGAAGGGTGGTACAAAAAACAGGCAACAAGTGTTACCGGCTGGAATACTTCCATCCGAAGTGCCAATGATGCTTTTGAATTTTTTGCTCCGGATGAAAAACGCTCCGCAGCATTACTCGAAATGGGTTATGGCTGCACCTCTTCGCTGGTACGTGATGGAATAGCACGAGGGTCTTCGGCTTTGGTATTACTAGGAGGCGGCTCCGAAAATGAACTCATTGTATCTAAACAAAGTGCAGCACACTTTTCATTTAACAAAGGAAGTTCACCCAACATTTACCCCGGATCGCTGATGGGAAGCATTGCCCTACTTCGACAAACCTACTATGATGCCGATTGGTATGCAAAGGGGGGAAACAAAATAGAGTACAATTATGCTCTTGAACGAATGAACCTGCTTAAGGAACTACCCCAGATATTTGAAACAGAAAATAAACTTTCCCTTTTGCGTGCACAAAAGATTGCCTCCGAGTTCGGGCTGTCTTACATAATAAAGGGAGCCGGAGATGAATACCTGATCGCCTCCCAACTAAAAGCCTTGGGAACAAAAGTAATCATTCCCGTTGCTCTTCCTAAACCCTTTCGGATTACCAATCAAAACAAAGAGCTCATCAGTACCCGCGATTTGCGCCATTGGAATACAGCTCCGTACAATGCACATATTTTAGCCAAAGCAGAAGTTCCCTTTTCATTCACCGCGGAAGAAGTAAGCGACCCGAATACTTTTTGGAAAAACATACGCCTGATGATGAAGTGTGGAATGGATGAAAAAACCCTATTGCGTGGCATGTGTACCAACCCATCGCTATTGCTCAAAGCCGATGCCCTTATTGGAAGCCTAAAGCCCGGACATATGGCCAACTTTATTATTTGCAGCAATCCATTAAGCAACGAGCATTTTGTATTGCTCGAAAATTGGATAAAAGGAAAAAGAACTGTTTTAAAGGGTGCGTCACAAAAAATATTTGAAGGAACATATACGTTTACCAACGGAAAAATGAGTATTACCAAAACTGAACTCATGTATATTTCAAACGGTGATACCTGTATAGCTCCATGGGTGACAGTAAAAGGAAAATCGGCAGCAGAGTTCGTCCTGTTGTGTAACAAAAAAAGCCTTAAACCCGCATACCTTTGGGTAAGTTTGTATGGTGGCAATTACCCAAAACAGGCAATGACACTAAACCTGATATATGATGGAAAAACCGTAATAGCAACACGGGAAGAAAGCAATGCCGAAAAAAGAAAATTGCCCGATGATTCATGGCTTATACCTGGGGGTAGTGTAGCTAACTGGTATCCGTTTGCCGACTATGGCTCGGCAAACCCCAAACCCGAAAAGGAGTTTGTATTATTTAAAAACGCCACCATATGGACCGGAGAGTCGGAGGGGATTTTATACGCAACTGATATGGCTATTGGAAACGGTAAAATTATGGCCATTGGAAAAAATCTTGACGGAGCAAAAGTTTTTGGTAAAATCCCGTTCACCTCCATTGATGCCACAGGAAAACATGTTACAGCAGGTATTATCGATGAGCATTCTCATATTGCCATTGAAAATGGAGTGAACGAATGCACTCAAGCGGTAACATCAGAAGTGCGTATTGGTGATGTACTAAACAACGAAGATATAAATATTTTCAGGCAACTGGCCGGTGGAGTAACTTGTGCACACCTGCTGCACGGATCGTGTAATCCGATAGGCGGGCAAACCCAACTTATTAAACTTCGCTGGGGAAATACCCCGGAGGAAATGAAGTTTGAAGGATGGGGCGGTTTTATCAAATTTGCGCTGGGCGAAAACGTTAAGCGAGGCAACTGGGACGATCCTTCTCACAGGTTTCCACAAACACGTATGGGGGTAGAGCAAATCATTCTTGATGCATTTAACCGAGCAAAAAAATATGGAAAAGAAAAAGAACTGGCACAAAAAAACAAAAGCCTTTTCCGGATTGATCTGGAGCTGGAAGCCCTGCTTGAAATATTAACCCGGCAACGATTTATTACCTGTCACTCCTATGTACAATCAGAAATCAGTATGCTTATTAACCTAGCCGACTCTATAGGTTTTAAGGTGAATACCTTTACCCATGTGCTGGAAGGATACAAAGTAGCAGATAAAATAAAAGCACATGGGGCTGCGGCAAGCACATTTGCAGATTGGTGGGCATATAAATACGAAGTAATTGATGCAATCCCTTACAATGCAGCCATCCTCAATAAAATAGGAGTCGTTACAGCCATCAATTCAGACGATGCCGAAATGGGACGAAGGTTAAACCAAGAGGCTGCTAAAAGCGTAAAATATGGAAACATGAGTAAGGAGTCCGCTTGGAAAATGGTTACCCTAAATCCAGCTAAAATGCTCCACGTTGACCATCGAGTGGGAAGCCTTAAAATAGGAAAAGATGCCGATGTAGTGCTTTGGAGCGATGAGCCTCTGAGCATTTATGCAAAGGTTGAAAAAACGTACATTGACGGACGTTGTTATTTCGATTTAGCAATAGAAAAATTAACAAATGAAACTCTAAAAAAAGAGCGTGAATTTCTACTTGTAAAAATGATGGAAGCCATAAAAATGGGCGAAGACCCTCAGGACGGGTTTTCGATACCTGAGATTGAATACCAGTGTGAGAACTAAAGTTTGATTAACGTTTTGTAATCCTCACTAAGTCCGTTCTGCCTTCGCACGTAACCAATACCGTATAAATTCCTTCAGGCAGGGCGGTTAAATCAAGGATCCCAGTATCCGTTGCCTGCTTTACCATTACCTTACGACCTACAATGCTATATACCTCGGCAACAAAATTACCTTTTGCTTCAACCATTAATTGCTGATAAGCCGGATTCGGATATGCTTTTACCCGAGTTTGGGTCACCTTAGAAACACCCGTAGTGATTTGATTTAGTAATACAATTGTTTTGTTTGTTTTTTCACAAACCTGCCTGCTCATACTTATGTTGATATATCCTGTGTCCATATTTCCCCATTGGATTTCAACAGCATTCGTTCCGAACCCCGAAACAATATTTCCATTCACCACCTCCCAGTCATAGTTGTACAGAGGCACAAATGGCACCGAATATGTGTGAATTTCATACGGTGTTTTTAATACCGACACTCCGTAAATATCAAACGGTTTATTATCCGCCACGCTCACTTTTACACTGTCTCGAATAACAAAAGAGCCGCTACGAATATCAACCCAATAATAAGAATCTTTTGTAGGACTTGCCTGAATTTGCGGAACAGAATCGTTAGTTGACCAGCGATATTTTGCCTCAGGACATCCATTAGAAACAGCAAGGGTAAGCGCGGAAGGGGTACACAAAAGAGTATCCCTTTGCAGTAAACGCGAAGTATTAAACAATAGTTGTGTAGAGTCGTAGCGGAAAAAGTTTTGCGGAGTCACAAAAACCATTTCAACCGTGTTATCGCCCTTGAGGTTTATTTCGGCAATCGAATCAAAAGGAGTTTGATTACGCAGATAAAACGGCAGGTTTCCGGTGATAGTTGCCTCGTTTTGATTACAAAAAAACGAGGTGTCGTTCAAAGAAGATTTTGGCTCATTATCGGCTAGGAGTTTACTCAGGTCGAACTTAAGCGCACGATAAGAAAAATATCCGCCTGGTAATTGCATTTCTAGCACTACGTTTCCGTTGGTGTCAATTTCCGAAAGAGTTGGTACAGTTCCTCCCCACCCAATCATTGTATTTCCGTTTGGCAACCGCTGAGCATTACCCATAAAATTACTTGTTATGTCAGGGTTGTGGCGATACTCCCATACCTTAGTAGCAATTTTATTTACCTCGTCAACTTTATATTCTACTACTCGGGAGTAGCGTGCGGTTGGGCGGTAGTTCCCATTATCAAATAACATAATGTTTCCGTTAGGCAATCTTCGTGCATCGTGTTGATATGAAAAAGCGCCTAAATCGTTAGGGAATGAAAACTGATTTCCCGCATTTCTTCCCATTCGCCATATCACCTGACCTGTGTAGGTATTTATTTTTTCGATTTCATTAAAATGTCTTGAACTAAGCAAAATGGCAGAGTCGCCATCAATCTCTATTGAGTTGCTGTGAAGGTAATCAATAAAATTTGCCGTGAAACTTACTCCTACTGCTTGCAAAATTGGCAAATAATCAAGCGATTTCCACTCAAACAAAACATTTTTTGCTCTATCAAGTTTTTGCACCACCACGCCCATAACCAATGCCTGCGGATTACCTCCGCTTACCTGAGTAGACATATCAACCACCGTATATTGATCGGCAAGAATATAATAATTACCGAAGCGATCAACAATTAACTCACGCGAGTCTGTTATGTACCCATTTTGCGCCCGTACAGTATCAATCGGGTTCAAGTATTTATCAAGAATGTAGTAACATAAGTCATAATTATTAAAATAGGAATAGGTACTGTCCGAAAGTTTCTTAAAACCAAGAACCCAATCGGGTAAGCTTTTACTAAAAAGTTTGCGCCCGTCATTATCTACAATAAGCAAGTAGTTGGTTTGTTGTGTTCCTGAGGTTGTAAGGGTTGTAAGCATTATTTGCCCTGGAGAGGGGTTGGTTTTCTTTCCTACAATCACCATTGGTGTTTCGTCTGGGATGGTAGAAGTGGTGGTATAAATTGCCTGTTTGGATTCTAAAACAAAGGGGCGAAGATTAGCCGCTGCAGATTTGTCTCCGGCCAAAACTTTCATCCTTATATTTTCAAAACTGTCAGACGTATTCGTGGTAAATGTGTACGAAAAAGGGTCAACCCACAATCCCCCGCTCAGCTGTAACTTTTCGGTTAGGGCTACTTTTATTTTTTGATGATTTGGAAGTTTAGTCAACGGGTCGAGTACAAGAAACTTTCCGTAGTAAAATACATATGATTTAAAAAATATTTGCTCGTTTTGCTCGTTTGTAATTTTAAATTTCCCCTGCATATTTTCATCCACCACTGGTGCGCTAAGGCTAAAATGTATATTGGTGTAAATGCTATTGTACTCGCTTCCGGCTTTCGGATTCGTATAAAAAACATGATTAGGCTCTCCAGCCAACAAAAAAAACGGATACAAAAATAAAAAGACAAAAAGGGTTAGTTTTTGTATGAAATTAATGCTTATTTTATTATTCATTTTGACGAAAATTTAGTTAAAGAGACTCCAGTTACCGTTATGCAAGTTATTTCTTTCTTTCCAAAAAACAACTATCCCATTTGGTTGCTTTTCGTTCTATTTACCCTTTACTTTGAGAGGACTTTAACTCCACCCCATGAAACAGTTACTTTTCCGCTTTTGTTCTTGTGCCCTTCTATTGATTTTTTCCCTTGGCTCATTGCGTGCTCAGACCCCGCGCAGCTACACTTCATCCGAGATTTTACTACAGCTTAAAAAGCTGAACACGGTTGGCTCGGTATTATATATTGCCGCACACCCTGATGATGAAAACACGCGCCTCATTGCCTACTTAGCCAACGAAAAATGTTTGCGAACAGGTTACCTTAGCCTTACACGAGGTGATGGCGGACAAAACCTTATTGGCCCCGAACAAGGTGTAGAATTGGGGGTGATACGCACACAGGAACTTTTAGCTGCCCGAAGAATTGACGGGGGCGAACAGTTTTTTACCCGGGCTTACGATTTTGGTTACAGCAAAACCCCCAAAGAAACTTTTCAGAAATGGAACCACGACTCGGTACTGAGCGATGTGGTATGGGTCATCCGCAATTTCCGTCCCGATATCATCATCACCCGTTTTGCCACCGATGGCAGCGGGGGTCACGGACACCATACCGCCTCGGCCATCTTAGCCGAAGAAGCCTTTGATGCTGCCGGAGACCCAAAACGGTTCCCTGAGCAACTGCAATATGTAGACGTGTGGCAGCCTCGCAGATTGTTTTACAATGCCACCAACCGCTTTCGCGACCCAAATGCGGATATGAGCTCCTTTATCAGACTGGATGTGGGCGGTTACAATCCTTTGCTGGGAAAAAGCTACGGAGAAATAGCAGCCGAAAGCCGCAGCATGCACAAAAGTCAGGGCTTTGGCAGCGCCAAACAACGAGGTGAATATTTAGAATACTTTAAACCTGTTAAAGGTGACACAGCCGGACTGAAGGATATTTTTGAGGGGATAGATTTTACGTGGAAGAGGGTGAAGGGGGGGGAGAAAGTATCTACCACATTAGGTAAAGCTATTTCTGATTTTAGCCCTCAACGTCCAGAAATAATTACAGATGCGCTTCTCGGTTCCTTAAAAATGCTAAGGCAGCTTGACATGCCCAAACCTATGCAAGAATATTGGTCAAATGAAATAACATCTACAATATTTTTATGCAGTGGCCTCTTTATTGAAACAAACTGTTTGACACACTCCTATTCTACAAAAGATAAAATCACCCTTAAAACAAGCATCGTAAACCGGGGTAATCTCCCGGTAAAAATAAAATCACTGGATCTACCTTTTGGTATTTACAATAGCAGAGCTGATAGTGGAAACTTGCTGTCCAATGCCACATTAAACCTACAAGATTCAGGAAACACATTCATACCAACTAGGTGGAGACCCTCAGAGCTCTATTCTTATAGACGACTTTCCTCTCTTTTATATTTGGGAGACGATGGTAGTAGCATTAAACATCTGTTTAACGAGTCTTTTGCTGATTTATCTTTTATGCTACAAGATATCCCTCTTTCTTACCTATACCCTGTACAATACAAATGGGTCGACCCTGAAAAAGGAGAATTGTATCGCCCGTTAGTGATTACTCCACCTGTCATGATAAACCTACCGGAAGATGTTTCTGTTTTCGGAGAACCAACACAAAAACAAATCAAGGTGGTAATTAAGGCCGGGAAAGACAGTGTAAACGGAACGCTAAGCTTTTCTTCACCCGAGGAGATAAACGCAAAGATTGTTGTGGAAGAAGACAAAGCTAATCCGCAATTTGCATTAGCAAAATTAACTTCATTTAATATCTCACCGTTATCTTACAACTTTCAATTAGATAAAAAAGGGCAAGAGAAAGAATTTGTTTTCACTATCAGTGCTCCAAAAGAATCAAATGTTGCAGCATTAAAGTTTTTGGCTACTGTTAACGGAGTTGAGTACTCCAAAGGCATCAAAGAAATCAAATACGATCACATTCCAATTCAAACTCTTTTCCCAAAAGCCGAAATAAAACTCATTCGTTTAGATGTGAAGAAAAAGCTGAAACGTATTGGGTACATTCCCGGTGCCGGAGATGAAGTGGCTCCTTGCTTAACGCAATTGGGCTATGAAGTAGTAACCATTACGGATGCCATGCTGACCAATGAAAACTTAAACCAGTTTGAAGCCATTGTTACCGGAGTGCGGGCCTACAACACCAACGAGAAATTACCGCAGTTCAAACAAAAGCTGATGGATTATGTGGCGCAGGGCGGCAACCTGATTGTGCAATACAACACCAACAGCTGGGCCGGACCGCTCAGTAGTGATATTGGTCCGTACAAATTTAAAATTACCCGCGATCGGGTAACTGATGAAAATGCCACGGTGAGTTTTGAACTGCCCAATCATCCGGTGTTGAATTACCCCAATAAAATTACAGCCAAAGATTTTGAAGGCTGGGTGCAGGAGCGTTGCATTTACAGTGCGGGAGAGGTGGATTCCAATTATGTCATGCCTTTGAGCATGGCCGATCCCGATGAAAAACCCAACAAAGGCTCTCTTATCATTGGCAAGTATGGCAAGGGATATTTTGTGTACACCGGTTTGGTTTTCTTCCGCGAATTGCCAGCAGGTGTTCCGGGGGCTTATCGCTTATTTGTAAATATACTGGAGCTTGGAAAATAATAAAACTGTTTTAACCGCAGCGTTCGCAGCGTATTTCGCAGTGACCGCTGCGGTTAAAAAGCAAACACATGAAAGAGTATAACGACTTAGCCACAAAATGCCTTGATGCTGCATTTAAAGTACACCGCAGCCTCGGATCTGGTTTGTTGGAATCGGCATACAAAGAATGCCTGTATTATGAACTTTTGCAATCAGGCCTTACTGTACAAAAAGAGTATGCCTTGCCGCTGGTTTACCGGGAGGTGAAACTGGAGTGTGGTTACAGGGCCGATTTGTTTATAGAGAATAAACTTATTGTTGAAATAAAGGCTGTTGATGCGCTCAACGATATACACCTTGCACAAATCTTGACCTATATCAAACTGGCCAAAAGTAAATTGGGTTTATTGATTAATTTCAATGTAGTGTTACTCAAAGATGGAATAAGAAGGGTGATTAATGATAAACCACAGTCTCCGTGAATACCTTTGTGCCCTCAGTGGTTAAAAAATGAAAAGCAAAAAATGGACATATCGCTACTTGTTTGTTATCGGCTTTTTGCTGATGGTAATGAAACCGCACGCGCAGGAAATGAATGTTTCATCGCGAAAAGTGGAAAACCTGATAGCTTTTACGCGCCTCTATGGTTATGTGCGTTGGTTTCACCCCAGCGATGAAGCTGCGTCCATCGACTGGAATGCGTTTGCTGTTTATGGGGGCAGCAAAGTAGAAAATGCTTCTAACGATGAAGAGTTAATCTCTGTTCTTCGCGAACTCTTTAATCCCATAGCGCCTTCTGTTGTCATTTACAAAACTGGGGATTCGATTGCTGCGTCCATCATTCCACGCCCTTCAAGCAAACATAAGATCACTTACTGGCAGCATGAAGGGGTAGGGTTAGAAGAGGAAGACCAAGAGGGTATATATAGAAGTGTGCGTGTCAACCGACCACAACTGAAGAATGTTAAATCAAACGACCACAAATTTGGCCCAATATCATCATGGATAGACGCAACGGCCTACAGGGGACGTGAATTCAGATTCAGTGCTCGCGTAAAAATGAATTCATCCATTTTGGGTACCGGACACCTTTGGGTAAGGGTTGACAGAAAAGTAAATGGTAAATACAGCTCTGGGTTCTTCGAAAATATGTACCGTTCCCCTATCCGTTCAACAGAATGGCAGGAATACGAAATTACAGGAACCATTGATAACGATGCCAACCTTATGTACTTCGGGTTTTTTCTTAGTAATCGAGGGGAAATGTTTATTGATAACATGAGCCTTGAAATAAAACTGGCTGACGGTACATGGAAGCGGTTAGTAAGTGGCAATTTCGATGCTGAAAAACCTGGTGAAATTCCTTCTGGAATGTTTGTGACCCCTTTTATAAAAAAACAATACCTAATCAGGACCGACTCAAGTGCGGCTTATCAGGGTAGTCTCGGGGTTTCAATCAAAAGTCGTAATCAAAAGGAGTATGCTTATAAAAATGCCCGTTCCATTTTCGATTTACAACCCGCTTCAAACGAAATCATATACAAACGGATCAATCATCATATAAGCTGTATGGTTCCGCTTTGCTTATACGCTAAAGAAGGTACTCCTCCTGTCGCTGATAAAAACAGTCTTATAAATCTTAAAAACAAAATCGATTCGGCACAGCGCTTAAAGAACCCTCTTTATCTTACATTAGCCGATGTTGTAGTGTGCTGGAATGTTTTTCAGCATTTTTACGTGTACTGGGATGTTGTGAAAACCGACTGGAACGAGGCGTTGCGGGTTGCCCTTTCAGAATCTTATACTGCCAAAAACCCCGAAGACTTTTTGCGCGTTCTGCGAAGATTAACCGCCAAAGCAAAAGACGGGCATGTATATGTTTATGATGATTCCAAAAACTATTTTCCTCCAATAGCTTGGGAGTGGGTTGAGGGAAAACTAATCATTACTTATACGCTTGATAGCTCCCTTGCCCCTGAAAGAGGGAGTGAAGTGAAAAAGATAAACGGAATACTCCCTTCCAAGTTCTTTGAAGAAAAGGCTCAGTATATTTCTGCTGCCACCAAAGGGTGGCTTGATGAGCGTTTGAAATCAGAAACCCTTGCTGGCCGTCTCAACGATTCTATTCTCCTTGAGATGTCACAGACAGACGGATCAACATCTGTACATTGGCTGGTGCGCACCGTTGCGGAAACAGATTATCACAACTTGTTCAAAAACAAAATTAGCAGCCGCAAATTATCCGACAGCGTTTTTTATGTAAACATAGATATTGCTGACATGCGGGAAATTGACAGTATCATGCCCCAGCTGGTGAGGGCTAAGGCTATAATTTGCGATATGAGGAGCTACCCAAATGACAACAACAATTTCTTCCGTCATTTTGTAAACAGATGGGAAAAAGATACCTTCTTCTTCCATTGGTTTCAAGTGCCGGAATTTATTTATCCCGATCACGAAAAGATTCATTATAACAAAGAACAAAGAAGCAAACGCCTTTTCCGCAAGTACATTGGGCCACTAAAACCTTTTCTAAACGCTCAGATCATATTCATTATTGGGCCTGGCGCCATTAGCTGGGCAGAAACATACATTGCCTCCGTTCAGGGGGCCGCTATCTTTGTTGGGCAACCAACTGCAGGAACCAATGGAGATGTAAACAGTTTTCGTTTGCCCGGTGGTTACTATGTTCAATTTACAGGGCTCAGGGCTTACCGGCCCGATGGAATACCTGTGCATGGTATGGGGTTTTTACCCGATATTTATGTCAATAAAACAATTAGGGGGGTTATTGAAGGGCGCGATGAGTTCCTTGAAAAAGCCCTTGAGTTAGTGAAATAACCTTTTCTTTTTCTTTCAACGAAAATATCATTGTATCCGATTTAGAATGAATAAAAAATGGACATATCGCTACCTACTGGTCATCGGCTTTTTGCTGCTTGAAATTGTGTTGTTTTACTTTTTTACCCAATACTTCTCATGAGTACGCTTGACTGGCTGGTATTGTCGCTTACCCTACTTTCGGTAATTGCTTATGGCATTTATAAAAGCACGCACGAGCAAAACCTGAGCAGTTATTTTAAGAGTAACAATTCCATGAGCTGGTTTCTAATTCTGCTCTCCATCATGGGTACCCAGGCCAGCGCCATTACCTTTCTCTCTGCTCCCGGTCAGGCCTATACCGATGGGATGCGTTTTGTGCAATACTACTTTGGTCTGCCGCTGGCAATGGTGGTGCTGTGTGTAACCTTTGTGCCCATGTTTCATAAGCTAAAAGTGTTTACTGCCTATGAATTTATGGAACAACGTTTCGATAAAAAAACCAGAATCCTCACTTCACTATTGTTCCTTATCCAGCGCGGGCTTTCCACCGGTATCAGCATTTATGCTCCTTCCATTATTCTCTCTTCCTTACTTGGCTGGAATATTTACTTCACCAATTTAGTGATGGGCGGATTACTTATTATTTACACCGTGAGTGGTGGTGCCAAAGCGGTTGCCTATACTCAAATGCAGCAATTGTTTGTTGTATTTGTAGGCATGTTTATGGCCGGCTACCTTATTGTATATTTATTACCTGATGGGGTAAGTTTTTCGGATGCCATGCAGGTGGCGGGTAAAACCGGAAAGCTGAATGTAATTGAAACAAAGATTGACATAACCGACTCACACTGGTGGAAGGATAAATACAATATATGGAGCGGAATAATTGGTGGTTTTTTTCTGGCTCTCTCCTACTTCGGTACCGATCAAAGTCAGGTGGGAAGGTACTTAACTGCTAAAAATATCAACGAAAGCCGACTGGGTTTATTGATGAACGGACTGGTAAAAGTACCCATGCAGTTTTTAATTTTGTTGGTAGGGGCCTTGTTGTTTTCTTTTTATTCGTTTTATAAAGCACCTGTATTTTTTAACCAGAAACAAACCGAGAAAGTTCTTTCATCTCCCTATGCTTCTGAATTTATTTCCTTATCCTCCCAATATGACTCACTAAATACCCTGAAGCAACATCATACACAACAATTGATACAGGCACTACATACCAATCGGGAAACATCCCCACACAAACTTTCCCTACACAACACCGAAGGCCAGGCACAGCAAATCAGGAAACAAGCTATTAACGTAATTAAAAAAGCTAGCCCGGCTGCCGATACGAATGATACCAATTACATCTTTTTATACTTTGTGGTTCACCATTTGCCCAAAGGATTAATAGGTTTGCTCATTGCTATGATTTTTCTGGCGGCCTGGGGAAGTATTGCCGCTGCGCTAAACTCGCTTGCCTCTACCACCATAATCGATTTGTACAAAGGAAATCATACCACCGAAAAATCAGAAATACATTATTACAACAGGGCAAAGTGGTTTACCCTGCTGTGGGGGCTTTTTTGTATTGGGGTGGCTATGTTTGCCACCAAATTGGGTAGTCTCATAGAGGCTGTAAATATATTGGGATCCCTGTTCTATGGAACCATCCTTGGCGTTTTTGTAGTAGCCTTTTATTTTAAAAAGATAAAAGGAAATGCTGTTTTTTATGCGGCCATTGTCACGGAGCTTTGGGTGATTCAGATTTTTGTAGCCGACAAGGTTTCTTTTCTTTGGTTGAACGTAATCGGGTGTATTCTGGTGTTGGCATATTCGTTGCTCTTCCAGTTCCTCAGTAATAAATTGAGCCGCTCCATCAAGGAGCGGCTCAATTAACAATGTTCTTTGTCGCGTCATTTTTTCTTTTTTGCCGATTCTGCATCTGCCTTTGGTTTCCATTCGGCAATTGCCTTTTCAACCTGAGTTTTATAGAAAAATCCTTGAGGATTTTTATCTCCTTCTGCTTTTGCCTTTAGCGCATTTGCATAAGCGTTTTTATACTCCTTCAGCTCGGCTTGAATTTGCGCTTTAATCCAAATAGCATACCACTCGCTTGGAGCTAAAGCCAAAGCCATATCAATTTGTATAATGGCATCGTTCAGGTTTTTCTTTTCGAAATAATAGCGGGCGGCATTGGCATGAATTCTCCAGGTGCCCGAAGTGGCAGATTTAATATTCTCTTCTGCCTGCTTTTCGGTAGCAACTTTTACCGCAAATGAAACTTTTACCATTTCCCATTCTAGCTCAATGCTGGTTTGATCATCGGAGGTATTGCTGAACAAAAAAGTCATACGCTCCCGTTTAGGAATAGTTGATGGAAACGTTTTAACACGTACTACATCATTTTCCTGTTTGTATTGATCCGTTGAGGCGCTTGCGTCTTTATTAATGATAATGGTCCATCCGCTTTGGCCAGGAATAATAAATATTGAATAACTCCCTTTGGCTACAGCTACATTTTCAATGGTAACATCTTTGCTAAAGGTAATTTTGGTAGCCGAGTTGGCTCCGGCACGCCACAATTGGTCGTAGGGAACAAGGTCGCCCCAAATAGTGCGACCCTTAACTGCCGGGCTGCTGTAATCAATGGTGATGTCGGTAAGCCCTACGGTTTGCATCACCTGTGCCTTGGGGCTGGGTTGCGGTAATTGTAATTGTGCATAAACATTGGCAAGCCCAACAAGCGTAAACAACACGGCAAAAATTGTTTTCTTTTTCATATGATTTATTTTAATAAGTTTATACTACTTTTGAGAGGTGGCAAAGGTAATACGCAAATGCATTTGTTAAAACATTTATTCCATACCGGTTTATTATTTTGTCTATTAACCGTTTTCCCCAATTTGCTACCTGCTCAAAGCAACGGCAAAACCATCTTATTTACCGGAGCCGTTATTCATTTAGGAAACGGAGCCGTTATTGAAAACGGAATGATGGCTATACAGGAAGGAAAAATTATTCACGTAGGCGTGGTTGGCTCTGCTTTTTTAAAAACAGCAGATGTAATAGAACTGAACGGTAAACACCTATACCCTGGATTAATCGCCTTATGCAATTATGCTGGCTTAAACGAAATTGATGCCGCCAAACCTACACACGATTTTGCTGAAACCGGAGAGCTAAATCCAAATGTCCGATCGTTAATTGCTTACAATTGCGATTCACGCATTTTGCCGACACTTTTGTGCAATGGTGTAGTCTATACACAACCAACGCCCCAAGGCGGCCTATTGAGTGGAAGTTCCTCCTTGATGACGACATCTTGTAGTAACTGGCAGGACGGGGTGGTGTGTTCCGATATAGGCCTGCATATTAACTGGCCCGAATTTTTACCGCATGCACGGGAGAGCGGGACGGATGCCGCTGATGCGAAAAAGCACCATGATGCACAATTAAACAAACTCAAAACTTTTTTTTCTGAAGCCAAAATCTGTTTCGATAACGACCTTACTGGAGAAAGTAAGTTTGATGCCATACGCCACATTTTTACCGGCAAACAGAAGGTGTTTGTTTCGGCAACCCTCGAATCTTCTATTATAGATGCTGTGTTGTTTTTTAAGTCGTTGGGCGTTTCGGTGGTTTGGGTAGGTGCAAAAAACGCCATATCGCTTATTCCCTTCCTTAAAGAAAACAAGGTAGCAGTAGTATTGCAAACTATTCACCGTTTACCCGCAACCGGACAGTCCGAAATAAACGAACCATTTACCGAAGCCGCATCCTTGGCAAAAGCAGGCATAGTTTGTTGTATTTCCAACCGCGGGTCGTGGGAGGTCAGAAACCTTCCGTTTAATGCAGGAACAGCAGCAGCTTATGGACTAACTAAAGAAAATGCGCTCATGATGATTACCTATAACCCAGCTATCATCTTGGGGGTCGACTCATTAATAGGGTCACTGCAAAAAGGGCGTTTAGCTACGCTGTTAATCTGTTCGGGTGATTTATTAAATATGGCTGAAAGTAAAATCGAGAGTGTTTTTATAAATGGTATTGAGATTTCTTTAACAGAAAATCATCAGTTCCTGCTCTACAAAAAATTTGATAAAAAATATTCCGGCCAATAGGATTCTCTATTGAGAGTTCAAGTCAATTAGGGTTTTAATAATTTTGTGATCGGAGAAATTGGTCTCAACGGTTTTAAAATTAAAGCCGTCAAAGTGTTCGTTGAATAAAATATAATCTATTCGGTAAGAAGGGAACGGACCGGTGTAAGTGGTTCCAATGCCGCTTCCGCTTTCTTTAAATGCATCCTTCATACCAACAGCCAATCTATTATATGCATAGGACACCGGTGTGTCATTAAAGTCTCCGCATAAAATAATCGGATATTTTGTTTTCTCTATAAATTCAACCAAATGATCAACCTGTACCGAGCGTTTTATAAATCCGGTTTTTAATTTTCGCAAAATATTTTTTGTTGACACCACATCGGTATCATCACCTATTTGCGCGTTGTTTACAAACTGATAGTCGTACTTTTCAAAATGAATAGATTGCAAATGGGTATTAATAACCCTAACGGTGTCTTTCTTGTTGATGACAATATCTATAAACGCACTAAAATTGGCTGACGTAGAATCGTAAATAATAAGACCCTTATCGATAATTGGAAAAACGCTAAGCATAGGAAGACCCTTTCCTAATAGCTTGTTGTCTTCAATTTTTACATAAGCCATATTATACTTTTTCAGCTCTTTCTTTAAAATAAATCCTTTAAACGAGTTTGACTCATAAGACTCTTGCAAACATAAAATGTCGGGCATATCGTCTTTAAAAATTTCACTTAATGAGTTGTTGGCTGATGCTTTGTTTTCAGGTGCGCCAAAATTGTGCGTATTAAGACTAATCACCTTTATAGTGCGGGTAATTACTTTTGCTTTTTTAGGATCTGTTTGAAAATAGGCGGTGAGGTGATTATATCCAATAAGCATGGCTACCAGCGAATAGAGGCAGGTCATTCTAACCTGAAAGCCCCAATAAAGAAAAAAGAAAACATTCACAAGCACCAGAACAGGATAAGCCATTCCGGCAAACGAAAAATACCAATACTCTGATGGACTGACATAGGGAGCGAGATAAGAGCACAATAAAACAAGTATCCCGAGAATATTTAGCGGGAAAAATATTCTATTTAGTATGTACATTATTCTATCTTACTGGCGTTAAACAAAATTTCCTTTTCATTTGATGTCAAACTCTCATACCCCGATTGGGATATTTTATCCAAAATTGCATCTACCTGCTCCTGTGTAGGCCCTTCCCGCCTTTTCTTCTTCTCTGACTTATGAACTACTTTTAATGTTCTCTTTTGCCCGAAAAACCAACCAAAACTATTCAAAATTTTTAACTTTTTAATACTTATCTCACGTCCCTGCTTAATCTGCCACATTAAAATAAACCCCATAACTGCACCGCCAAGGTGTGAAATTTTTCCTCCGGCATTCCCTGCGGGCATTGACAAAAAGTCAATTAACACATAGGCTGTTGCAAGATATTTTATTTTAACCGAGCCCAAAAACAGCAACATCACCTTGTACTCGGGCACAAGTGTGGCAAGGCCAACCACAATGCACATTACGGCTGCCGAGGCCCCTAAAAGATATGGGGCTGAAATGGCCTGATGAACGGCCGGAACAAAATTATACGCAGCCAGAGCCAATAGCGCTCCGCCTAGGGCTCCTGAAAAATAAAAAAGCCAGAGCCGATTAGTGTTTCTGCTAAAGTCAGAAAAGATGCTTCCAAACCAAAATAACACCAACATATTAAAAAATATGTGCATGAAATCGTCATGCATAAAGGCATAAGTAATGATTGACCACGGCTGTCTCAGTAATTGCTTCGGCTCTAAGGCCAAATCAAACCAGCTTTTTATTTCGGCCAAAACAAAGTAGTTGGTTTTTGACAACCAAAACAAAACATGAAAAAAGCCAAACAAAATAAACACCCCAACATTAATCAGAATAAGCACCTGCAATGGCGAAGCCTGATGAAAGATTCTATACCTGAAATCGCTTTTGAGTCCCATGTTTAAAAATACCTGCGACTTTTGTTTTGCCAGTAACGAATAAGAAAAAAGCCAAACAACATTCCGCCAAGATGGGCAAAATGCGCCACATTATCTCCCGGATTATTTGCAAAACCGGCATACAGTTCAAACAACCCATATATAGCTACAAAGTATTTTGCTTTTAGGGGTATGGCAAAATAAACATACACCACCGCATTAGGAAAATACATACCATAGGCCAGCAGCACCCCAAACACAGCTCCCGATGCACCAACGGTTGGAGTGTTGAGTAAATTGTTTATTGCTGCATAACTTGGGTTGGCATAGTTCATATGCTGCGCCAGTAAATCTCCACCCCCAACTAAAATTTCGTTAAGCGCTGCCTGATCAACACCTGAAGTAATATCATAATAGGTATAAGCCAAAACAGCCATATGAAGAACCGCAGCACCAATACCCGTAACAAGGTAGTAAACAAAAAAACGCTTGCTTCCCCACACATTCTCCATCATGCTGCCAAACATCCACAGCGCAAACATATTTGAAAAAAGGTGCATAATACTGCCATGCATAAACAAGTGTGAAAAAAGTTGTAGCGGCTTAAATTTAGGCGATTTGTAAAAATACAACCCAAGCTTATCGGTTAGGTCAATCCTGAACTTCTCTTCCAAAACCACTACGGCAAGAAAAAATAATCCGTTTACAATTAATATATTTTTTACAACTGGTGGTAAAATCTGAAAGCCTCCGGGGCGATAACTGTTCATCTGTTTCTATTTAAATAATGTTTCAATTTGGTCGGCCAATAATTTAATATATGTTCTTTTGCCACCGGGGGTAAAGGTTGGCTGGTCGCAGTAAAACAATTGCTCGGCCAGTTGCCTCATATCATGTTCCTCGAGTTTGGTTCCATTTTTAATTCCAGCCCTTTTTGATAATAACAATGCCAGATTTTCTTTTCTTTTTTCATCACCCTCCAATGCGCTTTGCCTATAATCGGCCAATATATCCAAAATAAGCTGCTCTTCATTATGCTGCGACATGTCCGCGGGCATGCCATGAACAATCAGGTTGTGTTGACCAAATTCCGTTACATCAAACCCCATTAAACGAAGCTCTGGAATTAATTCGCCTGCCAGTTCAAAATCGGTTTTACTTAACTCTATTACCCGTGGAAAAAGCTTTTGCTGACTTGCAATAGGGTTGTACTCGGCTGCGGCAAGGTATTTTTCAAACAATATCCGCTCGTGTGCAGCCTGTTGATTTATGATAAGAACTCCATTGATAGTGGTAGCAAAAATATATTTTGCATTTAATTGCAACAGGGGGGCAGACCCCAGTTCTTCTCTGGCAATTTTTTCTTCTTTGGGATATATTGCCGATAGCACATTCTGTTCTGCTGAACGGGTTTCAAACATTTTTTCCCAACCTTTGGTGGTATCCCTTTTATAAGTGGATGATTGAACAAAAAGCGGATTGAGCGTTGCCTGCTTTTTGGGTTCGGGTGCTTTGGGAACATACCCCTCCGGCAGGGGTGCAGGAGGCAAAAAACTACTTATTGCACTTGACTCATACATAGGAACGGTAAAGAAATCGCCCAGTGCTTTTTTAATTACGGTTTTTAAAACAAGATAAACAGAGCGCTCATCCTGAAATTTAATTTCGGTTTTGGTTGGATGAATATTCACATCTATTTCCCTGGGGTCTATTTCAATATTTACAAGATAAAACGGAAATTGTTCCTTTTCAATTAACTGCTCATAACAGCCCATTATTGCATGGTGCAGGTAGGGGTCTTTTATAAAGCGGCTGTTTACAAAAAAAAATTGTTCATCTCTTGTTTTTTTGGCAGAAGTTGGAGTGCCTACAAAACCCGAAACCTTTATCATGGAAGTCTCCTCCTCAAAGGTTATAAGATCTTCGGGTTTACGCCCTTCAAACAACTGCACAATTCTTCCCTTTAATCCTGTTGCCGGCAGGTCATATACCCTGGTATCACTATGCTGTACCGTAAGATGAATTTGTGGATTTGCAAGTGCAATACGAATACTCTCATTTAAAATATGTCTGGTTTCAACCGGATTTGATTTGAGAAAATTTCGTCTGGCAGGAACATTATAGAATAGATTTTTTACAAGAATAGATGTTCCCTTGGGGCAAGCAACATATTCTTGCCGTTTTACTTCAGAAGCTTCTATCCCAATTTGTGTTCCCAGCTCGTCCTCTTCTCTTTTAGTCTTTAACTCTACCTGAGCTACCGCAGCAATAGACGCCAGTGCCTCTCCCCTAAAACCCATGGTGCGTAACTTAAACAAATCGTCCACTTGTTTTATTTTTGATGTAGCATGTCGTTCCCAGCACATGCGTGCATCCGTGGGGCTCATTCCTTTTCCATTGTCAATCACCTGAATTAGCAACTTCCCGGCTTCCTTAAAAAACAAATCTACTTTGGTGGCACCGGAATCAATGCTGTTATCAAGCAATTCTTTAACTACCGAAGCCGGCCTTTGCACAACTTCTCCGGCAGCAATTTGATTTGCTACATGTTCGGGCAACAATCGAATAATGTCTGACATGAAAACTATAATTTCTGGAATTGCTTTTGCAGCTATCAACAATTATCGCTTTAAGTGTTAATATTCGCGAAACAAAAATACAGATTTATTCCCCACTTTTGCGCACTACATGAAATACAAAGTTCTTCTCTTCTTTCTTCTTTCCCTTAGCTGCCGGTTATTGTCTTTTGCCCAGGATAATTTAGCCATTTCCCCTTTTTGGGCAACATCAAATGTTTGGGTAGATTCGGTATTCAACTCTCTTACGGAAGAGGAGCGCATAGCCCAACTTTTTATGATCGCGGCCTGGTCAAGCAAAGACTCTGCTCACATTAAAGAAATTAGTTGTTTGGTACAAGAACTTAAGATTGGTGGGCTAATTTTTTTTAAAGGAGGCCCGGTTAGGCAGGCTCTTCTTACCAACTACTACCAGTCTTTGGCAAAGGTGCCCTTACTCATTGGCATTGACGGGGAATGGGGACTATCCATGCGGCTTGACAGCACACCTACGTTCCCAAGGCAAATGGTTTTGGGTTCGGCCAATGAAGATACACTTGTTTTTTTAATGGGCAAAGAAATTGGCAAGCAATGCCGCAGAATGGGTATTCATCTGAATTTTGCACCTGTGGTAGATGTAAATAACAATCCCCGCAATCCGGTAATTAACGATAGGTCTTTTGGTGAAGACAAGTATAAAGTTGCCAGAATGGGAGTGGCATATTCACGCGGCATACAAAGTGAGCAGGTAATGGCTTGTGCCAAACATTTTCCGGGACATGGGGACACAGACAGCGACTCTCACTATAGTTTACCCATTATTAAAAAGACCCTTGAACAACTCGATACGCTTGAACTCTATCCGTTTCGGGAGCTGTTTAAAAATGGGGTAATGAGTGTAATGAATGCACATCTTTTTATTCCTTCTCTCGACTCCACTCCAAATCTTGCTTCGTCTATTTCGCCTGTGGTGGTGGACACCCTGCTTAAAAAACGCATGGGGTTTCAAGGGCTTGTGCTTACAGATGCACTCAATATGCAGGGAGTTAGTAAATTCAACACCCCTTGGGATATTAATATCAAAGCACTACAGGCGGGAAACGATATGCTTTTGTTTCCCGAACAAGTGCCGCTAAGTATTTTAAAAATAAAAGAAGCTATGGATAGCGGCTGGCTCGACAGGCAAGCTGTATATGCAAGCATCAAAAAAGTGTTACTGTGTAAACAATGGGTCGGACTGGATAAACCAACTCCTGTTGATATAGAACACCTCGTAGAAGATTTAAACTGCTGCTCTACCAATTTGTTAATTCGAAGTGTAATAGAAAAGTCCGTAGTTATTGCTAAAAACCAAGACGGGCTTATTCCAGTTAAAGATATTGAAAAACGAAAAATTGCACTGGTGGGCGTGGGATCGAACGAATACCGCACTTTTGAAGAAGTGGCTCTTAGCTATGCTCGTATGGATCGGTTTTTTATTGATAAAAACGACCCGCAGAACATGTATGAAAATCTTTTTGAGTCTTTGAAAACTTATGATTTAGTCATTGTTTCATTGCACAATACAAGTCGGTTTGTAAATAAAAATTTTGGCTTGTCCGATCAGGAAATTCGTTTTATAAACAAACTCAACCTGTATAAAAAAATTATTCTGGTAAATAACGGAAATCCATATAGTATGCAATTCATACCCAATATTAAATCGCTGATTATTTCTTATGAAGATTTACCATGGAACAATGAAATTGCAGCACAAATTTTATTCGGTGCCCGAACTGCATCCGGAAAACTTCCGGTTGGCGTAGGAGAATACACAATTAATTCGTCCAATACAGGTAACCTTCTTAACCGACTTACTTATGTTTTACCGGATCAACTGGGTTATGATTCCAAAGCTCTGTCAAGTTTAGACACACTTGTAAACAGAGCAATTAATGCGGGTGCCATACCAGGATGCCAACTGCTGGTATCCAAAAACGGTCAGGTCATTTACCACAAGGCGTTTGGATATCAAACCTACGACAAAACTATTCCGGTAAAAGGATATCATTTGTACGATGTGGCTTCGCTTACCAAAATTTTATCTACTACTTTAGCGGCAATGAAGCTGCATGAAAAACAGTTGCTGGATCTTGATAGAAGAGTGGGGCATTACGTTCCCGAATTACGCGAAACCAATAAAAGAAATATTACCATAAGGCAATTGCTTCTCCATGAATCAGGTCTTCCGGCTTTTATTCCTTTTTACAAAAAAACACTCGTTAATGGATATTTAAATCCTTTGCTTTACTGTGAAACGCAGGATAGTTTTTTCTGCATTCCCGTTGCCAAAAACCTTTGGCTGCACAAAGATTATCAGGAAGTAATTTGGGACGAGATCCTTTCGTGTGATATAAAAAAAGAACAGGGATATGTTTACTCAGACCTCAATATGATTCTTCTCAAAAAAGCTATTGAGAACATAACCAGAGTTACTTTGGATGTTTTTGTTGATTCGGTTTTTTACAGACCCCTCGGTTTGGCAACTATTGGATACAAACCCCTTGAGCGATTTCCTGTAGAATTTATTGCTCCTACCGAGTCCGATAGCCTCTTCAGAAAACAACTATTGCAGGGATACGTTCACGACCCCGGAGCTGCATTAATGGGTGGGGTGGCCGGCCATGCTGGTGTTTTCAGCAATGCAAACGATGTAACGGTTATTATGCAAATGTTGCTTAATAAAGGCGAATACGGAGGAGTTCGTTTTCTTAAGCCGAGTAGCGTAGATGAATTCACAGTAAAAAGTTCTAAAATAAGTCGTAGAGGACTGGGATTTGATAAGCCGGAAACTAGTTTACAAAAGGCTAGTCCATGCAGCAAACGGGTTTCTCCTGCCACATTTGGACATACCGGATTTACCGGCACCTGTACCTGGGCCGATCCACAAAGTGGAATTATTTTTGTTTTTTTAAGTAATCGGGTAAACCCAAGTGCCGAGAACAACAAAATCATTCAAATGAATTTGCGTACCGACATTCAAGACCTAATTTACCAAATTATTAACCCTTAATGGTAATCGTGCTTTCAGTTGTTCTTCCTTCACCGTACACCGAAGTTCTATCGGTTTTGTTTTACCTTTGCTCCTGAAATGAATATTGGAATAGTTTGCTACCCCACCTTCGGGGGAAGCGGGGTAGTAGCAACCGAGCTTGGAAAAGCTTTGGCCTCCCGCGGTCATAAGGTACATTTTATTACTTACAGTCAACCGGCAAGGTTAGATTTTTTTAACGAAAACCTGTTCTATCATGAGGTAAATGTCTCTACCTATCCGCTTTTTGATTATCCTCCATACGAAACCTCTTTGGCTAGCCGCCTAGTGGATGTGGTTAAGTTTGAAAAACTCGATATTCTTCATGTTCATTATGCCATTCCACACGCTTCGGCAGCTGTTTTTGCCAAGCATATTCTCGCCTCTGAAGGCATCCGGATTCCGGTTATTACCACCCTGCATGGAACGGATATTACTTTAGTGGGAAGAGACAAAACCTATACTCCCGTTATTTCTTATTCTATTAACGAAAGCGATGGGGTGACTACTGTTTCCGAATCACTAAAAAGAGAAACATTAACTCTTTTTGATGTGAAGAAAGAGATAAAAGTAATCCCAAATTTTGTCGACTTTTCCCGCTTTAGCAAAAAACCAAAAGATCACTTTCGTAAAGTTATAGCCCCAAATGGTGAAAAGATGATAATTCACACCTCAAACTTTCGCAAGGTAAAACGAGTAGGAGATGTGGTACGGGTATTTCAAAAAATTAATGAGAAAACCCCTTCGCGCCTGTTATTAATTGGCGATGGTCCGGAACGAATCAATATCGAAATGCTTTGCCGGGAGCTGAATATTGCCCCACTCATCACTTTTCTTGGCAAACAGGAGGCAGTTGAAGAAATTCTTTCAATATGCGACCTCTTTATTTTGCCATCCGAACACGAAAGCTTTGGCTTGGCCGCACTTGAAGCTATGGCTTGTGAGCTTCCCGTTATTTCATCCAATACAGGGGGCATTCCCGAACTGATGGTTGATGGAATAACAGGCTTTATGAGCAATGTTGGAGACATTGAAAAAATGGCCAATGATGCATTCCTCATTTTAGAGGATGCTGAAACTTTAAAGCGTTTTAAGAGCAACGCCCTATCTCAGGCACGTAAGTTTAGTATAGAAACCGTTTTACCAAAATACGAAGCGTTTTACAGTAGCGTTTTGAGTACTTTTTAACTAATACTTCCCTTTTAGTTTTGTCAACTTTTTCAGTTCTATCAGCTCTAGCGGAGTAAGATAACGCCAGTCTCCCCGTTTCAGGTCTTTTTTGGTAATACCTGCATAGCTTGTGCGATCCAGCTTATCTACTTTATAACCTAACTGCTCAAATGTTCGGTGAATAATTCGATTTCTACCGCTGTGAATCTGAACGCCAATTGTTTTTTTGTCGTCAGCCACATAGGCTACATCATCAAATGCAATTATTCCATCCTCAAGCTCAACCCCCTCTTTGAGTTGCTGCACATGTTCCGGTTTTAAATTTTTATCTAAAACAACTAAGTATATTTTGGTAATATTAAATCTGGGGTGCATAAGCCTTTCGCCCAAGTCTCCATCATTGGTTAAAATTAAAACTCCCGTTGTATTTCGATCCAAACGACCTACTGGAAAAATCCGCTCTTTAACTTTTATCAAGTTGGTTACAATATTTCTTCCTCGTGGGTCATCTGTGGTGGTGATAAAATCTTTAGGCTTGTTCAGTACCACATATACTGGTTTTTCGGGTTTTATAGTACGGTCTCCAAACTTCACTATATCTCCTTCCGTAACACGGTGACCCATTTCTGTAATTACCCTTCCGTTTACGGTAACTACTCCTGTTTTTATAAACTTGTCTGCATCCCGTCTCGATGAAATGCCCGAATTGGCAATGTACTTGTTAAGTCTTATTCCATCTCCTAAATCCATCTCCTTTCGCTCGGTCTTTTTAAGGGTTGTTCGGAGTCCTTTCCGAAAATTATCACCCAGCGGTTTCCGGTATTTGTTTTCGCCCGACCAACTCTTTCCATCCGCCAAATCTTCTCCCCTTCCTGCTCCAGTAAATCCCCTTTTTGTATCAGAAGACCGACCTTTGCCAGCCGACTTTTCTCTCTTTGTTTTAGCTCGGTTGTCGTTATTAGGCCTTTTGTTATCTGAATAACGATATCCTGTTGCTTTGCGACTGTATTTTCCCGTTTCTTCTGAGTTTGGCTTATTTCTGTCGGCCTCGGGGCTTTTTCGCCTCCCTTCAAATGTCGGCCTGTCAAATCTATTGTTTCTCCCCCGCGAAAATCGGTCTCCCCCGCTTTTATACTCGTGTTTTGATCGCTCCCCTCCTGTCTCCTGCCAGTCAACACGCTTAGCGCGCAAGTTGTGATTGTATTTTTCTGAGTCTGAACGCCTATGAAGGTCCCTGCTATTAGTTCTTTTCCTTGCACCATTAAAAGAGGGGCTTTCTTCCCCTGTTTTTCTACCTCGTGAGGTTGAATTCTTTCGCTCAAAACCTTCTTCGCTCAAAGCAGTTTTTCTCTTATGACCGCCTCTGCCCAATCTTCTTTTTTTATCTTCTCCACCACCACTTGCTTTTTCACCTGAGGTTTTTCTGTCTGAAGGCATTCTTCTTCGTGGTTTTTCGCCATTTGCACCCCCGCGTTCTTTGCTCTCACTTTTGCCTGATGAAAAATTTTTTCTCCGCATACTTTCGTTTTTTAATCCTCAACAAAGGTAACTTCTTTATCGCTTTAGCCCTCTTTATTTTCTGATTCGTTTGTTCAGAGGATTTTAAGATTATTTAAACCGTATTTTTTTGAGTACTTTTGAACTGGTTTATGATTCACTTTTCCGAGTTTACGCTGAACAATGGGCTGAAGGTTATTCACCATCGGGACGAAAGCACACCTTTAGTAGTAATGAATATTCTATATAAAGTGGGAGCCCGAAATGAGGCTCCTAACAAAACCGGATTTGCCCACTTGTTTGAACACCTTATGTTTGGGGGGTCGATAAATATTCCCGAATATGACAGGCCTCTACAGCTTGCAGGCGGTGAAAACAATGCGTTTACCAATAACGATATTACCAATTACTATCTCACTCTTCCAGCTCAAAATATTGAGACGGGTTTTTGGCTTGAGTCTGACCGAATGTTGAGTTTAGCCTTTAGCAATGACTCTTTAGAGATACAAAGAAGCGTAGTGATTGAAGAGTTTAAACAACGCTACCTGAATCAACCATACGGAGATGTATGGCTAAAGCTTAGACCTCTTGCATATAAAGTTCATCCATATAGATGGCCAACAATTGGGAAAGAAATAGCGCACATAGAAAATGCAACATTAAATGATGTAAAAGCTTTCTTTAAAAACCACTATTGTCCAAACAACGCAATTATGTGTGTAGCAGGTAATATTACTCTGGAGCGTGTTAAAAAACTATCGGAAAAATGGTTTGGCCCCATTCCTCCGCAACCTGTAAAACTAATTGAATTACCGGCCGAGCCTGCTCAAGAAAAAGAAAGAAAAAAAACGGTATCATCATCAAAGGTTCCGGCCGATGCCCTTTACATGGCATTTCATAGCCCGGGCAGACGGGATTCAGAGTATTATGCAGCTGACCTTTTAACCGATATTCTTTCGCGTGGCCGCTCTTCCCGTTTACTAAATTCTCTTGTAAAAGAACAAAAGTTATTTAGCGAAATTGGGGCTTATATAACCGGAGATGTCGATCCTGGATTAATTGTAATTGAAGGAAAAGTAAATCAGGGCGTATCATCCAAAAATGCAAAAATGGGTATTCGAAGGGAGTTGAACAAATTAATGAGTGAACTTGTTTCGGAAAATGAGTTAAATAAGGTAAAAACAAAAGTGGAATCTACCATTGTTTTTGGTGAGATGGGTATTTTAAACAAAGGAATGGCTCTTTGTTATGCAACTTTTTTAGGAAATACTAATCTTGTAAACGAAGAATTAGATTTATATCAAAATGTTTCATCGGCCGATATTAAACAAACTGCTATTGATTTTTTAGACGAAACCAATTGTTCAACCTTAAATTATCTTACTGAAAAGGCATGACTCTAAATAGAAAAATAGCCCCAGAATTCGGCAGCATCACAGAGTTTGCTTTTTTACCTGCTGATATTTCTACAACCCGTAGTGGTGTTCCCTGCTATTTTATAAACGGAGGCAATGAAGACGTTATTAAAATTGACTTCATATTTGACGCTGGAAGTAAAAGACAGGATAAAACCTGTTTAGCTACAGCCACTAATAGCCTTTTAATGGAAGGCACCATGAAACATAGTGCTCTAGAACTTTCTGATAAGTTAGACTCTTTGGGAGCCTTCGTCCAAAACAGTTGCTCTGCGGATGATGCTGTCATTTCATTATATAGTCTTAATAAACACGTTATCAAATGCTTAGAATTAATTAGTGAGGTAATTAACGAAGCCTCAATTCCCGAAAAGGAGTTGTATACATATACAAATACACAGGCTAGTCGGCTAAGAATAAATCAAAAGAAGACCGATTACTTATGCAAGAGAGCCTTTCATTCGGCTCTTTTTGGAGCAAATCACCCCTATGGACGTAGTGCAAATCCGGAAGATTACCTTAATCTACATAGAAAAGAGATCCAGACATTCTTTGAGGAAAATTACTCGGCTGTCGGGTTAAAGATAATTTGTTCAGGCAAAATAACCGAAGAAATTCGCAGATATTTTAATCAACTATATTTTAGAAACGAAAGGGCGCAAAAAAAACTGCCTTATTTTTATTTAAATCCTGATTCAAGAAAAAAACACTTTATCCCCCATAGCGAATCGATACAATCTTCTATTCGTATCGGTAAAAGAATGTTTGATCGCACACATGAGGACTATAGGCCCATGCAATTACTAAATTTAATTTTGGGAGGATATTTTGGCTCCAGATTAATGAAGAATATTCGTGAAGAAAAGGGTCTGACTTATGGAATATTTTCATCGCTTGAATCCTTTCGAGGCGATGGTGTTTTCTATGTTGCTACGGATGTAAACAATGATTCACGTACATCTGCCGTTAATGAAATATACAATGAAATTGAACGGCTAAAACAAGAACCAATACCCAAAAAAGAGCTTGAGATTGCAAAAAATTATTTTCTAGGAGCGTTCTTAAGAGGTTTAGATGGAGCATTTTTGCAGTCCGAAAAAACTAAAATACTTATAGACCACAATTTGAAGAAGGAGTACTATTTAGGTCTTTTCAAAATAATAAAGGATGTTGATTCAGAAAATCTTATCTATCTGGCAAACAAGCATTTAGATGTTGAAAATTTTTATGAAATTATTTGCGGACTACAATAAGCTGGTTTTTAGCACATTTGGTGGTTTTTTGCTCATCTTATGCCAGTTAAATAGCATTGCGGTGAGCGGTCCAATCAAAATGATTCGTGCATGTCCAGGTAAGTTTGACAACAATATTACTTTATCCTGGAATATTCCTCCAGATCCGTGTGGCTCTTTTTCTGGATATTATATATACGGGAGAGAAAATAGCTCTCTTTCTTGGACGATTATTGATGTGATTACTTTTTACCCAACCAACCAATATATTCACACTAATGCGCTAAGCTTTAAGGTTAGTGGCCAATATTTCATCCGAGTGGATTATGATTGTGATTTTAGCACTCCCATATATTCTGACACAATTTCAGTAAATAAAACACCTATAAGCGCTAAGATTGATTCTGTAAGTGTAAACATTTATACAGGTGAAATTGTTGTCGGCTGGTCTAAGGTCAATGCTAAGGACGTTGCTGGTTACACCGTTAAAGATTTTGACGGAGCAGGTTTCGCAGATTTGTCATTTACTCCAGCAAGTTATTTCTTAGTCGGTTCTAGCATTGCAAATCCCCAAATTAAATCTTATGGCTATGGCATTGCAACCGTAGATAGCTGTACGCTTGAATCTACAATTAGTGACCCTCACCATACCATTTTTCTTACCGCTACTACAAGCGAATGTTACAAGTCTGTCTCGCTTTCGTGGAATAGATATGACGGAGCTTGGGCACTTGGAGGAATCGGCTGGCCAGTTTCTAAATATGAAATTTACGCTGCAACCAACTTTGGAGTATTTATGAAAGTTGGCGAAACCAATTCAACAACAACAACCTATACGCACTTTGGACAAACTCCCGGAGACAGTTTAACCTTTTTTGTAAGAGCAATCAGTTCAGGATCAAATTACAGTTCGTCCTCAAATACGTTTGGGTATCGAAGTGCTACAAAGCCTATCCCTAAGTTTTGCTACGTTCGGTGTGCGGATGTATTGGATGATGGTTCTATCAAACTTACTTGGTATCCAGACCTAACAGGAGAGATTAAGAAATTTAATATTTTGAGATCAACTAATGGCATTGATTTTTCAATTATCGACTCAATAAATAATGACTTAACATCCGAAAAAAGTTATACAGATACAAAGGTCGATGGCAATTCCGGCTACTATTTCTATAGGGTGCTCAGCTATGATTTATGCGACTCTGTTGTTTTGGGCTCAAACATTGTGAAATCAGTATTTATTCAAGCATCGACCATTGGCGTTTCTACTGTTAAAGTAATCTGGACATCTTATATGGGGTTTTTAAACCCAGTTGAGTCATATATGCTTCAACGGGGTTTTAGTTCTGATGGGAATATAACCTGGGGAGATTTAATACAAACAAAAGACACCCTTGTTTTGGACAATAACCTACCTGATGATGTTGGAGAGGATGGGATATGCTATCGCACCATTGTCTTTGAAAATGGGGTGAACGCATTTGGCTTTTCCGACTCATGCCACTCTAACGTGTCATGTGCTCGACAACCCATTATTGCCTTTTTCCCAAATGCATTTGTGCCCACTGGCGAAAATACCATATTCAAACCGGTCTGTTCTTTTGTTAACTTTAAAATATCTTTTATGATTGTTTATAATAGATGGGGCGAAGAGGTGGCTAGAATTACAGACCTAAATCAGGGTTGGGACGGGAAAAAAGATGGAAAAATTCTTCCAGAGGGAATATATTTTTACATGGCCACACTATACGGCACACTTAATGGATCCACAAAAATGTATTCCGGAGAGATTTATCTTTTAAACTCTGAGTAACAATAATACCCCAAAACAAAAAAGGCGTTCCACGTGGAACGCCTTTTTTGTTTGCGATAAACCCTACAAAAATTTCTTACCTTTGCTGTGTTTCACGTGAAACATAGACACATGTGTAAATTTTATGACATAATAATTGTAGGTGCAGGACATGCAGGTTGCGAAGCGGCTCATGCTGCGGCAACGCTAGGCTCTAGGGTGTTGCTAATTACAATGGATATGGGCAAAATAGCGCAAATGTCATGTAATCCAGCTATGGGTGGAATAGCTAAGGGCCAAATAATTAGAGAAATAGATGCAATTGGTGGCTTGTCTGGAATAGTCTCAGATCAAAGCATGGTACAGTTTCGAATGCTCAATCGGTCAAAAGGCGCGGCAATGTGGAGTCCAAGAAGCCAAAACGATCGATCGTTGTTTTCTGCACTATGGAGAGGATACCTAGAAGGATGTTCAAATATTGATTTTTGGCAGGATTCCGTCAAACAGATAATTATAGAAAAAGGTATAATAGCTGGGGTTATCACAGGTCTAGGAATAACCTTTAAGTCGAAGGCAATTGTGCTAACCAATGGAACGTTCCTAAATGGCATTATTCATATAGGCCAAAAGCAATTTGGGGGGGGCAGAATGGGGGATCCGGCCTCATCGGGTATTACAGAACAGCTTGTTTCATTGGGGTTTCAATCGGGGCGAATGAAAACGGGAACTCCACCAAGAATTGATGGAAGAAGCATAGATTATACTAAAATGGAAGAACAAAAAGGAGATGAGATCCCTTCCGGTTTTTCTTTCAAAAAAACACAACTACCTAAAAACCAGCTATCTTGCTGGATAACATACACAAATGAAAAAGTACATGCAGTGCTAAGAACAGGTTTCGATGAATCTCCTATGTACTCAGGTCGAATACGTGGTTTGGGTCCGAGGTATTGCCCCTCCATAGAAGACAAAATAAACCGCTTTGCCGAAAGAGATCGACACCAAATTTTTGTAGAACCTGAAGGTTGGTCAACTTGTGAAACATATCTGAACGGTTTCTCCACCTCTCTTCCTGACCATATACAAATGAAAGCACTAAGCCTAATTCCCGGGTTTGAGAATGCAAAAATGTTCAGGCCTGGTTATGCCATAGAATATGATTACTTCCCACCAACGCAATTAAAGAATACCCTTGAAACCCACATGTTTGAGAATTTATATTTTGCAGGCCAAATTAATGGAACGACAGGATATGAAGAAGCCGCTTGTCAGGGGTTAATGGCTGGAATTAACGCTCATCTTAAGCTACGAGAACAAAAACCATTCATTCTTAAACGGTCCGAGGCTTACATAGGTGTTTTGATTGATGATTTAATCAACAAGGGCACAGAAGAACCCTATAGGATGTTTACATCACGGGCGGAATACAGAATTTTACTCCGCCAAGATAATGCGGACATTAGGCTTACAAAACTAGCTTACAAAATTGGCCTAGCAGATAACAGCCGGCTTGTCAAAGTAGAAAGTAAAGAAGCAAATATTAAATCTATTATCCGGTATCTTCACAAAACTGGGATAACTCCAAATGCGGCTAATCCTGTGCTGTCAGATGTAGATAGTTCTTCTATTAACCAACAGGTAAAATTGTCTTCGTTGCTTTTAAGACCCAGGATAAACTTAGATTACCTGATTCAAAAAGTTGACTTTATCGCAAAAGAACTGGCTATATACAACCGAGAGGAGCTTCTTAGTGCTGAAATTTTAGTTAAATATGATGGGTATATAACAAGAGAAAAAGATCTTGCTGATAAGATTAATCGTCTTGAAAATGTTCGTATATCAACAGACGTTGATTTTCACAAACTAACCTCCCTATCTGCAGAAGCCCGGG
The DNA here is from genome assembly GCA_020049855.1 of Bacteroidia bacterium. GTDB lineage: Bacteria > Bacteroidota > Bacteroidia > UKL13-3 > UKL13-3 > JAGPCK01. The sequence goes on along the minus strand of JAGVLJ010000001.1, from coordinate 104,026 downwards.
AAAAACTCACAAAGATTAAACCCGCCACAATTGGACAAGCCTCCAGAATCAGTGGGGTGTCTCCTTCGGATATCTCTATTCTATTGGTGCAATTCGGGCGATAGAATTTATTACTTTTGTGTCGAAATGAATGAATTTTTATCCAGATGTCCGGTTTGTGGCGGAAAGTATTTTATAAGAGAAAGAACCTGCAAAGATTTTGTAGCAACCCAACATGTGTTTACCTTGGAACGTTGCATCAACTGTACTCTGCTTTTCACAAACCCAAGGCCCGATAGGGAACATATTTCCGCATACTACCAAACCAATAATTATATTTCCCACGCCAACACAAAAAGTGGAGCTATCTATGTGCTTTATAATATCATTCGTTTCATTAGTCAGAAAAATAAAATAAATAAAATAAATAAACGACTAAACAAAAAAGATATCCTTTTGGACATTGGTTGTGGCTTGGGTTACTTTTTGAACACTGCCCAAAATGGAGGCTGGATAGTGGAGGGTTTAGATGTTTCGGAGGAGGCAAGGAAACATGCAAAAGACCATTTTGGCATCACCGTGCACAAGGAGGAGGCTATAAAAAATTTTCCTGACAATACCTTTTCGGCAATCACGCTATGGCATGTACTTGAGCACTTTCATAACCCTCAGGAGTGGCTAAAGGATATGACCCGAGTATTGAAACCTGATGGTCTTATATTTGTTGCTGTTCCAAACTCCGATAGCTATGATGCCAAATACTATAACTCGTTTTGGGACGGCTACGATGTGCCAAGACACCTTTACCACTTTAATCACAAATCAATTGAGATGTTACTTGAAAGAAATGGATTGGAAATAGTAGAAAGGTTGCCTATGATCTTCGATTCATATTATATTTCCTGGAGAAGTGAAATACATAAAAAATCTCGATTCCGATTTTTAAGAGCAATGATTATCGGGCAAATTTCAAATTGGAAAGCGCGCAAAAAAAGAAACTATTCAAGTGTTCTATATATTGTAAAACATGCAGATAAATAAACAATCAATATGCCTATTATTTATTTTATCCTCGTTTTTATTGTTATATTCTTGTGCAAATATTGTTGCGCCAACTGGAGGGCCTGTGGACAAACTTGCTCCAACGGTTCAAAAAGAAACTCCTCCAAATGGCAGTGTTTATTTCTCTCCAAAACACATAGAAATCTGTTTTAATGAGTACATTTCAATATCTGAATCGGAGAAAAATATATCTATATCTCCACCGCTTAAGAAGAAGCCAAGCATTAGCGTATCGGGAAAGTGTGTTCATATTTCCTTAGATAAAAGTGAAACCCTTTTAGCAAATACCACTTATACTATCAATTTTGGTAGTTCCATTGCTGACTTAAATGAATCAAATAAGACCATTGAATATAATTACGCCTTTTCAACGGGAAGTTTTATTGATACCCTTTTTGTGGGTGGAATGATAACCAATTCTTTTACTAAGCAGCCGATTGCTGATTTTACCATTGGTTTATATAACAAACTTTGCGATTCGTGTGTTGAAAAGGAAAGGCCTCTTTTTTATACAAAATCTATTGCCGATGGGGTTTTTAAAATAAACCACGTTAAGCCGGGACACTACTATATTGCCGGTTTTAAAGATGAAAACAGTAATGGCGTGGCTGACAAAGGCGAATTATTTGCCTTCTCAAATACTGCTCTTGAAGTTATTGATAGCAGTAGGAAGATGAGTCTTTTTGCATTTACTAAACCACTGTATGCCGCCAATTCGATTATAGATACTGTCTATATTGGGAAAGGTGCGTGTGGTTTGGTTTTTTATAAAAACACCTATGTCCCATTAATAAAATCAAAATACCTTTATAGATGGGCTAACCGTGCGGATTTTGATACTCTTTTTTTGTTCTCTTCCACTACAATATTTTCAGATTCTATTGAGGTAAAATATCCTAATAAAACCATTAGTATACCCTCATTTAACAATATTGAAAATAGTTTCCCCCAGCAGGTGGTTAGTATAGCTCAAAAAGAAGATACTATATGTATATATTTATCAAACCCGGCAGTAATGGTAAAAAAAGATTCTATTACCATAAAACAAGATTCCCTACAAGTTTCTTTTAAACTAATTACACATGATAGTTTTACGTTTTTTATTATTCCAGATAAAAAACTATCCTCCGGTACCTATATACTTGGTTTGGGGCATGGGGCATTTATCGATATTTTTCAGACACCTTCACCAAAAAATGTTACATACCTTATTGCTAAAAAACCAGAAGATTTTGGTACCATAGGGCTTAACTTAATTAACCCGAAAAAATTACCGCTAATTATATCGTTACTGTCTGAAAAAAATGCAGTTTATAAGGAAATAATATCATCGTCTGAAGGAGTGATAAGATTAAAAGAAATTTTACCTGGTGTTTACCGTCTTAAAATAGTTTTTGATACTAATAAAAACGGAATTTGGGATGGTGGTGATATTATTACAGGACAACAGCCTGAAAGGATAGTTTTTTTGTCAACAACCTTTCATGTAAAGGCGGATTGGGATTTAGATAACAACCTTGTTGATATAGAAAGTTTTAAGTGAGTATTATTGCTATTAGTTTATGTGTGTATTTATTGTGAGTAACCACGGTGTTTAACTAAACTCGCAGCCAGTAATTAATTAAACAAATGATAACTTTTAATATGTCGACACTTTTAAACAGATATTTAACATTATTTTTTTTTATAACTATTAAACATTGTGATGTTGATTTACTTTTACACATTGTGTATTAAATAGTTTTTCGATTGATAATCATTATCTATTTATGTGTGAACTCTGTTGATTAAAAACAAACAACGAAATACACTATGAAAACGAAATTAGTTATCCCCTAAAAACACATCCTTATATATTATTAATATAATTTTAAAATCTTTTATTAATTAGTGCTTAACATATAATTTTAAAGTTTATTTTTTTAATACTTATTTTTGAAAGCTAAAATTTTAACATGATAGAAGAAATAAATAATGTAAGGAAAGAGATTGAAAAAATTGAGATAACCAACGTGGAGCAGTTGGAAAATTTTAGAATAAAATATCTTAGCAAAAAAGGGAAGTTGTCAGATTTTTTTGATTGGTTAAAAACAGCGAAACCTGACCAAAAAAAAGAGTTAGGAAAACCAATAAATGAGTTAAAAAATATTTTACAAAACACTTACGAGTATTACAAAGCACAGTTTGATTTACTTATTAGCGGGTTAAGAGAGGATACGGATTTAACTTTACCTGGAATTTCAATTAATATAGGAACCAAACATCCGTTAACATTAATACAAGAAGAACTTATTGGTATATTCAGAAAATTTGGATTTGCAATTACTGATGGTCCGGAGATTGAAGACGACTGGCATAATTTCTCTGCACTTAACTTCCCTGATAATCATCCTGCCAGAGACATGCAGGATACTTTTTTTATTGATAAAGATATTGCTTTAAGAACGCACACTTCCTCTGTTCAGGTAAGGTACATGGAAAAAAATAAGCCGCCAATGCGAGTGATTATGCCTGGAAGGGTTTATAGAAATGAGGCTATTTCAGCTAGGGCGAATTGCTTTTTTCATCAAATAGAAGGTTTATATATTGATGAAAATGTATCATTTGCCGATTTAAAGCAAACGTTATATTATTTTGTAAAAGAGCTTTTTGGCGAAACAGTGAAAATAAGGTTCAGGCCAAGTTATTTTCCGTTTACCGAACCAAGTGCTGAGATGGATATTAACTGCAGGATATGTGCTGGAGTGGGTTGTAATGTATGTAAACACAGCGGTTGGGTAGAAATACTTGGTTGTGGCATGGTTGATCCAGAAGTTTTAACTAATTGTGGTATTGATTCAGAAAAATACAACGGATATGCTTTTGGCTTAGGGGTAGAACGGGTGGCAATGTTAAAATATGATGTGAAGGATTTACGAATCTATTTTGAAAATGATTTAAGATTTCTTAATCAGTTTAATACAATAAGCTAACCTTATTGGGGTAAATTATCTCCTCTTAGTAAACGATAATGTGATCGCGCCTCCGAAATAAAAAAACTACCTGGGTAATTTCTGATAAAATTATCATACAAATCGAGAGCTTTTGTCTTGAGGTTTAATTGCTTTTCATATATTCGGGCACAGGTAATTAAAGCGTTATCAGCCAAGATTCCATCCGGATAATTTTTCCATACACGCTCTAAATACATACATGCTGTTTCATAGTTTCCTTTCAGAAGCGCAATTTTACCCTTTTGGAAAAGGATGTCATCAGTTAATTCATTATCTGGAAATAGGCGTTCTAACTTTTCTAATACCGTTAAGGCGCTATCCGGCTTGTTTCTGTAAATAAACAGGTCGGCTTTAGCATATAACTGAAGGGGCATTTCTGTTGTATCTAATCCTGTATTATCCAAAATTATCATTAACAACTCAATGGAATTATTAGAAATTAATTGTGAGGTGGCACTTTTCAACACATCAAGTTGTGCTTTAGCCCACTCAAAATCACCCATGAAATAACAAAGCTGGGCATTTTTGTACTTTGCTTCTTGCCCAAGGGGCTCTTCTTTTAAATCATAATCAACTTGTTCGTATAATAACGTGGCTTCCCAAACCTCGCCCTTAAAAAGATAAATATCCCCTAATTCTAATTTTGCGCGGGCATTTACTTGAGAATTTACACCCGACAAATACGCTAAATCTTTTAAAAGTAAAATAGCAGTATCTGTCTTGTTAAGGTAAAACGCCTGAAGATGCGCCAAATCTTTAATAAAATTCGCACTTAAATGGTTGACTCCAAGATCTCTGATATTTTCTATGTATTCTGCTTCAAGTTCCAATAAATCGGTTTTTGTATAATTTCCCAAGAGTAGTTTTTTGTTTCTCACTTCAAGAAGACCATATTTAGCCGAAATAGTAAATGGTTTGTCAACCCCTAGTTCAATAACAGCCTGATAGGCTCGGGCTGATAAATCAAGCATATCAATATCTTTGGCAAGTTCGGCAAACTGATAAATTCTCCTACCGTTCAGTTTAAATCTTCTATCAACAGCCTTACACTGTACAAATGCTGCTTCGTATTGCTGTTGCTCGGTATATAGCCATATAAGTAGTTCGGGAAAGACCATTTTACCAGATTCGTCAGCGATTTTTTTAAGAAGGGATTTTTTTAAAAGGTCAACACCTTCTTTTTTTCCTTCAAAGTACTCGCTCAAAAACGATTGTACGTTATCTAATTGGCTGTCATCATAAGAAAGCAGGTTTAGGAACTCCGTAATCATCTCTACCTCTAGGCCCTGTTGAGCAAAAAGTTCTGCCAACTCCAAGCTAAAGGCTAACTCTGCTTTTGATAATTTCCTGAACTTCAGGTATACTTCTGCGGCATAGGCATATTCGCCACGTTTTTGAAAAGCTTTAGAAAGTTGTTCTGCAAAAGCCTCATCGGCCTTCATGTTTTTTATCAGAGCCTCACACCTCGACCTAAACACGTCTGTTTTGCCCTTTAATTTGGCGATATAAGCCAAGTCAACGGCAAAAGAGGGGTTCGTGTAGTTTTGCTTTTGTGAACGCTTTATTACCCTTTCAGCCTCATCAAATGATTTTAGGTTTATGTAACATTTTAGCAGGTTGTCGTAGACAAAAACATCAGCGGTTTTTTTACTCAACAGCCTTTCATATACCACAGAGGCCTTCTCATACTCGCCATTTGCAAAATATTGTGCCGCCAGATGCTCGTCTTGCCCCTGTGCAGATGCCTCCAGTACTATAAGGAGGGTTGAAATAAAAACAAAAATCCGATGGAACATAATGAAATACAAATATACAATGTTTGGCCGCGTATGAAGATGAAGAAAAAGACGCTTGTTTGGTCGCAGTAAATGTGCTGAGCAGTAGGATTGTGTAAATTAATTATATAGATGTCGTGTATTAAAAAGCGGTCAAGCGTTTATAACTTAAAAGGGATTTTTAGCTATTGGCTAATACATTTGTTCTAAATTCACATGAGTGCATTAAAAAAATTAGCCTCTCACACCGTTGTTTATGGAGGGTCTCATATCCTTGGGCGCTTGGTAAATTATCTGTTAGTTCCCCTTCAAACAAGGGTATTTAACCCTAATGAATACGGAACCATTAATGAATTTTACAGCTATGTAACATTCTTTATTGTGTTGCTTACCTATGGAATGGAAACGGCTTTTTTCAGGTTTGCCAACAAAGAGCCAGAGAATACTAAGGTGTTTTCTACCGCACTTATCTCGCTGATTGCTTCATCATTGCTATTTGTTGTTGTGATTAGTTTATTGACGCAACCCATTGCCGAAGCAATTCATTATGATCACCACCCCGAGTATATCATTTATTTTGCCGGTATTCTCTCGCTGGATGCGCTGGCAAGTGTGCCGTTTGCTTATTTAAGGCAACAAAGCAAACCCTTGCGCTTTGCACTTATTAAAAATGCCAATATCCTCATCAATATTCTTTTAAATGTTTATTTTTTGTTGTTATGTCCGTATGTGCAGCACTCAAAAGGGGTATCTCTTCCTTTTTATTCGGGGCAAATTGGGGTAGGGTATGTTTTTATTTCTAATTTGTTGGCAAGTGCGCTTACACTTCCGCTTTTGATGAAAGAAATAAAGCTGGTTAACAATGGCTTTGACGCGACAATATGGAAGCAAATGCTTGCCTATGGAGCACCATTACTTATTGTTGGGTTGGGCGGGATGATAAATGAAACCCTTGACCGCGCGATTATGAAGTACCTGCTTCCCGATATGAACGAGGGTTTGAGGCAGGTTGGGATTTATGGTGCAAACTATAAACTTTCCATTTTGATAACGATGTTTGTTCAGGCATATCGGTATGCTGCCGAGCCCTTTTTTTTCTCGCAGGCGGCAAGTGAAGATAATCGGAAAGTGTATGCCAGAGTAATGAATTATTTTATTATTATTTGCCTATTTATCTTTCTGTTAGTTACCCTTTATATTGATATCTTTAAGTATTTCATTGGTCCCAACTTTTGGGAGGGATTAAAGGTTGTTCCTGTTCTCTTGATGGCAAATGTATGTCTGGGGGTTTACTTTAACCTATCGATATGGTATAAGCTTTCCGATCAGACAAATAAAGGCGCCATTATTTCAATTTTAGGTGCATTTATTACTATTGTATTAAATATTTGGTGGATTCCTTTATACGGATATGTCGGTTCTGCTTGGGCAACTTTTATTTGTTATTTCGGAATGATGTTAATTTCGTATTTGTGGGGACAAAAAAATTATCCGATTCCCTACGAAACCGGGAGAGTTGCGGGTTATACTACCTTAGCTCTTATGCTGTTTTTAGCGCACAAGCAACTTATTCATCAACTTTCAGATAACATGGGCCACTTGTTGCGCGGAGCAATGCTCCTTGCCTTTGCAGGGCTAGCCATACTGTTTGAAAGAAAGAATAAAACAGTAACTTCGCGCCACTAAGCATAATTTTTAGGTGATTAAGGTAAAAATAATTAACCAATCCGGCAACCTGTTACCAAAATACGAAACCATCCACTCGGCTGGTGTGGACTTAAGGGCTGCTTTGTTGCAGCCGGAATTTATAGTTCCAGGAGAACGCAAGTTGATACCAACAGGAATTTTTATGGAATTGCCTGCCGGATATGAGGCACAAATAAGGCCAAGAAGCGGTTTGGCTTTCAAGCATGGGGTTACGGTTCTTAACTCTCCGGGCACTATTGATGCAGATTACCGCGGAGAGGTGATGGTGCTGCTTATTAATTTGGGATCACACCCTTTTGAAGTACAAAACGGAGACCGCATTGCTCAAATGATAATATGCCCCTTTTCTCAGGTTATTTGGGAGCTTACCAATGAACTGGGTGAAACAGAGCGAGGTGCCGGTGGATATGGACACACAGGAAAAAAATAAACATAACATTAAGCATGAATATAATTGTACCAATGGCCGGCATGGGCAAGCGAATGAGACCTCACACACTAACCGTTCCTAAGCCGCTTATTCCGGTAGCCGGCAAGCCCATAGTTCAATGGTTGATTGAAGACATTGTGAGCGTTTGTGGAGAAGGAGTTCAGGAAGTGGCTTTTGTTATGGGTCATTTTGGCGAAGAGGTGGAAAAAACGCTAATGGATATAGCCAAAAGTGTTGGTGCGAAGGGTAAAATTTACTATCAGGACGAACCTCTGGGTACTGCTCATGCTATTTATTGTGCAAAAGAATCGCTGCACGGGAATGTTTCGGTTGTTTTTGCGGATACGCTTTTTAAAGCAAATTTTACACTTGACAGAACAAAAGATGCAATTATATGGGTACAAAAAATTGATGACCCAAGGCAATTTGGGGTGGTGAAGGTGAATAACGATGGTATTATCACCGAGTTTGTTGAAAAACCAACCGAGTTTATTTCAGACTTGGCCATTATTGGTATTTATTATTTTAAAGACGGAGAATATCTGAAACAAGAGCTACAATACCTTCTAGATAATAACATAAAAGAAAAAGGAGAATTTCAACTGACCAATGCTATGGAAAACATGAAAAACAAAGGCTATAAGTTTGTACCGGGTAAAGTAGACGAGTGGCTTGATTGCGGAAATAAAAACTCTACGGTTTACACAAACCAGCGAATGCTTGAGATAAAAAAGGCTACCCGATTAATCCATCCTTCGGTTTTTAATAATAACTCGATAATTATTGAACCTTGTTTTATTGATGAAGGAGTAGTTTTGAACAATTCGGTAGTGGGGCCATATGTTTCCGTTGGAAAAGGAAGCAGCATTACCAATTCGGTAGTCAGTAACAGCATAATTCAGCAAAACACCCACATTGTACAATCAACTATTTCCAACTCTATGTTAGGAAGCCATGTTACTTACAAGGGGAAAGCAGATGACTTAAGTTTGGGCGACTACTCAACCTGTGAGCAATAAAATGGTGAAACGCCTTCCGTTGTATTTTCTGTGTATGATTCTTTCTTTTTCGGGATTATCCCAAAAGAAAAATAAGGATGAAAAAAAAATGCTTGATTTTGAAAATGCATTTATGAATGCACAAAAAGAGCAAATGACAGGAAATGAAGAAAGGGCCTTCGATTTGTTTAAAAAATGTACCAATATTGACCCCGAACAAGCTACCCCTTTCTATAAGCTGGTAGAACTTTCCATGAAAAGAAGAGCATGGAAAGAGGCAATAGAATACAATCAGCAAGCGCTTAAAATTGATGGAGGAAATAGGTGGATTATATTGCAACAGGCGCGAATTTTTGAAGCAAATCGAGAATATGACCTAGCGGCAAACAGTTATGAGCGCCTGACAGAGTTGGTTCCCGGAGACCTTTCAAACTTTGAAAATGCGGCCAACTTATATTCAATGGCAGGAAAGTATGATGCGGCCATCAAGGTTTATGATAAAGAAGAAAGACGGTACGGGATTAAAGAAACAACAATCCGGCAAAAGGTAAGACTATATCAACTTCTTAAAAAACAAACCAAGGCGGAAGCTGAAATTCAAAAACTAATTGCAACCTATCCCAATGAAATGAAATATCGGGGTCTATTGGCCGAATTTTATCTTTATACCAACGATAAAGAAAAAGCCGCTGCGGTATATATGCTGGTTTTAGAAAAAGAACCATCAGCCGGTTGGGCTCACTTTGCCCTTAGTAAATACTGGGACGAAAAAGGGGAACACCAAAAGGCTTTTGATGCTTTGAAAAAAGCATTTAGCGATGAGCAGGTTCAAGTAAAAGAGAAGGTGAACGCGTTGCGACCTTATCATGATAACAGTGAAAACAACACGGGTAAGCAAGAAGCCCTTGAACTGGCCGAACTGCTTTGTAAAACGCACCCTAACGATGCTTCAGCACATATGGCCTATGCCATGCTGCTGTATAAACACAAAAAATATAGTGAGGCAAGAGGCCATTGGCAGCAAGTTTTACTTATAGAGCCAAACAATGCGCCTGCCTGGCATCAAACCATATCATGCAGCATTGAACTTAAAGAATATAACCGTGCCGCGGGAGATTGTGAAAAGGCAATTGAAACTTTCCCCGAGGTATATGATTTTTATTTACTGGGATGCCTGTCGTATATGGAGCAAAATCAGTTTAAACAAGCCATAGAAAAAGCAAAAGCCGGGTTGGAATCGGGTGTAGAAGATAGCGAAACACGAACTAGATTATTAGCCAGTTGGGCTGATGCGGCCAATCATTTAAAAAACTATAAACAATCGGATTCGCTCTTTGAAAAAGCCCTTGAACTTGATTCGCAAAGCACCTTTTTGCTGAACAACTATGCATATTTTTTATCGGTGCGAAAAGATAAGCTGGAAAAGGCTGCAGAAATGTCGAAAATTACCATCACCAAAGAGGCAGACAACCCTACTTACCTCGACACCTATGGATGGATATTATACCAGCAGGGTAAATACGATGAAGCATTACCCTTTTTGGAAAAGGCGGTTGGGTTGATGAAAGAAAATGCTGAAGTTAACGAACACTATGGAGACCTGCAATACCGATTGGGAAATATACAGCAGGCACTCATTTACTGGAATAAAGCACTTGAGCAGGATAGCAGCAAAAAATTGTTGTTGGAGAAAAAAATAAGAGAACAAAAAATAAGTGACTAACCAATTAGCTAAACTCTTCTTATGCATGTTGGCGGCAACCATTTTTTTGGCCTGCAAAAGCCATAAATCGGCCATAAAAACTTCGCCACACGATAATGTCAGTAATGAAATAGTTCACAAGAACGATTTGGTTCAGACGCTTCGGAAGCAACAAACACAGTTTGAGTTTTTCAGTGCCAAAATAAAAATTGACTTTGCACAAGAGCGGGGAAAAGATGTAAGTTTTACCCTTCACCTGAAAATGGAAAGCGGAAAATATATCTGGATGTCGGCAACGGCAGTTTTGGGTATTGAGGCGGCACGAATTTACATTAGCCGCGATTCTATAAAAATTCTGGACAAACTTAATAAACGATACCTTACCCAAAGCTACTCTTACTTTACCAGATTTTCAGACGTTCCTCTGACACTGGAGGTGCTGCAAAATTTATTTGTGGGTAACCAGATACTTGAACTTGACGACACATTAAAAACGGATTCGGTAGCAAGCGGGTATTTACTCAGGCGCATCCTTAACAAAACCCTTTATCAGGTATATGTAACCAAGTCTACCAATGAAATTTTTCTACAGGAATTTGTTCGGGCAGACAGCTCGCAAACAAACCGCCTAAGTGTCCAGTATTCCGAATTTCATCGTACGAACAATGTGCGTTATGCGAATAAAATGAGTATTAAAACCGAGGCTAAGGATATTTTGATGGCTACCTTTGACTTCCAAAATGTTTCCCTCAATCCCATTGACCAAGTCATTTTTTCTATACCGGCCAGTTATTCTCCGATGGAGTAGTTTCTGGGTATTGTTTATTTTTTCCTGTTCAATTTTTGGACAATCAAGAGTTGAGCTTGAAAAAAAGCGGAAACAGCACGAGCAGGAGATAAAACTTACCAAAAAGCTTTTACAGGAAACACAAAAAAAACAAAAAGCCACCCTGAATCAGCTGGAGATAATAGGCAAACAAATTTCTACCCGAAGCAAACTCATCAATACCATTGGAGAAGAGATTGACTTAACCGAACAATATATTATTGAACTGGGGCAAACCATTCAAACCCTGCAAAACGACCTTCAAAACCTAAAAGATCAATACGCAAAACTTATTTTGGTTTCGTACAAACACCGCAATTCTTACGACCGCATCATGTACATATTGGCCTCCGAAAGTTTTGATCAGGCTATGAAGCGGATAAAGTACCTGCAGCAAATTACCGCTTACCGCGAGAAACAGGCGCATTTAATTCTGGTAACCCAAAATACACTGAAAGAAAATTTGACTGAGCTAAGCCAAACCAAAAAAGAAAAGGAGGTTTTGCTGGTGAGTAAAGAGGAAGAGAAAAGAGAACTGGAGGCAGACAAAAAAGAAGAGTCAAAAGTATTGGAAGCACTAAAAGCCAAAGAGAAAGACTTACGAAAGCAGCTACGGGCAAAAGAGGCGGCTGCCAAACGATTGAAAAAAGCCATTGAAGATTTAATAGAAAAAGAAATAGCCGCTGCGCGCAGAAGAGCCGAAGAAGAAGCTCGCAAAAAAGCAGCCGGTACCCCGGCAATTACCAATGGCAATGAAACCAAAAAGGGAGCCACTGCAGCCGAGTTGGCTCTAACACCAGAAGCCGCACAACTGGCGAATGATTTCAGCCGTAATAAAGGCACATTGCCATGGCCGGTTGAACAGGGATTTATCTCTAAATCATTTGGGGTTCATCCGCATCCTACTCTTAAAAATATTACGGTAAACAATACCGGAGTTGATATTGCCACAGGGAAAGATGCCAAAGCCCGAGCCGTTTTCAGAGGCGAAGTAAAGATGAAATTTTTTGTACCGGGCATGGGGTATGCTGTTATTATTTCTCACGGAGATTATTATACTGTTTACACCAACCTGGCCGAGGTATTTGTGAAACCGGGAGACAAAGTAAATACCAAACAGGAGATGGGAACGGTGATGGTAAATGAGGTTGAAGACAAAACCGAACTGCACATAGAAATTTACAAAGGCAAAGTGCGGCTCGACCCCGAGGAATGGCTCTTTAAAAAGTAATCAGCTTTGTTTAATTTTTTGTTCAATGGCCGAGGTAGAAAACCCCGGTACAAAATCAATGGTGGTTACGTTTCCGCCTTTGGCTGTAACTATATCGTAGCCTACAATATCCCCGGGCTTGTAGTCACCACCCTTCACCAGCACATCGGGCTGTACCGTTTTTATCAGTTCGTAAGGCGTTTCTTCGTCAAATAAAATCACCGCATCCACACAGGCCAGCGAAGCCAGAATTTGTAGGCGCGACTGTTCGTCCTGTATGGGGCGCACAGAGCCTTTGAGTCGGCTTACCGATGCATCGGTGTTTACTCCTATAATCAGTTTGGTTCCGCAATCGGCTGCCTTAGCCAGATAGTCTACATGGCCGCGGTGCAGCAAATCAAAACAACCGTTGGTAAACACGATTTTTTCATTGGTGTTTCGCCACTCTTTTAACACAGCGGGTAACGACAAAGCGGTATGAATTTTTGAAAGATTACGGCTGTGATGTCCCATATTGTTTTTTGCGGTGTGAAGATAATACCATAAGCGATGCCACGCCACCCAAAGTGAGTAAAATAACCATTTGTGCCCCGTGCACCAATATGGCGTAAGCTTTGGCATCTTCGGGAGCCACACCAAAAAAGCCTAAAGAGAAAATGATGGCTGCGTGGTAAGGGCCTGCACCGGCTCCGGGAGCCGGAATGACCATGCCAATGGTGCCAATGGCAAACACGGTGAGGCATCCGGCAAAATTGATATGCGCGGTAGGCTGCATGGCAAACAGGCAGAAATACATCATCAGCACATAACATATCCAGATGGAAAACGAATAAAGTACAAACAGCCACTGAGATTTTACCTTACGAATGCTGAGCAACCCCTCGCTGAAGCCTTTTAACACCGAAATGATTTTTTGAACCAATGTGAGCTGTAACAGTTTTTTGCGAAACACCATAAACAACAGCAATCCGGCAAGGGCCAGCGCCAAAAGAATAATTTTAGGATTTTGCCAAAGAGGAACCGCCTGCCCCGATGCACCCAGACTGGCAGTGAGGTATGTTTCCATCATGTCAAATTGCAGGATAAACACCGCCACCAGCAAAATGAGCAGAATGAGTAAATCGAAAGCCCGTTCGGTTACCACCGTTCCAAGCGATTTGTCTACCGGCACATCATCTGTTTTGTTCAAAGCGGCACAGCGCGAAACCTCACCGGCACGGGGAATCACATAGTTCATCATATAGCCCACCAACACAGCCAGCACGCTGTTTTTAACCGATACGGTATAACCAAGGGCCTCGTAAAACATGATGGCTCTTAATCCGCGCAGGTAGTGGCTCACAAGCGCAATGCCCATGCCCAGTGCAAGCCATGAAAAATCGGATTGTTTTATTTTTTTAAACTGATCGCTCCAGTTGGTGTCTTTAAAAACGAAGTAGAGAAAATACGCGCCAATGGCGGTGACGAGGAGGTATTGAACGATGGGTTTAAGATTTTTCAAATCTTAAATTAAACGATTGTTTTCGTCAGGGTAGATGCTGATGGGTTTGTATTTTTTGGCTTCCTCAAATTCCATACTGCCATACGAAATCACTATGACCAAATCGCCCACCTGTGCTTTGCGTGCGGCAGGGCCATTCATACAAATGATGCCCGAGTTGCGTTCGCCTTTTATTACGTATGTTTCCAGACGTTCGCCATTATTAATATTTACCACCTGCACCTTTTCGTGTTCAATCAGGTTGGCGGCTTCCATCAGTGCCTCATCAATGGTGATACTGCCCACATAATGTAACTCGGCCTGAGTTATTTTGGCTCTGTGAATCTTTGATTTAAGTAACTGTATATGCATAAAAACCGCGCAAAGTTAGGGATAAAGTTTTAAAAGCCAAGAAAACAGCAAGGATAGCAACTAATGAGATAAGCAGATTCAATAAAGAATTACACGCCCAGAAAGAGTTTGATTTGTTTAATGTAATCTTCCCCGTGTCCACCACCTTTAGGCATCAATCCAAACCCCTGCAAATGGTTGCCATCGTATTCAACAAGTTTACGCTTTTTATTTTTACCAACCTCTGTGTGCAATCGGCATTCGTTGTTATTACATCTTGTTTTCCTCCAATCAAAAGCATTTTCATATCCAAATTTTTCAAAAGACTTTCATATTTATCAATGTCAGGAGGCAAAAGCACCTCGGCATCTTTTAACTTTTTCAGCCTTTCCTCGATTAGAAGCGGAGAAGAAACTAGACCGTCACCAATAAAAAAATCAATTCTTTCTTTTGAAGGGCGGTAAGGATTGCAGGGATTATTCCCACGAAAATAGCCGAGTACTGTCGGGGGTTATAATTGTTTGTTACTTGGAGGGGATTTTCCCAAAAGAGTCCGGAGTCATTATATAATTCCGCTCCGGCCTTAGGGCAAAGCAGAAAAAAGGAATCAGTAAAAGTAAAGTCAATGTTCCAAGTTTCATACTGTAAACTTTAACCAAGGGTAATAGCAACTCCTGAAATCAAAACAGAATGTATGTCTTACTCTATCATATTCCCGCCATTTCTTCGTTTTAGCGTATTATTGCAACCCATGAGTAAGCTACATCTTGCAGGTATTGTTTTGCTGTTATCGGCTTTGTTATCGGGCTCGTGCCGCAGGGAAGAGCTATTTACCAACGACCCATCGGCTAAACTCAGTTTTTCGCTCGATACCGTTTTGTTTGATACCGTGTTTACCGGTGGGGGCGGTGGCAAGCCCGCTTCCATTACCAAACAACTGCGCGTGTATAACCCCAACAAGCGGGCGGTGCGCACCAGCATTCGTGTGGCTAAAAGTTATTCTTCGTTTTTTAAAATAAATATTGACGGTATTTCCGGCCCCGCGGTAAAAGATTACGAGATACGCGGCAAGGACAGCCTTTTTATTTTTGTGCAGCTTTATATTGACCCTACCACCGGCCTTATTCCATTTATTGTAAACGACTCGCTGGTGTTTGAAACCAACGGCAATGTGCAGGATGTACAATTGGTAGGATGGGGGCAAGACGCCCACTATTTTAACGGAGAAGAAATTGCCTGTAACAGCACCTGGACCAACGATAAACCCTATGTGATTTACAACTCGGTGATTGTGCCGCAGGGATGCAAGCTCACCATTGAAGAAGGGGTACAGATTTATTCGCACGTGAACTCTACCTTTTACGTAGGGGGTACATTGGAGGTGAAAGGCACCAAAGCCAACCCGGTTGTTTTTCAGGGCGACCGTCTGGAAGATGAGTACAAAGAGCTACCCTCGCAGTGGGTAGGGGTGAGGCTTTTGCCGCAAAGTATTAATAATAAAATTACCTATGCCGTGATTAAAAATGGCATTGTGGGCGTAGAGGCCGACTCGATACCTGTGAACGGCATAGAAAATCTGAACATACAACACACCATCATTCGCAATATGTCGGGGGCCGGACTGGCAGGTTACACAGCCACCATTAAAGCCATAAACTGTCTGGTGTACAATATGGGTAAATACTCGTTTGTGGGCGAGCTGGGAGGCAATTACACCCTACTTCATTGCACCTTCTCGGGCTACAATAATTTTATGGGTCGCACCGATCCCTCGTTTTATCTAAGCAATGCCGACTTCGAACCAGAAGGAAGCCCCAAAATTGCTAACCCACTTACCTACAACATTGTTAATTGCATTATTGACGGGAGCGAGGATGATGAGGTAGAATTAAATACAAGTGGGGCGGGTACTATTGTGGCTGTAATGAGCTATTGCCTTATAAAGCAGAAAAAGGACGGAGTAGTACCAGCAGGGCAAAACAATATTTTAAATCTGGATCCGTTGTATAAAAATTTTAGTAAAAATGATTTTCATCTATCCGCTACTTCGCCCAGCATCAATAAGGGATTTTCGTTGGGTATAACGATAGATTTTGACGGAGACCCACGCGATGCCCAGCCCGATATAGGATGTTATGAGTTTAAGTGAGGGCCACATGAAACGCAACGGTTAGTGTGAAACAGAGATATCCGGAGGCTATAGTTATAATTTATACTTGCGGCACGCAAGCCAAGTAGGGGTATAGGGAAATGTTTTAGGTTTGAAGTAGACTAGACAAATGATTTGCGGGTGTGTGTCGCCTCGGTAAACCTTTGATGTGCCAAGCGAGTTATTTCTTCCACTTAATCCCGCAGCCAATGGCTTTAGTGGTGGTAGTGGTTGGCTGCTGTCCGTTTAGCAGCGCCTGTAGTGCGTCTTCGGCATATTTGGCTTTTACGGCAGTGGCATCATCAAAATTATCGTCAATGGCGCCTATGTACATTACTTTAAGCCCACTTTTTTCGTCCTTGTTCAAAATGTAAATATGAGGGGTACGTTTAGCACCATAGGCTTTGGCAATTTCCTGAGTTTCGTCAAGCAGATAAGGAAAAGGATAATTTTTTTCTTTTGCCCGTGCTACCATATTTTCAAACGAATCTTCGGGTTCTGCTTTAGCATCGTTTGGGTTGATGGCAACAACCGGGTATCCTAAAGAGGCATATTTTTTATCGAGAGCTATAATACGTTCTTCGTAGGCTTTGGCAAAAGGGCAGTGGTTGCATGTAAACACCACTATAAATCCTTTGGCAGTTTTATACTGCGCCAGTGAAACCATTTTTCCGTCAGTGTTTTTCAAGCTGAAATCTCGTGCTATGTCACCGGGTTTGTAACCAATGTCCTGCTGTGCACTCACTATCCATACAGGAACAAACAGCATTAAGAAAAACAACACATGTTTCATGGCTTTGTTATTAAGGGTTGAATAATTTTTTCCAGTTCTTCGAAGGTAACAGGTTTTTCGAAAAAAAATACACCAGTATTTGTTTTTCCACTAATAAGTGTGGCCGGAATAGCTCCCGACCAATTGGTAGAGATTTCGTCAATGCGTTTGTTGAAATCCACCACATTGGTGGTGTAAACCGTGCAGGAAATATTTTTGTTTTTTAAAAAAGGAATCAAATTTTCGCCCACCTGTTTTTTTGAATCAAGACTAAATAAAATCACTTTTACTTTTTTTGTTTTGTACAGCGAATCGAGTTTTTGGAAAGCGGGTAGTTCTTCGATGCAGGGCTTACACCAGGTGGCCCAGAAATTAATGACATAAACCGTGTCGCTTTTATTTTGTATAAGCTGCGTGATAAAATCTACGGTTCGCTCTTCAATGGCTTGTGCAAAAAGCGTAATCGGAGCGAAAAAAAACAAGGTGAGAATGATTGTTTTCATAACAACAAGATTAATTCGTTCAAGTCGGTAATTTCTTTTTGTACTGAAAGGTTGTGAGGTATATGTTCGGGGTTAAAATAAATATGATCAATGCCCGCACGAATAGCCCCCACAATATCAGTGGCAAAGTTGTCACCCACCATGATAGTTTGTGAAGGTTTTACTTCGAGGGTTTTTGTGGCATGCTCAAAAATGCGTACATCTGGTTTTTGATACCCTATTATTTCACTGATAAAAATATGTGTAAAAAAATGTTCAATACGAGCGTGTTTCAGTTTTACAAGTTGTACTTCAGCAAACCCATTTGTGATAATACTCATGGTGTATTTGGCATCTAGGTATTCAAGTGCTTGTACCGCATTTGGGAACAGATGCGGCTTGGTGGGAGAGATGTGCAGGTATTCGTTTCCAAAAGTATCGGCTATTTGTTCCCCGTTAATGCCACAGTCGGTAAATGTATCTCTGAACCGCCTGTTTCGCAGTTCTTCTTTGGTGATGATGCCATTATGGTAATCGTTCCACAGGCGATGGTTAATTTCTTTATACGAATCAATAAACGCGATGGCACTCTTTGCCCCAAGATTTGTAAGATTAAATGAGTGGTACAACTCATGGAGCGTTTCTTCCGAGTTTTTATGAAAGTCCCAAAGGGTATGATCGAGATCGAAAAAGATGTGCCGATAAGCGGGCATGTTACTTAAAGTTTTTCTCCGAACGAAAGGTCTCCGGCATCGCCCAGCCCAGGAACTATATATCCCTTATTGTTTAGTTCATCGTCAATGGCAGCAATCCAGATATGAGCATGCGGCAAATGTTGTTGCACGTAGGCCACACCAGTGCTGCTGCCAATGAGGTTTACAATATGCAGTTCTTTTGGGATCCCGTTGCGCAGCATGGCCTGATAGCTTAAAACAACCGATTGCCCTGAGGCCAGCATGGGGTCTGCCAAAATCACAATGCGCTTGTTGAGCGAGGGTGAAGCTAAATACTCTACCACAATATCAAAACTGCCGTCAGCGCGGTGTTTGCGATAAGCCGAAATAAAACAATTATCGGCCTCGCTGAAATAGTTGGTGATGCCGTAGTGTAGGGGCAATCCTGCTCTAAGAATGGTTGCCAATACGGGCTGTTCGGCCAATACGGGCATTTCTTTTTTTCCTAAAGGGGTGGTAATAATTTCTTTTTTCCAGACCAGTGTTTTGCTTAGTTCATACGCACAAATTTCTCCTATTCTTTCAATGTTTTTGCGAAAGCGAAACCGGTCTTTTTGCAGGTTAATATTTCGAAGTTCCGCAACAAACTGATTGATGAGCGAGTTGTTTTCGGAGAGGTTGTGAAGCATGGTACTTTATTCCCCTTCCTCGGCCTGGGGGCGCGGAATGCCGAGTAAAGCATACATAATATCCTCTATCTCGTCACGGTTGTATTTGTTCTGGGCATCTTTGAGCAGATCAATAAAATACTCGAGGTTGTTCAAGTCTTCTTGATCTTCGAGGTATTCAATAGCCAGCTCTTTGTTGGCTTCAATATTTTCATAAGCCAGACGAAGGGTTTTTACTACCAGCGGGTCTCCTACCGATTTAACTATTTCGCGGATTTCCTTCATGAGCGAAACAATTTTTTCAATATCTAATTGCTCATAACTAACCAGCTTGCGCAGCTCACTTACTTTTTTGTTGTATTGTTCGTTGTACATAATTACCCGGGATTTGAGGGCGAAAATAGGGCAAAAAAACCAGAAAAGAGTAGGGAAATCCGAAGAATGAGACACATAAAAAAGTAGATTGGTCGATAAATTACGTATTTTATGGTAGTCGCGTTGGTTTTATCAAAAACTATCTTGCATCAAATTATTGACTAGTCAAATGAAAGTAAAACTTACCCTTTATTTCTTTTTATTTCTTTTTTGCGGATTTAGCAATGCACAGTACTCTACTGCGGTAGGGACGGTATTAATATCTGCAGGAAATACGGTGAACGATCCGTATTTTTCCCTAATTAATTTTATGGTTTATAATGGCTATGTTGAGGCTCTTTCTCAAAGCTATACAACTGGAGTTTATACGAATTCAGCCAAAAGTATTACCGGCAGGGACGGAAAAGGCAATCTGACCGGTTTTTTTAATTACTATTACAACTCGGGAAGCTGGGCCAATCAGGATAGTGATAATTATGTAACAACTTATGATGCTAATCAGCGGATAACCTCTTTATGGCAAAGCAGCAAGGGGTCAAATCCCGGATCAACAAAAGCTACAATGGTTTACAATGTAGGATATAATGCCAGCGGAAAGCCTGTTTACATCAATTATACCGACACGTTTTCATCAGGTACCCCACCTGATCAGGTAAGTATTTGGGTTGACAGCATTGAGTACAATGGCTTGGGTAAAATAACCAAAAGGAGTTCTTATATTAAAGGAACCGGTGGAACCTATCAAGTGCCGGCTAATTTTACCGAGTACTATGAATACAGCGGAACAAATCTGACGGGTGTATTATCAGCCCTTACTGCTTTTGGGGATACGGCTAAAATGAGCAAAATAGTATACGAATATGATGGGCAAAATCGAATGACAAGGTTCAGTACGTTTGCTGCCGTAAACTATCTGCAATATAAAGACAGCCTGTATGAGTTTATGAAACGCTCATTCCAGTATGACGGCAACGGCAAACTGGATAAAATAGACGAACAGCGATACAGTGGCTCCGGCCTTCAATCGGCTTACTTTTATGATGCATTTGTGTTACAAAACGGAAACAGAATGAGAAGCGTCAGAAGAACTGACGTTCAAGGCGGTTTTGCCGATTCATCTATTTACTTTTTAAATGCTGCAGGAAATCCGGATTCGGTACAAATTTATTTTGGAATTGGAGGCGGTTCCCTGTTATACCGTGGCCACATTCTTTTCACCTATACGCCAACTATCCCAACGGCTATAGAGCCCGTAGCTAATGCCATTACCTTCTACAACTACCCCAATCCGGCTACAGAAACCATTACAGTAGTGAGTGCCGGCAGCGGAAGTTATCAATTACTTACCCTCATGGGAACCGAAGTTTTGTCGGGTAAACTGGAAGAGGGAAAAACCGACCTGAACGTAGCTCCTGTAAATCGCGGCATGTATTTACTGGTTTCGAAAACAAACGGACAAATGAGCGTACAAAAAATACTGTTGCAGTAAAACAACCTAAACCCTTCATTCAATACATCGGGCATCCGTCAGTAATGGCGGGTGTTTTTTATTGAATGTGCGGAGACTCTTTTGCTTGAAGCTCACGGAATAAAAAAGCCACCCCCGTTGGCCGGAGATGGCTTTGTATTGTATAGAAAAGCTATTGGTTAACTACATCCCATACTATTGCCGCAGTTTAAACATTTGTAGCAGGTGCCGCTGCGCAGGGTGATATGCCCGCATACGTTGCACGGAGGCGCATCGCTTTGCATGCTGCTCATGTATTCCTGGGTTTGATCAAGCTGTGCTGTGGGTGTGCTGCTCACGGTTTTTTCAGCATTGCTCACCGGAGCAGGGGTAACAGTGGCTATCGGCTGTGCTTTGGTCATGGTAATGGCAACCTGTTTGGCGGCTTGTTCGGCTTGCTTTTTCGCTACCGGATTTTCTACCGGAGGCACCTGTACCAGGTCGGTGCGGCCAAGGTATTCAAATCCTAATAAGCGGAACATATAATCTACAATAGAAGTAGAGTTTTTGATGTTGTCATGTCCCTGCACCATGCCGCTTGGTTCAAAGCGGGTGAAGGTAAATTTCTCTACAAACTCTTCCAGCGGAACTCCGTATTGCATACCAATGGAAACAGCAATGGCAAAACAGTTCATCAGCGAGCGGAAAGAAGCACCTTCTTTGTGCAAGTCAATGAAAATTTCTCCTAATGTTCCGTCTTCGTATTCACCGGTGCGTACAAAAATGGTTTGTCCGCCCACAGTTGCTTTCTGTGTAAAGCCACTGCGTTTTGAGGGCAGAGCTTTGCGCTCTACTATGCGGGCCAGTTTGCGTTTAAAGTCGGTATCCTGGCTGCGGTTTAAGATGGCTTGTGCGGCATCCAGTACCTGATCGGCTGTTAATTCGCCTACCGGTTTGTTGGCATCCTGTCCCAATACATTTTCTACTACTTCCTGCACATCTTCTTCGTCTTTCACATCACTTTTGTTGCTGAGCGGTTGTGAGAGTTTACATCCGTCACGGTAAAGGGCATTGGCTTTCAATCCAAGTTTCCAGCTCATCTCGTAACACGATTTTATTTCTTCCACCGTTGCTTCGTTGGGCAGGTTGATGGTTTTTGAAATAGCTCCCGAGAGGAATGGTTGTGCGGCAGCCATCATGCGAATGTGCCCATAGGCATGGATGTAACGCTCTCCTTTTTTACCACACTTATTGGCACAGTCAAATACGGGCAGGTGTTCATCTTTTAAATGGGGGGCGCCTTCTACGGTCATTGTTCCGCAGATAAAATCGTTGGCAGCTTCAATTTCAGCTTTTGTAAAACCAAGCTTACGCAGCAGGTTAAAGTTATTGGTATTGTATTCGTCAGCAGTAAAACCAAGGCGTTGTAAACACTCTTCGCCTACTGTCCACACGTTGAATGCAAAACCAATTTCAAAGGCTCCTGAAGCGGCTTTGTCTAATTTCTCAATTTCTTCCTGCGTAAATCCTCGGGCAGCTAGTGTTTCGGGGTTAATACCCGGAGCACCCTTAAGCGTGGCACTTCCGGTTGCATAGGCAATAATTTCCTTAATCTGCTTTTCAGTGTAACCTAGGTTTTTAAGGGCAGCGGGCACTGACTGGTTAATTATTTTGAAATACCCGCCACCGGAAAGTTTTTTGAATTTCACCAAGGCAAAGTCGGGTTCAATACCGGTAGTATCACAATCCATTACCAGCCCGATAGTTCCGGTAGGAGCAATTACCGTAGCTTGTGCATTGCGGTATCCGTATTTCTCTCCTAATTGTACGGCACGATCCCACGAGTTGCAGGCGGCTTTCAATAAGTAATCTGGGCAGTGTTTCGGGTCAATACCAACGGGTTTAATCGAAAGCCCTTCGTAGGCATCGGTAGCATTATAGGCGGCAAAGCGGTGGTTGTGCATTACGCGCAACATGTGTTTTTTATTTTCTTTGTATTTAGGGAATGGTCCGAGGTATTTGGCCATCTCGGCCGAAGTTTCGTAAGCAACCCCATTCAGAATAGCAGTAATGGCACCACACAGGGCATAGGCTTTATCACTATCGTAAGGAATACCGGCTACCATAAGCATAGAACCCAGATTGGCATAGCCCAAACCAAGTGTACGGTATTCATAAGATAGTTGTGCCACTTCTTTTGAAGGGAACTGAGCCATGAGTACCGAAATTTCGAGTACAGTGGTCCACAGGCGAACCGTTTGTTCAAATCCTTTTACATCAAACTCCAGCGTGTTTTCATTGAAAAATTTCATCAGGTTTAATGAGGCCAGGTTACAAGCGGTATTATCGAGGAACATATACTCCGAGCAAGGGTTGGAGGCATTGATGCGTCCGCCTTCGGGGCAGGTATGCCATTCGTTAATGGTAGAGTCGTATTGTACACCGGGGTCGGCACAGGCCCATGCCGCATCACCAATCATATCCCACAATTTTTTTGCAGGAATCGTTTTCATGGTTTCCCCGTTGCTGCGGCCTTTCAGTTCCCAGTCTTTTCCTTCTTCGAGTGCATTGAAAAATTCGTTTGGTATACGCACCGAGTTGTTGGAGTTTTGTCCCGATACGGTGGCATATGCCTCTCCTTCGTAATCACTCGGATATCCGGCTGCAATCAGGGCAGCTACTTTTTTCTCTTCGTCTTTTTTCCAGTTAATGAATTTTTCAATTTCGGGGTGATCTAAATCCAGGCATACCATTTTGGCGGCACGTCTGGTGGTTCCACCCGATTTGATGGCCCCGGCAGCGCGGTCGCCAATTTTCAAAAAACTCATAAGGCCTGACGAGGTTCCGCCACCCGAAAGTTTTTCGCCTTCACCGCGAATGCGCGAGAAGTTGGTACCCACACCTGAGCCATATTTAAAAATACGTGCTTCACGCACCCACAGATCCATGATACCGCCTTCGTTTACCAAATCATCATCTACACTTAATATAAAGCAGGCATGAGGCTGCGGACGCTCGTAGGCCGAAGTTGATTTCTCTAACTTGCCGGTGCGTTGGTCTACATAATAGTGTCCCTGTGGTTTGCCGGTAATGCCATATGAACTATGCAGCCCGGTGTTGAACCACTGCGGAGAGTTGGGCGCGCAGCTTTGGTTAACTAAGGTATATACGAGCTCTTCATAAAACACCTGAGCATCTTCGGTGCTGTTAAAGTATCCGTATTGTTCGCCCCATACACGCCAGCAATTTGCCATACGGTGCGCCACTTGTTTAATAGAAGTTTCCGCGCCAAGACTTCCGTCTGGTTGCGGCACTCCTGCTTTGCGGAAATACTTTTGGGCAAGGATATCGGTTGCCACCTGACTCCATCCTTTAGGTACTTCTACATTCGTCATTTCAAATACCTTCTCTCCCGAGGGGTTTTTAATTACAGAGGTTCGGAGGTCGTACTCGAACATGTCGTAGGGACTTACACCATTCTGAGTGTAGAAGCGCTCAAACCTTAATCCGGCTTGTTCTTTTTTGGTTGCTTTGCTGCTGGCTTTATTCATGTAGCTATATATCTTAGATCGTTTGATGAACTTTTACTGTTAAACTCCTGTTAAAATCGGGTTAAAAATTTCTTAGGGGTTTTTTAACCAAAAATAGAGGAGTCGTACCCATCCGTTCAAACCTCCTTATCCACATAAAGGCGCTGTATATTTTTTTTTCTAAGTCTGACAAGGGTTTCAGGCTGTGAATAACAAAAATTCTTGCAAAAAACCCCTTTATTTGCGGGGAGTTTCAATGGAAAGAATATCAAAAGAATAAGGGCGTGCGTCTATTTTAAACTACATTTTTGAATGAAAAACAGCTTACTCACGGATTTGCATAAAAAAGGGAATAAAAAACCCAAAAAATTCGCTTTATTACTCGACCCCGACTCGTTTGAAAGCAACAAATCCATTCAGCGGGTGTGTAAAGTAAGTGAAGAATCGGGCGTTGATTTACTATTGGTGGGCGGAAGTTTAATTGCCAATGGAAACCTGGAAGATTGTGTGAAAACATTGCGTAAATACACCACCATTCCGGTGTATTTATTTCCCGGAGATAATTTACAAATAAGCGAACAGGCTCATGGTATTTTATTATTGTCATTGATTTCGGGCCGCAATGCCGATTTACTTATAGGAAAACACGTGTTGGCTGCCCCGCGATTGAAAAAAAGCAAATTACAAATAGTGCCCACCGGATACATGCTGATTGATGGCGGACATATTACCTCGGTGAGTTATATGAGCAATACCACCCCCATTCCGTCTGATAAAGCAGACATAGCCATGTGTACCGCCATGGCCGGAGAGCTGCTGGGGCTACAATTAATCTATATGGATGCCGGAAGCGGGGCCGCGCAACCCATTACCGAAAGCATGATAAAGCGGGTAAAAGGTGCTATTTCTATTCCTTTGGTGGTAGGTGGCGGAATTCGCACCCCCGACCAGGCAGTAAAAGCCTGCAAAGCCGGAGCCGATGTAATTGTGGTGGGCAATGCGGTAGAAAAAGATATAGAGCTGATAAGAGAAATTGCAGCTGCCGTACACTCGGTGAAAGCCTAAAAAAGGCCGATCTCTCACAAGGAGAAACCGGCCCAACCTAAAACCCCTTATCTACCCTTCCTATTCTTTTTTGGCGGCACAGGTATTCAACCCGGCCAATGTATACAGCGGACAAAAACTCATAATGGCCGTAAGTGTAAACACCGCGGCCAATACGATAAGTACCAAACCCAATGTGCCGCTTACCGTACCGCTATAATAAAGTACAGCAATAATGGCTGAAATAATCAGGCGGATAATTCTGTCCGCATTGCCCATGTTACGTTTCATGTTTTTTAGTTTAAGAGTTAAAAAATTGAATGACTAAAACAATAGCAGAAACAAGAGCAACGCACATTAAACAAACCAGCACTAATTTTTTCCAGTTGCCCGATGTTCCTTCCGGTTTCATACACCAAAGGTAACAGGTGTGTGAACGGGAACCATGTGACTTAAGTTACATTCTGATAAAAATCATAAAAGCAGCGCAAAAAAATGCAGTAGCCCGCGCAGTTCGTTTTTAAACCATGGCATGGTAGCCATCCTCCATTTACCCTAAAGGGTAATTTTTATTTTAGTTTAGCAAAAATTTGTTTTTGCCAAAATTTAGCTGTTAGCTTTGTTATCTAATAACTAACTGTTATGAAAACATACCATCAATTATTGCTACTTTTTACCGCTTTGCTTACCATGAATGTGCATTGCGAAAAAGATGAAACTACCCCACCCGACCAATTACCCCCCTATACCCAGACAGGAGCAAATACCCTTGGCTGCCTGGTAAACGGACGTGTGTTTATACCACGGGAACACGATTTAACGGGCAAATACTTTGGCTGGTATGATGATGACTTAACCCTGTACATCGACCGGAACGGAGAGCGGGTATATATTGGTATTTGGGACAAAACAGTTACCGACACCGGGGCGTATGATTTAACGTATGTTAATGCACAGAAAAATGTTTTTTATCTACCTGCATTTGGTGGAGGATTTAGGACCAATCCATTACACACCGGCAAATTACACATTCAATATTGGGATAAACAAAAGCATATCATGGCGGGGACGTTTTATTTTGATGCCATTGGAGACGATTCAAGCATTGTACACATTACTGATGGCCGATTCGATATGATTTATAACTAACAATTAATCTATATGGTTTATGAAAAAATCAATTTTTGTATTGATTCTGCTTTGCTTGGGCAAGGTAGGAATGGGGCAACAAATTAATTTGCCTGAAAACTTTTTAAACCCAGATTATGCATTAGAAAAGTAGAATGATTTGTGATTTTGTTTGACGATGTCAAATAACCCATCCAGCCATTTTCGTTTTTCACCTTGCAGATATGTTAAGAGTTGTTTTTCCTGCGTGTTTACTTATCCAACTTCCCCAAACTCGCGCGCGTTTGTCAACGCGTGTGCTTGCATCAAAAGTTCATCAGCTCCAGCAGTTCTTTTTTAAACCGTTCTTTTGGCAAAAAGTTTTGTTCAAGCGAAATGGCGAAAGGTACAGGAGTATCCAAACTGCCACAGCGGTACACCGGGGCATCTAATTTTTGAAAACAATGTTTGGCAATGTGTGCTGCAATCTCAGCACCAATGCCACCGGTTAAAGTGTCTTCATGAAACACCATGGCCTTGCCTGTTTTGTTTACACTGGCTTCCACCGCTTCTTTATCCCAGGGCAATAAGGAACGCAGGTCAACAATATCGGCATCAATGCCCAGTTCTTCACAAACTTCTCCGGCCCAATACACGGCAGCCCCATAGGTAATAATGCTTACCTCATTTCCTTCGCGCACTTTTTTGGCTTTGCCTATTTCAATCGTGTAGTAGTCATCGTACACGTCTTCTTCCAAGCTACGGTAAAGCGCTTTGTGTTCAAAAAACAATACCGGGTTCGGGTCTTCAAAAGCAGCGAGCAATAATCCTTTGGCATCGGCAGGAGAGGAAGGGTATAAAATTTTTAATCCGGGCACATGAAAAAACCAGGCCTCGTTGCTTTGCGAGTGAAAGGGCCCTGCACCCACACCTGCACCTGTGGGCATACGCACCACCACATCGGCCGGTTGCTCCCAGCGGTAATGCGATTTGGCCAGGTTGTTTACTATCTGATTAAATCCGCAGGTCACAAAATCGGCAAACTGCATTTCTACCATGGCTTTCATGCCTTTGATGGAAAGACCATAAGCCGTACCTATAATAGCGCTTTCACACAACGGGGTGTTGCGCACCCGCCCTTTGCCAAACAACTCTACAAAACCTTGCGTGGCTTTAAACACGCCACCGTAATCAGCAATATCCTGTCCCATCAATACCAGGTTGGGGTGTTTTTCCATGGCCTGCCGCATGCCGTCACTAATGGCATCTATTAATCGTTTGGGAGATTTATTTTTGGTAGCAGGAGGCGTGCTTACCGATACATGCGGTGTATATACATCGGCCAATTCATGGTTTGTGTCGGGCGTAATATCGGGTTCGGCAAACACCGTTTCTACTGCGTGGTCAATTTCTGTTTTTATTTCGTTGCGGTATTGCTCAATTATTTCATTGGTAAGAATATTTTCTTTTAGTAACCACTGCTCGTAATTGGTGAGCGGATCTTTTTTGCCCCATTCGTCAAACAGTTCCTGCGGTACATATTTGGTTCCCGAGGCCTCTTCGTGGCCGCGCATTCTAAACGTCATGCACTCCAGCAGCACCGGCCTTGGGCGATGGCGCATGGAAGTGGCCAGGTTTTTAATGGTGTCGTACACCTCCAGCACATTATTGCCGTCTACCTGATGGGTTTCCATGCCGTAGCCAATACCTTTATCAATAAAACGTTTAAAGCGAAACTGCTCGTTGCTGGGAGTGGAAAGGCCGTATCCGTTGTTTTCAATCAAAAAAATCACCGGCAAATCCCAAACGGCAGCCGTGTTCAGTGCTTCGTGAAAATCACCTTCGCTGGCCCCACCGTCACCCGAAAAAACCAGGGCCACTTTTTTTTCTTCTTTCAGCACACCACCCAGCGCAATGCCATCGGCCACTCCCAGCATAGCACCCAGATGAGAAATCATGCCCACAATATGGTATTCGTTGGTGCCAAAGTGAAAAGAACGTTCGCGCCCTTTACTGAAACCGCTGTATTTTCCCTGCCATTGAGCCAGGAGTTTAGTAAACGGAATATCGCGGTTGATAAATACGCCCAAATTGCGGTGCAAGGGCAAAATGTATTCGTCTTTATCAAGTGCCAGCGTAGCTCCGGCCGATATCGCTTCCTGCCCTATACCCGAAAACCATTTGCTCACTTTTCCCTGCCTAAGCAGAATAAGCATTTTCTCTTCAATCATACGGGGTTTAAGAATGCCCTTGTATAATTTGAGCAGGGTGTTGTTGTCGTAGAATTTTTTCTGAAAAATCATGGTGTGGCAAAGGTAGGAAAAGCTATTCATCAAAAGCTAAAACAGGCAATGCGCCCCAATTGATTTTATAAGCAGCACGAAGCCAGCAATATGACTTGTTGGCCTCCTGTAGCGTTTCCCGATAATTTTTGTACCTTTGACCCTTCAAAAACAAAAGCTCATGCAATTGCTCAATACACTTTTATTCAGCATGCCCGGTGGAGGCGAATGGATTATCATCCTGCTTGCTGTGATTCTGCTTTTTGGCGGCAAAAAAATTCCTGAACTCATGCGTGGCATAGGCCAGGGTGTTCGCGAGTTTAACGATGCCAAAAAAAGCGTAAAGTCGCAGATAGAGGATGGCATGAAAGAAAAAGACCGCGCAGCAGAAGAAAAAAAATAAAGTCCCAAACCCGACAGATTGTTTGAGAACATATACATCACAATCCGCCATACTCAGCGATATTCAAAGCGGGCAGCTTAAGTTGCGCGATTTGGTGCAGCATTACCTGCGGCAAATAGAAGGGAACAAACACCTCAACGCGTTTTTAGAAACTTTTTCAGAGGAAGCTTTGGCTCGTGCAGCCGAAGTGGAGCAGCGCATTCAATCAGGAAAGGCCGGCAAACTGGCCGGAATGGTTATTTCCCTTAAAGATAATATTTGTTACAAAGGCCACAAGGTTTCTGCTTCATCAAAAATTCTCGCAGGATTCGAATCGTTGTATTCAGCAACAGTGGTGGAGCGCATTCTGGAAGAAGATGCGATCATTATTGGTCGCACCAATTGCGATGAATTTGCTATGGGTGCCAGTACCGAAAATTCAGCTTTTGGTCCGGTACTCAACTATGCCGATACTACCCGTGTTCCGGGAGGTTCTTCGGGAGGCTGTGCCGTTTCGGTTCAGGCAGATATGTGCCTGGCTTCTCTGGGTTCTGATACCGGTGGTTCCATTCGTCAGCCTGCCGCTTTTTGCGGATTGTATGGATTAAAACCAACGTACGGAAGAATTTCACGGTGGGGGCTTATTGCCTATGCTTCTTCGTTCGACCAGATTGGTCCCGTTACCAAAAGCGTAGAAGATATGGCGCTGTTGCTGGAAGTAATGGCCGGAGCTGACGGACACGATGCAACGGCTTCCTCCAAACCTGCAGAAGCCTACAGCAAACTTTTGAACAGCGATAAAAAATATAAAATTGCCTATATAAAGGATTGTTTGGATAGCGAAGGAATTGATGCCGAAGTAAAAGCACAAACGCTGGTCACTATTGAACAATTAAAGGCAGCCGGACATGAAGTGGTATCGGTAGAGTTTCCTTACCTCGACTATATGGTGCCCACCTACTATGTACTTACCACAGCCGAGGCTTCGAGCAATCTGGCCCGTTTCTCGGGTTTGCATTACGGATACCGAAGTGCCAATGCTACCGATATGGAATCATCGTTTCGTAAATCGCGCAGCGAGGGTTTTGGTCCCGAAGTAAAACGCAGAATTATGCTGGGAACACTTGTGCTTAGTGCCGAGCATTACGATGCCTATTATACCAAAGGGTTAAAAGTACGAAGGGTAATACGCAACGCAACGGATGCGTTGTTGAAGGACAATGACTTTTTATTATTGCCTACCACACCTACACCGGCTTTTAAGCTGGGCGAAAAAGCAGCTAACCCCGTATCAATGTACTTAGCCGATATATTTACGGTACAGGCAAATATTTCAGGTAATCCTGCCGTTACTATTCCGGTAGGAAAACACAGTAACGGAATGCCCTATGGGCTGCAATTAATGGGTCGTCATTTTGAAGAAGCATCGTTGCTGGCATTTGCCAAACAAGTAATGAACGAACAAGCCACAGCAACATAAAAGAATGAGAAGGATTGGTGCGGTATTTTTTTGTGTACTCCTGTTTTTAACTTGCCGGGCAACCCCCGATCAAAACGATCAACTATACGAACAGAGGCTGGCAAGTTTAAAATCTCCTATTGAGCTAAGTTATAACGAAGCGGTGCGCAAACAGATAGACCTGTTTTTGGCAGAGCCCGAGAAAACGGCCGAAATTTTAGGCCGCTGTCAAGGGCATTTTCAACTCATTGAAAAATTGTTGCGTGAAAAGCAATTGCCTGTTGAATTAAAATATTTAATGGTAGCGGCATCGGGAGTTAACAATGCCATTGTATCTCCGGCCGGAGCAACAGGCTACTGGCGCATGATGTACAACGTGGCTCGTACTTATGGATTAAAAATAAACTCCTTTGTGGATGAACGTAAAGACCTGGTAAAATCTACGCAGGCCTCTTCTTCTTACCTTAAAGATTTAAACAATATTTACAATAACTGGTTACTTACGTTGGCGGCCTATGCCAACACTCCGGCTATCTTAAATAAAGCCATTCGCCAAAGCGGATATAAGATGAATTTTTGGGAGGTATATCCCTTGTTGCCGCTTGAAAACAAAGAGCTGATACCACAGTTTATCGCCTCGGCCTATATTTTTAATTTTTACCGGGAGCATAATATTTTGCCGGCAAAATTACCTCAGCCTGTTACCAACGATACCGTAACAGTAAACAAATGGCTTTCGTTTCAGCAAATTTCATCAACATTGGATATTGCAATGGAAGAACTACGCGAGTTAAATCCTATTTTCAAAAAAGATATCATTCCGCTGGGTACACCCAATTACCTTATTAATCTGCCAAGGGGAAAAGCTAAGTATTGGAACCGATTGAAGGACTCGGTGTATATTTATGTTCCTAAACCATCTGACATGAGTCCGGTGACGATTCAAAAAACGGAGACCAAACCGGAAGAAGCACCAACACCCGCCACTACCGACCAGCCGGGAGAACCTACCCCTAAAAAGGAAGAAGCATCAACCGAACCTGTTAAAACAACCAAAGAAGAACCCGCTAAAGTGTTTGATAAAAAACGAGTGATGTACACAGTTAAAAGCGGAGATGTGCTGGGCAATATTGCCGACTGGTTTGATGTAACACCGCAACAGATAAAGTCGTGGAATAAACTCAAAACAACCAATGTGCGTTTAGGGCAAAAGCTTATTATTTGGGTGCCCGGGAAAAAGTTTGTGCACTACAATAAAATTAACAGAATGACCAGGGCACAAAAAAACGCCTTGCGTAAAAAAGACTGATTTCTTCAATGGAAGAGGAAATTCCTAAAACCATACGTCCGCGAAAAGTTTTTTTCATTGTTATTTACATCCAACTGTTCTTACTGCTTTTTGTGCTGCTTATGCCTGATGGAGAATGGAAACTCACCGATGGGTTTTCGCTGCACTTTGTACCCCTGCAACAGGTGTTGCACGGAAAAGAACATACCACCAAAAACATTAAACACCTTGTTACTTCGGTACAGGTAGATTCAGCCGAAAATGAAGAGGAGTCCTTTGCGCTTATCTCAATAGATTCGGCTTTTCACCCGGCCGATACCACCACCGAGTTTAACCTGCAACATGGCCGCAACAACGCTGACGACCTGAACACTTTTTTTGAGGCTCTGCATCAATGCGCGCAACAAGGCTCCCCTTTGGCAGTGGCCTACTATGGCGATTCGCAGGTAGAGGGCGACCGTTTTTCGGATTACCTGCGCAATAAACTTCAAAAACAATTTGGCGGTGGTGGTCCCGGACTGGTTACCCCCATTGATGTTTCCACCATGCGCATTACCGTGCAGCAACGCGAAAGCCGCGAGTGGATTAAACAGGCCTGCTACGGATACCCGCAAAGCAAGGTGAACGAAAGCCGCTACGGTATTTCGGGGGCCATGTACAGCTACCGCAACGGCTATCTGGTTACAAAAAAAGTAGCCAAAGATTCAACGGGTGCCGATAGTGTTTTACAATCGGTGTGGGTGAGCAGCGGAGGCCTGCCCTGGTTATCATTTAAACGAAGCAAACTCTCTTACGCCACCGTAAAAAACTATGACCGCGCCACGCTGTGGTATGCCAGTCAGCGCACCGTTCAGTTGCGGGTAGAAAAAAACGGAGGCATTTTGTCCGATACCATCTCGGCTGCCGAAGTGGGGACCAAAACATGGAGCACCACCGATAGCAGCGGCTATATCAAACTTACGTTTATCAGCGGGCAAAGTCCGGATATAATGGGGGTGTCGCTTGACCGCGAAAACGGGGTGCGGGTGGACAATTACTCCATGCGTGGCAGTTCGGGAACCGACTTTACCCGAATGAACGGCCCTTATTTAGCCAAACAACATCAGCTGCGCGGAACCAAATTTATCATTTTGCAGTATGGGGTAAATGTGGTGCCTTACGTAAAAGATTCGCAGGCGGTGCAGTACTACGAATACAGTTTTTTAAAACAATTGCAATTACTCAAACGCCAACTGCCCGGGGTAAGCATTTTGGTTGTGGGCACCACCGATATCTCTACCAAAGAAGGAACCGATTACGCCACGTATCCCTACCTTGAAATGATACGCGATGCCCAGCGCAGGGCAGCTTTTGCGGCAGGCTGTGCTTTTTGGGATGCCTATGAAGCCATGGGAGGTAAAAACTCCATGCCCTTGTGGGTGTTTAATAACCCGCCACTGGCCGCAAAAGATTTCACCCACCTGTCGCCACGCGGGGCAAATTTACTGGCCGAGTTGCTGTACAAGGCCATTATGAAAGACTATCAACGCTACCTGAAAGCCCAAGGCTCTTAGTAACGGGTTTCCCTGCTTTTTTAACTGCGGGACTACACCCTCCCCAAAAGCATTCAAAAAATTACCTCCCCCTTTTGATGGTTTATGAGATTTTTGATACATTTACAAAAACCCATCTATCCCACCATACAAAACACACTTTCATTATTTTGCAACGTCACAAATGCATCCAATAAAGAGTGCAATCCCCAACGCTTTTGAAGTTCACGGACGCTAGTCTTCCAAGACAAAAAATGATTGTATTGTGTTAGGATGGTACTCATACTCTTCAACTACTTTGAGTGCCTTTTTTCTGATGGTTGCCTTATCCGTAGCTGGAACATCGCTGACAATATTATTTGTGTTCTCAGGGCTGACAAGTCTTATTGTGTTTATGTTCTCAGCAATAAAATCCAAGACCAACATCAACTTATCAGTTAACTTTCTTGGAATGTTATTCCTATTTCTTTCATACGCTTTGACAACAAACAATTGAATCATGTATGAGCTTATTGGCACATCATTATCAGTCTTCCATTTCTTTAGCATGACAATAAGTTTCTTTTGTGTAGGCGTTAATTGAAGTGATGCTTGTAATGGAATATCAGTTTTAGTAATTGTAGGTTTTGAAAACAACCCTTTGTTGTTTACATATAAGTTAGAGGCGGTATTCCTTGGGTTAGTGTCAATATCTCTCATTGGCACAATATCTATTCTCACATTTTCACCTTTTAAACTGAACACAAGTCCGATAGATTTTTTCTGGTCAACTACTTCAATAATTGCTTTGTCATAAAATTTTTCTTTGAAGGCATCTAATACGGAATAGTACATTTCTTCAACTGTAAAACTATTCGGATGAAACCGAACCATAATATCAAAATCCGACTTTCCTTCAATTGCTGTACCTTTTGCATTTGAACCCCATTGAAAAGGCACATCTGAAAGTTCAGAAGCAAATTCTCTCTCTAAGAACTTTATTATTTGCCCACACTTTCTTTCACTCACTTTGTAAAGAGAAGAGTTTTTGTCTGCTTGCACTGCAAAGGCAAAAGAACTCAGATAAGCATCGGTGTTTATAGCTTTTGTATTTGCATTGACTTCATCAACAATTGCTCCGACAACCAAACCACCGCAACCGCCAATTAAAGCTCCTTTCCCACCAGCTTTGAACAACTCAGACCAATCAAATTTTAGTTGAGGATTTTCTTCGATTCTGTTTAGTTGCTTGAAGACATTTATTAAAGCCGAAATAAGTGTTCCGCCAATTGCACCGTTAATTGCGTATTGTGTTTTTCTATTCATGCTTTAAATTTTATCGTCAATTGTAAATCCGACACTCTCTGAGTATTTGTTTAAGTCAATTGCTGGTATCGTTCCAATTGCCTGTTGCAAGTATCTTGTCAACTGCATAAAAAAAGTTACTAATGAGTTTTCGGACTTGCTAAACCGCATTTCCTTGAAATCTCTTTTTGAATAAAATTCCAAAAATCTTTCCTGCCCTGTTTCTTTTATTTCTTCGTCTGGGCTATAGTTGACAAAAAAGCTACCGTAATCAGCTATACAACCAATGTCTAAACTTCTAAGGTTTTTTTGACTTTGTATATGCTTAATTAATGTATCATTATTTGTTCTATCTCCTGACTTTGTTGAAGTCAAAACTCCTCCAACAATTTTGGTTAATGGTCTTGCAAGAACTGGCTTCCCAGAATTTATCATTCCAGTAGAAGTTCTTTTTAATACCCTGACACTTTCAATTTTTTCTCCAGCATATTCAATGTTTGTCTTAGCATCCGAATACCCTGAAATATCAGGCTTTACTTCAAATACAGCATACACTCCTTCTGCTGGTATGTAATGAAAACCATTTTGAGAAAAAATAAATGGTGTGTACCAGTTGTCGTAAATCACAATATCCATTTGATGACTGGTTTCACCAGTGTGGTCAATCACAATTGCTTTATCAATACAATAGCGATTCGGAAGGTATTTTCTTAACCACTCAATCCAAGCGTTTTCTAAAGCATCTCCCTTTGACCCCGGATGCTCAATAAATTCTCTGTTTGTATTCAACTGTGCAACCATTTGTTTTTGCAGACCTGCAAACAAATCGGCAATATTTATTTTACTCATACTTTATTGTTCTTTAAATGGTGGAGTTGGAATTATTGATTTAGCTATTTCAATTCCTCTTTCACCTGTTACAGCTTTGTTTGGATATGCATCTAATATGATAGTAGGAATCAATCTTTGAATTAAATCGGAATAAGTAAATCCATATTCCCGTTCTCCTTGTGAGCCTGTAACATCAACGATTTCGTTTATATCCTTCTCTTTAATCCCGAGTTCAGATAGTGTTTCAAATAAAACCTTATGCCTCTCAATTTTGCTTGGTCTTTTGAAATAAAAAATATCTGCCGCTCTTCTTTTTATTGCAGGGTCAAGTGCATTAGGTCTGTTTGTACACATTATTACAGCCGCAGGTAATTTCCCATTTCCAAGACTATCAACTCCTCTTATAAAAGCATTTACGCCTGCTTTATCTTCGTGATGCATTTGAGAACTTTCACGAGATTGAGCCAAAGAATCTGCTTCATCAACTAACAATATTACAGCACCTCTTTTTTTACCTGTATCACTTTGAAGTTTTTTGGCTTTCTCAACGGTATAATCAAAAGCAGCAGAAATTAGTTGAGTCATTTGTCCGACCATTCCGTTTCCTCTTGTAGATAGACTAAGTGGGAATAAAGTGATGTCTATTTTTTCTTGTCGTGCAACTGCATCTGCAATTGTACTTGCTAATTCAGATTTACCTGAACCTACATCACCTGCCAACACAATTAAAGGTGGTCGCCTTAAAACTATATCAGTAATTTTTTTTGCTTTAGGGTGGTATTGATTTACCCATTTCTTTAACCCTTCAGGATTAACTAACAATCCAAGAGTTTTAGTCAAATGTTCCTTCTCAGCATCAAGACCAACTAATTTAGCAAGCCTTTCCTGCATATCAGGGTCAGGATAATTTATTGCCTGCTCAAATAATTCTTCAAATTTTGGTTTACCTGCTTCCATTAATAATTTTTTACTAATGAACGTTCTACTCCTTTACCGCCTGAAGAGTATATTTTGTCAGTGATTAAACACCCATTTATTCCAGGTTCGCTTGCACCTGTTCGTTGAAATGGAAGAGCCTTTTTAAAAGCATCCTTTTCGTCACTTGTGAGTTTATCCCAGTTACTATTATAGGTAAGATAGGAATAGAAATTAGCACCTTCAATGTTAACCTCTGGTGTAATGCGACCTGGGTCATTGTCTTCAGGCGACATGCCAGAAAAATCTTTTGCCGTGTAACATAATGTCGGTTCAATCCATTTATCATCCTTTTTAAATCCATATTTAACCGTACCTAAGTATCCTTCTTTGAGTAATTCAATAATTTCGGTTTCATATGCCTGAATGTCAGAATCGGAGGGTGAATTATAAAAACGCTGTAACCTTTTCAAATCTGTGGCTACTTTTGATGCGATTTTCCTTGCATGTGTAATCGTAAATGCTTGGGTGCCCGTATTTGTATAACTATTCATTTTTATTTTTAAATGTTAAATGTTGGTCCAAAAACTTTTTGCCAATAATATATTGTGTCTTGTTTTGTTGTTGCCGCCAAAGCCGCATCAATAGCATCGCCAGCTTCAATAGCAGCTTCAACAATTACTTTTGCTTGTTCAGTTGTGTACAATTTTGACGCATTGTTTTTTGGATTCACAGGATCGATAATTCTAACTGGTTCTTTAAATTCTCCTAATTCTTTAGCAGTGTAGTAATCTGTAAAGTATATCAAATCCTTAATGTTGCTTTTTGCTAAGTATGTGAAGAAATGTTGCAAGGCTTCGGGATAATCTGAAAAATCTTTTCCCTCATCCGATAACTTAGCTAATACTAATTCAACCATAAAAGATTTGAATCGGAACTTTTCATTTTCAGACTTTAAATATTTTACCCAAAATTTAGCAAGCCTTACAACTTGAGCAAAATGTGTTTCCTGTTTTTTCTTGCGGCTCTTTATAAACTCAATATGTTTTGGGATACAGGTTTCAAGAAAAGAACCATCATCTTGACTTACCAAATTTCCAGACCACTCTTTATTTCCGTCATAGAGTATTGGGACGATATCAACATCAAGTCCTGTACCTATGAATGACACCGTTACAGAATAGGTTTGAGGTTTAACTTGTTCAGGTTTAAAATTTGGAAATGCAGTCTTTAGTTTTTCAGCCAAGTATTCCAACAGTTTTTTTATATCTTTTGGAACATCAGCACCACTTATGTAACAGGCAACATCAGCATCACTTGAAGAACGCAATGATGTACCCTTTGCAAGGCTTCCTGACAACATTATTCTCTTTATTGTAAAGTCAGGATGTTCTCCAATATATGATTCTATTCTATCGCTTAACCTTTTTGCTTGTTCTCTGTAATCATCAGCTTTTTCTCTAGGTAAATTAACCTTGTCCTTTGCAAACTGAGCAATGTCAGAGTGACTTACATGTTCTCTTGCCATAACCTTAGCGTTTTAATTTTTTAATCAATTTTTCAATTTCATCTAACGGCAAACGGTCATTGCTGATTTTAAGCTTTTCTAAAAATTCAATCCCTGCTTTTGCAGTAATTACTTTGCTTTCAACCATAATTTGTATTACCCATAAACTTCCATGCACTGTTACACCTTGTTCAATTGCTTCACTTCTCAACTTTGCATCACCAGTTAGTAAAGGACATTTCAATTGCTTTGCTTTCCATAAAACTGTTTTATCAATCAGTGTTTTGAAAAACCGTTTCGTTTTAAAATTTTCTATCTCTTCTATTTCTTGTTCACTCAACACAAAAACAATTAGCTGATGTGAACGAATAAACATTTCAATCTGCTCTCTTTGTTCCGATTCTAAAATTTCACTTTTTACAAAATCAGTAGTGCATATTTCAAAATCCAACGCAAAGAATTCAGGCAATGCCTGAATCTTTATGATGTCAAAAAATACACTGCTGTCTGTAATAATTAATTTCATACTATCTGATGCAATTGTTCTTTAAATTTCCAAGCCGACATTCCGAGATAGTATGCTGCTTCGTTAATAGTTAGAATTTCCTTTGACAGACCCATGTAAACCAACCGTTGCATTTTCACAGGTTTTTCTTTGCTCATAAATTTTCCCGGCTCATTCAAGTGTAATCCTCTTTCTCTGTAACCAATATTGAAACGCTTATAAATAAAACTGGTGATAATGCCGAGATGTAAAGCCCTTGAAAAAACAGCAGAGAAAGAAATACCCCATCTTTCTTTAATCAGTAGCAATTCATTTTGATAAAAATGGAAACGGTCTTTACTCAATTCCTTCTTTGCCATATCAGCAGGATACAGCACAGCAGATGAAAAAGTATGACACAATTTTTCTATTTCCTTATCAGAAAGTTTTTTTGAAAAAGCCAGAGAGTGGTGAGCCAGTTCATGCAAAGCGGTTAATCTTTTTCTTACAACATCTTCGCCTTGCGTCACACTCTTTTTCAGCACAATTATCTTTTTGCCGTCAACATCCGCTTTCATTCCATCAAAACCATCAGGAGCATCCAGTTCAATTACTTTATAACCTTTGTCCTCTAACATTTCAACTACATCAGGAATCGGGTCATAACCAAGTTTCCAAACTTCTCTTAATTTTTCTGCAGCAGTTTCAGCGTCATCTGCATTTTCAATGACCTTTTCATAAGTAAAGTATTCTGCTTTCTCACTTGGGTTAATCAAATGTTCCAGTTCCAAATAGCGTTCACAATTTTCCTTTGCTTTTTCTTCAACAGCTATTTGTTCTGTTTTAGAAATCTTAGAGGAGTATTTTCGGTAGTCAACATTTTTCAATTCCACCTTAACAGTTGAAACAGAATAGAAATAGTCAACAGGAACATTAAGAGCATCAGACAATGCAATCAGCACCTGACTATCGGGTTTCATTTTGCCTTGTTCGTATTTATGCAATGCCTGACGAGAAACAACTTTTTCAAGTTTGGTTTCTAAGTCCTGTAATGACATGCCAGCCATCTTTCGGGCTGACACCAGTTTATTTCCAAAGACATTTTCCATTGTTGTATCTAATTTGAGATCCCTGTTGGTTGACAAATTTACGATAATTAAACTAATTGTCAACCATAAAGTTTAAAAAACTTTTTAACGGTTAACGGAAAGAAAAGCCCGCCACTGTTCTCTATGACAGACTAAGGGTTTTTTCTACTTGCTTTTTCCACCTTTTATCACCAGTTTTACCATGCAGATGGAGAATGAGTTTATCACATCTTATCCCGCCCTTGCGGATGCTGACGTTGTGCGTCATGCAGAAATAATTTAAAGTAAATGGCAGACCCTACAGAGGAAGAACCTTTAGACAACCCGAAGAATATGGAACCGGAAAATCCTTCAGGCGAATTTATTCCGGCTACTGACACAGGAACCATTAACCCCATCCGGGAAACTGAAAATATGGAAGTACATCACCACTCACATGCTCATGGTAAGAAAAATTGGAAATCTTATTTATGGGAATTTTTAATGCTTTTTCTTGCTGTATTCTGTGGCTTTTTAGCAGAGTATCAACTGGAACATACCATCGAACATAATCGGGAAAAGGAATTCATTATATCCATGATTGAAGATGCAGAAACAGATATGGTAAGTATTCACGCTGCTATATCCCTTAATAAACAAAGGGCGCTTAAGATGGATTCACTTGCACAACTTTGTTTTAATTATGATGCTGCGAAAAACCAGGATTCAGCGATATACAGGCTCTATAGGGCAGCGCTTACACATCCATCTGTAGTGAGCCCTACAGAAAGGACTTTGTCACAATTAAAAAATTCGGGTGGTATGAGGCTAATAAGAAAAAAAGGGGCTGTGGACAGAATTATAAAGTATGATGATGCCGGAAAAAAAATAAAGGAACAACAGGAATTCTATGAGATGTCACAGTTTGAATTAGGAAAGTTAGCGTTTGAGCTTTTCAATTTTAAAAATTATAATCTGGGTAAATACAACGAGCCTGCTGCTGATCCTAAACTGTTAAACAATGATAAGTCAAAGCTAATTGTATTTGGGAATAAGGTCGTTTTTTACGGTGCAGTTGTTATCTTTTATAATGAACGCTTGAAACAAATGGATAAAGATGCAGAGATCTTAATAAATACCTTGAGAAAAGAATATCACGTTGAATAGCCGGCACCGGCACTCAAACATTATTTGCGCTCCTGGCACAACTCTACCAATATTCCGTTGGTGCTTTTGGGGTGTAAAAAAACAATCCGTTTATTGTCGGCCCCGTCTTTGGGGGTTTCGCTGATAAACTGGAACCCTTCGGCTTTCAGCCGAGTTATTTCGGCATCAATATCTGCTACATCAAACGCAATATGGTGAATGCCCTCTCCTTTTTTCTCAATAAATTTGCCAATGGGGCTTTGGGGCGAGGTAGCCTGCAGCAGTTCCACCTTACTCTCTCCCGTACCGAAAAAAGCCGTTTTAACGTGTTCTGAAGCAACTTCTTCTTCTTTGTAACAGGTGGTGCCCAGCAGGGCGGCAAACAGTTTTTTAGAAGCCTCCAGGTCTTTTACGGCTATGCCCAAATGTTCAATTTTACGCAGGTTCATAAGGCAAAGTAAGGGTAAAAAGAGAAAATGAGGGAATATAGCGCATGTTATTTAGAATTATTCTACCTTTGTGCCCTAGTTCAACAGGCAACAAGCCATGATTACAGTAACAGAAAAAGCAAAAAGCCGTTTAGTAAACCTTCGCAGCGAGTCGAATTACGATGAGCAGTATTTTCTGCGTGTTTCCGTGAAAAG
The DNA here is from genome assembly GCA_020049855.1 of Bacteroidia bacterium. Classification (GTDB taxonomy): domain Bacteria; phylum Bacteroidota; class Bacteroidia; order UKL13-3; family UKL13-3; genus JAGPCK01. Next base: position 62,444 of record JAGVLJ010000001.1, on the reverse strand, counting down.
CGGGGGCTGCTCGGGGTTATCCTACGATTTGGATTTTGATAAGGAGTTAAAAGCCGGAGACCAGGAGTTTAATACCGAGGGGGTGAAAGTAGTAGTAGATATGCGCAGCATGTTGTACCTGTTTGGCACCGAGCTCGATTTTTCTGACGGACTTAATGGAAAAGGATTTGCTTTCAACAACCCCAATGCCAGCCGTACCTGCAGTTGTGGCGAGAGCTTTGCGGTTTAACACCGGTTAAGCGGGCAACCTGCGGCTCAATACCTCTTTTACTTTTTGATAAAACTGCTGTGGCGAGAATTTTCTCCAGGGCAAATTATCCAGCTCTCCGCCAAAATTCAGGTAATAATCTATATGGCTGTGTCTAAATTCGTGCAGTACATGTTCCTGAAAATTGATGGCTGCAATCCAGCCGTTATCCACGTCCTGAAACCACTCTTCGTAGTAGCTGTCGTCAGAGCTGTGAAAGTTGAGCACGTTTTCACCAATTAAAATAAATTTATTTATTCCGTCTTCCATCAGCAGCTCGGCTATATCGCGCTTCAGCAGCATCACATCGTTGTTAATAGCATCGTTCCATTCGCCAATTAATTCAAAAATGGTAAAGCCCTCCTCGTAGTCGGTAAACAAAATTTTCAGGTACAAGGTGTTGGAGCCAATATCGTCCCACTGCGGGTGCAGCAGGTAGTTATATACCTGATTGGTGTACTCAAATTCACTGTACTCCCGTTCAAAAAACGGGGAGGCGGGGTCTTCCTCGGCCTTGTACAAATCTCTCCAGTTAAAATGCGGTTCAATGTTATGCACCGTCAAAATTAAAAAAAATTATACAGGAAATAAAGTGAACCGAGCTTAAACTTGTGTGCTTGATTTAGTAATATTGCTTTCGAATAAAGCACCATTTTTGAGAAAATATATCCGAAAAGCGTTTCAGTTACTTCCCAGACATATTCAGTTTATATTGATTGTTTACCTGAGGGGTCTTGTATTATTCTCGATTTTCAGAGTGGTATTGTTTGTTACATCATTAAACCTGATGGAGGAAATGCCGCTTAACGCCAAAATATTATTTAACTGGTGGGGATTTGAAAAGGGCGTGTTGTTCGATTCGGTAGTGAGTTGTTATTTACTTGCACTTCCCGCTTTGGTGTTAACCATAGCATGGCTGTTTGAAACCAAAAATATTGGTAGGCTGTACAGGGTTTTTTGGTACTATATAATTATTATGTACACGCTGGCATTTTTTATTTGTGCAGCCGATATTCCCTATTTTCATTACAACGTTTCGCGCCTTACGGCAGCGGTGTTTAACTGGATGAGTACACCGGGTTTTGTGGCAAGCATGATTGTTCAGGAGTCTAGCTATTTTAGCTACTTTTTTCTTTTTCTCATACTGTTATGGTTATTTGTTCGGTTTACAAAAATAAGGCTGCACTCTTTTTTTGCTGATGATCCAGACCGGTCGGTTATTACCCGTCCGGCACAATTTTATGCAAAACGAATTTCAATAGCATTGTTGTTTTTATTTGTGTTGTTTTTAGGCATCAGAGGAAGAAAGCAGGCTCCCATACGCATTGAAAATGCTTTTGTGTGCAACTATGCTGTTTCCAATCAACTTGGATTAAATCCGGTGTTCACCTTAATGGTAAGTTATTTTGACAAGGTTGTTTTGATAAACGAACAGCAGGCCATAACCAATGTACGCAGTTATTTAGGCACCACCCTTTCGGGCTATGAGTCGCCCTTGGCCCGCAACATGGTGTACGATGTAGAACCGATAAAAAAAAACGTGGTGTTGGTGTTAATGGAAAGTATGTCGGCCAGCAAAATGGGGCGATATGGAAACAAACAAAACCTTACACCCATACTTGACAGTTTGGCAAAAATATCGCTGAGCTTTGACCACATTTACTCGGCCGGTAAACATACCTATAATGGCATTTACGGAACGCTGTTTTCATACCCGCCATTTATGCGCGAGCATTCTATGAGTGTATTAAAAGTTCCATACTACAGCGGTTTTCCGTGGGTGATGAAACAATATGGGTACAGCACTACCTATTTCACTACTCACTTTGAAACATTTGACAATGCAGGAGGGTTTCTTGGCCAAAATAATTTTGACCGCATTATAGCACAAAAGGACTATCCCAAAAGCAGGGTACATTCTATTTTTGGGGTGCCCGATCATTTTATGTTTGAGTTTTCTATTCCCCAAATACGGAAAATAGCAGAACAGGGAAAACCGTTTTTTGCAACCATGCTAACTACCAGCGATCATGGGCCCTATGTACTGCCCGATAATATTCCGTTTAAACCCGGGCCTGGTGCTATTCAAACGCAAATTGTGGAGTATGCCGATTGGTCTATCGGCTATTTTCTTGAACTGGCAAAAAAAGAAAATTGGTACGCCAATACCGTTTTTATTTTTATTGCCGACCATGGCGCAGTAGTAGGAAGCACCCCTTATGATATGCCCCTGAGTTACCACCATGTTCCGTTCATTATTTTTTCGCCTGACACCTCGTTTATAAAACCAACAGCTTATACCATGATAGGCGGGCAGCTGGATGTTTTTCCAACGTTGATGGGGCTGTTAAAATTCAGTTATGTAAACAACACGTTTGGAATAGATTTACTCAGGGAAAAGCGGCCATACATCATGTTTTCGGCCGATGATAAAATAGGCTGTATTGACCACCACCGTTTTTATGAATGGCGGCAACATGGTGAAGAATCATTGTATGATTACGTGAAAAACGATCCGGTGAATAAGCTGAAGACCGAAAAAGCAAAAGCCGACAGCATGAAAACCTATGCCATGAGCATGATACAATGCAGCAAGTGGATGGTAGAACATAACCTTTGCGGACCAATACTCCTGAAATGAAAATACTTAACACGCAAAAATCGGGTTTTACCGAATAACACACTACACTTGCATTAGATTGGGGTATTTTGAAAAACTTAACACACCACATGAAAAAAATTAACACATTATTTGTTTTGTTATTGGCTGCCCTGCGCGTTTCGGCCACGGGATGCAATCCTAATGATTCGGTTCCGTTTAGTGTCGACTCTCTTCACCTGACGGTGTGGAATGGCAGCAAGTATGTTCCTTTTTTTGTAAAAGGAATTAATTTAGGGGCATCGGTTCCCGGAAAGTTCCCTGGAGAAATGGATGTACCAAGGCAGCAATATGTAAACTGGATTGTGAAGATGAAAGCTGCCGGGTTTAATGTGATACGGTTGTACACGCTGCATATGCCACATTTTTATCAGGTACTTGATTCAATTAATGACGCCAACCCGCAAAATCCAATGTATATTTTTCAAGAGGTATGGCTTGATGAAGATGTTCCCAATTACCAACAGGACGTATATGAGCTTACTTCTGTTTTTGATCAGGAAATAAATGACAATATTGACTGCATACACGGAAATAAATTTATTGCACAACGGGTTGGAAAAGCCTGGGGAACTTATGCCACCGATGTGTCGAAATGGGTGATGGGATATATTGCCGGTCGTGAGGTTTTTCCGATTGAGGTTTTAAACGCCAACAGGAATCATGCAGGCATCAGTGCTTTTACAGGGCCACGTATCTCTATTGCCGGAGCCACCCCTGCCGAGGCCTGGATTGCCGAGCGACTAAACCATTTGGTTACTTACGAGTATCAATATTATCAAACCATGCGGCCTGTAAGTTTTTCAAGCTGGCCTACGCTTGATCCTATTGCCCACCCCGAAGAGCCGAGCCGAGGCGAAGATACCGTTTCGATAAATGTATCTAATCTTGATATAAGCCTGGCTCCCGCAGGTTATTTTGCCAGCTATCACGCCTATCCCTATTATCCCGATTTTGTGAGCAACGACCCCAGATATGCAAATTTTACTGATGATATTGGTCAAAACAGTTACCTAGGATACCTGACCTTTTTAAAACAAGCATACAAAAAATTTCCGCTTATTATTGGTGAGTACGGTGTGCCATCCAGTTGGGTAGTGGCTCGTTTTGCACAAAGTGGTATGCACCATGGTGGTTTTGATGAACGGCAACAGGGAGAAAACAATATGCGAATGCTGCACAATTTACAAACAGCCGGATGCGGTGGAGGGATAGTTTTTTCCTGGATTGATGAATGGTTTAAACGTACCTGGATAGCCGACCCTTTGGATTATGATGCCGACAGCCGCATCCTATGGCATAACCTATCTTCGGCCGAACAGAACTTTGGGTTGGTAAGTTTTCAAAAACAAAACAACCTGCAAAACTGGCAAAGTTTTTCTCCCGGCTCATCGGTTACAACAATTAAGGCCGGGGCTGATTATGATTTTTTTAAGTTACGCCTGGATTTGGCGCAAGCCATGGCGTTGCCCGATACGATCTGGATTACGTTCGATACCTATGCCGCATCTCTGGGCGAATCAATTCTTCCTGAAGGACAAACAGTAAGCAACCGTGCTGAGTTTGCCCTGCGAATTACCAATTATTCGGCCGATCTTTTTGTAACCGAAGCCTATGATTTGTTTGGTATATGGCATAATTTAACCACTCCTGCTCAGTTATTCCACTCAATAGTAAGCAACGGGGGTAAATGGAATCTGGTGCGTATGCGCAATAACTATGTGTACTCTGATGTGCAGTATATAGGCAGTCTGCAAGTAAATAAAGGAGGATTATTAGCCTCATCAAAAGATGCGATAACTATTTACGATGGCTATATAGACATCAAACTTCCTTGGAATTACCTGCAATTTACCGCCCCCGATAAAATGAAGGTGTTTCATGATTATAAAGATATAGCTGGAGCCAAAGACACCACATCTGACGGGATTTCGATAACGGTATTTTATCATGGATTTTCCCTAACACCATCTGCCCGCTTCAGTTGGCCATTGTGGAACACGGCTCTTGATGTGCAGGAAGTATTAAAAACTTCGTATTATGTTATGAAAAATCAGCTGCCGTTGTTCAACAGTAAAGCGAATGCAGTATGCGATCAATACGCAGTGTTGAATACACTAACACCCGTGCAGATAAACGCGGCCAACGGGGTAATGAAAAATGATTTTGACATGGATGGCAACGTACTCGAAGCTGTGATGATTACAACTCCCGCACATGGCAACCTTACGCTGAATAAAAATGGATCGTTTACCTATACAGCCGATGCCGGATTTATGGGACAGGACAGTTTTCAATATTGCGTGTATGATGGCATGAGCCTCTCGGAGCCGGCCGATGTGTACCTCAATGTCACGTTCAGTACAGGTGTGGCCACTATGCCGGGAGCCACGCAACAAACGTTTCTGGTTTATCCCAATCCCGCAGCTACTATGTTTACTGTTGAATGTGAGGAAACTATTAAACGAATAACCCTTTTTAACGTAAACGGGGAACAGGTTGCGGACAGGCAAACTAACGAAAAGAAAACCGGGATGACTATTGATGGAATGACCTCGGGAATTTATTTTATTAAAGCCGATACCAACGGGCAAGCCTACATAAGACGTTTGGTAGTAAAGTCTGATACGAAATAAAACCGATGGGCAGAAGATCTGCTGTCAAAAACCGATCCAATACAACCCTTGTATTGGATCGGGATAACTGATATTAATCAATCCGAAAACTAAATAAAGTCATAAGATACCCTAGCAGGCAGTAGTAGCTTTGTTTTTTGAACTACAACATAATTTTAAATAAAAATGAAGGCGATTACACTAATGACATTGGGGCTGTTTATTATTTTTGGAGACTCCTGTACAATGGACAAAAAAGATGACAATTGCCCTCGTCCGGGTTATGGAGTTCTTAAGGTTTCTAATACTTCGGCTAACACCGCTCAAAAGATTTTGATTGATGGAACAAATTATGGTTCGCTTGATCCTAGTAAAACGGTAAGCTACTCTTTACCGGCAGGTGTCCATACTTTGCAATCGGTGAGTTTAACCGGAGGAAGCATGAGTAATCAGGACACTGTAATTATTGCAGCGTGTAAAACCGAAGCTAGAGATTGCCGATAGGTGATGACATGCTTATTAGTAAAACAAAAAACTCCGACCATTAAACGGTCGGAGTTTTTTGTTAAGGGTTAGGCAAAAATTAATTTACGAGTTTAATTTCGTCAATCAGGTTTGCCGCTTCTCCATATTTTTCAACAATAAAAAGCACGTAACGAATATCTACGCTGATGGTACGTTTATATTTAGGGTCGAAGGCAATATCGCCACTCATGGCCTCCCAGTTACCATCAAATGCCAATCCGATAAGTTCCCCGTTACCATTAATCACTGGACTGCCTGAGTTTCCTCCGGTAATATCGGTGGTAGTAATAAATGCTACCGGTACATCCCCGTTTTCGGCATAGCGGCCAAAATCTTTTTTCTGATATAGTTGTTTTAGTTTGGCGGGCACTTCAAATTCATCATCACCCGGCTGTTCTTTTTCCATTACCCCACTCAGGTGGGTCATGTACTCGTAGTGTACCGCATCTTTACCATCGTAGCTTTTTACGGTTCCGTAGGTAAGGCGTAGGGTGCTATTGGCATCGGGGTAAAACACTTTATTGGGTTGCATTTCCCTCAGGGCTTTCATGTAGGCTTTCCCCTCGGCAGTAATTACCTGAATGTAGTCTTTAGCATACTTCAGGTAGTTGTTATTATAGTTATCAGTAAAGGCTTTGATATAGCGAAAGGCGGGGTCTTTCTGCAATTTTCTCAATGATGGTTTAGCTAAGAAGGTACGCACTTTTGCCGAATCGCTGAACATAGATTTTTCAAAAATCATTTTGGCAAATGCTTTAGCCTCTTCCTTGTCTCCTTTTTTGAATATAGTTTTTAAAAGTGCCGGGTGTTGCTCTTTAGGAATGTCTTTATAAAAATACCAAAGCATAGCGGCAAAAATTTTTTTATCCGATGCCTTATTCATCAGTTTATAGGAAGCAACAAGCGAAGCGCTTATGCTTTCGATAGCTTTATGCATAGCCGAAGTGTCGGTTCCCAATCGTTTCATGGAGGTATCGGTTGCCGCTTTTTCCCAACTCATAAACATAGAAGCTACATTTACAAGGGTAGAGGCGTAAATACCTTCGTTCAGGTAAGTGCCGTGCAAGCTGTACGGACGAAATGCCTCGGTAGCCGTTTTAATGTTGGCAAGTACATTTTTGTATTCGGTTTTGTCGGTTGCCCATTTTTGAAATTCCGCTTCTTCGGCAGCTTTTTGCTCATACACTTTTAGCCGTTTCAGTTGTTCGGTTTGGCCAATATAGTATTTCCAGTAATTGGCAATTTGTGCATAGCGCGAAGAAAGTTGAAGGTCAACACTGGAGTCGGCATCCATTTGTTCTTTCATCAGTTCAAGTCGCTTGGTACGTAATTTTACAATTGCCGGATTGTTTTCGTCAATTGCCAATTTTACTCCATACGAGGTTTCGTAGCGGTTGGTTCGACCCGGAAATCCGTAAACCATAGCAAAGTCTCCATCTTTTACTCCTTTAATGGAAACGGGCAGTGAATGACGTGGCTTGTAGGGTATATTATCGGGACTATAGGCGGCAGGCTTATTATCTTTGTTGGCATAAATGCGAAACATCGAAAAATCTCCGGTGTGACGGGGCCACATCCAGTTGTCGGTATCGCCCCCAAATTTTCCAATAGCCTCAGGTGGAGTTCCAACTAAACGCACATCGGTAAATTTTTCAAACACGAATAAATAGAACTCATTTCCTTTATAAAAACTACGAACAGTGGCATCATAACCCACGCCTTCTTTTTTGGCTTTCTCAATGATGGGTTTTACTACTTCGGCAAATTTGGCGTTGTACTTATCAGGGCTTACTCCGGCCAATGCCGTGTTTATCTGTGCCGATATATCTTCCATACGTACTAAAATAGAAATGGAAACCCCGGTATTAAACAACTCCTGTTTGGTGTTTTTGGCCCAGAAACCATATTTCAGAATATTATTATTGTCCGTACTTAGGCTTTGAATTGCTCCGTATCCGCAGTGGTGGTTAGTGAGTAATAAACCTTGGTCGGAGATAATTTCGGAAGTACACCCGTTGTTGAACCAAGCAATGGCATCTTTCATACTCGAGTGGTTGATGTCATAAATTTGTTCGGGCGTAAGTTTTAACCCCATTTTGGCCATTTGGTCGGCCGGATACCCTTTCAATAACATAGGAATCCACATACCCTCATCGGCCTTCAATGTGTTTATAGCCATGAGCAAAGCAAAGAGCGCGGTACTTATTTTTTTCATTTCAATAATTTTAAAAAGAGAACCGCAAGTTTAAGGGATTTCGGCCATATTGCGGGCAAAAAAGCGATTGAGCAAAAACCACCGACAAATGCTAATTTTGAAGAGTACAAAAATGAACCCCGGCAAAAAATTTTTCCTGCTTACTGTTTTCCTGCTGACTGTTTTTCAGAGCTTTTCTCAGTTAAGACTAACCGATCATCTTCAGTTTGCACTGCACTTCGATCCAATCTATTCTAATAGTAAGGTGTTTGCTAACCCCGGAGGAGAGGCTGTAAAAACAGACAGAGATAAGCATGAAAAAGCAAAAATTGCCACAGCTATTGGGCTTACTGTTTCATATCTTGTTTCTAAAAATTTTAAATTCACGGTAGGAGGGTATTATACCAATCCCGGAGAAAAAGATATTCGAACCAATTCCGCAATTGCCGACACGTCTTCCGTTCCATTTGTTACCACAAAAAAAGTAAGGTTGTACAAATATTTTGGTGCACCGTTTTTGCTTACCTACACATTTACCCCTCCGTGGAAAAAAACATGGTTGTTTTGTATTACCGGAGGACTTTATGCCGAAAAATATTACGATGCCACCGAAAAAATATATACCAAGGAAGCCGGCAGCGGAACAACGGTAGCCAAAGGAAAAATAAGCATTGCACAGAGGGGCTCCCTTGCCTCGTTTGCAGTAGGCGGATACCTGGGGGCAGGCTACGAACGCCAGTTGAGTAAAAAAATACAACTGCGTATTATCCCTTACTACAAGTACTATTTTACCAAAGTGTTTGTAGCAAATGCAGGAGCAACCAATTCGAGGCTAAAAAACATTGGCCTAAACCTTTCGGTGGGGTATAGAATTACCCATAAAGTAATCAGGTAAAACAGGGTTTATTGTGTAGATTTGCGCTTCTTAAAACGAAGAATTTTGACCCATACAGCTCTTAAAATTTACAATACACTTTCCCGCCAAACGGAAACCTTTAAACCCATTCACGCTCCTTTTGTAGGAATGTATGTATGCGGCCCTACCGTTTACAGCAATGCCCACTTAGGCAATGCACGCACCTTTATTTCGTTCGATGTAATGTTCAGGTACCTCACTCATTTGGGGTACAAAGTCAGGTATGTGCGCAATATTACCGATGCCGGTCACCTGGAAAGTGATGCCGATGAAGGGGAAGATAAGGTAAGCAAAAAGGCCCGTTTGGAACAATTGGAACCCATGGAAATTGTGCAACGTTATACCTACGATTTTCATGAAGTAATGCGGTTGTTCAATACACTTCCGCCAAGCATTGAGCCTACCGCTACCGCCCATATTATTGAGCAGATTGAAATGACCAAAAAAATTCTGGCCAACGGATATGCTTACGAAAGTAACGGGTCGGTTTATTTTGATGTCGAAAAATTTGCAAAGGAGTTTTCATATACCGCCCTGTCTAACCGAAACCTGGAAGAGTTGCTGAACAATACCCGCGAACTTGACGGACAGGAGGAGAAAAAAGGCCGCCTGGATTTTGCCCTGTGGATTAAAGCCAAACCCGAACATATTATGCGCTGGCCCAGTCCGTGGGGGGAAGGTTTTCCCGGATGGCACCTGGAATGTTCGGCCATGAGTTCAAAATACCTTGGCGAGGAATTCGATATTCACGGAGGAGGAATGGACCTTGTGCCCACCCACCACACCAATGAAATAGCACAGAATATTGCCTGCCACCATAAGTCTCCGGCAAGGGTTTGGATTCACACCAATATGCTAACGGTAAATGGACAAAAAATGAGTAAGTCACTTGGTAATTCGTTTTTGCCAAATGAGTTGTTTAGCGGAAACCACAAGTTGCTTGATAAAGGTTACAGCCCTATGACGGTTCGTTTTTTTATGTTGCAGGCTCACTACCGCAGTACCCTTGATTTTAGCAATGAAGCATTGCAGGCAGCAGAGAAAGGTTTCGCCCGGCTGATGAATGCCATGAAACTTATACCGGATTTAAAAGTAAGCAAGCAATCAACGGTTAACTGCGCGGAACTCGGCAAAAACATGTATGAGGCCATGAACGATGACTTCAATACACCCATTGCGCTGGCTCATTTGTTTGAAGCGGTGCGCATGATTAACAGCATAAACGATGGGAAAGAAAGCATCACCGCAGCCGATAAAGAAGAACTGAGCAAACTGATGAACGAAATGGTGTTTGGGGTGCTGGGTTTAGCCGAAGAAAAAGCAGTGAATAACGATAAAATAGATGGACTGATGCAACTGATTTTTGACATGCGCAGTGCGGCCAAGGCAAACAAAGATTTTAAAACCAGCGACCATATACGGGATGAATTGAAGCGTGCGGGGTTTGAAATAAAAGACGGAAAAGACGGAGCATCCTATACCATCACCAATTAATCAGCGTTTATCAACTACCTCTATAAAGATGAGTAAAAGTCGGGTATTATTTTTTGTGCTGGCACTGGTTTTTTCCGCTTGCGAAAAAGAAAAAAAAGCACCTCCGCCAGTGGTGCAGCAAGCCGAAGCACCCAAACTTTCGGCCCCCGCGTTTAATGCCGATTCGGCTTATTGGTTTGTAGCAAAGCAAGTGCAGTTTGGTCCGCGAAACCCCAATAGCAAAGGACATACCGAATGCGCCCGCTGGCTGGCAACCGAGTTAAAAAAATATGCCGATAACGTAATTGAACAAACAGCCGCCCTCAGGGCTTTTGACGGCAAAATGCTCAACTCGGTAAATTTTATTGCCGAGTTTAATCCGCAGGCAGCTAAACGCATTTTATTGTGTGCTCATTGGGACACCCGCCCCTTTGCCGACCAGGATACCTCGCGAAAAAACGAACCCATACTGGGTGCCAATGACGGAGGAAGCGGAGTGGGGGTGTTGCTTGAAATAGCACGCCAGTTAAAAATACACCATCCGCAGGTGGGAGTAGATATTGTTTTATTTGATGCCGAAGACTACGGACAACCCGAAGAAAGTGCCTTTGCCCCGCAGGAAGATACTTACTGTTTAGGGTCGCAGTACTGGGGTAAAAACAAACATAAAAAAGACTACCATGCTGAATTTGGCATTCTGCTCGATATGGTTGGCGGAAAAGATGCCCGTTTTGTATGGGAAAACACTTCGGTAAATTTTGCCGAGCGCATTTTAAGCAAAGTATGGGGAGTGGCCAACGAAATTGGTTACGGAAGTTATTTTAATTATTTCCGCAAAAGCGGGCTTACCGATGATCACCTGTATGTGAATCAACTTACCGGAATCCCCACCATTGATATTATAGAATTTAATATGGGCGCCCCTTCTGGAACGTTTCATCCGGCCTGGCACACGCATGCCGACAATATGGATGTAATAGACCGCAACACGTTAAAGGCAGTGGGACAAACATTGCTTGAGGTGGTGTTTATGGAGAAGTAACCGGAAAGAGGTTTTAGTGCGGCAGCCCGTGCAGCTCTCTTATTTTTTCAATTAATAAATTTCGCTCGGCCAAATGCTGTAGCCGATAGTTTTCAACCAATGCCCTGTAGTTGGTAATGGCTGCATTAGTTATAGAGGCAATATGAAGTAGTATCTCATTAAAATCCGTATCGTTTCGGAGTTGCTCAGGGTTGTGTTCTATCATCAGCGAAACGGGGTCTATTTCTAATACGCTGCATATCTTTTTTACGGTGCAAAAAGCAATTTTATCTCCTTTGTGTTCTAGTTTGCAGTAGCCCGACTGCTCCATACCTATTTTATCGGCCATGTCTTTTTGGGAGATTCCTTTTTTAAGGCGCAATTCCATAATTTTTTGTGCAATCGTTGTTATCATAGATATCACAAAGTTCTGCTTTTTGTTCAATATTCCAATTTGGAATATTGCTTGTTTTTATAAAAAATCCGCCCCATCTTTGATGGTATTAATTTATAAAAAACATGAAAACCAAATTAATTTCTTTCTTATTGTTGAGCGTAGCGGTATGCGCCAAAGTGCTTGGCCAATCCTATCCCGACCCTAATTACTTACTTTATCAACAGCAACAGTCTTCAGATTTCATTATTGAAGGGGAACTGCTTTCAGAAAGGTACTATCCTGATAAGGATAATCCGTGGAAATACCGATATCAAATACGGACATATAAAATACTCAAAGTATTCAAAGGTCTTATTGATTGTGGAACAATTGAGGTTCTTACACGGCAAACAGGATCTGGTGGATTTGACCGATTCATGGTTACAAGAAACGGTGATGATAGTGATCTTGTATTCGGAGAAGCATTCAAATATTCGGTTCTTTTTTTAAAAAAGAATTTGAGGAATTATTACAATCCACAGACAGAACCTGTAAAGGCTACAGTACCATTTCGGACAAGAGCAGATTATGGCTTCATCTGCATGATAACAAACGAAGTCTTTATTAAAGAAGTTGGTATACTGAAATTATCTCAAGGGAGAACGTTCAATTCTTACAATGATTTTCGAACATATTTTGATAAGATAAAAGGAATGGCAAACCCTAAAATATGTGCTCCAGGGCCTTTCGATTCTACCCCCTTGCAACAGTCAATCCCACAGCAAAAAAAAAGCGAAAAAAGAAGTAAGCTTGAATCACTCAAAATAAATCGAGTTACCGAGGAAGAATATTGGATGTCGCACTCGGGAGTTGAAGTTCAATATAAGGGCAAAACAAATGCCTCACCTTATCTCATAGAGTTTGATTACGGGAGTGTTAGCAACACCGGAACAAGTAAGGAGTATGTTGAATTTGATGTGTATGTTAAATGTGACCAAGTCGGAACATATCTATCACGTGCAACTTTTTTCATACAGTACAATACTGCGTTATTTGGAACAAACGTCTCTACAAACAGCAAAATTTTTGTAGAACCAAATATTTCTTGGGACAACTACGAGCCCTCTGTTATGGATATATCTGGAGGTAGTAATAATGTTGTTGGAGTTGGAATTGATTACGATCCAACCAATACATCATCCTTAGAGCACCTAACAACTGCAAACGTTTTATTGTGTAGAGTATATTTGGAAACTAATGGCAGTTGTAACATAGCCAGTAATATAGCTTTTCACGATAGAGTTGTTGGAGGAACCCATTTTACCGGAGGACGATATGAAACCAGCGCTACCCATGCAGGGTGCTGATAGTATATCCTTTTCAAATATTCCGGTAAACGGAAAGTATGAAATGATGGTTTTTCCCAATCCGGCCAAGTCTGAAATTTTTGTATATTTGAGTGGCAAGAAGGGAAGTTACCAGCTCACCCTGCTTGATATGATGGGAAAACCCATAAAAACCCTTACGGCAACTGCAAACCAGAAGCAACAGGTAGCTATGCAGCAAATGCCTGCCGGGGTTTATTACCTAAAGGCTGAGTACTCAGGACAATGTTTAGTCAGAAAAATAATTCTAACAAAATAAGGTATGAAAAAAATAATCTTTTATTTACTTGTCGTTGGGCTGTTTTGCTCTTTAAGGTGTAAGGAGGGGCCAGAAGAACCGAAGCCTATTAAACCCTACGACCAGCGCGACCAGTTTGTGGGCACTTATATGGTAAAACATGATAGCGGATATTACTATAAGATGATAATATCTAAAATTGACTCTGGTGAAACTTGGTATCTGAAAGCGGAAAATGTGGCCAATATGTTTACTAACCTGTATACTACGGGGTATCAAAAAAACGTCTTTCAGACTCCATTAAATATGTTTACTCTTGGTGGACATTTTGGTGTCAGGGATAAATACAATCGCACTTGGGATATAGGTGTTGGGTATGATGATACAACTACGGTTGAGAGGGAAAACACTTTAGTAGGAAAACAAATTGTATTATACTACCGCCTGCAAAACATGCCCTGGTGGAGTGTAGAAGGGGTGCCTTATCATTTTGCCTTTCATAAGCATATTGCCACTAAAATTTATTGAGGAATTGAAAAGGGGTCTATTTCTAACACGCTACAAATCTTTTTTACAGGACTAAAAGCAATATCATCACCTTTGTGTTCTAATTTGCTGTAGCCCGATTGCTCCATACCTATGCAGTCAGCCATTTCTTTTTGCGAAACACCTTTCTGAATCCGCATCCGGGCTATTTTTTCGCCAATAGTGAGTTTTTTCATACACTCAAATGTAAAAAACATTTCTAATATTTCATTGGTAAATATTCCAATTTGGAATATCGCTTGCTTTTACAAAAAATACCCCTAACTTTGGGTAAACTAATTTTGTTAAAATCATGAAACCATTATTTACCCCCCCCCCAATTAGGAATTCTTCTCATTAGCTTTGTTATGCTGTGCTCCTCTCATTTATTTGCACAAACCAACTGGACCCTAACCGGAAACCAACTTTACACTTTTAACACTTTTGTTGGCGTGGGCACCACTACCCCGGCAGCTAATTTTCATGTAAAATTAGATTATGGAGGGTGGACGGTTTTTCCTGGAAACCCCGACCCCATATTTAAGATTTCGTACCTCGACCCCTCTTACACCAATTTTGAGTATTTTAATGTGTTAACTACAGGTCTGGTTGGTATTGGAACCGATGCCCCTATTGACTGGCTACACCTTACACACTCAGATGATGCTAGAGGGCTTACCATTGACAGAATCTCAGAAACCAGTGCCAACAGTTTGTTAACATTTGCTCACAATGGCAATCCGTGGTTTTATATTGGAATGAGTTGGAACAAAAACACCGACCATGATTTTTTTATAAGTAGGTACGCGGCTACCAGACCAGACTTCTATATGAATTCTTCGGGACAAATTGGAATTGGTACAACGATTTTCTCGAATTCTTCTGTTAAACTACAGGTTAGTTCCGGCAGTCTTAGAGTGGAGAATAATGATATTGAAATAAATCAGGGAGAATTGATAATTTATGGAGGGGCGTTAACCTTAAAAGGTTCTGGGGGAAATAATAATTTTAAAATTACAGCGAATGGATATGTTAGGGCAAGACAGGTAGTAGTTGATTTGGTAACCATACCAGATTACGTTTTTTCTAACGAATATAAATTAATGACATTGGCCGATTTGGAAAAATACATTGAACAAAACAGGCACTTACCCAACGTACCATCGGCTTCGGAGTATGAAGCAAAAGGGGAAATTGATATAACACAACTACAAATTAAAATGCTTGAGAAGATTGAGGAATTGACATTATATATACTTGAACTGAAGAAAGAAAATCAGGCACAAAGCAGCCAGATTTTATTCTTGCAAAATCGATTAAGTACCCTAACTCATTAATCATGAAAAAGCGCATATTCAGCTACTTTTTCGTACTGCTCTTTGGCTATTTTACTCAGAGCGTTAATGGCCAGTTTGTGTCTAACGGATGGGTTTACTTGGATGGAGATGAGTTTAATGGGACAGTGCTTGATCTAGATAAGCTTTGGAGACCAATGGATGTTCATTCCCTTGCAAAAAACCGGGAGCTGCAATATTACACTGACAGCGGAAATTTCGCCTTTGGGCAGGATGCGTACGCCCATTACTTGAGTATTATCACAAAGCGCGAAACGTTAAACAATGTTCTTGTTATACCATGGGAGGATTCATTGGCTGAAATTGCCCCAGATCGTGAACCACCGTATAACCTCAATCTTAGAAATTTTAATTACACTTCAGGTGCAATTGTAACGCGTCAGCCTTACAAGTATGGTTGCTTTGAAATACGATTTAAAGCGCCATTTGGAAAAGGCCTTTGGCCCGCTTTCTGGCTGCGTGCTTATGACGAAGAAATTGACATTATGGAGCTAAAAGGAGAGTGCCCTGTATGTTATCACTGGGCTATGCATGGGCCTGGTAGCAGTGCTAATAAATGTTGGACATTACAAGGGGCATCATTTCCAAAAGTTTGGAAATTACAGCCTTGTGGCGGATGGATTATTTCACCCAATTTCAATTTTACTAGCTCTTCTTATACTACAGTTACAGGATATCGATTGCCAGGAATTATAATGTGGGCTGTAAACGGCATAGGGCAAAAATATGTGCTACACGAGTTTGTTGGAGTTATGCGTTTAATAGCTAATATGGCTGTTGCAAATGATATGGGACCATTTGAACCAGGACCGGATCAAACCACCCAATTTCCCGCTTATTTTGATATTGATTATATTCGAATTTGGGCTCCCATGGACTGCAATCAGAATGTCCTTATTTGTAATCAGCTTCAAAATCTTCCTGACCCAACTGTTAACACTGGTCGCGTAATTACAATGGGTGACGGAATTTGTACAAATGTAATTATGCCGGTTATTGGTGCCATAGTATATCCTGACCCTCCTTATTTTGCCGCCAATGATGTTACTCACCGAGACCTTATTGCTTCAGAAAGAGTTGTTATTAATCCTAATATGAGTATTCTTTATGGGAGCGACTTTACTGCCCGAATTTCACCTTGTAGCGAACAAATTTATACTAGTACTGATACAACGGGTTTGTTTCCTATTGACTCAATTGAAGAAGGTAATGGAGGAGGTGGAGAGTCAATGCAGGGTCTACATGATTCAGTACATGACTCGAATCTTCTTTATACGAGTGGACCACCAGATATGGATAAACCTTTTCCAACGAGTCCATTTTTTAGTATGCAAAATAGAAGTGTTGAACCTTGTGAGATACAAATTCAGGATTGGCAAGGTAATATTTTGATTAAAAAGGGACTGTCTTCTGGTGAAGAATGTCAATTTAATTTAATTAACTTGCAGGAAGGATACTATTTGCTAAAAACGATCACTCCGTCAAGAACTACTGTAAGTAAAATATACTTAGTAAAATGAAAAAATATTCCTCTTTGTACGTGTTCATTATTTGGTTAGCTCCCTTATTAAGTAAAGCTGAACCAAGTGACTCAACCGAAAAGCGTTATCGTCTCGCTGTGGAAGTATTAGGGTCTTCACGTTTCTATGATATTTCAACAACAGATCGTGTATATAAAAGGAATAACCCGGGATTATCCTATGGGGGTATGCTACAACTTAAGTTTAAAAGGAATTTTTACATTGCCTTGGGAACTTTTTATAGCCAATCATCATTTACGTGGGATACCACAGGAGCATTTCCTCCCGGTGCTACGTTTCTTGCACCTCTCGCGATAGAAAAAAAGTTTGCCTACTTGGACAAAGTTTTTGTAATTGGAAAAGACATCCCTTTTTGTGAAGGTAAGTGGTCAGCGGGTATCAGTGTTGGACTTACCAAAGGCACTTTAATTAAGGGCAAGAGCTATATTCGAGGTGGTTATACGGTATCAATTCCTTGGGTGAGTGGAAATGACCCGCAATTTAACTCTTCGGTTAATAGTATTTTATTTCGAGGAAAACTTGCATACAATATTTCTCCATGGGTTAGTGTGCAGGCAAATATTTATTACAGAAAATATCAAGCAATAGACACATATCTTGAATTTATTAAAAGTGGAGCTGACCCCCGCCCTCCAACTTTTTATCATAATCTGTGGAACTATGGAATCGGCATTCAATATAATTTTTGTAAGAGAAAAGGTTAAGAAACAAATACCGTTTCTGTTATTGTTCGGTCACACAAACATATTGCTGCTAAAATTTACTATTTAAATACAACACCGTTACTCAATAAAACATCCTACTGCCCGTGTAGTTTTTATTTTTATTGTTTCTCCTTTTTGAATAGCGGTAAGCGCATCCAGCAATTCATGTTCGGTAATTACCTGCCGTTTTTGTCCCACGGCATAGGCCCAGTTATCAATGCGGCCATTGTATAAAACCGCTCCTTTTTCGTTCAGTACAAAAACCTCGGGAGTCACTTTGGCGTGAAGTAGCGTAGTAAGCTGTTTCCGGTCATCACGCAATACCGGAATGGAGAGGAGGTAGGTTTTTTTAAAATCATTCACCTGTTGGTTGCTAAAAAGGCTATCGGGTACAATGGCGTAAAACTTTACCGCATCATTTTCAAATTGCTGTTGAAGTTGCCGTATGGTGAGCGAATAACTTTGACATAGCGGGCACTCGGGCGAAATAAAAAACACGACACTGGTTTTGTTGTGTTGCCACTCGCTTAGCGGAGCCGCATTACCGTTACTGTCGTTAACAGTAATGGAAAAAAGGGCAGGTGTTTTTTGGCAAGCTGCCAGTAAAACTACCACACACCATAAGGCGAAGTTACTCGCCTTTAAAAACCGGCTTGCGTTTTTCATTGAACGAGGCTACCCCTTCTTTGTAATCGGCTGTATTGCCTGCAATGCCCTGGCAGTACATTTCATATTCCAACATGGTATCCAAATCACTTTGAAATGATTTATTCAGCATCTTTTTCATCAGTGCAATGGCTTTGGTAGGTGCGTCAGCGTAATAGGCTGCCACCTCGGCTACGGTTTTGTCTAATTCCTCTGCGGCTACCACCCGGTTTACCATGCCCCAGTCGTAAGCTTGTTTGGCACTTACTTTTGTTCCCATGGTGGACATTTCAAAAGCGCGGGCCGAGCCTACCAAACGGGGAAGGAAATACGAAGAGCCCGAATCGAGTACCAATCCTACATTAATAAAAACCTCAATCAGGGAGGCGTTTTCGGCAGCCACAATAAAATCAGAAGCCAGCGCCAGGGAACAGCCTGCTCCTGCAGCCACTCCATTTAACCGGCAAATAATGGGTTTAGGCATGTTTCGCATGGCGCGTATTATGGGATTATATCGTTTCAGGAGTGAATCAGCAAGGGAGCGTTTTTCAGCTCCGGCAATGGCTTTTAAATCCTGCCCCGAGCAAAAGGCTTTTCCTGCACCGGTAAGTACCACCACACGCACACTTTTGTCTTTATCGGCTTTTTTCAACGCATCCTGCAAATCATAACTCTGCTGGTCGTTGAATGCATTAAATGAATCGGGGCGGTTAAGGGTGATGGTGCACACCTTATCTTTTACTTCGAATAAAATGGTTTCGCAACTCATGTGTCAGTGTATTGTCAGGGGTCAAAAATACAAATTCCTTTTTATTAAACCCTGACAGGGTTTTTTGCTGGTGAATAGAACCCTGTCAGGGAATATATTTAACGAAAAAATTACAACATCCACCACATGGGTAAAAAACCAACAGCCAGCCCGGTAAGGTATTCTGCTTTGGTGTGGTTTCCGGCAATATTGCGCGCAGTAAGAATAAAGCCGCATATTAGCAGGGTCAGTATCAGCAGTGGTCGCAAATCGGTGGAGGTAAAAAACTGAAGGGAGCAAATTAATCCAAGTAAAGCCCCGGCTCCCACTGCATGTAAACTTACTTTATAAAAATTATTGAGCAGCGAAGTAAAAATGAGAATAGTGGCGGCCGATAGCAGGTAACTAAGCAGCACGCGGTGCACATCAAGTTTTTGAAACAGGTAATACGACATGATGTAAAGCAGGGATATGAGAATAAGCGGCAGTTTGCGCTGTTGTTTATCAGGCAGGTCATAGCTTTCAATTACCCCTTTGTGTTTCATCATGCTCAGCAGAATAAGCGGAAGCACTACCACATTCAGAAAATAGAGTCCCAAAATATAGGTTAATCCGGTTGGGGTGTACATGATGCGTAGCGCAGGAATACACAAAAACAGCAGCGCAAAACCAAGGTAGTTTAAAAACAGGGGGTGTGTAATAGCCGAAAAAAGCCTGGCCCAACGGAAACCCATTACATTTCTTTTCTTAAACGCGCTACCGGAATATTCAATTGCTCGCGGTATTTGGCTACCGTTCTTCGGGCAATATTGTATCCTTTTTCTTTCAGAATTTCCATGAGCTTTTCATCAGGCAAAGGCTTTTTCTTGTCTTCGCTGCCAATAGCATCCTGCAAAATGCGTTTCACTTCCCGGCTCGACACTTCTTCGCCCTCATCGGTTTGAATCCCTTCGGAAAAAAAGAATTTTAACGGAATTACTCCAAAGTCGGTTTGAACATATTTACTGTTTGCTACCCGTGAAATGGTGGAAACGTCCATGCCTACTTTATCAGCAATGTCTTTTAAGATCATTGGGCGAAGTTTGGTTTCGTCTCCATCAACGAAGTACTCATATTGGTACTGTAAAATGGCGTTCATGGTCATGAGCAATGTATTTTGCCGTTGCTTAATGGAGTCAATAAACCATTTGGCGCTGTCAAGTTTTTGTTTGATGAATTGTACCGTATCCTTGAGGTGTTTGTTGCCTTTCGGATTTTTTTCATAACTCTTCATCGTATCCATGTACGACCGGCTTATGCGCAAATCGGGGGCGTTGCGTGAGTTGAGCACCACGCCCAGTTTTCCGTTATTTTCAACCAAAATAAAATCAGGAATCACATACTGAATTTTGCTGTCGGTATCGGTTTCTCCCGGCTTGGGATTAAGGTGTGTAATAAGGGTAATGGCTTCCTTCAGCTGTTCATCGGTGAGTTTCAGTTGCCGCATCAGTTTTTCATAATGCTTCTTAGTAAAATCCTCAAAGTGATGCTCAATAATTTCCTGCGCAATTTTTACTTCGGGATGGTGGTGGTCTTTACGGCTTAGTTGCAATAACAAACACTCCTGCAGGGTGCGCGCGGCTATTCCGGCAGGGTCAAGCCCCTGTACCTTATGAAGTACTTTTTCCAGTTCGTCAACCGTGGTTTCAATATTGGCGGTAAACAACAAATCGTTGATGATGGCCTCTAATGGCCTGCGCAAATAACCGTCTTCATCAAGGGTGCCTATAATTTGTTTTCCCAATGCCGTTTCGTGATCGGAGTTGGAAATGGCCGTGTATTGTTCAATCAGGGAATCATAAAAAGTAGAGCCACCCGCAATGGGCATTTCTTTACGGTCTTCCTCTTCCCCGTCATCCGACATTTGGAAGCTGTCGTTGTCATAATCATCGTTGCTGGTGTATTCCGAAATATCAAATACCTCGTCATCCATCACATCGGGCAACTCTTCTTCGCGCTCGGCCTCGGCAGCAGGAGCTTCATCTTCGGCTGTATTTACTTTAACATCTTCCGAAATATCTGAACTGAATTCGTCTTCTTTCGAGTTTTCAAGTGCGGGATTTTCAATCAGCTCCTGCTCTACCCGTTGTTCTAAGTCGGTAGTGTTAAGTTGCAGCAGTTTAATAAACTGAATTTGTTGAGGGGAAAGCTTTTGAAGCAGCTTTTGTTGTAAACCTTGTTTAAGCATGATGCCTTGCTAGTCAAATAATGTTCCATTTGTTTTAACCCTTACATAAATAGGGGGAAAGCCTTATTTTTGCAAGCCGTTTAAAACCGAAACAAAGTTACAAAATGTATATTAAAGATTTATCTAAATACGAAGGACAGGAAGTAACCCTTAAGGGTTGGGCTTCTAACAGGCGAAGTAGTAAAGGGCTTGAGTTTGTGATAGTGCGCGATGGTACAGGCTTTTGCCAATGCATAGTGGATGCGAACCGGGTAATCCCCGAGGTATTTGAAAAAGCCGGAAAATTAAAGTTGGAAAGTTCTTTCTCACTGAAAGGCAAAGTGGTAAAAGATGAACGCCAGGTTGGGGGCTTTGAGGTGCATGTGAGCGAACTGGAAATTTACCAGATAGCACAAGAGTATCCTATTGCCAAAAAAGAACATGGGGTTGATTTTTTGACTGACAACCGACACTTGTGGCTGCGCTCTTCAAGACAATGGGCCATTATGAAAATACGAAACCGCATTATTTACTCTATTCACCAGTTTTTTCAGGAGAATGAGTTTGTAGAAATGGATGCACCCATATTTACCGGCAATGCCTGTGAAGGCACTACCAATTTGTTTGAGACAAACTATTTTGACGAGGTGGCCTATTTGTCGCAAAGCGGACAATTATACGGAGAAGCTATGGCCATGGCTATGGGACGTATTTATACTTTTGGCCCTACGTTTCGTGCCGAAAAATCAAAAACACGCAGGCACCTTACCGAGTTCTGGATGATAGAACCGGAGATGGCTTTCTTCGACATCTTTGATAACATGGATCTGATTGAAAATTTTCTGCGAAGGGTGGTGAGTGATGTATTGCGCGATTGCCAAAGCGAACTCGACATCATAGGGCGCGATACAAGCGTTTTGCAAAATATTACCAAACCATTTCCACGGCTCACCTATGATGAAGCAGTACGTATCATTAAGGGCGAACAGGATGTGAACGGCAAAAATTCCATTAAAGAACTGGAAACAGAATTGGCTTCCGTGCTTGCCGGTATTGAAGCAGCCAAAAAAGAAATAGCCGAGCGCGAGGAAAAAATTAAAGTGCCCGGAATGAAAAAAGGGGAGATTGGATTTAATCAGGCTAAAATTGATAAACTGAAACAGGAGCTGGCCGATTTGGAAGAACAGGCACGCAATATTCCGCAGTGGCTTAACAGTGCCCGTAATTTTCAATACGGAAATGATTTAGGGGGCAGTGACGAAACGGTAATCACCCGCCTGTTTGATGTACCCATTATGGTGTACAACTGGCCGCATGCCGTAAAAGCATTTTACCTGAAACGCGACCCGAACGATGACCGTTTTGCACGAGGAGTAGATGTGCTGGCACCCGAAGGTTACGGAGAGATTGTGGGAGGAGGAGAGCGTGAAACCGATGAAATGATGTTGCGCAAAAAAATTACCGAACACGAATTGCCTATGGATGCTTTTGAGTGGTACCTGGATTTGCGCAAGTATGGCTCGGTACCGCATGCAGGGTTTGGCTTAGGCTTGGAGCGGTTAGTGACCTGGATATGCAAACTGCCTCACGTGCGGGAGAGCATTCCGTTCCCGAGAATGATGGGAAGATTGTTGCCGTAAGGGAATGAGTTGTCGCGAGGCTATCCACTTTTAATAACACGTGTAGCCTAGTGTATACAAGATCTTGTAAGTCAAGTTACAAATTGATTTTCATATAAATGAGGCATATTTAAGCGTAATTGCGCGATGATTGTAAGGAATAATAAGTTCTATACACATAAAGTTTGTATCTTTGCCGTCCTTTATTTAAAATTGATTCTTATACTTGTGTACAAAACAATGATTAATATGGACAAACTACAGGCGTCAAACATCTTAATAAAAGATGCAAAGTTATCTACGGATAAGCTTAGTGGTACAACAGTCGTGAAGCAAGTTGATGAAACTAAGAAAAAGCAAATGGAGGTTCTTAAACTTAAAGAAGTGGACCAGGATCGTCTTAGAGTGGTTGTTCAACTCTAATAATGTTTTCACCGTGCAAATCCTATCCTACTCAGAAGAAAATCTGGCGGTATCCTTATCTAATGATTATACATCCAAAGAGGTAATCGCTGCAAAAAACCACTTTTCATACCTAAAAGCCTATTTGAGTAGCGAAGAAATCGCGGCTAAGACCATAGTTATTGAAGATAGTTATATTAACAAAGACTATCTTCATGATTATGCATCATATTATGCTTTTTGTTTTGAAGAGTATCCCAAGTTTTGCAAAAGAGTCCACTTCTTTGATTCTGAATTCACGGAGCAGGATTTTAAAAACATTGTTTTAAGCACAGAGGATAACTCCAGCTTTTGGAAACATTACCTTGGATTTATTGTCGTTAAGCCAATTCCTGTTACAGTGTTAGGGTATACAATACTAAAAATTTACCCTAACAGTCAAGACTCAGATAATAGAAGTTTCTGGGGCGTTAGAGATTATACAATTCATCTGTATGGTAACGAAATAACAATAAAGTCATTAGCGTTTCAAGAACAGGATAGTGTTTTAGCTGCTTGCGCAACTACTTCGATTTGGTCGATGTTAAATAAAGCAGCAGCAGATTTTCATACTATTTTAAAATCACCTAATCAAATAACGAAAGACGCAGGTAATGCCTCGACTGATGGTAGCCGGTTGTTTCCAAATAAGGGGCTTGACATTATTCAAATAAGCCAAGCAATTCTAAATTCAGGCCTCGTTTCAGAGATAAAGCATCCTGATTATATAGTTGAAAATGATCAAGAAGAAATTATAGCAAGATTTGTTTCTCATAGGTATCTAAAAAAACTGTTGAACGCCTATTCCCCAATAGGTATCCCAATTATCTTAGTTATCAGTGTGCCAAATGGTGGTAGTCACGGCCTGCATGCGATCACTGTATCGGGGTTCAAGCAGAATACCCCAGTTATATTGGAGCCTAGGGAAGAAATAAGTTGGCTTTCTGACAATATTACCAAATTCTATGCTCATGATGATCAGTGGGGGCCTTTCGCCAGAGTTGAATTTGCGGATGATGATGCTGGAATAATAACAGAATGGACTCTAAAGGACAAAGACCTTCATTACACTTATGTAACTGATGTAATTGTTCCGGTTTATCCCAAAATAAGGATATCATACGAAGATATTGAAGCTATAGTATTAGGTCTGGACAGAATACTAAGTTCGTTTTTTGACAATAAAATTATTGCAGACCTTTCATGGGATATTAAAGTCGAATTTTCTGAAAATGTCAAAGGCCAAATAAAAAAATCTAGTTTGGATCAGGAGGAAAAGATCGCCTATTTAACTCATAGCATGCCTAAATATTTATGGGTTGCTTCATGCTACATTTCCACCTACAAGGTGCTTGATTTTACTTTTGATGCTACAAATGTAAGCAACGGGATGATGGGCACACACTTGATTAATTACTTGCCAAGTGATATCAAATCTTCTCTTCTTCAATTTTTAAAAAACAACAAAGATAATTTTGAGAGGTTATTTCCTCATCAAAACAGCAATAATTACTATCATTTTATAATAAAACAGTTATCTAAGTAAGCCTCTTTTATTAATCGCACCAGACAGTTTTTCCTTTTCTAATAAAGAAATGACTTTTACATCCTGTTTTCCTCCATACTAAACTGTTACTTCAAGAAGGAATTGAATCTGCTCCCATTCCGGTTGAAAAAATTGCTTCAGCTCTTGGGGTTGATGTTATGCCTTACAATCTTGGAGATGAGGTTTCGGGAATTTTAGCAATTAATGATGGAAAAGGAACAATTGGGTACAATCTACAACATTCAAAAGGGCGTCAAAGGTTTACAGTGGCTCATGAGCTAGGGCATTATGTAATGCACGGAAAAACGAAGAAAGAGTTATTCGTTGACAAAGATTATATTGTAAAATTTCGAAGCAACAAGAAATATTCTTTGACAGAAGTAAAGCAGGAAAAGGAGGCAAATGCATTTGCCGCAGCGTTGCTCATGCCCAAGGAGCTTGTGTTTAAAGAACTATATAGGGAACAAGGACTAACCGAAAATGAACTTATAGAATTCTTAGCAAAACGATTTGTCGTAAGTGTCCCAGCTATGACATATAGAATATCTGATTTAAACAGTTTTCTTTAAGTTTAGTCCATTATAGTTTAGGTTCACTATACAACGGTAAGATATTTTTTTGTGAGTTGGTGTTAATTGTTTTGATAAAAATTATCTCGGATTATGACACCTAGATATAGGGAACAATTTCAAGAAAAAAATTAATATTTCTCTTACCTTGTAAAAATAAAAATCACGCATGAGTATCTGGCAGGTCAATCCCAAAGTAGCAAGCAAACTCACCTTGTGGCGCATCAACGAAACCGAATTCAGGGTAACCCGTTTTGATGCAGCCGCTCCTTTGCTGAGCAGTCCTAGTTATATTTTACTGGATAAAAAGTTTGAACCCGTACTGAAAGAAATGCAGGGGCAGGTAAGCTGGAAAGAGGCCGTGATACACGAACCCTTGCGGCAAATTATCTGGGAGAATTTTATGGATATAAAAATAACCAACCGGCTGGAAGCAAAAACCTACGACAAGGTGGATGCAACCGGATTGAAAATATGGGTATATGGCGAAAAATACCTGTTGGTATCTGACGAAACTAAAATTGCACTGGAAAAACTGGATGAGGGCACTTTGCAATTTACTGCGGCTAAAAGTTTTTTTGCGGCCATAAAAAGAGGGTAGTTTCCCGGTTCAGTTTTGCGAATACGTAGCATGACAGAAAAAAATTACATAGAAATAAACAGGCAGTTGTGGAATCACCGCACCGATATTCACATGAAATCGGATTTTTATGATGTAACTGGTTTTTTAAAAGGCCACACCTCGCTTAAAGAAATTGAACTGAAACTTTTAGGCGATGTAAAAGGGAAAACCATCTTGCACCTGCAATGTCATTTTGGTCAGGATACCATTTCGCTGGCCCGTATGGGCGCATTGGTTACCGGAGTTGACTTATCAGACAAGGCCATTGAACGCGCGGTGGAACTGGCAGAAAAAACAAAATCGGATGCCACCTTTATTTGTTGCGATGTATATGATTTACCCAATCACCTCGATAAAAAATTTGATATGGTATTTACCAGCTATGGTACTATTGGCTGGTTGCCCGATATGAATAAATGGGCAAAACTTATTGCTGCGTATTTAAAACCCGGAGGCAGACTGGTGTTTGTTGATTTTCATCCGGTGGTGTGGATGTTTGATGACAAATTTGAGAAAGTAGCGTACAGTTATTTAAATACCGGCCCCATTATAGAAACCGAAACAAGCACGTATGCCGATAGGGGTGCAGTAGTGAATATGGAGTACGTAGGATGGAATCATGGCGTGGGTGAAGTGGTAACTAATTTACTCAACCATCAAATGGAAATAACATCACTTGAGGAGTATGATTATTCGCCCTACGCCTGTTTTAACTGTGTAGAAGAATATGCTCCGGAAAGGTACCGGATAAAGCATATGGAGAATAAACTACCTCTGGTGTATTCGATAACGGCTGTACGTAAAGGATAAGCACCCGTAATACTACCGCAGGATTAGTTTAAATCACAGTTGAACATCCAGTTCATCCCGAATTTATCTTTAATCATACCAAAGCGTGCCCCCCAAAATGTATCCTGCAAGGGCATAGTGATAGTACCTCCCTGTGACAGTTTATCAAACAGCGCATCCATGGTTATTACCTGCGGGATATTTACCGAGAGGGAGTAATTGTTTCCGGGAGTGTAGGTAGAGCCCGGCATGGCGTCACACAGCATAATGGTATTGCCCTCAAACTGAAGCGAGGCGTGCAAAATTTTATTTTCATAACCGGGTGGCAGCGGCATTGGTGCGCCTTCATATCGATTGAGCGAGGTGATCTCTCCGTTAAAAACCGTTTCATAAAAACGAAGGGCTTCTTCGCAGTTGCCGTTAAATGTTAAATAGGGGATTAGCTGCATGGTAAAGGGTTTATGTTATTTGTTTCAAAGCTGAGAAAATAAAGGTAAAAGTTCCCTGATATAAATCAGCTATTTGTTGCTGGAAAAAGCCCGCCCACCTTTGAAGGCGGAACGGGCTATAAGGGTTTTGGTTGGGTCGGGAAGAGAGTTGCTTATTTTCGAATAAGCGGTAAAGTGCTTGTTTTTCCTTCGGCTTCAATCAGAATAAAATACAAGCCATGCATCATATTCTCCAGATGAACGGTAAACTGCGAGTTGATTAAGTTGGTTTGTTGTTTTCCAATCACCACCTGACCCATAGCATTCATTACCGTGAAATTCACCGTTTCAGCATTTATTCCGTTAATCAGTACGGTTACTTCTCCGTTTTCGGTTGGGTTCGGATATACTTTGGCTGCTATTTTAGCTGAGATTGAAGCTCCTGATGAAGTAGGAATAAAGTTATACGGTACAGAAGCAGCCTTACAGCCATTGGCATTTGAGATTTCTACCACATAACTTCCGCTTTGTGTTGGTTTAAATTTTTGTGAGGTAGCCCCGGGAATATCCACTCCGTTTCGAATCCACTTGTAAGTTACACCGATGGAAGTTGAACATACCAGTGTATCTCCTGCCGTTTTTGTTACAATTGGAATGGCAGGGGCAATATCAATGGAAACGGAAAGGACCTGTGTAGAGTCGGTATTACAACCGGTATAAATAATTGCCCGATACTGACGGTTGGTAAGTGAGGTTACTGTGGTGCCGGCATTAGATTGTGAAATGCTGTCGGCTGTTGAGCTTAGAATATTCCATGGCTCGTTATTGTTGCGAAATATCCAGTATTGAATTTGCCCAATATAACCTGCAATTTTTGCCGAGGTAAAGTTACCACTGCAAATGGCTGCATTGGCTGTAACGGGAACAATGTTCACGTTGCCGCTTGTATTCGGGTTGATGGTTACCGATACAATATCAGAAGTGTCAATAGAGCAGGTAGAGGTATTGTACAGCAGCGCCACGTAGGTACGGTGTTTTACGGTTGAGGTGTATGTGCCATAATGTGTAAAGTAATTTCCACTGCTTAACTGGCTCCAGTTATCAACTACCGAGTCGCGATACATCCAAACCTGAACCGTAGGGTTGCTGCTGAACGAAAGGGTAATTCCTGCTCCGGAACAAATCATGCTCTGTGATACCTGAGGTTTAAAGCTAAGGTCGGTGTTTTTTCCAATAGGCTTAATGATTACGGTAGTGCCGGCCGATGTATCTAGACTACAAGTACTCTGATTGCGAATAATTGCGCGGTATTCTCTGTTCATCTGGGAAGTCACGGTGGTATTGTAATCATTATAGCTATTAGAAGCAAAGCTTGTGAGAACAGTCCATGCACCTGTTCCTCCATCTCGATACATCCAGTTTTGTACATATCCGTTTGCCGGGGTTAATGAAACAGACGATAGGTTACCAGAACAAATCGTACCATTTGAGATAATTGGAGCCTGTGTGCTATTTCCAAGGGTAAGTAGGTTGATGTTAACTGTAACAGCATTGGTGGTATCGTAGCTGCAAGCTGCGGTATTATACACAATGGCGCGGTAATTACGCGCGGTGTTATTGCCCACATTGGTATTATAGTCATACATGGTTGATCCGGACGTGCCAAGTGAAATCCATGCACCTGTGGCTCCATCGCGATACAACCACTGCATCACATTGCCTGTGTTAAAAATTACACTAACGGTATTACCTGCACACACGGTTGAGTTGGCTGCTGTAGGGGTACTGCTTGAGTTTCCTTTTCCTATTGGGTTAATGGCTACATTTACTGCATTTGTGGTATCAATGCTGCACCCGGTTCCGCTTAAAATCAAAGCGCGATAACTTCTGGATATATTGCTTGCAACAGTTGTGTTGTAATCGTAATACGTGGCCGAGCTGCTATACGATCCGTCAATCCAGATTCCGGTATTGTTATCGCGGTACATCCATTTTATTACTGAACTTCCTGCACCAATGGCAACCTGAGCCACCACTTGTGTTCCTGAGCAGACGGTACTGTTATTTACGGTTGGTGTAGTGCTGCTGTTTCCATAGGTACGTGGGCTGATGGTAATAGATAATACAGCCGAGGTATCAATGGTACATCCGGTTGAGGAATTGATAATGGCCCGATATTGACGCGTGGTAGTATTTCCTACGTTAGTATTATAATCATAGAAGCTTGTGTATGGATAGTTGTAGGTTGTCCAGCTTCCGCTATTGTCTTTATAGAGCCAGTAGTTTACTGTTCCGCTGGTTGAAATGCTTATGGCAACCGAAGAACCTGAACACACATTGGTACTTGATGCTGTTGGGGAGGTACCCAGATTTCCATAGGTGCGCGGGTTGATGGTAGCTGTTGCCTCAGCCGAAGTATCAATGCGGCACACACCAGGTTTATAAATCAGGGCACGATAGGATTTGATGGTGGTTGAAGAAACCGAGGTGTTATAATCAACAAACGAGTTGGTGTTATATGAAATATATGTTTGCCATGCTCCGGAGTTGTTAAGTCGGTAAATCCAGCCAGAAACGCTGTTGCCACTGCCCGGAGAAACGGATACACTTACTGCTGCTCCGGTACAATATGAGTTGGTTCCTGTGGGTGTAATGGTGTTGTCGTTTCCTGCCCCCACCGGATTGATGGTAACATTTACCCCATTTGATGTATCAATGGTGCAGGTATTTCCTTTCACAATTAATGTACGGTATGTGCGCGTGGTTACAGCGGATACATAAGTGTTATTGTCAGAGATAGCCGAAGAGGTTGAATAAATGGAATTCCATGCTCCGGTACTGTTATCTCTGTACAACCAGCGTTGAATGGTGTTGCCCGACCCGAGGGCGCTAATGCTTACGCTTGCGCTGCTACCAGAGCAAACCGGACTTGGTGCGGTAAAGGTAAAACTGTTATCGTTGCCAAAAGTGCGCGGGGTAATTGTTACGCTTACTGAGTTAGATGTATCAATACGGCAAGGTGAGGAGGTATAAATTAACGCACGGTATGCTTTAGTAGTGATGCTGCCGAAATTGGTATTGTAATCATTGATGCTGGTGCTTGTAGTGTAGCCAAAAGGCATCCATGCACCTCCGCTTACATTGTACAACCAGCCTACCACCGAAGCACCTGTACCCGGATTGATACTTACCGAAGAAAAATTACCAACACATACGGTAGAATTAGCTACCATAGGATTAATGTTGGTAGTGCCTACGGTTACCGGGTTAATGGTTACACTTACACTATTGGTAGTATCATCGCTGCACAAAGTGGTGTTATACACTATCGCGCAGTACTGGCGGGTAGTGGTTGATGCAATTACGGTATAGTTGTCCGTTACGCTGGTTAATGAAGTGTAGCTTAGTATACTCCATGCACCGCTGTTGCCGTTGCGGTATAACCACATGGTAATGATTTTTCCGCTGCCGGGAGTGAGAGATGCTGTTACCGAACTTCCTGTACAAACAGTACTGTTGTTCACGGTAGGGGTAAGCGTGTTGTCATTTCCTTTTCCCCTTGGCAACAGCGACAAGGTGTACCCGTCAGTGGTATCGTTGCTGCATGCCCTGCGAATGATAACCCGGTACACACGTGTTTGCGGAGTGCTTACATAGGTGTTGTAGTCGGTAATGGAGGTGCTGGTAGTAGTTGAAAAGTCGAGCCACGAGCCGGTGTTGTTGTTTCTGTAAATCCATTTTACTACAGTGTTTCCGCTTCCGGGAATTATACTTATGGTTGCACTGTTTCCGTTACAGCTTACGTTGTTTAAGCTGGTTGGGGTTAGGCCGGTAAAATTCCCGTAAGCAAGGGTTTTGATAACAACGGTATCGGCAACAGAAGTGTCTTCGCTGCACGAGGTGCTTACGAAAATAGCTCTGTATTCACGGCTTGTTATGCTGGTAACATTGCTGATATTGTGTGAAAGGAAACTTGATGCACTCGAAGGAATCACATTCCAGTTGCCGCTAAAGTTATCGCGGTATATCCATTTCAGCACATTGGATGCGGAAATACTCGTGCTTACCGAAGAAGTTCCTATACAAACCGTATCAACCGAAATAACGGCTTTGGTGGAGCTGTTTCCGGCTGTCCTTGCTTTGAGGTAAACCGATTTTACTTTTGAAGTATCGGTTTTGCAATTCACACTTCTGAAAACCAAAACATAGTATTTTCTGTTTACTCCGGTGCTTGCTGTTGTGTTATTGTCGGTTATTGAACTTACACCTGCACTTGATGGAATAATATTTAATGGTCCGTTGTTATCCCGGTAAAGCCAGTTGATAATACTTCCGGTGGTAGAGATAGAAAGATTGAGTGAAGCAGAAGAACAAACGGTATCAACAGCCGAAATAACCAAATTAGTATCCGATCCGAATGATTGCAGGTTGATATTAACCCAAACCGAGTTGGTGGTATCTAACCGGCAGGCTGCATTATTTCTTACTACTGCGCGGTAAAGCCTTGTTGCCGCAGAACTGATAAATGTGTTACTGTGTGTTACCGATGTGCTTGCGCTGTTTAATATATCGTAAGTTGGCCCGCTGAACGAACCCGTTGGGTATTGCGTATAAATCCATTTGTAAACTGAGTTGTTGGCTCCAGGATTTACATTTAGCGAAACACTGTTTCCCGAACAAATTCCGCCTGTTGGATTTGATGTTGGCGTAACCGAACTAAGCGCTCCTGTATTGATGCTCCAGGGCAAAATGGTTACTCCAAGTCCCAGCGAAGTATCTTTGCGGCAGTTAGTGCTGCTTTGTATAATGGCATAATAGGTTCTTGCCACGGTAGTTTGCACTTGTGTATTGTTGTCAGAGAATGAAGTTCCGGTTGCCGAAGTATAAAAGTCTTTTAATGGCCCGTTGTTATCTGAATACACCCATTTCACCATAGAATAACCCGATGGAAGACTTACACTCACGGTCGCATTCTGCCCATAACAAACCGTAGTGGAAGAGATGGTTGGGGTAACCGTGTTTATGGTTCCCCCAGTAAGCGGATTGATGGTAATGGTAGTCGTGGCCGAGGTGTCAATGCTGCAATTGGTGCTGCTGCTTGCAATTACGCGGTATTGGCGACTGACTGCAGCCGAAACATTAATATTATAATCGTTAATTAATGTTGCCGATGTAGAGTAAGAGAATTCATCCCAACTACCATTATTGTCTCTTGTCTGCCAGCGTAAAACAGAGTACCCAGAAGGTGCTGTTATATTTATACCAACCGCAGTTCCAGATGCTACGCAAAATGGATTGACCAGGATGTTGGGGGCATTTGTTATGTATCCGTTGGTTTGTTTATTAATAACCACAGTAACTCCGGCCGATGTATCAATTCCGCAACCACTGCCACGTGTTACCAAAGCGCGGTACTCACGATTAATATTGGAAGCAATACCCGTGTAGGTGGTTTGGTTAAAGCTAGTGGAAGTACCCGTTTGTCCCGGCATCCACGCACCGTTATTGTCCCGGTATATCCATCCTTTTACGGTAAGCGAACCAATGGTACTGCTCACGTTTACCGATGCAGTTGCACCTGCACACATACTGGTAGTTGTTGCAACCGGAGTTACCGATGTATTTACCCCGTTTTGCATTGGATTGATGGTGACGGTTGCCGCTAATGATGTATCGTAAGAGCAGCTGTTGTTATTATATAATATTACACGGTAGTCGCGGGTGGTGTTTACACTTACGTTTGTATTCTGGTCTGTTATACTGGAAGCGGAGGTGTACATCATATCTCTCCAGGCTCCGGCATTGTCGCGCGAAATATATTTTTGAATCTGGTCACCCGAAGCTAGCGAAACAACAATATTTATATTAGTTGTGGCACAGGCAGCAGTAGGGCTAACAGATGGAGCTACCATTTTGATTCCGAAGGTACGGGCATTAATATTAACTGAAACAGATGAAGTGGTATCAATCACACATGCTCCGCTGCGGTAATGAATCAGGCGGTAACTTCTTAGGATATTTGAAGAAGTTAAGGTGTTGGAACTTGGGTCTGAAAAACTATTGCTTCCGCTGATGGCATCGAGCCATGAGCCGCTATTGTCTTTGTATATCCATCTTATGGCATCGATTGAACTAACACCCGTAGATGCATTGATGAATACCGATGTTCCCGAACAAATATTGCCGACCGATGCAGTTGGTACATAGCTGCTGGTAGTTCCTCCGCTCACGGCTTGAATGGAAACGCCAAGCGAAGCAGAAGTATCAATAGAACAGGTATTGTTATTGGTAAAAATTACGCGGTAAAAACGTTGGGTGTTTACCAATACCCCTGTTTTCGTATCAGTATAGCTGGTAGAGGCACTGGAGCCCGAAACATCCAGCCAGTTACCGGTGCTTCCGTCTCGGTAAATCCACTTTTGCACCGATGTTCCCGATGGCAAATTAATATATGAAGAAATATTTTTTCCGCTGCATACCAACCCTGTTGTGCTAAGTTGCGGAGCCACGCTGTTGTTGGCAGTTCTTGTTCTTATATTTATGGTTACATACGAGGCATCAGAGGTATCAAAACGACATTGGGAGCTGCTGTAAAACAAGGAGCGATACTCACGGTTTACCGATGCGGTGATAGTGGTACCATTATCGTTAACGCTTGTTCCCGAACCAAAGTTTGTCCAAAAACCGGTAACACTGTCGCGCCTGTACCATGCCTGAACCGAAGAATAGTTTGTAGGCAAAGTGGTACTAAGCGAAACCGAAGTTCCACTACAAACACTTGTCGCCCCTGCTGTGGGCGCAACCGAGGTAAGATTTCCATATGCCCTTGTATTTATAACTACCGAAGCAGGTTGTGTTGAGTCGGCAATACAGCTTTCGTTATTGCGAATAATAGCCCGGTATGTACGATTGGTGTTTGTGCTTACTGAAGTGTTGTAATCATACAGGGTTGAACCCGTACTGCTGTTATCGGCCCATGTTCCGGCATTGTCTTTATAAATCCATTTTAATATCTGGTAGTTTCCGTTAAGCGTAAAACCAACTTGTGAGGCGTTTCCGTAGCAAACCATCGGTGTAGTTACATTCGGTGTAATCTGGTATGGTAAACTTCCGTAAACGGTAGGTTTAATGGTAACACTTGCCACAGTACTTGTGTCAATGCTGCAAGATGAATTATCGCGCACCAGTACCACGTAGTCGCGGTTGGTGGAAGTTGTAACGCTGGTGTTATAATCATAAACTGTTTGTCCGCTTGAAAAATATTGCCAGATGCCGCCATTGGTTCGGTATAGCCAGTTTTGCACGTTTACCCCCGAAGGAACCGAAAGCAGCGCATTATATCCTGAGCAGATAGTTTGATGTTGTATCAAAGGAGAAACTTTTGTAGTGTTTCCATATG
This sequence comes from Bacteroidia bacterium, assembly GCA_020049855.1. Lineage (GTDB taxonomy): Bacteria > Bacteroidota > Bacteroidia > UKL13-3 > UKL13-3 > JAGPCK01. The sequence goes on along the minus strand of JAGVLJ010000001.1, from coordinate 27,658 downwards.
TAAAAGGGTTCACCAAAACAGTTATTTCTTCCGAAGTATCCTGCCTGCACAAGGCAACATTTCTTAGCAATACACGATAAGCTCTTGTAGTAACCGAAGTAACATTAATTGATTGCGTAACCGAAGTAGATGTGCTTGATAATATATTCCAGCTCCCGGCATTATTGTCGCGATATAACCAGCGAATTACTGAGCCTGAATAACCGGTAGAAACTGAAACGGAAGAGGAACTTCCGGTACAAATAACCGGAGTTGAGGTTGAAGGTTTTAAACTGCGCAGGTTGCCCGGCACAGGGGCGTTAATGAGCGCTGTAATAATGGACGAAGAGTCATAAGTACATCCGGTGGTTGATTGCAAAACAATGCGGTATTCACGGGTGGTATTGGCGGTAACCGTTGTGTTGGCATCAGTAGCGTTGGGAGAAGCCGAAAAATAAGTCCAACTGGTGGTGCCGCTGTTACGATACAGCCAGTTAATGCTTCCGGAATAGGAAGAATTTAACTGAAGGCTAACCGAGCTCCCCGCGCAAACCACAGGGGTGCTGGTAGAAATTCCGATAGCAGGATTTATTATCCCGGTACGTGGCTGAACAGTAATGGTGATGCTTTGTGAACTATCCACCTGACAAGAGTTGGGCTGACGGGTAAGCACTTTTATTTCCCGGTTAGTAGTGGTACCCACAGAAAAAGAGGTGCTGAATTGATTAGAGCCCGCAAAATAGTTAAAAGAACCAACTCCATTATCGCGATAATACCAACCGCTTACCTGAAGGTCGTTGCGAACGCTAAACATGATATTGGAATTCGAACAAATCGTGTTTGTGGAAGTGGCAGGTAACACACTGCTGTTTCCGTAGGTGACCGGAACAAGTGTTACTATGGCTGCCAATGTGGTGTCGATAGTACAACCCGTAGCCGATACTACTGCGCGATATTCACGGGTGGTGGCAAAACTTACTGATGTGCTGTAGTGTGTATATGTGGTTGTTGATCCGGTGAACATGTTTTGCCATACTCCGGCATTGTCACGGTAAATCCAGGTGTTTACCGGAAGGCCAAATACTGACATCGTAACAGAATTTCCCGAGCACACGGTTGACGCGGATACAACGGGTTTAACCTGTGAGGCAATTCCGCACTGAGCCTGCAAATTCACCGGATTTACAACCATACCCAGAGCTAACCCGAGCAAGGTATAAAAGTAGGTAATTGTTTGTTTCATATTGTAGGGTTTTAATTTTGGGAAAATAATAGCAATCAAAAGTATTTAACGAAAACAGCAACTATGCACCATTTTCGCCCAATGGCGAAATGAATCGGTGAATACAGCGAAAGCAAGGGGTAATGCCTATACTTTAAACCGGCTTTTTAATTCGGAGAGGTAGTTTTTACTAATGTCAAGGTGCTTTTCAACCCCTTTCATAAACACGAGGGCATTTTCTTTTCCGTATCGTTCAATTTTGTCAACAAAATCAAGGTTGATAATGGTGGTGCGGTGAATACGCTGAAAGTTTTTTTCGGGCAACTGAACTTCCCACTCACGCATTTTACGTTGTACCAAAGCATGCTCGTTATTCACGGTAACCAGTTCTGAATAATCTCCGGCTGCTACTATGTATTTAATATCACAGATTTTTATAAAGTTCATTTTTCGGCTAAGGGTAACTAACAGGCGGTCATTGGCAGTAAGCTTTGGTAAGCCGCTTGAGGCTTCCTGCTCAGCACTTGTCAGGTCTCCTAATTTTTTTAATGTTTGTGCAAGTCGTTGTGTATTCACGGGTTTAAGAAGGTAGTCAATGGCGTTTACCTCAAAAGCTCGTATGGCATATTGATTATAGGCGGTTACAAAAACGGTTTTAAATTCAATATCGCACAGGTTGAGTAATTCAAAGCCATTTTCTCCATTCATCTCAATATCCAAAAAAACCACATCGGGCTTATTTGTTTCAATCATTTCTACAGCCTCTGTGAGAGAGCCTGCTTCTCCAATTAGTTCAACCCTATTGTAGGACACCAGCAACTCTGCCAGCTCTGCACGTGCATAGGGTTCGTCATCTACAATTATTGCTTTTAATTTTGTTTTCATGTTTTATATGGAATTTGGAGCCGAATTTTTTTTGAGTTCCCTTTTTCAATGATTTCTATTTCAGCCTTTCCTTCATATAACTCTCGCAATAGAACATAAACTTGTTCCACCCCTTGTTCTACGTCACTTTTAGGAACAAAGATACCTGCTGCTTCTTTGTCGGGAAGGCATTTTGGGCAGTAAATGGACAGAATCAGATTTTTATTTTTTACGAGTGCTTCAAGAGCTATTTGTTGTCTTCCTTCGGCATCTTTATCTGCTTTTTTATAAAGCGACTCTATTAGTGGCTGCAATAGAAAGGAAGGAATTTTGGCAAGCAGAAGATTTTCGGGAATATTCCATCTCATAACGATGGGATCATGAAAACGATATGACTGTAAATGCAGGAAAAGTTCAATACCGTTTTTTTCTTCGCCCAATGTGGTTTCAAAATGATCGAGTTTATGCAGGGCATACCGCAGGTATTCGCTGGTAAGGGTTATTATACTTGCAGCCTTTTCGGTGTTTTTTCGCGTGAGTGCCCTCACGGTGTTCAATACGTTAAATAAAAAATGTGAACTAAGCTGATATTTTAACCCTTGTAGGTGAAGTTTGTTTTTATTCATCATCATCCTTCGCTTAATAAAATGGTGACCACTGAGCCCCTGAAGGAGTCGTTTTTCACTTCAATTTCGGCTTGCATTATGTTCAGCATCCGCTTAATAATGCCCATTGCTAAAATGACATCTTGGCTGTTTGTTTTCTGATTTTTTGAATCCGTTAATTCGTATCCCGCTTTGCCTTCTTTTTTAAGTAACTTTATAAAAATATGGGTGTTTGAGTCTGTATTTTTCAATGAATTTGCCAGCAGATTTTCGGTTACATGTGTCAGCAGGCGGTGGTCGGCATGTACATGGTAGCTTCCGCCTGAGTTGTCTATTTTAAAGGTAATATTTTTTTCTCTGGCATGTTGTTCAAACTCTTTAAACAAGTCGTCAAAAAATTTATTCAAATCAATACGCTCCGGATTGTTTTTTATTCTTCCCTGCTCAATGGCATTTACATCAAGCAAATTGCTGATGAGGTCTACCATTTTGGAGGCAGCTAATTTGATATTGGCCGAGTGTTTAAGAATTTTTTCCTTATTGAGCTTATCAAAATAATCGGCCTGCATGCGGCAATAATCTATTATGGTGGTGAGCGGTTTTTTTAAATCGGTCGCAGCCAAACCTAAAAATTCGTTTTTTTCCTCATCAAGTTTTTTAAGTTTTTTGTTTGCCAGTTCCTTTTGTTTATACAGGCGCATTAAAACAAAAAGCAACACCACCACCACAGCCGAACCGGATAGAATAAGGTAAATGTATAGTTGTTTCCGGCTGTTTTCTGCTTCTTTTATTTCGTTGTTTTTAGCAAGTATTTTTATTTGCTGTTCTTTCTTTTCGGTTTCGTATTGAGTAGTCAGTTCCTCCAGCTGATTCCGGTTCTCAATATTCATCATGCTGTCTTTTATGGCCACACTCAAACTCAAATATTCATGCGCTGCCGCATAATTTTTCAACCCTTCATGGCATTCGGAAAGTGCCTCGTAGCTCGACCGGATTAATTCCTGATACCCGAACAGTTTGGCAATCGCCAGCCCTTTATTAAACCAGATTATGGCTTCGTTAAAATTTTTCTCATCCAGAAATATTTCTCCGATATTGTTCAGCGTATTGGCAACTCCTTCTTCGTCTTTCAGTGTTTCTCTTATTGAAAGACTTTTTTTCTGAAACTCGAGTGCTTTTTTAAACCTACCCAAAATCGTGTAAATGCGTCCAAGGTTTCCGTAGCTCGAAGCAATACCATACTCGTCTTTTTGCTTTAATCGCAGTTTCAGCCCTTCGTTAAAATACATCAATGCCTGATTATACTTTTTTTGCATGGCATATACGGCACCTAAGTTGTTGTAGGCTGACGGAAGGAATCGGTCAATACCGGCCTTTTTTGATTGTTCAATAGTTTTAAGGTAGTAGTATTCGGCTTTGCTTAATTCGTTAAGGCTAAAATAAAGTGCCCCTAAACTATTATTGCACGAGGCTGAACCAAAAATATCTTGGTGCGATTCGAAAATTTTGAGTGCTTTAAGATAAGCATCCCCCGATTCCTTATACTTGCCAGTAGCCTTTAATCCAATTCCTTTATAGCGCAATCCCTGTGCTTTATAGTCCCAGTTACCCGATGCGTTAGCTAAATGCTCCAACTCTGTACCATAGGAAAGTAACTTTTTGGGATCCGCTTTCATATAGTCACCACAAAGAATGAGTAAAATGCTCATTCGGGTGGTGTCGGTTGTGGTCGAAAGCAAAGCCTCGAGGCTGTCAATTCGTTGTTGTTCCCTGCTCACAGCACCAGCTGCAAAAATTGCAACAGCATGCAAAAATAAAAGGAGCGTTTTTTTCATACGGCTGTTGTTATTGGAAAGCGCACAATAAAACAGCATCCGTCACCGAGCTCTGATTGGCAGATTATATTTCCTCCCATTAAATCAGTAAGTTTTTTCACAATGGAAAGACCAAGACCATTGCTGGTTTCGCCCCCGGTAGGCCGGGCACTTAATCGGGTGAACTTACCAAACATTTTTTTCTTGTCTTCGGTATTCATTCCAGGTCCTTCATCCTTTATACTAAAACCGGCCGTCATTTGGTCAGAGAACAGGTCAACGAAAATTTTCTTATTTGTAGGAGAATATTTGAGGGCATTACTCATTAAGTTTTCAAACACCTGAGCAAACATATAGCGATCGGTGGTAATCGTTAATGAATTTTTACGGGTAAGCACAAACTGAATATTTTTTTGTTTAGCGGCATAATCGAAATTCGACAGGGTTTTGGATACCTGTTCATACATATCAAAAAATTCGGGATTGCCTTTTATTCGCCCTTGCTCTATGGCGTTAATGTCAAGAAGATTATTTATTAACTCAATCATTCTACGGGCAGAAATCTCAATGTTTTGAGAGTATTTAAGAATTTTTTCTTTCGAGAGCTTGTCAAAATAGTCTGCCTGCATTTGGCAAAATCCTATAATGGTTTGCAGGGGGTTTTTCAGATCGTGGGCGGCAATACCAAGGAACTCGTTTTTTTCTTTATCAAGTAGAATGAGTCTTTTATTGGCCGTTTCCTTTTGCCTGTACATGAACAGAATTATAAGCACCAGCACCACCGCTAAGCCCAATCCGGCTGAACTTAACAAAAGCGTATTTTGTTTTCGTTCGTTTACTATTTCGTTAATTTTCTTTTCGCGGGTAAGCAACTCAATTTGCTGTTCTTTTTTCTCTGTATCGTACTTGGTTTGCATTTCGGCAATCTGCTTATTGTTTTCCTCGCTGTAAATCGAATCGCGATAAGCGTTTCTTAACTTAAAATAGCTGAGTGCTTTTTTGTGTTCTCCTGTTGCTTTGTATGCTTCCGACAGGTTTTCATAATAGTTTTCCAGTTCATCTTTCGCCCCAAGTTCATGTGCAATGGAAAGGCCTTTGTGCAGCATCTCAATGGCAGAGCCAAATTGATTGCGGAGCATTTGAATTTGTGCAGTATTTAAGAGGCATGAGGTTTGGCCAACTTTATCATTCAGTTTTAGTCTGATGGTATACGACTCGGTAATATACTTCAGGGCTTCTTTATAGTTCTCTAAATTTTTGTAGCACGATCCTAAATTGTTGAGCGTACTTGCCAGATAATAAATCTCCTCTCTTTCTCTTTGTATTTTCTCTGCCTTTTTAAAATGAGAAATCGCTTCAGAATAGTTTTTCTGAGAGAAATAGATGTTTCCGATATTGCTTAGCGAGCCACTGATACCCGATTGATCGTTAATTTTCTCTTTAATGGAAAGAGACTGCTTGTGAAATTTAAGCGACTCATCATATTTATTCAGGTTGTAATAAATGATGGCAATATTGTTAAGGCAATAGGACGTTCCATAGTCAAATGAAATGGCTTCGTAAATTTTTAAAGCCTTAAACTGAAAACCAAGAGCCTCTTTAAACTCCCCTTTTGTTTGATGCAAAATCCCCAGTTTGTTATATATAGCTGCAATTCCTTTCTCATCTCCAAGTTTTTGTCTTATCTTTAAGGATTCATTATAGTATTCTATTGCTTTTGGATAATTCCCCTCATCGAAAAACAGAATACCCAAATCGTTATATGACTGAGCAATTCCTTTCAGATTGTTTGTTTTTAATGAAAGTTTCAGTGCCTCCTTTCCAAAATATTTTGCCTTGTCGGCATTGCTCGCGCGGTAGGCAAAACACAAATCGCCCATTACCTGAATGCGCGTTGAATCAGGCATTGAAAATTGCAAAACTTTTTCGAGGCTATCGGTAACAGTGGCCATTGTGCTTAGCGTAACAGAAAGCAGAATTAAAAAAAAGTGTATTTTTATAAGTTGGTTCATACCACTTAGCTACTATCGCATTTACAAGGCTAATATACTATTTAGAACTCAATGTGCCTATCGGGGCTAAAAAATGATTAAAGAACCTTACGAATAGTGTTTAGAAATATATCGCTTTCATACGGTTTTTTAATAAAAGCCTTTACTCCCTGCTGCTTTCCTTTTTCCAAAAGTTCATTGGTAATTTCGCCTGATATAAGAACGAACGGAATATTTCCTCCTGCCGTTGTATTTATTTTATGAAGTAAATCAAGTGCGGTTTCTTCTCTCAAAAACATATCGCAAATAACCAAGTCGGGTTTTTGACGACTTATTTCGGCAAGTGCCTCGGTTCCCGATGAAACTCCTATAGCTTTAAAATCTTCCAGTTCCAGCAATTCGGTTACGTATTCACGCAATATAACTTCGTCATCTACCACAAGTATTGTTTTCATGCCCACAAATTCAAGAACCTTGTGCATCTTTGCAACTACATTTACCTGTAAGTAAGTATTTTTCCGTTAAGCAGGTATTTTTTGCCGCTGAGTTCGTACAGTTTTATATATTGCGGTTTGGAATAATTTTTGACCATAAGGGACTCTATGCGTATTTTACTATTTTTTCTTCCGCTCTTACTTCTCCCGCTTATGGGATTTGTAGTGCATCCTGCCGAAGAAGGAATTAAGTGGGAAAGCTGGAACTCAGGATACCCCAAGGCAACTAAAGAAAAAAAAATAGTGTTGGTAGATGCCTATACAACTTGGTGTGGCTGGTGCAAAAAAATGGATGCCGATACCTACACAGACCCTGAAGTGATCAAAACCATCAACAAGTATTTTGTTCCTGTAAAATTTAATCCTGAGATATCTGATATCCGGTATGAGTTGAATGGACAAACGTATAGCGGAGCCGAGTTATTAATGATGCTATCTAATAATCAACGACTTGGATACCCTACCACGTATTTTATTCTCACTACTAAAAATAGATTGGTTATTCAACCGGGCTACATGAAGCCGGTAGATTTTAATCAATTGCTCAATTCAATTGTAAACGAAGCCACTTCAACGAATTAATGTAATTATTCCCTGTGCATTAATTCCTCCTGACGAGGTGATGATGTAATAATAAACTCCTGCCGGACAATTACCCCCGTCCCACTTAAACGAAATGCGATTATTGGAGTACACCACTTGTCCCCAGCGGTTGTAGATGTATACATTAAATAAGTTTTCGCATTGAGCCTTAGCTTCCGAGAGCGAAAATGTATCATTTAGATTATCTCCGTTGGGGGTAAATACATTGGGCAGCTTGCTCAGTTCTTCCTGCAAACTATTTTTGAACCTTACCCGTACATAATGAATTGTTGTATCAAAGGAACTGTCGCGTGCGTACAAGGTAATAAAATAAGGGTCACCCTGTACCTTTCGGCACGCCTTTCGAAAACATAAACGTGTCTGTAAGGAGCCTATTCCGGTTTTCTCAAGAAAATAAGCGGTGGTATCGCGATCAATAAATAGTTCTGACTCGCCCCAAAGAATGACGGAATCTCCCGTTTCGGGAGCGTTTATGCTGATATCAATACATGTATCCCTGTCGGCTTCAAGTATGGTGTCAGCATAGTTTGGCAATACAAAAACAGGGGATATATTTTGCGCGTACACATTCAGCACCCAAAGGGTAAAAAATAAACATACTATACAACGCACCACCATGCGAATTAAAGCAAATGCCGGAATTTATCTATTTTCGAACCCTTGATTTATGAGAAGAAAGAATTACAACGAGATTATCCCATCGCTTAAAATAGAAAATGCAGGTTCAGAAGGGAAAAGTATAGCACGCTACAATAACAAGGTCATTTTGGTTGATTTTGCCGTGCCGGGCGATATAGCCGATATTAAAATCACACAATTAAAAAAAAGTTATTATACAGGTACTATTGAACGCCTCGTTGAGCCATCACCGCAACGAATCGAGCCCCTATGTGCTCACTTTGGAACCTGTGGCGGCTGCAAGTGGCAACACATGAGCTATGTCACTCAATTAACATATAAACAACAACAAGTGCTTGATGCTTTTCAACGAATAGGCAAATTTCCCTTTCCACAACTGTCTCCTATTCTTGGTTCTGAGCAAACCGAATACTATAGGAATAAACTGGAGTTTACTTTTACCAACCGTAAATGGCTCACCTCCCTTGATACTAAAGATGAACTAAGCCAAACAGAGCATGCCGGGCTTGGATTTCATATTCCGGGACGATGGGATAAAGTAATAGACATAAACCACTGTTATCTGCAGGCCAATCCCAGTAACGCTGTCAGGCTTGCCGTAAAAAGTTTTGCCGTAAAAAACGGAATGTCATTTTTTAATCTGCGTAGTCAGGAGGGCCTACTACGGCAACTTTTTGTGCGCAACACCTTGAGCGGAGAATTAATGGTGATTGTATCTTTTGCAAAAGAAGACGAAGAAAAGCGAATAGCCCTTTTGAGGCATATACACCACCAGTTTCCACAAATTACCTCGCTTATGTATGTAGTCAATAACAAAAAGAATGATAGCATCAGTGATTTGGAAATCCTGTTGTTTGCCGGTAAAGACCATATCATTGAGAAACTGGAAAACCTCAAATTCAAAATTGGCCCTAAATCATTTTTTCAAACTAATTCACAGCAAACATTAAACCTTTACAGTAAAACAAGGGAGATGGCTCAGCTTACGGGCAACGAATTGGTCTATGATTTATATACCGGAGTTGGAACCATTGCGGCTTTTGTGGCTGGAAAGGCAAAAAAAGTAATTGGAATAGAATATATTGAACAAGCCATTGCAGATGCAAAAGTAAATGCCATCCTTAACCACATAGAAAATATTGATTTTTTTGCAGGCGATATGAAAGACGTTTTGAATGATGGTTTCATTTCACAACACGGCAAACCCGAAGTGATTATAAGCGACCCGCCCCGCGCTGGGATGCATGAAGAGGTAGTGAAAAAGATAATGGAAATTGCGCCAAAACGTGTGGTATATGTAAGTTGCAATCCGGCTACACAAGCCAGAGATATTGCCCTGATGCAGGAGCAATACCAAATTAAACAGGTGCAGCCGGTGGATATGTTCCCTCATACACACCATGTAGAAAATATAGCTTTATTGGAAAGGAAATGAATAACGACCCTTTTGAAAAAGAACTAGAAAGCCTGAAGGCCGATGTAACTCATTTTAGTGCACAACTGAAAGAAGTTGCTGCCGATGTAATTGCAGAAGGGTTTTCTAAATTTCCGGTATTTGTGGCTCATCAGCACGAAGTAAAACTGGGAGAGGTAATTTTTGATCGCGAACTATATAATTGCACCTGGACTTTTAATGCCACAGTACTCGAGGAGCTAATCGAGAAAAAGGTAGTTCACGAGTACAAAAGAGAAACTTTTGAGAAGGCATTTAAAGACCCTCGCAAATATGCTTGCATATTTTGGGTAACCTTGGATGGAGCCAGTTTTGTATTTATTCCATACCGTACGAAAAAGCACGAAGGTGAAGTATCCTAAAGTTGCTGTTGTTATCGTTCACTGGAACAGAAAATACCTGTTAGAAAAATTTCTTCCGGCAGTTATAGCCTCTACTTATCCAAATCTGAAAGTGGTGCTGGCCGACAACGCCTCGGACGATGGTTCGGTTGACTACGTTAGGAGTCATTTTCCTCAGATAAAAATTGTTATCAATGCACATAATTATGGCTATGCAGGCGGTTATAATAGCGCACTAAAACAGATAGAGGCCGATTATTATGTTTTGCTTAATAATGACATTGAAGTTCCTTCGGGGTGGATAGAGCCCGTAGTTGAGGCGATGGAGGCCGATAATACTATTGGTGCGTGCCAGCCAAAAATGCTCGATTATCATGATAAAGCCTTGTTTGAATATGCCGGTGCATGTGGAGGGTTTATAGATAAATACGGATTCCCGTTTTGTAGAGGACGTTTGTTTGATACGCTTGAGCACGACTATGGCCAGTTCGATAACCCCGTATCTGTTTTTTGGGCAACGGGAGCCTGTTTATTTATTAAAGCCAAACTTTTTCATGAAGTTGGCGGGTTTGATGAAAACTTTTTTGCTCATATGGAGGAAATTGACTTGTGCTGGCGACTGCACCTGCGTGGTTATATCCTTAAAGTAATTCCTCAATCAAAAGTTTACCATGTGGGCGGGGGAACCTTAAGTAGATTGAATTCGCAGAAAACTTACCTTAACTTTCGCAATTCGCTGGTGATGCTTTACAAAAATTTGGAGAGCCGAAAATTATGGTGGATTATTTTTGTGCGCTCAGTTCTTGATCTCATTGCGTCAATCCGGTTTTTAATTGAGGGAAAGTACACCCACAGTGCGGCCATACACCGGGCTCATGCACATTTCTTTTTTAAACTGGGTAAATGGCACAAGGCGCGAAAAAAAACGCAATTAATGGCGAATCATGGCAATGTATCCGGAATGGTTTCTTATTCGGTAGTATGGAAGTATTTTGTGCGGGGAAGGCGAACCTACAACGAAGTTACTGACCCGTAAAATACCTTACAGCCATTTCATAACCCTTTAATCCAAGTCCGCTGATGATTCCTTTACAATGTTTTGATAATAGCGAAACATGACGAAACTCTTCCCTCGCAAAAATATTACTTATATGCACCTCTATTACCGGAGTTTTAATGGCAGCTACTGCATCGGATAAGGCTACTGATGAATGGGTGTACCCACCTGCATTTAAAATAATGCCATCGTAGTCAAATCCCACTTCGTGCAGTTTGTTTATGAGCTCCCCCTCTACATTACTTTGGTAGTATTGGAGTTGATCTTTGGGAAAGGCAGACTTTAACCCTTCAAAATAAGATTCAAAGGGTTGGTTTCCGTAAATTTCAGGTTCCCGTTTACCAAGCAGATTTAAATTAGGCCCGTTAATGATAATTATCTTCATAAAAGGGAAACAATAGTAGTGCAAAAAGTCCGTAATTCGCGCATGGTAAGTCAAAAACATTTTGAACTGGAATTCATACCTCAAAGGATTTCAATCGTGGCTAAGGCTTGAACGGTCGCTTTCGCCAAATAGTGTGCAGGCATATATTCAGGATATCGAAAAACTCCTGCAATTTATTGATTATAAAAAGCTGCATAGAACTCCCGAAACTATTTCATACGAAGACCTTAAAGAATTTGTGCGTTGGATAAGTGAACTTGGAATGACTGCAAGCAGTCAGGCACGTATTATAAGTGGATTAAAATCATTTTACAAATACCTGTTGATGGAAGATATGGTGAGTACAGCCCCCACCGATTTAATAGAATCGCCAAAGCTAAAAAGGCAACTGCCCGATGTGCTAGGTGTACAGGAAATAGATAAGCTCATATTGGCTATTGACCTAAGCAAACCCGAAGGCATGCGTAACAAGGCAATTCTGGAAACAATGTTCAGTTGTGGATTACGCGTATCAGAGGTGGTAGGTTTGCAAATAAGCCATATTTTTTTCAATGAAGAATTTGTGAAGGTAACCGGCAAAGGCGATAAAGAACGTCTTGTTCCCATTGGAGCCGCAGCAATTAATGCAATACGTTTGTATATGGATACTGTGCGGATTCACCTCAAAATTAAATCGGGCAATACCGATATTTTATTTTTAAACCGTAGAGGAAGCAAAATGAGCCGGATAATGATTTTTTTAATCATTAAACAACTGGCAAAGGCCATTGGCTTGAAAAAGAGTGTAAGTCCCCACACGTTTCGCCATTCTTTTGCCACCGCATTGGTAGAGGGGGGCGCAGATTTGCGTGCCGTGCAACAAATGCTGGGCCATGAGAGTATCACCACAACGGAAATTTATACTCACCTTGACCGGGAGTACCTGCGCGAAACATTAATACAGTTTCATCCCCGAGCTTAGTGTTGAATCACCAGTATTGCTGCCTTAGCTGCGGAACTTTTTATAAAATATACTCCGTTTTTCCAATCAATAGTATTTACGATGAGTTGCGTTTCGCCTTTTAAGTACATTACCTGAATTTTTTCTCCAATAAGCGAATATACTTCTATTGGTTCAGTTTCTCTACCAGTGTTTTCCAATACAAAAAAGCTTCCGGCAGGATTAGGGAACAGACGAATAGTTTCATTAAGGGCTTTTGGTTTTGCGGGTATTCCGGTTGCTAAAGTATCTTGTACCAATCGAATTAAGGCTTCGTTGGTGATTACGGCTTTTTCATAATCAAAATAAATATATGCTTTGTTCAAAATTTCGGTTCCTATTGGCAGGCCTTGGGCTAATTTTGAAGAATAGCGAATCCACCCCTTACTGCGTGGTTCATCAGTTTTTATTGGCGGAAGCATAATCAAATCAAATCGCCAAAAGAGTACATTATTTATTACTGCGAAACGATATGGATGACTTGCTGCATTGATGGTAATTTCCTTAAGCGGTAAACGCATATCAACGGTATCCAAAACAGTTACACCATAGGCGGTATCGGTTCCTAAATTTTGAAAACGTATCTGATAGTCTATCTTTTTTACATTGGGAAATACGTAAATAAATGGGTTGGATTGCTTGTCGTTTGGATCGTATGCCGATGTGATGGTTTGAACCAAAGTATCCGAATTATTGGTCAGGTCTGAATCTGCCTCATTAATGTTTGAGGAGAAATAGGCAAGCAGCAAAATACTATCTCCAATATTAACACTATCCGATCCCGGAATTTGTAACGAAAAGGAATAGTCTTTTACCTCATCTGTTGTCAAATTGGGGATATCAAATCTATAAACTGTTCCACTCGCCAACGTGGGTTGGGGATTAAATCGTTTTGCTGCGGTTTTCGCACTTAATTGCAGGTAAACCGAAAAGTTACTTAGCGGAAGAGTGCCTAAATTTTGTACTTTGAGCAGATAATTTTCAGTAAAGCCTCTACGTGCACGCCATCCTGTTTCACCAATTAAGGTAAGTTGTAAGTCGGTTACACTTTGGTTTGGTTTCAACGCAAAATCGTAGCCGCTCACGATACTGTCAACGTAACTTGAATCGGTGTATGTTCCAAAACTTACTGGACAAACCTGAGTTACGTGTTTGCCGGCCTTAATAAATTGTAACGTGTATTTTCCTTTTGGAAGGGTAGTTGAATAAACGCCCGATTGGTTACTGGATACAAATCCGCTTCCGTTGCTTATAAGGGCATTTTTAACTAAAGGCTCTCCGTTATCAAGTAAACAATTGTTGTTTTGGTCTATATAAACTCTTCCGGATAGAATTCCGTTATCAGTTAAAAATGCTCCGGCATTGTTGAGCGTGTCATTTCCATAAACTGATATGCCACCAAGAATTATGTTTGATGGCAGGTATGAGTTTGATAGAACATACATAGAGTTTGATGGAATAAATCCGGTTGATTTGCAGAAAGATTTTTTACTATTCAAATCTTTGTAAAAGTAGTTATCTGATCCTAGAGCCCAGAAAGTGCCTTTATGCCAAAAAACAAGTGGTTGCGAGGTTGTACCGTACCCGTACGTTTTAGGCTGAAAAGGTGGTGTAAATGGCAATTCCGAGACTGTTCTCCACCCTGTAATGGAATTAAATTCACCATATTTATTTAACGCAGAAGAATATAACAATACTCCACCAGTATTTATATTCTTCGGATAAGAAATCAGATGAGAAACGTTGTTATAGAAAAGTTGATCGTTACTTGTTTGTGGATTTATTTTGTTCCAGATCAAAGAATCATTACCGCTGCAATAAGATAGACCAGTGATAGATGGGTTGCCACCTACTGAGGTAAACGTTCCGTGCAGGATAAGCACATTGTCCACGCCTATTCCCTTAAAATAGTTGTTAAAAGTTAATCCGGGAGTGGTATTTATAAAACCCTGAGTAATGGCCGATTTTCCAACAAAACTCCAGTCGCCTCCATTCCACATGGCCATATTGCTTACTTGTTTTGTGCCGGCCTGTTTAATTTCTGCGGCTATAACGAGGTTCTCTCTCCATACCACCATTCCCCAAAATCCTTCGGAAGCATTAATTGGATTTTGTTTCATTACATCTGAGAATACAAGCCCACCCCCTACACTTTGATATGCAGAACCATTCCATTTTATAATTCCACATGAGCCGACCAACCCTGATATGCTATCAAACATACCGGATATATAAAGCTCTTCTTTATATACGCACATATTTTTAATAAAATAATTGGTTGTCGGAATATCAAGTGATGAAATGGCACGAAGTGTAGGCAGATAGCTCCAACTTATTCCGTTCCATTTGGCAATTTTTATGGAGTATTCAAAATTACTCCCAACACTTATACTACCTGTGTTGGTTGCCACATAGGCGTCATTTTCATAACTGTAAATAGCTTGAATGTTGGAGTTGTATTGCTGTAATCCTTTGTCAAGAGGACGTATCAATTGCCCGTAACCTGATTGAAACAGGAAGGTATTGATGAAAGATAAAAATATATACTTCTTCATAATGTTAATTGCTTAAAACAGTTTGTACATAATACCTAAATTAATTCCATAAGAAAGTAGTGTTTCCCTGCTAAGTGAATTGTTATTCATTAGGGGTTTGATGCTTCTCTTAAACACAGGTTCTGCCATAATATAAAACTTTGGTTTTACTGCATAATATAAACCCAGTGCCAATTGATAGCTGTAATTAATGCTGCGAACTGCTTGATTTTTTGTAGATATTTTTGTGAGCGAGAGTGCTTCCGGGTCAATAATGGTTGCATTTACCAGTTGAAGTTTTTGAATACTTCCGCCTAATCTAATTCCCACACGATATTTCGGGGCAGCTTGAAAGGAGTAGCCAACTAAAAACGGAATCTCTAAGTATGAAAAAGATTGACGGCTGCTTAATCGTATTCCGGTAGAATCATTAACTTGTACATATCCTAAAATCGCATGTGTTGCCGAATCGCGTACCGGAATTTCATTTACCTTGTAATTGTAATCGGCAAGATAACCACCCTGCGTATAGGAAACCCCCGTTTGGAATCCAAGTGAAGCGCTTATTTTACATTCGGCATATAAATTAACGGCAAAGGAAGGCATTGGTTTGTCCTGGCCGTTTCGGATACTCTGGTAATTTTTGTGTGCAATAGAAGTTTTCGAACTATTCATAGCAAAATTTCTGAAAGCAAACTGGGGGGTAATACTGATACCCACCAGCCAGCCTTTGCTAAAATTGGTATCGGCTGCTATTTTTTTAATGGTTGGGTTAACAGGGCTGCTGTCCGCCACTTCTATTGCAGTAGTTAATTTTTCATTTTGCAAGGAATCCCGAACATCGGTATTTGCAATGGGGGCGGCTTTGGCTATTTCTTCGTTTTTCTTCAAACTGTCTTGATTAATTAAATCCGTTGCTGTTTTATTTTCAGTGATCACCTTTTTTGAAACAAAATTATTTTCTGAACGAGGTTCACTGGTTTTTCTTACCGTTTCTTTTGTGGGTCTTAACTCAACGAATGAAGGAGAGAGAATGGATTTTTTCCGGTTTTTGGCTATGGCAGGCTTTGAAACAGATGGAGAGGTTTCCTTACTTCGTATAACCGAAGAGTGCTCCTGCTGATTTTTTTCAGACACCGGAGATGGAGGCATCGATTGTGCCTCCATCCGTTGGCTGTATTCAACAGATCCAATTATTTTTTGGTTCTGCGATTCCCCAACCGTATTTTTTATTTTTGATGAAGATGTCACCTCTTTTGCTTCCTGTTTAGGTAAGCTTATTTTTCTTGTATCGGTATTCAGTGACGGCATAAGCCAAAGGAGCGAGGCTGCCACAATCAACGTTGTGGTAAACATCCATCCAAGTCCCCGTTTTTTATCGGGCTTTCCGTCAAGAGTATTGGCAAGTCGGTTCCAGTCATCGTCCTCAACGGATGGCCTGAGCGACTGCAACGCCTCTCTCAGCAATTCATCCAGTTTTTGACTTTTCATACTGTCTGGGGGTTAAAATTTTTCCGTTTAGTAATTTCATCATCATTCCTCTGGCTCTGGCTATAAGCGATTTGGAAGTTCCTTCTTTTACACCCAATTGCTCTGCAATTTGCCGGTGAGTAAAGCCATCAACGGCATAAAGGTTCAATGCAATCCGGTATTTGTCGGGTAGTTGTTGCATTAAATTTAAAGCATCCTCCCCGCTTATTTGCGAAGGGATATCTGTATTATCCATTGCATCTTCTTCCTGCACCTGCTGCAAGTGCTCTTCATCGTCAAGCCGTAAATAATTGTACTTGCGGTTGTGTTTTTTAATATGATCAATAGCCGTGTTTACCATAATATGGCTAAGCCAGGTTTTTAGTGACGATTCCTCGCGAAAAGACCAAATACGGGTAAAAACCTTTACAAACCCATCGTGCATTACATCTTTAGCTTCTTCGCGATGATGAGTGTACCTGAGGCAAATACCCAACATATCAGGAGCGTATCGTTTAAATAGTTCCTGTTGTGCACCGCGATGCTTCTCCTTACACTTCTGAATGAGTTCGCTTTCTGTCACCGACCTGATGCTTCTTACTGAGTGAATAGACTATGCTTATGCTTTTGGTTGCAGCGTTTTATAAAGATAACAAAAATGGGTAATACTTGATACCGATGCTTTCGGCCTAAAAAACATAACCCATTGTAAACCCGGCTGTGAAAGGTAGGGATGCCGGTTTGCCGAACGGAATATTACTGCCACTGTAAGCCCCCCGATTTGTTTGAGTAGATAAATTTACTCCAAGTCCGGCATAATAGTCAATAAACAAACCAATAAAATTACTTATTGCCCGATGCCCGATTTTAAGCGTATAGGGAAAGACGGTAATTTTTGTATTCATTACCCCATACTGTCCATCAATGCGTTCCTTAATGGTTCGCCAGGAAAGATTAGATGCTATATACCCCCCTTCATTATACAAGCCATCTTCTTCAGCAAAGAAATATTTAACCTCGTAATTCAAACCGATTACGCGTCCGTAACTAAGCGATGTTGAAGTTGGGTAGAGCGAAATTGACTCGTTATTAGCCGCGGCAGAAATAGAACCCGTAAGAGATAAGGAAACCCGTGAGTTAATAAACTGTTCGTAACCGATTTCATATATCAGGTTGCGGGCGACAGAAAAATAGCTATTCGAATTGTTCTGTAAAATGGAATTATAGCACAAACTATTTTTGATTATATGCTGCGCTTTTAAATCCACCGTTTTGAGTGCAGGTAAAATAAACAGGAAAAAAAATCTAGCTAGTTTCATTTTGTATTATTAATAGCTAATTTCAAATCGTTCAAAAATTTTATTTGCCGGAATACAAAAGCCTAATCCCTCAATTCCCTCTCCAATTATTTTCATGGTGATTATACCAATTACTTCTCCTTTCTCATTGATGAGCGGCCCCCCGCTATTTCCTTCATTAATACTTACGTCTGTTTGAATATAGACAATATCATTTGCCATGCGTTTTCCACTCACAATTCCTTTAGTAATGGTTTGCCCAAGCTGCATGCTGGTAGGTGTACCTATTGCCAGCACGTCTTCACCAAGTTCAACCGAATCGGAGTTGCCAACTACCATTGCTACAAAATCATTTCCGGCAAGTTTTAAAAGGGCGAGATCGGCCTGTTGATCTGTTTTTAAAACATTGGCCGTAAGACTTACCCCGCTATTCAACTTTACCGTTACCTGTTTTCGCTCTTTTACCACATGGTAGTTGGTTATCAAAAACCCATCGGACGAAATGATAAATCCGCTACCAAAGCCTTCATTGTGAGAAACGGTAACCACCGCTTGTGATACATGTTTTACTAAATCTTTTGTTTTGTCAAATATCGGCAAAGTAGGTTTAGATAGTATTAAGTTATTGTTTTTTAATACTGGCGTTTTGGGTGTGGATAGGGTAGAAAGGTATTCGAAAACCGATTCGTCATTAAGCAGCAACCTGTAAGATTCCATAAAGAGAGAATCAACTAAGGATCGGGTAACTTTTAATGTACCGGCAAATTCACAGTTAACGGGAAACGCTTTTGTCATTGGCTGCCCCGAGCGCATGTCAATTACCTGCCAATCTACTTCCATCTGCCCTTTGCCATAATCTTTCCCTCTTATTTGTTTAATGTCGGCATGAAGTTTTTTTACAACAGGCTTTAATGCGTATAAAGGGCTACCCATAAAATCAATTACCGAGGAAGAATTGTTTTGCGCACAAGAACGGAAGCGTATGGGTTGGTCTTGAGAATGCTGGCAAAGCATGTTTTGAATTGTTTTGCGCGATCCCAATACATAATCATTAAGCTTAAAATACATTTTCTCTCCCCGGTACGTCCCAATAAGCTCTTCCTTCTCTAGGCTAAATTCAGGCTCCCACAATGAAAAGAACAGGGTGTCGGAATGGGCTTTGGCTTCTTTTTTCAAATAGGAATTAAGCTTCGGATCCAGTAATTGTTCAAATGAATGAAGAGGAATATCTACAATGCAGGGAATACACAGCAACATCGCATCCAAAAAAAGTAACCCTTTTTTGTTGCCCGTTTGAAAGGTATGCATATAGGGTTGATACCCCTCTTTCTTCAGGGTAATTTTATAAGCGCTTACTTTGGGAATCTGAATATTGAGCGGGGTTTTACCCAAAAAATTTCCAACCTCATCGTACACTTCGGCTCCTTCGGGATTGGAATTGATTTCTACTGTTGATCTCCCACTTGAATGATTTAACAAGGTTGCACAGGAAGAAAGTAGAAAAAAAACAGTGCTTAACAGAAAAGCAAAATGTTTTGTGCTCATAGGTTATCAGTTGAGCGACATGGTTCCGAATTTGTAATTCTTACCGCGTTCTCCGTAAATAACGATATCCTTATCGTTGATTTGCCGATAAAGTTTTGGCCGTAGTATGGTTGCCTTGTCTGACTTGGCATTAAATAATGGCTTTGAGTCTATTTCTCCGGTCGCCATATCTACTGTATAAAGCAGAGCAACAGATTTTTTTGGATTCGTCATCATCTTAACCGGAACCCCTTTACCCTTTTTGGCGTTTGCGGTAGCGAGCAGTTTCATGTTTTTTGGGTTGTCGTTAAATAGGAAAAAAATCTGGTTTCCCTTCATGCTAATCAGGTATGATGAATAAAATCCCCCGTCATTTACCGAGTGCTGAAACTTAGGAACACGTGTTACCCAGGCAATGCTGGCATCGGGATTAATGCTGGCACAAATAATATCTTTATAATAATAATGAAGGTCGCAACGCTGAACCGTTAGACCGGTACCTCCTGAGGAGCGGCAAACCTCTTGAACATAATATTGCTCGGCAACCAATATTGCTCCGCCATCTTCTCGTAAAATAAAATGACGCATATCAAATGAATAAGCCTCTTTTCCTTTAGAAGCTTTTTTCTCTCCTATAAATTGCGCCAGAAACTCCTTCCCGAAATCTTTAATTCCTTTTTCAGTTATTTCCTTTGATTCTTTGTTTATACGCAGGTAAAAAACACCCGCCATGCCGGCACCGGATTTATTGGAATAAAAACCGGCACACACAATATTGTTGTGTTTCGGATCATCGGCATAAGTTATCTCGCTGATGTATTTTCCGGCCAGATTCACGTGGTATTTTTCCATTTTATCAGCGGTGGGATCATACTCGATAATATAGTATGTATAATTGGCCTTTCCTTTTTCTTTTTTCTCGTTGGTTACTCCGCACTGTGCATATACTTTGCCCCCAGCGTCAATTTTATATCCTCCTACCGATGAATATTTGTCCTTAAACGGAAGTTCCATCTTCTTTTCCCAAAGTACTTTCAGGTTTTGATCAAACATTTTATAGAAAAACTTTTCCCGGCTGTCTTTTTTATACATTTCCTGATGTATGACCAAAATTTTACTGTGATCTTCGGCTACTATGAACTGAAAAGAACCCTTATTGGCAACTTTATCCGAGAATAACCTGTCAACCTCAACTCTGTCTCCTTCAGGTTCACCCGATTCACTCAGGTGTTCGGCATACGCAATGTTTCTGTCTCCTTTTTTGTCATAGTGAGAGGTAAACATAATAAGCTTTCCTCCCACATAAAAAATCCCCTCGTATTTCAGTTTACCAAGTTCCTCGTCCTTCAGTTTTATCTCATGCGAGTATTCCATCTCATGGTTGTTGGTATAACGTTCTAAGTAGAGCTTGTCAGCATAGGTAATAAGGGCTGAGGCCACCACGTAATTTCTCACTGCATAATATCCGTTTTGATCATGGCCTACAATGGCCACAATGGTTCCGCCTTTGTTCTCTTTTAATAAAGGTCCCCAGCTGACGTCAATATCTTGCGAATGAATGCCCTGTATGCACTTCAGGAAAACAAAAATTACAACGATGATTTTTTTCATTTTTAAAATATTTAAGGTGTCTAAAGTAATTAAAAAAATTTAATTCGGCCATGTTGTTTTATTTTCGTCATGTGTTCCCCCCTTTGCACAATCTTTATAAATAGCCTAAATTGCGCCTTGTATCATGAAGTTATCGGCATTAGCAAAGGGTATCGAAGCGGTTATTGTTTCAATCGAGGATGAAGATCTTTCTGTAAAACTTTATGAAATGGGCTGCCTTCCGGGAGAAAAGGTGAAAGTGGAAAACATAGCCCCTTTTGGAGATCCCATCGCTATAACGGTGTCGGGGTATAAACTCTGCATTAGGAAACAGGAAGCAACCAGCGTTTTGATTAAACTGGATATAAGTGAAGGAAATTAAGGTTGCATTAGTTGGAAACCCCAATTGTGGGAAAACCTCCTTGTTTAATACGCTTACTGGATTAAACCAGAAAGTCAGTAATTTTCCGGGAACTACCGTTGATAAAAAAGTAGGCCATTTTACGATTGATGCAGAGCATAAAGTTAAAATAATAGATTTACCGGGCACGTATAGCCTGTACCCTAAATCAGATGACGAGGCGGTAACTTTTTATGGCCTTTGCAGCCACGAAAACAAGGATATACCGGATGTGGTTTTGTTTATTGCCGATGCCAGTAACCTAAAACGGAACCTGTTGCTGTTTACTCAGGTGGCCGATTTGGGTTATCCGGTGGTGTTTGCCTTGAACATGATTGATTTGGCCGACCGAAAAGGGATAGAATATAATTATGGATTGTTGCAAAGTAGGCTGGGAGTAGAAATTATTCCAACTAATGCCCGCAAAATGAAAGGGCTGGATAGAATAAAACAGGCTATTCTTTCAGCACACCGCTCATCAACAGCTCCCTTTTTCGAGACCACGGGGCTCAATCAGTCAATGCTCGAAGAATGTAAAACTTACCTCAGCTTAAACAATAGCTATAGCGCAGTGCTTTGGGCTCACAATCAAATGCTTCTTTTTAAGGATGGAGAGCAACTTAAGAAGTTTAAGGAAATACTTGCACGAAATTTATTCTGTGAAAAAAAGGAACAGGTAGAGGAAATCGTTGCACGCTATAGAATGATTGATATTATTTTAAAGGAAACCAGCAAGCGAAAAGCCAGCAGAAATCAAATCTCCCTAAGCAATCGGCTCGATACGATTATTACGCATAAGTACTTTGGGTTGTCTTTTTTTCTATTAGTTTTATTTGTCATTTTTCAAGCTATTTTCTCTTTAGCATCCTACCCGATGGAATGGATGGAGGTTGGGATGAACTATTTTTCAAATGAGGTTGAGCATATAATTCCGGGAGGAACACTTAATAACCTCATTGTTCACGGAATCTTGGCCGGATTAAGCGGGGTGATTGTGTTTATTCCACAAATTGCCATTTTGTTTTTCTTTATCACTCTACTCGAGGATATCGGATATATGGCGCGCGTTAGTTTTATCATGGATAAACTTATGCGGAGTTTTGGGCTTAACGGCAAATCAGTGGTTCCCCTTATAAGTGGAATGGCTTGCGCTGTGCCGGCAATCATGTCGGCCAGAAATATTGAAAATAAGCAGGAAAAACTCATTACCATTATGGTGATTCCATTGATGAGTTGTTCTGCCCGATTGCCTGTTTATACTTTGCTTATTTCAATGTTGGTTCCCGAAACCTATTTATGGGGATTTTTAAATATGCAGGGATTAATTTTAATGGGCATGTATGTGCTTGGATTTGTTACCTCATTATTGAGTGCATGGGTTTTTCAAAAAATACTTAAGCCTGCAGGAAACAACTACTTTATAATGGAAATGCCAGCTTTCAAAATTCCTATGTGGCGCAACGTATTTCTAACTATTTATGAAAAGTGTCGCAGCTTTGTGTTTGAAGCAGGTAAAATTATTGTAGCCATTTCAATCTTGTTATGGGCTTTATCTTCTTTTGCCCCAGCCGGAGAGTTTGAAAAACTCGATGCCAAGTACAAAGAACTGGCTTCGGCCCCAACAAAATCTGCCGAAGTATTGGCAGCCGAATATCAATCAGAAAAACTCGAGGCCTCGTATGCGGGGTATTTTGGAAAAATGATAGAGCCCGCCATTGCCCCCCTCGGATTTAACTGGAAAATAGGGATTGCGCTCATTACCTCTTTCGCGGCTCGTGAGGTTTTTGTAGGTACCATGACCACTATATACAGCGCATCGGGTGATGAATCAGATTTCAGTAGTATTCGGTTGAAAATGATAGAGGAAATAAATCCCCTCACCCATCAACCTCAATACTCACTT
This sequence comes from Bacteroidia bacterium, assembly GCA_020049855.1. GTDB lineage: Bacteria > Bacteroidota > Bacteroidia > UKL13-3 > UKL13-3 > JAGPCK01. The sequence continues at coordinate 4,513 of JAGVLJ010000001.1, read as the reverse complement.
GCGGTTATTGCCTCCTTGTTGATTTTTTACGCTTTTGCTATGCAGTGTATGTCAACGCTTGCCATAACCTATCGGGAGACAAAAAGTTTAAAATGGACATTACTACAACTTTTTTACCTTACGGCTCTTGCTTATTTGTCAAGTCTATTGGTGTTTAATTTTTTAAAATAAACTCACAATTAGACTATTGAATAAACATCATAGAATCTTTTGTCATTAATGGAATAATGGTATAATTATTGATAAATACCTGAAAATCAAAATAAAATTTATTTTATAATTTTATTTTAAGACTTTTGCACCGCTTTAAAAATTAGCCGAGAAACAGATAATAGATGAGACAACTAAAAATAAGTAAACAGTTTACCAACCGCGAGAGCAAGTCGCTCGATAAATACCTTAACGAAATCAGTAAAGTGCCCATGATTGATGCACAGGAAGAAGTAGAGTTGGCGCGTAGAATTCGTGAAGGAGATCAGGTGGCTTTAGAGCGTTTGGTAAATGCCAACCTTCGTTTTGTTGTTTCCGTTTCTAAGCAATACCAAAATCAGGGGCTCACATTGGGTGATTTAATTAACGAGGGAAATTTGGGGTTGATTAAAGCCGCTAAACGATTTGACGAAACCCGCGGGTTTAAATTTATCTCCTATGCAGTTTGGTGGATTCGTCAATCTATTCTTCAGGCTTTGGCCGACCAGTCTCGTATTGTACGATTGCCATTAAATAAAGTGGGTTCTATTGGTCGTATCGGTAATGCTGCTGCGTTGCTTGAGCAAAGGTTGGAGCGCGAACCTACGGTAGAAGAGATTGCAACTGAACTCGATATTCCATTAATTGAAGTTGAAAACGCCTTGCGTTCTACCGGTCGCCATCTTTCTATTGATGCACCTCTTACCGAAGGAGAAGATAATACCCTGCTTGGAATACTTGACAGCAATGATGAGCCTCGTCCGGATATTACATTGATTAACGAATCGCTGCAAAAAGAAATTAATCGCGTAATCTCCACCCTTTCAGAAAAAGAAAAAGACGTATTAAAATATTATTACGGCCTTGATGGGGGGCCCGCTCATACACTCGAAGATATTTCGGATAAAATCGGACTTACCCGCGAGCGGGTTCGCCAGATTAAAGAAAAAGCATTACGCAGGTTACGCAAATCGTCCAAAAGCAAAATTCTAAAAGCATATTTAGGCTAAGCAATAAAGAAATCAATACAAAAAATCTCCTTACATTTTCGAAAAGGAGATTTTTTGTTTCATAGTGGTATAATTTGCCAGAACAGGTATAATCCGGCACCTATAAACACCGAACCCGCTAAACGATTTATAAAAATTAGAATCCTTTCAGTTATTAAATGCCTTAGTCGGGATGCACCAAATGAGATTAATATTTCAGTAACAAAAATGGCTAAAAGGCAGGCCACAAAATAAACTAATTCTAAGCGCACCGAATACTTCACCACTCCATTAAGATAAGTTGAAATAGCAACCCATGTAAATAAGTTTACCGGGTTAAGCGCATTTAGCAAAAACCCCTTCCCAATAAAATAAAAAATTGTTCCGCCTTTTGATGCAGGGTATACCACTTTAGGCTTAGTTATTCTCCAGCTATTCAGCCCTAAAAAAAGGAGCACAATCCCTCCAAGAACCCGAATGTTATTTTCATTTTCTTTGATGGCGGGAATTAAACTGATTCCAAAAACAGCTATGGATACAAAAATAAAATCACTGATAATTACACCGAGGGAAATAAAAATTCCGGTTTTAAAACCATAGTCAATACTATGCTGAATGAGGGCAAAGAATACGGTTCCCAACATCAGGCTCATAACAAAGCCGCTTGCATATCCGTTTAAAAAAGCTTGAAGCATTACTCAAAGATACCGATTGAATTTTAACCTCCCAATCAGCGTTTTTACACAACTTTATTAGGGAATTTCTATTTCAGATACAAAATCTCGAATAAGCAAAAAAGCTTCCGAGTATTTTTCCATTGGCAAATTTTCGGCCCGGTCATCAGGGTCATGATAATAAGCATACTCGCCCATGAGGTAAAAGAAAAAACAGGGAATCCCCATTTCTGAGAAAAAATAATGATCGCTGTTTTGTGCTTTGCCCCTTTGATTTAGGGGCGAAAGATAATTTCCGGCAGTATTGGCAATCTCCAGTTTATTAAAAAAGTCAGGATAAACGGTGGCATTTACGGCTGTTATGCCTTTGCTTCCTGTTCCCATCAAATCCATATTAATTAAAAACCGAATGGATTTTAAACTGAACAATGGATATTGGGTAAAGTAATAAGAGCCAAGTAGTCCTGCCTCTTCTCCCGAAAATGCAATAAAAGCCAGAGAGTACTTAGGCTTATGGGTGGCATAATATGAAGCAAGATCGAGCAACATGGCCACCCCACTCGCATTATCGTTTGCTCCCGGAAAATATACAGATTTACCGACCATCCCCAAGTGGTCGTAATGAGCCGTAAACACAATAAACGAATCGGGTTTTTCAAGGCCCTTTATAAATGCGACTACATTTTGCGTTTGGTGTGTGTTAACCTGAGAAAAAATATTAACTTTAATCAGTTTAGACCTTTGAGAAATAAGCCCCGGCTTAATTTGCAACGAAGGAAACATATCCTGACGGGTAGCTACCGACCACATAAGTTTTGTGACTACTTCCATTATTCCGGCAGCCTTAAAGTCATTGCTACGGATTTTGTTTAACAGGTTTTTTTCGCTAACCCTATTCAGGTTATTCAGCACCAGAAAACTTTTTCTAAAACGGGTATCCTCTACAAATTTTTTGTATTTGCGTGGGTCATCAATTGTCTCCGAGTCTACCCAAACTAATTCAAAAGTTCCGGCAATGGTGCGGCATCCTGCTTCGGGTATAAAATCTGAACCAAGGTTTAGCCGCTCTCCGTCAATATAAATATCAGGGTCGGTAGGAAATACATTTACAGTAAAACCATATTGTTGAAAGTACGAAGTACCAAATGGTTTCAGACCAGCCTCTGTAAACTGTGCTTTAATGTATTCGGCTGCTTTTAAATCACCACCATTTAGGTAACCCCTACCGGCAAACCAAGGGGAGCATAAGGTATCTACTACTTTACGTGCATAAACCGGATTTTGCCCCTGTACGGGAACAAGAAAAAAAGAAACAACAACGAGGCAAATTAATTTTCTCATTGTTTAAGGATAAAAATTAAGCTTTGTGCAGGTTGAATTCGTACGTTTCCATAATCAGGTTGGCCAATAGTTTTTTACAGGCAATGTCAACCTTTTCTCCGGCTGTGGTTTCGTTTTCTGCATCTACTTCCAGGCTTATATGTTTTCCTACCCGTACATTGTTGATTTCAGGAAGTCCGATATTTTTCATGCTGCTGCTTACCGCTTTTCCCTGCGGATCGAGTAATGCCTTTTGAGGCATGATATTGATTTCGGCAATAAATTTCATGGGAGCAAAGGTACATATTTGGCTGAGTATTGGAAGCAGCCCGCAAAAAATCAGTATTAGGTAATTAGATCTTTGAACAACACCGAGAGCAGCAGGTAGGCAGCAATGGTAATAGGGATAGCAAAAAACCCAAATAGAGCAGCGCAAAGCACTCCGGTTGCAATAAGAAGGTAGCGCGGCTTGTTATCCTGCAGCGAGTAGTTTTTAAACTTTAACGCAATAAGCGGAAGGGGAGCTACCAGTAAAAAACTGCTGATAAAAATAAGGGGAAATAAAAACCACGGACTAAGCATGATAAAGTCGTAACGGCCGTTGCCGAATTCGATGATGAGGGGCAGGGAAGCAATGAGCATGGCGTTGGCCGGTGTGGGAAGCCCAATGAAATGGTGACTTTGTCGTGTGTCGGTATTAAACTTAGCTAAACGTACAGCCGAAAAAACAGCAACCAGTAAAGCAAGGTACTTACTTATTCCAATGGAGAAAGGCATAAGGCTCCACTGGTCGGCCTTCTCTACCATTTTCATCAATAAAAATGCAGGAGCTACACCAAAACTTACTACATCTGCAAGCGAATCAAGTTGCTTGCCCAGTTCCGAATGCACATGTAAAGCCCTTGCAACAAGCCCGTCAAAAAAATCACATACTGTAGCCGCCAGAATAAAATAAGATGCATATACCCAGTTGTCGTATCCCATTACATCGGGAAATACGTAATTGATAGCAATGCAACCGCATATCAGGTTAAGGGCGGTTACGGCATTTGGAATATGTTGTTTAATTGGATTCAACAGGGCGAAGTTACGATAATACAGGCTCCTGAACGGAATAGAATGCCAACACCTCGTCTAATATTTGGTGCAGTTCGGTAAGACTGGCAGAAGGTATAAATGATTTTAACAGCTCCTTCTACCAGAGATTTATCCCTTGGTTTGTATGCTCTTGTTGGCAGTACCGTTATGCTGTAATGGTCTGCAAAAGCTGCGAAGTCTTCATTGATTACCGGCTCGTATTTACTTGATTTGGTAACGGCTGATTTAAGGTTGTCTGTTACC
>JAGVLJ010000029.1 GCA_020049855.1 Bacteroidia bacterium | reverse complement strand
GTCATCAGAGCAACCCCACAGCCTTATTGTTAACAGTAAAAATCAATTAGTCATCTTAGGTACTTCCCAATCGTATGATTTTCCGGTTACAGCGGGCTCTTACGACCCAACCCACAATGGCTCGTACGATATTGTGGTCGGGCTGCTATCTGAAAATGGGGCTTCGCTTTTAGGCTCTACCTATTTTGGATCAGATGGATCGGATGGAATGAACGGACCTGCTAGTGGTAGTTACAATTCAGTATCCTCCCCATTATTTTATAATTACGGGGATAATTATCGAGGAGAAGTAATTGTTGACAAGTCTGATAACATACACTTATACATTTCTTGCCGTTCTCTTACGTTTACTGCTTTGTCAACTTCGGATGGATTAATTACCTACTCACGGAAAGGGTCGCAGTTTGCCGTTTATGCCAAATTTGCCGCCAATATCACCCAACTAATCAAAATACAATTTGTAGGAGGAACCGGGCAAGTATCAGGCTTTTCCCTCGCATTTGATAAGACAGAACAATTTGTATACTTATGCGGAGGAACAACAGCATCCGATATTTTTCCCGGAATTACGTCTGGATATCAAAATACCTCAGGCGGAGGAGTTGATGGATATGTAGCTCGGCTAAACACCCTGCCTAATGGCACTTTCAAAGAATTTACTTACTTGGGTGGAGCGCAATACGATCAAACCTATTTTGTGCAAACCGATGCCACAGGACGTGTTTACGTTACGGGGCAAACCCTAAGTAATGGATTTCCGGTAACAGCAGGTACTATTGCCAAGCCCAAAGGACGAATTTTCTTTACAGTTTTAAATAATGATTTAAGCACCTTGATTACTTCAACTGTAATAGGCAACGGGCTGGGAAGAATCGAAATATCTCCATCAGCTTTTTTAGTTGACCGTTGTGGAAATATTTGTCTATCTGGCTGGGGAGGTAGGGTTAATAATAATTTTAACTCGGAAACAGGAAAAACCATCGGACTTACTGTGACTTCAAACGGATACCAGCAAACTACTGATGGGTCTGACTTTTATCTGACAGTTATAACCGCTAACCTAGATAAAATAGTTTATGGAAGTTTTTTTGGAGGACCTGTAAGCGATGAGCACGTGGATGGAGGTACCAGTCGTTTTGATCAAACGGGTATCGTTTACCAGTCGGTATGTGCTGGCTGTGGTGGAAATTCTGATTTCCCTACCACATCGGGAGCATGGTCGCGAAAAAATAATAGTTTTAACTGCAATAATGCCGCGTTTAAAATTAATTTAAACAGTTCTTTATTTGCTCCTCAGTTTAATGATACTTTCTTAACAGTTTATGCTACTGAAACCTTATTTTATAATTTTAAAATTACTGACCCGGATAAAGATGATTCATTGTATGTAACCTACTCCGGGTCTGCACTTACCCATCTTAATCCTGCTATCATTACCGGATCTGTTACAGGACTCAGGTCACTATCTAATACGTTAACCTGGAAAACAAATTGCACCAATGGAGGAAAAGATACCTTTTGGATTAGAGTAGATATTCATGATAATGGATGTCCCGATGAAAAATCTAAAACAGGATATATCCGAATTCTTGTTAAGCCGGTGCCGGATATAATACCCCCCGAACTTACCTGTGTAAAAAGTATAGACTCAAACACGGTAAAAGTAATTTGGGTAGCTGATAAAAGCAATCCGCTTAAATTCTTTAAAGAATTAGTAATAGATAAGGTGCTGCCCGATTTAAAGGTAATAGCACCATATCAAACCTATTTTACAAATACCGATGACAGTTTGGTTGACTCATATGCCAAGTACCATAAACAAAATGATTATTGCTACTATATGTACGGGGTAAACATATGCAATAATCATTCGGATACTACTCGTTACTCCTGTACAAAACTGTACCCCGATACTGCCAACTACAATCCGTTTGATATGGCAATGGATACCATACTGTATGCAATTGCTGCCGATAGTTTTTATTATGATTTTTCTATCAAAAGCAAAACACCTAAAAAGGTTACAATTCAATATGAATATCGCGGAGAAATATTGGCCGATAACCTCAAGTCAACAAATTTGGGTACGCTAAACGCAACTTACGGAATTGATATAGCCAAAGGACATCTTGCTTGGAAGGCCGATTGCTCCGATAGTGGGAAAGATACGTTCTCTATAAGCATGCTAATATGGGATAATGCCTGCCCCGTACCCAATTCTCGCACCAACCGCATTCATATTGTGGTGATACCACCCCCTACACCTAAACCTCCCATAGTATATTGCGTAAAACGGGTTGATGCCAATACACTTAATGTGCGATGGAACTTTGACAGCACCAATAAATATTTCAGCCACTTTATTCTGTACCGCCAAAATCCTGATGGAAGCACCAATACCCTTCATCAGTTTTATCGTACCGACACCTTTTCGTACATAGATAAAAAAGCCATAAACTGGCTAACCAATAACTATTGTTACTTCATTATCGGGTATAACAACTGCGGAAACGCGGGACTTTCATCGCTACGGGCCTGTTCGATCATTGATAGTACGTTTATTCCTTCGCCATTATCCTTAAATTACGTGAGTGTAGTAAACAACGCGGCTATTGAAGTAAGCTGGGTAAAATCGACCGACCCTATTTGGGAGAAATACCAGATCTACCGAAGGTTGAATTTATCGAGTGCTCCGTTTGAAACGTTTAAAACCATTACTAAAAACGACACCTTTTTATTGGATCCGTTGGTGGATGTAAGTAATATGTCATATTGCTATGGCATTACTCAATACAATGAGTGCGGACTCGAATCAAAAAGATTAGATGAAGCTTGTACCATTGTATTGCGGGGTGAAGCCAACGGGTTTGAAAACGAAATTTATTGGAATGCATATACAGCCTGGAAAGCCGGAGTAAGAAACTACCAGATACTGCGCACCGACCCATTTCTACCAGAAACAAAAATTAGCCAAAAGCCGGGCAACATGCTAAAACTTACGGATGCTCAATTGTATGACGATTGTGGCTTATACTTTTACCGGGTAATTGCCATTGAAAACAGCAAAAGCAAACCTTTTGAAAGTTCATCTAACACCATTGCACTGGTTCAACAGCCATTAGTATTTACGCCTACCGCATTTACTCCAAATGGCGATGCCCTAAATGATTCCTGGATGGTAATATCTTCGTTTGTTAAAGAATTTAATATACACATTTATAACCGTTGGGGGGAGCAAATTTTTCAATCATCCGATAAAAAATTTTTATTTAACGGAACCTTTGGAGATAATATGCCACGTGACGAAATTTTTGCCTACATAATACGCTTTACCGACTGGAGTGATAAACCCTATGAACTTAACGGAACTTTTCACGCCCTTCACTAAGTTTTTTATGGCATAGCTATTGAACTTAAGAGGCTCCGAGAAAAAAAGTATTTTCGGATATGCCATTTTGGCCAATATTAAACTTTAAATTATGCAAGAAAAGAACGACTTTTTTATACGCGGATTAGTGCAGGATGATAAGGAGAATAACGATTTTATTCAGTTGCTTTCGCAAGAAGAAGAGGATGAAATGAACCGTGAGAAAATGCCTGACACCCTGCCAATTTTACCTTTACGTAACACTGTTCTATTTCCAGGAGTTGTGATTCCAATCACAGTAGGCCGAGATAAGTCTATAAGACTAATTAAAGATGCCAACAAGGGAAGTAAAATAATTGGCGTAGTGTCTCAAAAAGATTCTACCATTGAAGATCCTAACTTTCATGATCTTAATTCAATAGGCACTGTTGCTCAAATCCTTAAAATGTTTAGAATGCCCGATGGAAATACCACGGTAATTATACAGGGAAAAAAACGTTTTGTATTGGGCGAATGTCAGGCCATTGAGCCGTATATCAAAGCGCAAATCACTTCACTTCCTGAGGCAAAGGTGAAAAAAGATGAAGAGGTAACTGCACTTATTTCATCTATTAAAGACTTGTCTTTTCAAATAGTTGAATTATCCCCAAATATTCCATCCGAAGCTGCATTTGCCCTTAAAAATATTGACAGCCCAACTTTCTTAGTAAACTTTATTTCTTCAAACCTGAATGTTGACTTAAAGGATAAACAGAGTATTTTGGAGGTAATGGATTTTAAAGAGCGTGCCGGAAAAGTACTTGAATTCTTAACCAAAGAACTGCAATACCTGCAACTTAAAAATGAAATTCAAACCAAGGTGCGCACCGATTTAGATAAACAACAACGCGATTTCTTTTTACAGCAACAAATAAGAGCCATTCAGGAGGAACTGGGTGGTGAAAGTCCGGATAAAGAACTTGAAAACCTGCGCGAACGAGGTGGCAAAAAAAAATGGGCCAAAAATATTCACGAAGCATTTAACAAAGAACTTGACAAATTGCAGCGTATGAATCCTATGTCGCCCGATTATTCCGTTTCGCTTAATTACGTGCAAACACTCATTGACCTTCCCTGGGGCGAAAGCACCAAAGATAATTTTGATTTAAAACGAGCTCAAAAAATATTGGACAAAGACCATTTTGGAATGGAGAAAGTGAAAGAGCGGATTTTGGAATACCTGGCCGTTTTGAAATTAAAAGGAGATTTAAAAAGTCCTATTCTTTGTTTGTATGGGCCTCCAGGAGTAGGTAAAACTTCCTTGGGAAAATCCATTGCAAAAGCATTAGGCCGCAAATACGTTCGGGTATCGTTAGGAGGCTTACATGATGAAGCAGAAATACGCGGCCATCGCAAAACCTATATCGGAGCCATGCCGGGACGTATTATTCAAAATATTAAAAAAGGAAAATCAGATAACCCCGTTTTTGTACTTGATGAAATTGATAAAGTTGGAAATGATTTCAGGGGCGATCCTTCATCGGCCTTACTTGAAGTGTTAGACCCTGAACAAAATAGCAATTTTTACGATAATTACCTGGAGCTGGAGTACGACCTCTCCAACGTCATGTTTATAGCAACGGCTAATAGTTTAGATACCATACAACCTGCCTTATTAGACCGCATGGAAATTATTGAAATAAGCGGCTATACCTTGGAAGAGAAAGTGGAAATTGCCAAAAAATACCTGATTCCTAAACAGCGTACTTTTCATGGATTAAAGGCAAAAGATTTTAACCTTACCGATAAGGCAATTGTAAAAGTAATTGAAGACTATACCCGCGAATCAGGAGTACGCGGCATGGAAAAAAAATTCTCGGCACTTGCCCGCAATGTAGCCAAAACCATTGTGATGAAAGAAACCGCCAACAAAGTACTAAATGAAGAAGATGTCATTCGCATATTAGGTTCAGAGCGGATGGAAAAAGAAACATATCAGGATAATGATGTGGCCGGAGTAGTAACCGGACTGGCTTGGACACCCGTTGGCGGTGAAATTTTATTTGTAGAAAGTTCTATTACTAAAGGATCCGGAAAATTAACCCTTACCGGCAAATTGGGTGATGTAATGAAAGAATCAGCCATTACGGCCCTAACCTTTCTTAAATCTCATTGTAATTACCTCGAAATAGACCCCGAAATATTTGATAGCTACGATATCCATATTCACGTACCAGCAGGTGCCGTACCTAAGGATGGCCCATCGGCCGGAGTTACAATGCTTACTTCGCTTGCCTCTCTTTTTACGCAGCGAAAAGTGAAGCCTTACCTGGCCATGACAGGTGAAATTACCCTGCGCGGAAAAGTATTGCCTGTGGGTGGTATCAAAGAAAAAATTCTGGCTGCAAAGCGTGCAGGCATTAAAGAGATTATTTTGTGTGAGCAGAACCGAAAGGATATTGAGGACATTAATCCGGATTATGTAAGCGACCTGCAATTCCACTTTGTAAAAAATATGCTACAGGTGCTCGACCGCTCTCTCTTGGATGAAAAAGTAGCCATGCCCATGAAATTGATTGTTACCAAAAAAGAAAAAGAAGCCACTGTGGTAACGATGACATAACTTATTTCACCCTCTAAATATAAAAGGAAGCCGGTTAGTAGCTTTTTTGTTTTAATACTCGTTCTATTTCATTGCGAATCCGAAACTCGGGGGGATGTGGCAATCTGCTTTAACCCAAATTACGCATTATGGAATGGTACGTAGAAGGCTATATCGTAATTGGGGGTTATTGTCACTGCTAAAGAATTCGTAGTTGTCAATCCTACACTATTAGCTACCTTTGCCTTACACTTACACTTTCATTTTACATTTTGTCTTTCGATCCGTATAAAATCAGTTTACCTGTTACCGAAATTATTCCGCTGGTAAAAACTTACCTGAGACAACAAAATACAGTAATAGTACAAGCTCCTCCCGGTGCAGGGAAAAGCACATTACTGCCACTGGTATTTACAGAGGAGCCGTGGCTGCAAGGAAAAAAAATTTTGATGCTGGAACCCCGCAGGCTGGCCGCCAAAACCATTGCAGCGCGAATGGCGGATTTATGGGGTGACACCTTGGGACAAACTATTGGCTACCGAATACGATTTGAAAACAGGATAAGCGCACAAACACGCATTGAAGTAGTAACAGAAGGAATTCTCACCCGCATGTTGCAGCAAGATAATTCGCTGGAAGGTGTTGGGCTCGTTATTTTTGATGAGTTTCATGAGCGTAGTTTATTTGCCGATGTGGCCATGGCGCTATGTCGTGAAGCACAGCATATATTACGACCCGAGTTGCGGATTATGGTAATGTCGGCTACGCTCAATATGCCCCAGCTTACAGCAATGTTGCAGGCTCCGGTAGCGCAAAGCGAGGGCAAGCAATTTCCTGTCGAAATAAAATACAGTAGCGGACAAGACCAACTCCTATTACCAGAACTCACCGCCCGCACGGTGCTTACTGCCGTAAAAGAAAACGAAGGTGATGCCCTTGTTTTTTTACCCGGTGAAGGCGAGATAAAAAAGTGTGCCGACCTGCTCAAAAAAGAACTTACCGATTTTGCCATCCACCCGCTATACGGACAATTACCGCCCCAGGAACAATTTATGGCAATTGTACCGAACAAATATGGCAAGCGAAAAGTAGTGTTGGCTACCTCCATTGCCGAAACAAGTTTAACCATTGAAGGGGTAAAAATTGTGGTGGATACCGGACTGGGACGCATTTCCCGGTTCGATCCAAAATCAGGACTTTCAAAATTAGAAACAGTACAAATTTCAAAAGATTCGGCCGATCAGCGTTCCGGACGTGCAGGACGATTGAGTGCAGGTGTGTGTTACCGCATGTGGACCAAAGCCACACACGAACGAATGGCCGAACACCGTATTCCGGAAATAATGGAAGCCGACTTAGCCAATTTAGTATTGGATATGGCACAATGGGGCGTAACCGATGTACAATCACTTACCTGGCTCACTCCGCCACCTAAAGCATCAGTAGCTCAGGCCACTGAATTGCTTCATCAGTTAAATGCATTGGAAAATGGACGCATAACCGAACATGGAAAACAAATTTATCAATTGGCGTGTCACCCGCGTTTAGCACATATGCTCATTAAAGCACAGGAAGATGATGCTGTAGCATTGGGTGCTGATATAGCCGCTATTCTTGAAGAACGCGATCCTTTACCTAAAGAAGCAGGTATAGATATTAATTTACGGATTGAAGCACTGCGTAGGGCACGCAAAAACGGAAACGCTGGCGGACGCTTAGGACGAATAGAAAAAGTAGCCGAAACGTATAGAAGAATGTTAAATGCCAAAACTTCAAACGAGCCATTTGATCCATTTGAAACCGGTTTACTACTTGCCTATGCCTACCCCGAACGAATTGCTTTTGCGAGACCCGGAAACAATGCCCAATTTCAATTAGCCAACGGGAAATATGCAACCGCAGGACATAAGGATGATTTGGCTCATGAACCTTGGCTGGCTATAGCACATATGGACACCCGTGACGGATTAGGAAAGATATTTATGGCTGCCCCGCTTAATCCGAAAGACCTTCGTCAAATGGTGAAGGAACAGGAAGTAATAACCTGGGATACGCGCAAAGGAGGATTAATTGCCACGAAAGATTTACGTATTGGAAGCATTGTGCTACAATCAAAACCACTTCCCGACCCCGATGAGGCGCATTTACAACAAGCCATTTGCAACGCCATCAAATCAGAAGGAGAAACGCTGCTGTCGTTTGATGAGCCGATGATTCAGTTGCAAAACAGAATTTCGTCTCTTCGAAAATGGAACCCGCAGGAAGGATGGCCCGATGTAAGTACTGCTACCCTCCTGCTCACTAATAGTGAATGGCTGGGTGCAAGTTTAACTCAGGTAAAAAAGCCTGAAGACCTTAAAAAAATCAATCTGGCCAATATACTCTTTCAATCTCTCGATTGGAAAAAGCAACAAGAGTTAAACAAATTAGCTCCGCAAAAAATAGAGGTACCCAGCGGGTCTGCTATTCCTGTTGCATATCAGCCAAACGGAGCCACACCTATATTATCAGTGCGCTTGCAGGAAGTATTTGGATTAAGGGATACTCCAACAATCAATAACGGCAAAACAAGCGTAGTGATGCACTTGCTTTCGCCCGGATTCAAACCGGTGCAGGTAACCTCAGATTTGCGCAGTTTTTGGGATAATACGTATTTTGAAGTAAAAAAGGAATTAAAACGCAGATACCCAAAACATGCCTGGCCCGATGACCCGTGGACAGCCCCGCCAGTAGCCAAAGGACGAAGCACCAAAAAATAGTCTGGAATTTTAATAATTTCGTGAGGTGAAATTATTGCTTTCGTTTCAGCAAAGATTTGTACTTATTCTTTTTTTGAGCTTTTTGGTTGAGTTGCTTTTAACCCAATCCAAACTGATTCATTACACCAAACACGAAATTGTTTTTTACTATTCCATTCTGTTTACCCTGCCTATCTTAATCGTTTGCTTTTACATTAGACAGGAAATTAAATACCATGCCATCAATCAGTCAGGTAAGTTTATTCTATACGAAACAGGAGCAGCATCTTTGCTGGCAGGCTTTTCTTCAGTACAATTTATACGGACATTTTATACTGATCTTCCATTATCATTTACAATCAATGGAATATTTCAGTTATTGCTCTTAGCTGCTTCGTTTCTGGCCTTAGTGCTGGTAGAGTTTAAAAAACTACCTGATGAAAATGAAGAAGAGGAATAACACTATTCCATTTCTTTTTTCGTTTGATTTTAAATATATATGACATGAAAACAACATCTCATTTTTATCTTAGTGATAAAAGCGTGATCAATATGCTGATTATTTCCTCGGTTATCACCCTCTTTTTGTTTTTCATTGATGAAAGTGCTTTCAATTATAATTGGATGCACTACTTTTGGAATTGGATTTTATTTGTAATTTATGTACTCATACTTACTTTTATTCAACTACTTGTTTGGCTTATTTCAAAGGTGTTTTCAAAAGTGTTGGCTGCCGTAAAAAAGGAAAATTAAAACCGATGTACCAAAACCAGTTCGCCCTTTAAAAATCCGTTGGATTCTGCCGGAACTTCAATTAAACAATTGGCCATAGCATAGGTACTAAGCAAATAAGATTCCTGACCAGATAACACCTCTACCTCGTCTTTGGTTGTTACAAATGCTTTCAAAAAATGGGTGAGTCCTGTTTTTTTGCTAAAATCATTTTGGCTCACAGCCATAAAAGAAGAAATATCAATGGAAGGATAGCCCATCATTTTTTGAAGAGCTGGTTTTACATATTGTAAAAAACATGTAATTACCGCAGCCGGATTGCCAGGTAGAGCAAAAATGAGTTTTTTACCTTTTGTTCCAAATAAAAACGGCTTACCCGGTTTTTGAGCTACTTTATGAAATATAGTTTTAACTCCTATCTTTTTTAATACAGGTGCCACCAAATCATAATCACCAACCGAAATACCACCGGTAATCAATAACACATCATAAGAGTTAAGAGCCTTTTTTAAGGTTGTTACAATAAAAGCTTCATTATCTCTTACTCTTTTGGCCGCAACTTTTGCAAAATGCATTTCGGCAAGTAATGCCTGAAGTGTAATTGTATTCGATTCATAAATTTGTGAACCGCTTAATGGCTTACCGGGCAACTGCAATTCGTTTCCGGTGGCAATAATACCTACCGATGGCCGTTTATAAATCTTAGCCTTATCAATACCCAGCATGGCTAAATACCCAATGCTTGCCGCATTTAATAAATGGCCAGTAGGCAAAGCAATCTGGCCACGTTTAATCTGCGAACCTTTTACCCTAATATTAGCTCCCATTTTAAGCATAGACAATTGTGTAAGTAGAAGGCCTTTTTTCTCCGGAATAGTATGCTCCTGCATCACCACAGTATCGGCTCCCACAGGCACCTCAGCCCCTGTAAAAATACGCATAGCAGTTCCTTTCATTAGCTTTTGAGTATTGGCTTTCCCTGCTATTACCTCTCCTGTAAGTTTAAAATGAGTAAAACTTTTTGTATCATCAAAACGAATGGCATATCCGTCCATAGCCGATTGATGAAATGGTGGTGAATCGGTTTTATTTTTTACATCGGCAGCTAATACCTCATTACTGAGTTTAGATAATGGAAGTTCGGTTACCGATAGCGGTTTGCACTTGTCTAAAATCAATTGTTTGGCTTCGGAAGTAGAAATCATGCGAAGTATTTTTGCGAAGGTAAGATTTATAAAAGAAAAGGCCGGAAATCCGGCCGTTTGCAAGTAAGGTTGTTGTATTTGTTATTTCACCATGTATATCACGTTGGTTTGCCACTTGGTCATATCTTTTTCCATAATCGGGTCGGTTACATATTCTTCAATTACATTCCCGGCCATTTCAAGTCCTTTTTCCTGTATGTATTTATTAATGGCTTCGTGTACGGCCTTCATCTGGTCGTAGCTCCCGCCAAAAGTTACCATCACAGCTTTGCCTGCCGGAACTGTAAAAGCGTTCAATCCTTTTAATTGGGTGTTACCATTGTCAAGACCCATTACTGCGGCCACATCTGCTCTCATATTTTTTTCATCCCAGTCAAAATACAGAGCCGAAGCATAACCTGCAGGCTTAACGGCCGCCATACCAAAAGCAGCTCCTATTTGTGCATACGACTGACCGAAGAAATTTTGCATATCGGCAAAACCTACTACCCGCCTAATACCGGCATAATACATTTCCGGTCTGTCTTCTTCCGTAATTTTATACGTACCAGTGGCAACAACGGGCTTGGCAGGCATTGACTCGCACAAAGCCTTTAGTTTGCCCAGCCCTTTGTCAAAATCTTTGTTCATGCCACCCATTTTTATCATCAGCCATAATAATCCGTTCATTGGAAACGATTTGGTCGTAGTAAATCCCCAGGTTACCCCTGTGCTTCCTTCCTCAGAAGTTACTACGTAATCAAACTTGGCCTTAGATTCAAATGGCCTGATTAAATGCAAATCGGCTTCTACCTTATTTTCGCTTATCGAAGTAATAGTTTGTGATCCCTCGCCCACATCATCATTTCCAGACCACGAGTTTTTAGAGCCCACTTCGCCATCAACACCTTCAAATGTATTTTTCATATTTGGATCCAATTCCACCCAAGGACTCCACTTCTGCATATTTTTCAAACTCTTTATCTGACCCAGAATAACTGTTGCCGGAGCCTTGATTAAAGTAGAGCGTTCAAAACGAATTTCTTTTGGGGCTATTAAACCTATAATTAATACAATGATAAGGATGACTAAAAGTCCGATGCTTAAATATTTTAAAATTCTCATAAGTGCTTTTTTTAGATAAAGCTAACATTTAGCTTTAAAATAGCCGTAATAAAATCACCTCCTTATATATACCTTATTGTATTTCAATAAAATATAGTCACCTAAAAGATAGTCTACAAAAAAAGACTATACACAATACGATTGTTTAATGCCGCAGTTTTTACCCTTGTGTGCTACGGTTATTTAGCAGTATGAAACATCAACCCAAAAACATATGATAAAATTGAAACATGTTACCTGCCTTATATTAATGTGGGTAACCGGCTTTCTGGAAAAAGCCAAAGCACAGGATTTCCTTCGACAGTCATTGGCTACTGTTGAACGGGAATTGAAATCGGAAAAAGCCAAGTACAACTTAACCTTATTAACCGAGGGAAGTAGCATTGTTCTGGTAGAAGGAACAGATACCTCGGTATGGAAATTTGATGCAAACAATATTTGTTATGAGTACTCGCTTACCATTGACAAAGCATCTTACTTTCAGTTGAAGAAACACTTGGAATCGGTGGGACAAATGGTAATGAAAAATGCCTATGTAAACAGGCGGGATAATACCATTACCTACCTTAGTTTTCAGGACAATGCACTGGTAGTAAATACCAAACCGTTTGATGCCTCCTCATCAGCACCACCCGTATTGATGACTTCAGCAGAATAGTTTTGGGTTTGCGTATAATAAAAATAGGGGCCGCGTGCCCCTTTTTTTCATCCACATACAACCATTTGCCAATAAATAACATCTTGTAACTTAAGTCTGCGGTGCAATGAAAAAGTTAATTTATTTATTTTTCCTTCTGTTGCTCTCCTACCACTTACCAGCTCAAAGTTTTATTGGCAAGGCGATGGCAGTAGTGGAACATCAACTTAAATCAGAGCATGTCGCATACAATATCAATATTTCGGAGGAAGGAATACTGATAATAGCCGATGAACCAACAGATACAGCTATTTGGAAATTTGACAGCACTAACACCTGCATTGAATACCTTTTGATGCTTAAACCTATTGACTATTTTGAATCTTGCCGTCTGTTGCTAATTCATCATCAAAAAATAACCGAAGGCATCTACCTGAACGTGCGCGAAAAAACCGTAACCTATCTTAGTCTTGAAGCAGGACGCCTTATATTAAGAACTACTCCCTTCAGTTATTCGTCAGCCTCACCTCAGTTGTTCTACGTACACCAAAATTAATTTTCTATTTTATCGGCTTCGCCAAAATAATCTCAGCATGTTGGTGCAAAACTTCACCTGGTGCAGATCCTTTAGGTTTACGTACAAATTTACGCTCGCAATATACCACAGGCACCAAACTGCTTCCTTTAGCTTTTGAATAATAGGCTGCCAATGAAGCAGCGAATTCAATAACAGGCATTGGGAAAGTTATTCCTTTCCTGAAACGAATAATTACATGTGAACCACTAACATCGCGCGCATGAAGCCACATATCGTTTTTATGACTGTATCTAAAAGTAAGCTCGTCATTATTAACCGCATTTTTTCCCACCAAAATGGAGAACCCTTTATATTGAAATTGTTTGAACCGTTCGGATTTATCACTTATTTTACCCGAATCAGCAGGTCGAAGCGAATTCAGTTCCCTAAGCGTTTGGGCTTGTTCTGTCAGCCGGAGGTTATGAACTACCTGTTCCATTTTACTTTGCACCTTGCTTATTTGCTCATGTAACAAATGTTCTTCGTTTTTTTTATTCTTTGCTTTCCGGTAATACACTTCAGCATTTTGCCGTGCACTAAGATCTTTTTTCAACTTTATTGTAATTGGCTGGTTTCGGTAAAAATCAATTAACTCAAACTCTGAAACCCCCGAAGGAATGAGATGCATATTAGCCATGAGTAAATGACCAATCTCTTCCCATGACATAGCACTTTTTAAGTGAATTAAGGCCTGCTCTTTTTTAAGCAAATAGCCGACTGCCTTTTTTTGTTCTGACTGATAATAGGCCAGCAGTTTTCGTTTTTGTTCTTCAAATGTAAAATTACTTAGAAAAGCACGGTTGCTCTCGTTAATCCAACTAAAAATAGCTGGTATTTCTTTAAAGACATCAGTTGTATCAGGTTGCTTTTCATTTACCAATTGAGTCATGGAAAAGTTATAATCGCTTGAGATTTTTTTTCGAAAATGATATAATAATTTAGCATTCTGCAAAAGCAGCACATTGGTTAATCCGTCATAAAGTTTATATACCAATTGAAAATTACTGTCGAAATCCACTTGAAACGAGCGGTTACCAGGATGCTGAAAAATACGGATTATGCTCATTCCGTTTAGTTCATGAAAAAAATGGTAATGCGGGGTTGGTTTTTGAACTATTTCGTCACTAAAAAAAAGAAAACATCGGTTGGCTTTCCACAACATTCGTATGGAAAAAAAAGTTTTTGCTTTTTGAAGGGAAGTGAACACCAAATATAATTCATCATTTCCGGTACTAAAGGCTTCATAAAAACTAAAATTATTCAGTTTTTGCTGCAGAGCAGCTATCAATTTGGTTACTAATCCTGCAGTAAATTTCATGCCCTCAACTATTCAACTGAAGGCCATCGTAGGCTAAATGAATGCCATTTTTCAGTTCATTCTCAACCTCGCTGTGCAGACCCATTTGGTGACTTATATGAGTGAAATAGGTTTGTCCGCAATCAAGTTCTTCTGCCAGTTTAATAGCCTCGTCTAAGGTAAAATGAGAAATATGATGCTCCCGTCTGAGTGCATTTAGCACCAATACCTTTGAACCCTTAATTTTTTCTCTCTCTTCGTCAGCAATAAAATTTGCATCAGTGATATAAGTAAAATCACCTACCCTAAAGCCCAGTACTGGCAATTTATAATGGTAAACCAAAATGGGAATAAACTTAACCCCGCTTATCTCAAAATTAGCCTGATGATGTATGGTGTGCAAATCAATTTCAGGAATTCCAGGGTATTTGGTTTCCTCAAAAATATAGTAGAACTCGCGCTTCATTTGTTTTTGTACCCACTCATCGGCATAAACATCAATTTTTTTCCGCTGTATAAAATTGAAAGCTCTGATATCATCAAAACCAGCGATGTGATCTTTATGTGCATGGGTAAATAAAACCGCTTCAATGCCCAAAACCTTTTCGCGCAACATTTGTTGCCTGAAATCAGGCCCGGTATCAATTACAAATTTTTTTTCGTTTTCAGTAATCATAACAGAACTGCGCAGGCGTTTATCCCGTGGGTCGGTTGACTGACATACCCTGCAGGGACAAGCTATTAATGGCACACCCTGTGAAGTTCCGGTTCCTAAAAACGTAATTTTCATTATTTATTCAGAGGCACAATCTTAAACAATTCTTTTCTAAAAAACCTATTCAAACAATGTTAGCGTAAACAAGCTTACTAAAACTAATCCAGATAGATCAAGCCAAAAACCGACTTTAACCATATCCCTCATGCAAATATAACCCGTTGAATACACAATGGCATTGGGTGGTGTTGAGATGGGCATCATAAAACCGTAGCTGTGGTGGCAATGGTTTCAAGCACCCATCAGGTAATCATCCACGCTGCTACAGCCAACACTTCCCAACCTACCCGATAACCTTCAGAGCGTGAATCATCAAAATAATTAAAAACAACAAGAGGCCGGAGTTGATCTAATGAAATGGGAACGCACTCCATAAAATCAGGGAGACTTTTAAATACCCCGTCACGATTGCTGACGTTCAATATTTCGTAAACAATGTTGTGCTCCAATCCGGATGTTAAGTTGAGGTTAATGAAAATTTGTTTTCCATTAAGTTCAAATTTAGGTGTGCTGTGGTTTACACAAGGGGGTTTAATAACGGCTCCATATACGAATATACTTAGGTGCGATAAAAACCTCAGCCATTACTCAATGTAGCTACCATATACTACCAATATACTGCTGTTTAACCCCATTTCTAAAGTCAATAACCGGCACTACTTTTATGCCTAATTTTTCGGCAATACGCAGCGTGTTTAAGCAAGCAGAAGTATTATTGATATCGCTTATCATATCCATTTTCTTTGGCCATTTTCAATAAGTTTTCAGGAACAATGATGCCATATCTTAAATATAGTAGGCTATGGCAATTTAGTAGCCTAAACTACCGCTTTTACCTGTTTTGTTTTTGGTAAAAAACCCAGTCTGGATCTTGTTTAAAAGTACTTTTACACGGTATGTAAAATGACTGCATGATGCCATTTGGGTTATTCAGTTTTTCAGTATAAAAAAATAAAAAAAGTGAAGTGTCCGAAAGCGATTGCCCGGTGAAATGAGTTATCCCGTATTGTTTTAAATGGTAAGTGAGCAATTTGGATAGAAGCAGTTGGTCTTCCTGATAAATGGAAGCTACAAACGAATCATTCAGGTTTACCTCTGCGATAATAAGGTTCGGACAATGCTTGCGATAAGCATAATTTTTATAGGCCGCATTTATCAATCTTTTTTCTTTTACAGAAGCGGTTAAACTATCGCTCACTATGGAATCGGACGGATAAGCAAAGCCGGCCAATTTAATTTGCTCCCAAGTTTTAGGCTGATCTGATGAGCAGGACATAAAAACAAAGTTGAAGATAATTAAGAGGTAACTAAATCGCATAAACAAAAAAAACAGTATGTATGCGAATATAAACTTAATGGGAACGGATTTTTATTCGAGTGAATAATTTAATTTTACCTGAGTCAACTCATCGCGCATTCCTATTTTTTCGGCTGTAGTACGGCTTATCTTTATCAGAATATTTTTATTCACATCTGTGTCAGGCAGGGTACCCACCACACGCACAAAAACCGACTTCCCATTTAGTTTATTCGTAATTTTAATAATAGTTCCTATCGGAGCGGTTTTATGAATGGCCAGTAATTTTCCTCCACTCATTTCATCGTCAAGAAACCAGCGAGCCATTCCGTTTTCTTCACGTTCCGTTATATTTATTGAGGTGGCCATAGGGTGTGGTTCGGCTGATGATTGATTAGCTACAGGATTTTTCACTGAGTCTTTTTTAGCAGGTAAAACCGGTGGTGGAAGCGATGGGGTATTAACTTGTTTAAGCCGAAGAACCTGCCCTTCCTTAAGGTTGTCATCAGTCATATTGTTCCATTTCTTCACTTCAGCTTCATCTAAATCAAACAACGTACATATTTTATACAAAGTTTCTCCTGCTTTTACTGTGTATGAGTCGGGTCTTTTTCTAGTATCAGTGGGAGGTTGTTCAGTATGTTTATCTGCATTGGCTTCAGCATGTGTTTCGTTGACCAAAGTGGGGGTTGAATGGACTTTCTGAGGGGGCGGCTGTAAGGAAGCACGTGTTGGTATCAAAATAATTTGCCCTATATTTAGTGTTTCTTTCATTCCCGGATTGGCAGTAAGCACCTCTTCTTTTTTTACATTGTATTTTCGGCAAATGGCATTTAATCCTTCCCCTTTCCCAACTTTATATTGAATAAGAACCTGTCCGTTTATCTTTTTTGTGCCTACAGAATCTTGTGCACACACCAATTGTGCGCTAAACGTCATAGGTGTTATTAGTAAAAACATTATGTGAATACACTTTTTCATAGCTCAAAGTTACCGCAATGGGTCGTTCGGTAAGCTACCTATTCATCAACAATAAGGTGGCTTTGTTCAGATAAGTGAACAGGCAAAATCAGACAATAGTTTCATTTACTAAACTCCAAGCCTGTGGTTTGTCGCTAAATTTTATTTTTGTTTGACTCCAGATATTTTTAAATAAATCAGAAAATCGATACTTATTCAAGTGTTCTTCGCTATCCCACCAACTATAGGTAAAAAAAACAGTTGGTTGGTTTACATCTTTCAATAATTCCAAACGTTTGCAACCTTCGAAATGGCGAATTTGCTGTTTGGTTGTATGAAAAAGTTGCAAAAAAGGATCTACCTCACTGGGAATAAAAGTCATGCGTACAATTCGAATGATCATAAAAATTCAATGATTATAACAGAACCGGTTCTTAACCCAAGTAATTGAGCCGCCTCACCTCTGTTGATTGCAATCTCCAAAAAGCCAGTTTCACCAAAAATACATAACCGCTCACCGGGTTCCACATCACTGTAATCAGAGCTAATGCGATCAAGTTCTTCGGTGCGCCTGAACCGAATGCTAAATCTACGCCCGCGTGCAATTTTAGTAAAGAGTTGCTCGCTAATATTGGTTAAAACATTTTTGAAATGATCAATATGTACCACATGCCCTCTGATGCTGTTGGCATCTACCATGGGTTGAAAATTTTCTTTAAAATTTTTAATTCGTGCAGGCTCTCCTATTGCATTAATATCCCAGTTTTGACTAAGCATGGCCGCTGCATTGGCAAATACATTTTTACCCGAAAATGCATCTGTTTTGCTCTCAAAAAAATGCGTTATCCGGTACACCTTCTCAGGTTCCTGATCAAAAACAAGCGCGAAAATGCCATTATCTGCTCCAATAAAAAACTGACCATCTTTTTCAACAGCCAGATATTGTCCGTAAATATTCACGTCCATATCAATTCCAATAAGGTGAATAGTTTTGGCCGGAAAACTGGGATAAGAATTTCGAATAAGAAATGCAGCCTGTGCTACGTCAAAAGGGGCAATTTGATTGCTTAAGTCAACAATATGCACATTCGGAATCAACCGATGCAAACTGCCTTTAATAGCTGCTACATAGAAACTTTCACTTCCAAAATCGGTGGTAAGCGTTATTACGGGCACGGATATATTTTTTTACTAACTTTGACGACACAAAAATAGAAGAATAACACACACAATTTTGAGCGAAAAAAGCTATTTAATAGAAGATGTTGATCCGATGGAGTTACTTGGCGTCAACAACCAGAACCTGAAACTTCTGCAAACTCAATTTTCCAAATTGAAAATTGTTTCACGCGGGCAGGAACTCACTATTTTAGGTGATGATCAGGAAATAAATCATTTTGAGCACAAACTCGACCAGATGATTGACCATATCCGTAAATTCGGAAAACTACACGCCAATTATCTTGAAGAACTGGTAAAGGGAGAGGATATTCTCAATGGGAATGAACTTACTGCTGATAATGATGTATTGGTGTTTGGCCCCAATGGGAAAATAGTGAAAGCCCGTACACCAAATCAGCGCAAGATGCGAGACTATGTGGAAGGGAATGATATTGTTTTTGCCATTGGTCCGGCTGGAACAGGTAAAACCTACACAGCAGTTGCTTTAGCAGTTAGGGCACTAAAAGACAAAGAAATTAAACGCATTATTTTAGCAAGACCAGCTGTAGAAGCAGGTGAAAACCTCGGATTTCTTCCTGGCGATTTAAAAGAAAAAATAGACCCTTACCTCCGACCACTTTATGATGCATTGGAGGATATGATTCCGGCTGAAAAGCTGAAGTATTATATGGAAAACCGTATAATTGAAATTGCTCCGATGGCTTTTATGCGCGGCCGTACTTTGGATAATGCATTTGTTATTTTAGATGAGGCACAAAATGCTACCGATTTACAACTGAAGATGTTTCTTACTCGTATGGGGCCAAATGCCAAGTTTATTATTACAGGTGATTTAACCCAAATTGATTTGCCCAGAAAAGGACAGTCAGGATTAACAAAAGCCATTAAAATTTTAGAACATGTGACAGGAATTAAAATTGCTTACCTTAGCTTTGAGGATGTGGTAAGGCATCGACTTGTGAAAGATATTATTAAAGCATACGACAAACTTGAAAAAGATCACCCGAACCAGGATTGATAATAATTCCCAATTAATATGAATTTATATGGATAGTTCTCTAATAGCAACCAATTATTTTTTCAATAAACAAAAGCACTTCTATCGTGGTAAAGTACGCGACTACTATAATATTAATGACGAAAAGCTAATTTTGATAGCCTGCGATCGCATATCGGCTTTTGATGTAGTATTACCCAGAGCGATTCCCTATAAAGGTCAGGTGCTTAACCAAATTGCAGCTCGGTTTTTAGATATGACTTCGAGCGAGGTGCCTAACTGGAAGATGGCTACACCCGATCCTAATGTAACTGTTGGTTTATTGTGTAAACCTTTTAAAGTTGAAATGGTGATACGTGGATATTTATCAGGGCACGCATGGCGCGAATATAAGGAGGGGAAACGCAGCGTTTGCGGGGTGGCCTTGCCAGAGGGACTAAAGGAGAACGACAAACTTCCAGCACCTATCATTACACCTACCACCAAAGCAAGCGAGGGTCATGATGAAGATATTTCGAGAGAAGATATAATTGCCAAGGGAATTGTTAGCGAAATAGACTACAAACAACTTGAGGCATATACCTATAAACTTTTTGAAATAGGTAGTACGTTTGCCGCCAAACAAAATCTTATTTTGGTAGATACTAAATATGAATTCGGCAAACTTAATGAAAAAATATACCTGATTGATGAAGTACATACTCCCGATTCGTCCCGGTACTTTTATGCTGATGGGTACGCCGGGCGTCAGGCTAAAGGAGAGCAGCAAAAACAACTATCCAAAGAGTTTGTTCGACAATGGCTTATTGAGCACGGATTTCAGGGAAAAAAGGGGCAGTTAATTCCAGAAATGACGGATGAGTTTGTACAAATGGTTACCAACCGTTATGTTGAACTTTACGAGCAACTCACAGGAGAGCAATTTGTTAAGGGAGATTATGCCGGTATTATGCAGCGGATTGAAGATAATATCAACAACTGGCTTGCTACTCCTCCGTTGAATTAACTTGGAAAATTTCCATTTTAGTTTATTTTTGATTCTTTAAATCAATTAACAAACAACATATGAAGTTAAAATTTACCGATTTGGCAGCGGCTGCTGCAGTATTTCTTACTTTTTCAGCGCAGGCCCAGGTGAAGGGTACTGTTGCCACCCTAATGGGACAGGCTGGAGTTACCACCGATCCGGGAGATGTCATCCAATCACAGGCCGTATTGTTTGCTCCCTGGGGAATGGCATTTGATAATATAGGAAACCTTTGGTTCACCGAGGCTACATTTGATAATGGCTTCGACCCGGCCATAAAAGGAAACCGCCTTCGGGTTCTTTTAAATTCTGATGGTAAAGTGTATAAAAGAGCCGGAAGCCCAGCTCGTGATCCCGGGTATCAAAATTTCCCCGGCTCAGCTATTTCCATGCTTAATACCCCAATGGGATTTGCTTTTGACGTAAATGAAAACTTATATATAGCTGATTACGGGAATAACTGCATCCGTAAAGTAGGTAAATTTACTACCCTTTCCAATTCGCAAGATGTAAGCACATTTGCAGGCGCTACCACCACATCCACTCCTGGTGATGTGGATGCAACAGGAACGGCTGCACGCTTTAATCACCCACAGGATATTGTTTATGATGGCGACCAATACCTATATGTTGCAGATACTGACAATCACAAAATAAAACGTATTGATATTGCCACAGGATCTGTCATAACTTTTGCCGGAACCGGGATTTCGGGAAGTACAAACGGGACGCGTTTATCGGCCTCTTTCTTCTACCCTTCAGGTTTGTGTTATTACGGCAACAAACTCTATATAGCAGATGAGGGAAGTTATATGATTCGAGTAATAGATATTGCAACAGGTTTAGTTTCAACTTTTGCAGGATCTGGAATTTTTGGTATAACTGACGGAGCTTCTTTAACGGCTCAATTCAAATATCCCGAAGATGTAGCTGTTGATTTTTCGGGAAATGTATATGTGGTAGAAGGAAAAAATGCCGGAGGCCTAATCCGTAAAATTTCGAATGGACAGGTTACCACTTTTGCAGGTGCCGATGGGCAGGTAGGCTCAACTGATGGCGTAGGGACAACCGCACGTTTTAAAGACCCACGTTCTATTTACTTCAATATTGGAAATAATAAACTTTATGTGGGCGATGTTGGGAACGGACTTATTCGTACCATCGAAACATCCGATGGGCCTAATTCAGTTGCCTCGATATATGGCAATCAACAAATAAATTTATATCCTAACCCGGCCAACACTCAGTTTGTGGTATCAGTGCCATCTATTAACCAACCGATAAATGTTCAGCTGATTGATTTAAACGGGCGTATTATTGAACAGCAAAATGCATTTGCTAATAGTTTTTCGTTTAATACCATGTCATTAAATCCGGGTGTATATGTTGTACGCGTACTTAGCAACGGAATTAACTCCACTCAAAAAATTGTAATAAGGTAATTGCCGAATTACCTGCATTAAAAATCCCGATTGCGTAAACAACCGGGATTTTTAATTTGGATTAAATCTGTTTATACAAAAACCCGAAGCGACCGGTTTACCGACAAATTAAATGCTTCCATATCAATATTGGTGTTTACCTCATGCTCCTGAAAGTAGTTAATGATATGTTCTGTGGGCATATTTCCGGTTAATTCATCAGCAGCCATCGGGCATCCGCCAAAACCTTTAATGGCTCCGTCAAATCGCCTGCACCCGCTGCTGAAAGCGGTATGTATTTTTTCTTTCCAATTGTGCGGTTGGGTATGCAAATGCGCCCCGAATTCAATATGCGGGAAAGCCTGAATTAACCCATTAAATAAATACGAAATAGAACTTGGGTCGGCCACTCCAATGGTATCCGACAGGGAAATAATTTTCACCCCAAGTTTATCCATTTCGGTAGTCCAATGCTCTACAATCTCCACATTCCAAACATCACCGTACGGGTTGCCAAAAGCCATGGAGAGATAAAGTACAAGCTTTTTGTTATGCCTTGCACACAATTCCTGAATTTGTTCTGCTAATTCGAGGGATGCATGAATGGTACTATTAGTGTTTCTTAGTTGAAATGTTTCAGATACCGAAAACGGAAAACCCAGGTAAGAAATTTGCGGAAACTGTGCTGCCAGTTCCGCTCCTTTTCGATTAGCAATAATTGCCAGAAGTTTAGAATGAGTATCGGTTAAATCAAGTCCATTAAGCACTTCGGTTGTGTCCTGCATTTGAGGAATAACTTTAGACGATACAAAGCTGCCAAAATCAATGGTATCAAACCCCACTCTCAGCAATTGATTGATATAGGATATTTTGGTTTCGGTAGGAATAAAATGTGCGAAACCCTGCATGGCATCTCTCGGGCACTCAATTATTTTCACTGTCATATCATACTAACAAACATTCAAAAGTAGGAATATTGCCTGAGTTTTTTAGTACCTTTGGCGTCCCAATAGGGAATTGTGCTTTTATGACAACACTTTCAGATAATATGAATGAGGCTACTGAAACGGGGCCTTTAACTACTTCGACTCCACCAGCCGAGGATATTGACGCGGAACTGGAAACCAAGCTCTATCAACACGATATTGAAAACGAGTCTAATCATGAAGATGATGAAGAAAATCTGGCTGATTACAGCCACTACACACTGGCTCAACTCGCTGAGTATGCAGTAAAGTATTCCAAATCAGAAGACATACGCAGTGCCCACCTGCAGTTAAAGGCCATGCGTCAGTTTTTCGACAACCTTTATAGCAAAGAATATAATGAAAACCTCCATCAGTTTATTGAGGAGGGAAATATTAAAGAAGATTTTGCTTTTAAGGACGACCATTTCCGCAAAAATTTTTATGAAGCCTACAAAGTAGTGCAACAAAAACGAGCCGAATTAAAGGCCGCTCAAGATGCTGAAAAACTGAAAAATCTCGAAGAAAAAAAAGGGATCCTGAATAAAATCAAAGAATTGATTGAAGGAAATGAAAGCGAACATAGCCTGAAGCAGTTAAAAGATTTGCAGAATGAATGGAAACGTATTCGCAATGTTCCACACGAAAGTAAGGATGACTTATGGAATTCGTACCATGTATTATTGGATAAGTTTTACGACAAACTTTCCATTTATAATGAACTAAAACAATTAGACCGAGAGAAAAACTTAGATTTAAAGATTGAGCTAATAAAAAAAGCGCATGAGTTACTTGCTGAATCGTCTCTGAAAAAAGCACAAATTACGCTAAATAAATACCACGAAGAATGGAAAAATATTGGTCCTGTTCCAAATGAATCGCGCGAAGATATTTGGCAACGGTTTAAAGAGGCCTCCGACAAGGTCTATGAAAAGATCAACACCTACCGAGCCGAGTTGGATGCTAAACGAGAGCAGAACCTTCAAACCAAAAAAGCACTTTGCGAAAAAGCAGAAACTTACATAGGCTACGAGTCGGGAAAGGCCAAAGAATGGATTGCCAAGACTAAAGAACTTGAGGCTCTGTTTGACGAGTGGAGAAAAGTTGGTGCAGTACCACAGAAATTCAACCAATCTATTTGGGAAAGATTTAAGCAAGCATACAACCAGTTTTACATTAACAAGAACACCTACTTTAAAAAGCTGAATAATGAACGTAACCACAACTTGAAACTTAAAACCGAGTTGTGCGAAAAAGCCGAGGAACTGGCCAATCAAACTGAGTGGAATAAAACTACCAAAGCTATTCTTGATTTACAGGCTAAGTGGAAAACCATCGGGTCTGTTCATGATAAACAATCCGAAAAAATTTGGAAACGATTCCGGTCAGCCTGCGATACGTTTTTCAGTCGAAAATCCGGGTATTTTGAACATACTCATAAACAACAAAATGAAAACCTTTCGGCCAAAACATCGCTGCTAAACCGATTAAACACCTTGATTGGAAAAGAGAATGCCGAAGAAGTATTAACTGAAGTGAAACTGATTCAAGCAGAATGGAACAAAATAGGATTTGTGCCAATGGCCAGTAAAGAGGATATTCAAAAACAGTACAATGATGCGTTGAATAATATTTATAGTACTTTCCGAGAGGAAAAACAAGTTATGCGTGCAAAGGAGCAAGCCACACACTATGAACTGATGAATAGTGCTCCTGACGGACGCGATCGTTTGAAGAAAGAAGAACGTTATCTGCTGGATAAGATCAGAAAAATTAAAGCCCAGATTGATACGGAACAAAACAATATGGGTTTCTTTGCCAACAGCAAAAACGCCTCTCCGTTTATAAAGCAGATTGAAGAAAACCTGAAGAATGCCAAACAGGAAATAACCCGACTTGACGAGAAGATAAAACTGATTCGTAAAGCCATGGCTGGCGGAAATAATTCCTGATGAAAATCGGGCAAAAAATTTTTCAGGCCATTTCCTTTTGTAAATACCTTTTTTTTCGAACCAATGTGCAGGTGTTGCACTCACCTTTTGTGTATAAATTATATACTCAATGTATAGTTCAGGATAGCGAGTTACCCGAATTTGCACTTATTGAAAAAAGAAGATCGCAATTGCTCAACATTACTACTTGTCTTGCCTATACAGATGCAGGAGCAGGCTCTTCATCAGCTACCAATAAAACAATAAGATCCATTGCACGGAACAGTCTTAAACCTTCCCGTCAGGCTAGATTGCTTGGCCGATTTGTACAGTATTTTAACCCCCGGGAAGTATTGGAATTAGGCACCAGTTTTGGAATAACCACCGCATATCTGGCACATGGAGGAAAGCATATCCCGGGTTTTAGGCTGACCACCATTGAAGGAATTGAGACCATAGCTAATCTTGCGTTTGAAACATTTGGCCAATTCCAGTTTACCGATCAAATTCAATTTAGAAGGGGATTATTTGATCAAGTTCTCCCCTCCTGCCTTGCACAAATGAATCAGGTAGATTTTGCATTTATTGATGGTAATCATCACTACCATTCAACGATAGCTTATTTTGAGTTACTGGCTCAAAAAAGCACCAACGAAACTATATTGATTTTTGATGATATCCATTGGTCGCCCGAAATGGAAAAAGCGTGGGAGTTTATTAAAAACGATGCGAGAGTTACCGTTACCATTGACCTGTATTATCTGGGACTGGTATTCTTTAGACAAGAGCAGGCAAAAGAACATTTTTGCCTGAAATTTTAGAAGAAATCACTTCGTAAATTCCGCTTTGAATGCATGTTTACCGAACAACACATACAAAGTATAATGTCCATGTTTTAATTTTTTATACCCTTTAATCACGTATCGCTCAGTTTGTCCTTTGTGCATTGTATGTTTCACACTTAGTTTTTTCTTGGCATTTGAACCTGCAATAATCAATTTAAGATCATTATCCGACTCGGCATGGAAAGTAACGGTGATAAACGGTGAATTTATCGGTACCGAAATATCCACCAACTGATCCTGACTTAACCTGATAGCGGTGTCTCCCCCCAAAATTTTATTGGCAAGTACCATATCAGGTATTCCGTAACCTAATTGGTTATTGGGAACAGGATAATTGCTACCGCTCATTTTAAGAGCATCCATCACTTGAGCAGGTGTTTTCCCCCTATTTGCCTGAATTAAACAGGCCAACATGCCGGAAAAAATAGGAGTTGAAAAAGATGTTCCACTTGCTTTCATATACTGCCCATAAGGAGTGTAAACAGTTGCCAGCTCACCCATAGCAGCCAAAGTAGGTTTTATTCGTTTATCGGCTGTGGGGCCAATAGAACTGAAATCAGATTTTTCACCTTTTGCATCTACCGATCCGATAGTAATAATATTATTTGCATCGGCAGGGGCTCCAATAAATTTCCATTTATTATCTCCTTCATTTCCGGCACTATTGCACACTACAATACCTTTGGCTGCCGCCAAGTCAGCTCCCCGGGTTATAAAAGTTGTTTTGCCATTTAATTCGATATAAATATGCCCCATGCTTTTGTCATCAAACTGAGTGTATCCAACCGAGGAGGTAATTATTTCTGCACCTGCACTATCAGCAAATTCAGCGGCACATACCCAGTTTATTTCCTCAATTGGAAATTCAGTGGCAGCGTCTTCCGACCGAAGTAGCAGGTATGAGGCAAAGGGCGCGGTTCCAACCATTTTACCGGGTTCATATGCAGCAATGCACGAAATTACTTCGAGTCCATGACCATCATCGTCAAAAACCGCTGCATTACCAGTTACAAAATCATATGTTGCAATCAAATTATTCATTACACCCTGCATGGCTGGCAACACATTTAAATTATAGAATCCGGCATCAATACAGGCAATTCTAACATCCGACCCATTAAATCCCGCTTTATGCAATTTATCGCCATTGCACATAGCAATCTGGTTAAACGCGCTTGCATAATAACTTTTACCAAACTGGTTTTCTACTTCAATGGGCTTAGGCTCATATTTAGATACCTGAGCAGGCGGTGAAGCCGAATCATGGTTTTCATTTAATAAAGTAAAAATGGCTTGTAGTTTATCATACCCTACCAATTTTACTTCCCTAACAAATGGCATTTTTTTAATTTCAGCAATAGCTGCAGTGTCTTTTAAATGAACTGTTACTCCATTTAGCCATTTGCTGGTATTACGAACTTCTACCCCATCAATTTCGAGCAGTTTATTAATATAGCTGCTATTAACGGGAAGATCGGTTGAGTCAATTTTAATATGGAATCGCGTTCTTCTGTCAAGAGCTCGTAAGGACAAAAATTCTTTAGCACGGTCTGCACTATAGGGAGAATCTTTTTTATCACTGAATCCTACCCAATATTTATATTCCGAAATTACCTGCCCATGAACACCTTCAAAAAGTGCCAAACAAACTAGAAACAGTACGATTTTTTTTGTCATCAGAAATTATTTAACGTAAGAGCTTAGTTTGTACCGCAACCTCAATCCGTTTATTTTTGGTTGTCCACCGCTATCAAATTGCGTATTCAACGAATCGTTACGGCTATACACCATCCCGATATATGGTGCATAAATTCGATCCCTTTTCATTAGTTCAATAAGGTTCGAATCGTTTTGTTCTACAACAGTAATTGTGTTTATAAAAAGTTCATTCACCCCCGGATAAGAATCTCCGATATCGTCATAATAAAATTGGGGTTTATCGGTAAATGTGGTATAGGCATACCCATTCCAACTGGAGGAGTTATTTACCGGAAAAATTAACCGGATAATTTTTTCATTTTGTTGTGTTACCTCAGCGGTATAAACAGTCAAAGTAGAAAATCCGGCATGGTAGAACTCCCATTCGTCAGTATCATGCTGCCGATAATACCATTCTAAGCGCTGATTCAGATTACCGTTTATTCCCCTAAATGTATCTGTAATTAGTTCTTTGCATTGGTAGGTAAACGTATCAACAGAGCCATTGAAATCATCATACACAATAGAATCTACCTGATAAATTAATTGGTGACCAATATTTACGGGGAAATATTCATACCCGGCCGAATAAAACCCTTGATCAGTCTCTGTTTTTTTACAGGCCGAAAAAAGAAGAAGTACACAAATAAGGCAATTTATTTTTTTCATAAATTGGTTTATAGCTGAAAACCCGATTCAATCCATCCACCACCAATTAAATCATTCTCCTCGTAAAAAACAGCACTCTGCCCCGGAGCAATGGCTTTTACTTCTCCATGAAACTCCACTTTCATTCGGTTATCATGCTGGCTGATGGTGCTGAGGTTGCCGGGATCTTTGTAGCGCACTTTGGTTAGGGCCTCAACTGGTTCAGTTAATGAAGCATATTTTACCATGTTAAGTCCGCGCACCCACATACCGTTTCTATTTAAATCATCCAGATTACCCAGCACTACCGTATTGGTTTCCGGTTGTATTTCCACTACAAATAAGGGTTCGCCTATGGCAATTTCCAACCCTTTGCGCTGGCCTACCGTGTAAAACGGATATCCGCGGTGTTTACCTATTACGCGGCCATCTGTAAGAACAAAATTACCACCGTCCACCCTTGCTTCCAGTCCGGGGTCTCTGCGCTTTAAAAAGCCCCTGTAATCGTTATCGGGTACAAAACAAATTTCGTAGCTCTCGCTTTTTGTGGCCAGTTCGGTAAACCCTCGGTTAATGGCCATTTGCTTAATCTCAGTTTTACGGTATTGCCCCATAGGGAAACGGGTTTTGGCCAGGCTTTGCTGGCTTAATCCCCACAATACATAACTCTGATCTTTGTTTTCGTCTTTTCCTTTTGAAATTACATAACGACCATTTTCCAGTCGCACATTCGCGTAATGCCCTGTGGCAATAAATTCGCACTCCAACATGTTGGCTCGTTTCAACAGTGCCTCCCATTTAATATGCGTATTGCACAACACACAGGGATTTGGTGTACGTCCGGCCATGTATTCTTCTACAAAATTATTGATAACAAAATCGCCAAACTCTTCGCGGATATCAAGAATCATGTGATGAATACCATACTTTACCGCAATAGTACGGGCATCATTAATTGAATCAAGACTACAACAACCGGTTTCTTTTTTACCTCCTCCCGAAGTCTCATAGTCCCATGTTTTCATGGTAATGCCAACCACCTCATACCCTTCTTCGGCCAGCATTACCGCAGTAACAGTACTGTCAATCCCTCCACTCATGGCTACCAATATTTTGCCGTGTTTGCTCATATTATAAGGATGCAAAGATAATCCGAATTGCCGATAGTGTAGAATCGTTTTACAAATATAGAACGTAAGCGGATATTAAACTTTTGTACATTTCAGTTATCAAACCCTCTTTAAGTTAAAAAATATATGAATAAGATAATAAAAAAATTGCTGATTGCTTTGATGAACATGAGTATGTTAAGTGTGCAGGCACAACGTGACAGTATGCCTGCCGAAAGAATGGCTTATCGTCTCAAAAATTACCTTAGTTTAAGTGAAGATCAAACCCTGAGAGTTAAGGAAGTTTATCGGGCACAGGGACAAAAGATGAAGGCCATTCGTCAGTCAACAGACAGCACTGATGTGAAACGAACTGCCTTAAAACAATTAGGTATTGAAACCGACCAGCAACTTATGCCTTTGCTCACTTCTGAGCAACAAAAAGGATATATAGAAGTAAAAGGAAAAATTAAAGAAGCCCTTAGATATAAAATGCAACAAAGCAGGCAAAAGGGAGGTAAACGGCATAAGACTGCTTCTGGTGAAGATGATTTTTGACCAAGATGTATTGGATGTAAACAGAAGTCCGCGAATGGCGGTTTTTTATCCCAATTTTTGATTTACCGCTACTATGGTCATCCACATATAACTGATAAGCCCCATTATACATGAAAAAACAGCCTGTGCCCCATGAATAATGATAGCTAGTGCAAAGGCCACCTGCTCATTTACTCCATACAACATGAAGGCCGGAGTAACAATGGAATGATACACCCCCATTCCCCCACCCTGCACCGGCAAGGAGCGGCCAATTGTACCCAATACCATCACCACAAAAGCAGCAAGTGGCCCTATGCAGGCACTTTCAGGAAAAGAGAACGTCCAGAGGTAGGTCATTGAAAAATAGCAGGCCCAGATACCTGTGGTGTACAATACAAAGAGCCAGCCTTGTTCTATTTTTTTTATACTCAACAAACCCTTAATAAATGAATGGAACACATGGTTCAATTTAGCTGCTTGGCGTGCCTTGCGAAAACTGAAGAAAAGCCCAACCATTACAATGAACACCACAATCCATAAACCCCAAGTAGAAGGGTATTCACTCAATTTTGCCGACAGCGGAGAAAGTATTTCCAGTTGTATGAAACCCAAAAGCAACTGGAATTGCAGCAGCAAAACCACCACACAAACAACAAACAAGGCCATAATATCTACCAGCCTTTCCATAACCACGGCCCCTAAGGTTAGTTCAAACGGAGTGCCTTCGCTGCGTTTTACAATAAAACTTCGGGTTACTTCGCCAAATCTGGGCAGGGCGTAATTAACCGTATATCCAATACTGAGGGCAAGTAACCCATTACCAAAAGAGGCCGGATATCCGCCTGCTTTCATCAGCAAGCGCCAGCGTTGCACCCTGAACCAATAGCTCATAAAGGAGATGAGAGCAACAGGGATAGCATTATAATATATCCCTCGTTTAATTATTTGGATACTTGCGATTAGGTCAAATTTTTGAGCAACAAAATAAAAGAAACCCACTCCCGTTGCCAGAAATAGAACAGTTTGGAGCCAACCATATTTTTTTTGCCCGCTCACCCGCGTAAAAATGTTTTTATGAGTTTGTTGAATTCGGCAGCTTTTTCCCACTGAATAAAATGCCCGCAGTTGGGCATGAGGTGTAGTGTACCCTGTTTAAGCTGTGCAGTTCCCAGTCTGGCTACTTTTTCAGTAGTAGTGTGATGAATAAGTTTATTTGGGATAAGTTTATCATTCTCCCCAAATATGACCAGTACCGGGCAATGGATTTGAGGCAGAAAATCGTACACCTGCTCATTCATCATTCCATTAATAGAGCCTGTTACCATGGAGCGGTAGTAACTTAATTTACCTGAAAATAACTGTTCGTTAAGGTCGTTTATCACTTCTTCCACTTCATCAGGAATTACCGAAAAACCATCGCGTATGGTAGAAGCCAAATGGTATTCATCGGCATAAATAAAATTACCCAGCATCATCATCTGATTAAAGAGTAATTTATCGTGTGCTGTAAAAAACTCAAAGCCGGCCGGAGCGGCTAATATCAGTTTCTTTACTAATTGTGGATATCGCAGGGCAATAATTTGAGCAATTTGTCCGCCCATTGAATGTCCGCACATGGCTACTTCGTTCAATCCAAGTTGATGAATAAACTGCACCACAGTCTCGGCATAAAAAAACATGCTAAAGGGAAAATCCCCCTTAGTTGATTTTCCGTTACCAGGAAGATCAATGCTGATGCATCTAAAATCACTATCCAACTTATTTGTATTTTTCCTCCAAATACCTCCATAACTAGCCAACCCGTGAATAAAAACAAGGGGGACTCCTTTACCTGTGTCCGTATAGGCAATTTCTATCCGGTCATTAATTTTTAAGTGTTTCATTACGCAGTTTTGATTCATATTATGGAGGCAAGCGGCAGTTCAGTCAAGCTTAGTCCACCGATTATTGCATATGGCAGAGGTTGTAATATTTTAATCTTTTTTTAGTTGCCTTTACTTGGGTACTAACAACAAGGTAGTAATTACTTTGTCAAGTTCCTGATTATACAACTTGTATCCTAATTACTTACAACGATTCTTCTTTATTATTACCTCTTTTATAAAACCAGGCGAATAGGCCTTAACTTTTTGTTCTTTCAAAAATAAGAATTTAAGTAGGGATGATAATGCACCTCCCAACTAAAATAACAATACAATAATTCAAGATTTTAAAGCTGGCCAGCGCAGGGATAATTTAGATTGGCTAATGTTTAAAGGTAAGAACCAAATTGGACTTCCTAAAAATAAAAAGTTCTTACAAATTAGCTTGGGATAATTAAAAGGTTATGATCTCTCAGTTATCCATTTGGCAACTGCAGGGCCTAATTCCTTTTGTGATTTAGACCCTACAAACACGCCTATATGCCCTCCCTTAAACGGATATGCTGTTTTGTCTTTTGACCCAATTTTATCCATTATGGGTAAAGTAGACGTATTAGGAATTATATTGTCCTCGGTAGCGTACACGTTGAGGTAAGGTACAGTCATATTAGTTAAATCAACCTTTTGACCTCCCAGTTCCATTTCGCCTTTTATAAGTTTATTGTCTCTAAACAGATCTTTGATGTATTTACGAAACATTTCACCGGCAATATTTGGAAGATCGGCTTTCCATTTTTCCATTCGCAAAAAAGAAAGTAATTTTTCTTCATCTTCCAATGAATCCATTATCCCAAGGTATTTAGAGATATTCATACTTGGCTTAAGGAAACCGAAACCCTGATCCAGCATTGTTCCGGGAATTGTACCAATACTATCAACCATAGTATCTACATCAATGTCTTTTGTCCAGCGATACAACATGCATTCGTTCCCTTTAAAATCAAATGGAGCAACGAAAGTAGTAAGTGTATTGAATTTTTCAGGTTTAAGTGAGGCATAAATCATACTGAATGTACCACCCTGACAAATGGCAAGCATATTAATTTTTGGTGCTTTATTCGCTTTACGGACATAATCCACCGCATCGTCTAAATACCCCAAAATATAATCTTCCATGGTAAGGTAACGATCTTGTTTACCCGGATACCCCCAGTCAATAATATACACATCTAATCCCTCATCAAGCAGCTTTTTCATTAAACTACGGTCAGGTTGAATATCCAGTACATCCTGACGATTAATCATGGCAAATGAAACCAAACACGGAATTTTGCACTTAGCCGGTGTTTCGCGGTTGTAATGATACACTTTCACATGGTCGCGCTGCCATACCAAAGTTTTTGGGGTTGTAGCCACTTCAATATCTTTTATACGTTGTAATGTTTCATACCCTTTTATCAGTTTTTCGCTGGCTTTGGTAAACTCAGTCATTACTTCTTTTACATTTACATTCATACTTTAAGTTTGATTAATTGAAACGAATTTAATGAAGTTTGAAAAAAAACAGCCACAAACTCAAAAGGAATCTGCGGCTGCTCACTATTAACCTATTAATTCAACTTATACGTTCTTTGATTTTTTTGATGCAGCTTTTGGTTCTTTAACCTCAACTTCAAAATCACCGTCAATTTGTTTTTCCAGCAAACGAATACGTGATTTCAGGTCGTGAATTGTTTTGTACAATTCATCCATCTCGGAACGGGGTACCAATGGAACATTGGCAAACATTTTTTCCATTTGATCTTCGATATCTTTCTTCATTCGAAGGCCAACCGAACTCAGTTCTGCCTGCATTTTGGAATATTCTTCTGTTTCAAACAGCTCTACGTATGCTTTATCCATTGTGTTCAGCATTTCTGAATACAACTGCATGAAACTTTTGGTTTCTTCGCCATTCTTCATTTTATTGTAAAGGTTCTGCGAAAGCGTTTCCATGGCCTTCATTCCGGTCGTGTACACCAGATATTGCATTTGTGAATTACGTACCTGAAAAATATTAAACTGCTTACTAAGTTCTGAAATCTTCTCTAATTGCTCCTTCCCAAAGCCATGAGTCATCATCTTAGCAAAAGGGTTTGACGCATTTTGCAGATGATTAAACATATTCTGGTAAGCATTGAGGTATGAATTAAACGGATCCTGAATAAATGAAGGTAGGCTGCTATGCAGGTTATTTTTCATTGTATCATAGTACCCTTTGTTCATATCCATCATTTTATTCATATTCTCCTGATACGAAGTATTAAGATTGGAGAACATGCTTTTCATATAGTCAGGAGCAAAGCCAAACATTTTATCCATCATGTCCTTATAAAGTACCGTGTTGAATAATTGTCCGAACTGTTCAGGAGTGTATGTCTTATCGCTTAGTGCTTTCATAACCGGCATCCAAAGCTGGAACATTTTCATGTAACTGTCGGTATTGTTAAACATACTGCTGAAGTAGTCTTTTGTATTCGGGTTGCCAAAGTTCTTGGTCATATCATTGTAGGCCGAAGTCATTGAATTTATCCAAGTCGTATAGGTATTCATTGCCTGCTCCATATTTCTTCTGGTTTCGTCCGGCATTCCCGGAATCGAGTTAATCATGGTTGCAGGGTTATTCAGGCTTTTCATCCACTCCTGAGTCATTTCATTCATTTTTTTACCCATTTCAGCTTGATTATTCATCCAGTGATTAAACCAATCCATCTG
The DNA here is from genome assembly GCA_020049855.1 of Bacteroidia bacterium. Taxonomy (GTDB): domain Bacteria; phylum Bacteroidota; class Bacteroidia; order UKL13-3; family UKL13-3; genus JAGPCK01. Next base: position 1,118 of record JAGVLJ010000029.1, on the reverse strand, counting down.
ATTTGATGAATTTTTGTTTTCGTTGTTGTAGAAAAACGACATTTGAGAATCATACCATTTCTTAAAGTAATCGGCTGCTTCACCGGTTTTGTTGTTGTTCAGGATTTCTTTTTGAAACTTTTCAGTACTTTCAGTAAAAGAATCCATTGCTTTTTTCTGAGCCTCGGCCCAGGTTTCGAACACGTTTTTTACAGTGTTCCCTGTTGTTGTTTCCATTTTTTTGCGTTTTTGATGAATTACGGTTTTTTTATTTTACATTAAAACAGCACCTGAATTCGGGCGCAAAGGTAAACACATTTTATATATTTACATCATATGTACGAGGTATTTAACTGTATAGTATATATGTCGCATAATACCAGTTAATTATCTCCTATTATTTATCTATGATCTTCGTCATTGGTCCGTTTTTTATTTGTAACCTGAATTAAAATTCTGCGTAAAATTGAATTAACCCATCCAAAATAAATTACCTTCGCATACGTTCAAAATTCATTTTTTAAACCATTTAATAACCCAAAGCACTATCGTTATGATTAAAGTCGGAGATATTTTTACACATGATTTTTCCTACACCCAAACTCAGGTTGACCTTTATGCACAAATTTCGGGAGATACCAACCCGCTTCACGTAAATCAGGAAATTGGAAAAGCGAGCATGTTTGGCCGTTGCATTATTCATGGCCACTACAGCGCAAGTGTATTCACCAAAATATTCGGCACCCTACTTCATGCTGACGGGCATATCTACATGAAACAAAATACCACCTTCTTAAAACCCATGTTTGTGGATACGCCTTACCGTGCGGTGATTACTGTGAAAGAAATATTTCCTGAAAAAAACCGTGTGCTTTACGAAACTAAAGTGATTGATGTAGCCACAGGATCTGATACCATTACTGGTGAAGCGTTGCTGATGAATAAAAAAGTTTACATTTGGTAGACAATACTTTTTAAAATACCCTATAAGGAAAAGGTTGGCTTTTTGGTCAACCTTTTGTTTTTAATTTATTTTGCAAGACTACCTAAGCAACGTAACACTTCCTTTGTACATATACCCGCGGCCTTTGTAATTGCGTAGTTCAATATAGTACCCATAGGTTCCATCGGGTAAGGGT
>JAGVLJ010000051.1 GCA_020049855.1 Bacteroidia bacterium | reverse complement strand
TTCTTTGTTGTGCAAAAGCAAAATTCCACAAAAAAGGGAGTTTACGTTGTTAGTAACTCCCTTTTATTTTAAATTTATTTCGGACGCTAATGATTATAATCAAAAAGTTTATTCTGAACAAGACCGTTTTTCATTTGATTATGAAGGAATAATTTTATTTACCAAATGGTCTTCCTATGGTCATGACTTGACGAAAGCTAATCCAAGTTTTAGCATAATAGCTGATTATAGCAATGGTGAAAATTCAAAAACGAGTCAGGTCTCAGAACGATATCCTTTTGGGGGTAGTGGAACCGTGTTTTATTCAATTGACAGTATTGGAAGTTGGGAAGAAATATTAGCCGGAGAAATTATCAAACTCGAAAATATTTATGACTCACTTGAAGTAGAAAACAAGCAATATTATCAGGTCAAAGATTTTTCAAATAACAGAGGAGGGGGCAAAGGTCAAAAACGCATTTTTTGGGCAAAAAACGTTGGCCGAATTCGGTTTGAAACTTTTAACGGCGAGGTTTGGAACTTAATTGATCAGCACATAATCAAGTAAAACAGGACTATTATGAAAAATACAATTTTATTGATGTTGGGAATTTTTGCCTTGCGAACAAGTCATCATAAAGTCATTTTTCCCATATCATATTTTCACATCTTGCTTTTATGCATTTTTCAGTTACGTTTGTAGTGCTTTTAACCAAAAGAATTTTGTTTGAGTTTTTTTGACTTATGAAAACAGCTTTTAAATCCAGTAAAACTTCTGCCCTTCTAAAAATCTTAAAGACTTTTAGTTGCCTTATTATTTTAGCAGTATTCACTACTTCTTGGTTTAGTTGTGGACCCGATAAACCACCCTGTATTGTAAAGTGCGAAACAATTAAAGAAGCACCACCCGAAGCTTTTGAATACCTGATTTTTCCTGATGAAAGCTGGTGGGAGTTTGAATTGTTAGACTCTAATATTGTAGATACGCTGACTCTTGATTACACTTTTAAAAGCTATACCAATAACCAATGTGTCGATGGGGCAAGTGAAGTATGTAAGTATAATTATATGATAGTTTATAATCATTCCAACATAACTTATTTTGGGGATGCACCTGACCGTTGGGGTAGCAGAGAAGAATTTTCTATTGACAACAGATTTGGAGGGGATATCTGGTTTGTACTCCATTCCTCTCGAACGACAAACATTGCCTCGATGGGGCATTTTTTTAATTTTCCATTTCATTTGGGTCAAAATTACACAGATGACAGGCAACTGACCGATACATCAGCACAATTAACGATCAATGGACAAAAGCTTTCTTGTTTATTAATAACAGCAAAAAAGAATCAATTTTTACATGACTACAGAATAATGAAGTTCTATCTGTCAAGGGGCATTGGGATTGTCCGCTTTGAGTTTCAAAACGGCGATATCTGGCAACTCAAGTCACATCATATCAATAAGTAAATATACATAATATCATGAAAATACTATTAGCAGCAATCGCCTTTTTAGCTACCCATTTTGTGAATGCACAATGTTCGGAAAGTAGCTATCGAAAACCATTTGAAGCCAAAGTCATCACACATGAAGTGGACAGTCTGGATGGCATATTCAGTGTGGAAATTGAAATCACAGCTTTTCAGGATATAGTATTCAAAGATTCTATTGATGTCATATCTACATCATGGATCGAAATAGTACCTCCGTCATCACCTTATGGCGAGGGTAATCTGATTAGTATTGACAGTGGCAATTCCATTACCCTGAACTACTCGTTTTCGTATGACACAGCGAATCTGCCGTTTTACCCAAAAGAAATCGAGTTTATATCGCTTGACACCAATATCCCCTACCTAAGTGCCAGACGTCTGGCATCGGCTCACATTTATTTTACTCCGTGGAATACAGTTGAGGTGTTTGATTTTCACGATTTTATTTCGTGCAAACGAAATTGGCTGGTGGGTAGTGATTCCGCGGCTCCAGACCGAATTTACTTAGACAAGAGTACACTGCCTGTTACCGATATGCCCGATTCACTGGCCGATGATGACAGTTCTATGGTTTACAGTTGGAGAACCGAAGGTCTGGCATTTAGTATTCCTTTTTTAGAACCCGATACCTTTGGCTATGATTCTGTGGATTTGTTAATCAATCAGCAATTGATGAAGAAGGCTGACGGCTGCGGGTTTTGGGCTCATGGTTTTTGGGGCAGGATAGTGAACACGAGGATTGTGAGTATTAATGATGTTGAAGGAAATAACGCAAGACAAGTGCCTATCGGTCTCCGAAATGCCACTGTCGAAATTTGTATTAACAGATCACCATTTCAGGTAATCACCACTTGCCGCACCGACGAAGAAGGGTATATTACTCAGAATGGAAGCAGAACAATCAATTTTGAATTTTGCAGGAATTTGAATAAGTCATATGCAGACATTTTTATCAGGGTGAAGCTGCACGATTATAACCATTGGAAAAACTTTAAAGTAGAGTATAAAGGGATAGGGCAAAATTATCATCAATGGGAAACTTCCGGAAGCAGGCTTCACAGAAATGGAGGAAATAGGGTAACAGTAACTTTTGGTACGCCTACGAATGGCGAGAATTGGATTTTTCCCGGAGAACACAACCTTACACGAACTTATACCTGGTTTAGGTCTGCATTTGATTTATCAAAAGCACAAATGGGTAGTAAAGGTGATAGAATCGATGATTTTAACTGCAAAATAATTACAAAGACGGACCGAATTTTGAAGTTAGACCCAGATATTGCCCAATATAGAGGCTGGTCAAGTAATACGATTGTCTTAGGTATCAATGTGGTACGCACTCACAATACAGAGAACACCCATTACCATGAGTTTGGTCATTTTTTCACTGATATGATTGTTCAGAATGATTACGTGATATGGCAAGAAAGCGGAGGCACACATGTTTGGAACTGGAACAATAGGCATCCTCATGTAACCATGTCGGAAGGATTAGCAAATGGCTTCGCTTTTATTATGGATCAGATGACCTGGGCTGCATTGGACCAGGAATCAAACAGGAATATAGGTGGTGAGGAATTGCACCCAAGAATTAATTTTGGAAATGCGGCAAATCGTCGTGATAATCTTACAACGCCCTTACTTTCGGAATGGATAATTGCTCAGACAGTACTTGACCTATGGGATGGTCCTAATAACTTCACCACATTTGGCAATACTGAGACCTCGGATTTTTATAATGACTTTAATAATGACAATTATGAAATTCCTTTTGCCACCATTTTCAGACCTCTATGGGATCGAAAGTTTGATATCAATGATTACCCGATGTACTTCCAGAGTTTGAGCGAGTTTATTCCCTCAGAGAATAAGAGGGCATTTAAGGAAATCATTGACTATAATATGAGTGATGGCAATATTAATAATGCCTTCGTAATTCCCGAAGACTATCTGATAATGAATACCGACATCATAAAAAGGCATCGAGACATTGATCAACGATTTATAAGCACCGAATTAAACACAGATGGAACTGGTAGGATTGGTGCTATAAATCACGAAAATTTCAACTATGAAACTTGTGATGTAGGCCTGTTGACCGGAGATATTTTATCCTTTAATGCTTGTGACTATAAGAGACAATCTGATATTTCTCCGTTCGATGAAGTGTACCCCATGTATGGCAAATATGACCTAACTGATGATATTCGTGTTGAGAATTCAGCTTCACTTAAAATAAATAGTGAAGATGACTTGGGTTTTTATAATGGGGGGCTGTTTCGAGATTATTGGTACGACAAAATAAATACTACACAAGTAACCTATAATGTGTACTCGTCTTTAGTTGAGATTGCAACTAATGGGAATTTAATTATGGGCAGTGCCAGTGGTAATATTGGTAACTTTGTGTTTAAGAATGCTTCGGAACTTTTCTTGTCTGGGAATTCTACAAACCCATCCGTCCTTCGCATCAACAACAACTCCACATTAGTCATAGACGTTGGAGCTACCCTGCGTATTGGCCCCGGTACCCAAATCATTTTAGACGGCCCCAACGCCATCCTGGAAATACGAGGCACCTTAATTTTAGAAAACGGAGCATCTTTAGCACCTGTAGGCGGCAACAATGGTTTGGGCTTTGTGCGGTTCAATATGCCGGGTATATGGACAACCGCAGAGGCCCAAAACCGCATACAACTGGGAGCTTATTCGTCCATTGTTTTTAATGGAAACACCAATTACCAAAAAGTAATGGAGGTGGCTAATGTTTATTTCTGGCTGGTAAATACTGGTACTAATCCGCGTTTTTTAGTGAACAGCGGTATGATAGCAATGGGGAGCGATGCACATCTGAATCTTGGTGTACGCAGCAATTTCAATCATGTACGCATAGTACCCACAAACAGCAATTTCAAATGTGTTTATTTTTGGGGCTACCAACATTCTATATGGGACTTAAAAGTAATTGGAAGCGAACGTGGAATAGTGTGTTTTAATAATGTTGGTCGCTGGCCATTCATGGCCACTAATCTTGAGTTGCAAGGTTGTGGCAAAGGACTTAGAATTGAGGGAAGAGGAACAGGGCTGAGTAATTTGTTAATCGAGAATGGTTCGAATGATATTGGTCTAAATATCATTGGGGCTGAGATTTCAAGTGTGTTATCGGCCCCAACCATCCGCGATGTTACTATTGGTACTCAGTTTACAGGCAGTTCGGCAGCTCCGCTTTCCTTAGCCGGGGCGAATTATTCCGTTTCCGAAAAAGCCATTGATTTTAATGCTCCATCATCCTTGTTTTCGCGTTGTGGGCAATTTACAGGTGATGATCAGGGCGTAGGTTTCAATGTAGCAGGTGGCAGATTGGAAATCTCAAATGCCTTCGGAAGGGAGGGAGGCGGAAATATATTTAATGGCAATAATGTGACCACTGACAATGCGTTTAGCCAAACCCTCCGCTTACTTAAAGCTCCCATTTATATGGATGGGGGCATAAACAATCTGAGGTTTGCTGCTACCGGTTCTTCGCCAATGGCTTTGATAGGAAGAACCCGTGATGTGGTATCGGCCACCGGTTTCTTTAGTGCAGATGACAATTATTGGGATAATACCCCAAATGCTGCACCGAGTACCATAGTAAACTGGCCCAACACTTATCAGAATTATAATCTCATCTATCCTAAGTCTGGAGGTCCGGTTCCTTGGGACTGGGCTCAAGTTGCAGTTGGAACAACTTTTTATTCATCTTTATCCACCTATAATTCGGATAGGGGCAACCTTTGCAATGGTAGCTTGTGGGGTTACCGCGGTGGTCCAAGTACTGCACTTCCGGCCAACCCTAGAAACATTACTTATAGTGGTGCTCCTTTTCAAAATGTTAAAGATGTTTTTGAAGATATTTTGGTCAGGCAATACGACTCGGTGCAGGCCGGTAACATTGTACCTGATTGGGAACTGGCCCTTACAGCAACAGAATGGAACACAAGCATGACCGCCACTGACTATGTCTATATTGATATTGGTCTTGCAAAAATGAATGAACTTGTTGGAGACTATCTACTGAATGACAGTGCTTTTTTGAGCAATCCGGATTCGACTTATGGTATAGTCGCGAGTTTAAAAAATACGATCAACCATTGGATAGCCAGGTGCGACACTGCTACTGCGTGGCAAGCCGTTCAATTGCTGGACTATTTGAAATTTCAGAAAGCAGGCTTGTATTTTTTGGTCAACGATTATTCGAAAGCCAACACCATTTATTCCGAATTGGCTGCCAATGCTGACAGTAGTTTGGCACCATTAGCTGAGTTTTGGGTTTGTCAGATAGACCGCGTTCAGCGTATCAAGGAAAGACCAACGGATTGCATTTTCTTAGACAGTTTGCCGGAGTGCAGCGTTACCTATCCAGAATCATATCCGGAACCTTTTCTGAACAAGCTACCAAAAGAGATTGACAAGGTTTTGCCCTTGCCCATAATCCGGCCCAATCCTGCAAATACCTTTTTAAGTCTTAGTCTCAATGGTTCCGAATTCGATAAAATAGAAATAGTAAGTTCAATGGGCCAGAAGGTTTATGAGAACACCATTATTAAAACGGGTAAGGACGATTACACCTTTGATATTTCAGGCCTGTCGGAAGGATTGTATATGGTGACGCTAATTGATTCGAAGGATTTGAGCAAGTTTACAAAGAAGATTGTGGTGGCGAGGTAAAATTATTCATTCAAATTAAGTGATCTAAAAAAGGGCTTTTGTTTCAAGAGCCCTTTTTTTTATCTTAATCACCAATGCAATTCTCGGTGGTGTCGAAATGTTATTCCGATAGTCGGCATCTTTAGCGTTCTTCGCATTTTCTGTATGAACAGGCTTTGAAAAAATGAAACGTCTTTTGGCATTTTTTGTCTATTGGGTTTACTGGATATTGTTTTTCCAGGTGGCCCGGTTTGTTTTTTTTCTGTTCAACCTGAATGATCAGGGGAACAGCGGGATGGCACTTTTGCTGAGATCGGCGGTCCACGGTTTCAAGCTTGATCTTTCGGTGGCCACATATCTTTCAGTCATTCCTTTCATCATTTTTCTTTTTTCATTTTGCCTGGATCGGAAGCTTTATTTCAGCAAGTTTTTAAACATCTATCATTTGATCATTCTTGGAATACTCTGCCTGATTGTGGTGGCAGATGCCAAGCTGTACACCTATTGGGGGTACAAGTTGAATGACTCGGTTCTGGTTTATCTCAAAAATCCTTCAGGAGCCACGGCTTCCGTTTCCGGATTAGAGGTGCTGATCATCTTCCTGGTAGTTGCTGCTCTGTTTTATTTTTTTTACCTTATATGGAAAAGGATTTTTGTCCTGTTCAAACATTGGATGGACAAATCATGGCCTGCATTTGCTGCGGGTCTTTTATTGCTTGGGATGTCAATTATACCGGTTCGCGGAGGCATAGGCAATGTTCCGCTGAGCATCAGTGATGCCTATTTTAGCAGCGTACCTTTTGCCAATCACATGGCGGTTAATACCGTTTGGAATTTGGGTTATGCCCTGACGGGCAAGGAAATAGATTTCGACAAGTACAAACTAATAGGTGAAAAAGAAGCCAATGATCTTTTTGCCGCTTACAAGGGTGACGAATCAAATCGTGCGATCTCAAAAACGGGTCGCCCAAACGTCATCATGATAGTTTTGGAAAGTTTCACTGCTGGAGCAGTTGAGTCATTTGGCGGTGTAAAAGGACTTACTCCAAATCTGGATGCGTTGATGAAACAAAGTGTTTCATTTATCAGGTGTTTTTCAAGCGGCGATCGGTCAGAAAAGGGGTTGGCCTCACTTTTTACCGGATTTCCTTCTTTGCCCAAAGGCTCCATTCTGGAATACCCTGAAAAAGCAGCAGCCCTGCCAAATATCCTCAGTGATTTTAAGAAAGCGGGATACAGAACAGGTTTCACTTGCGGGAGTGATCTTTCTTTTGCAAACGTGCGGTCATTGCTTTACAACGGAGGTATTGATGTTATCAAGGAGAAAAAAGACTACAAAAAAGCGTATCCCGAATCTAAGTGGGGATACCACGACAGTTATGTTTTTGGTGAAATGCTTGAAGATTTGAAAACAGTGGCTCAACCGTTTTTTTATACGGTTTACACGATTAGTTCGCATGACCCTTTCAAGGTTCCGGTGACATCCGGTTATTCGGGGGTTAACGGCGATTTTTTCAATGCCATTCGCTACACGGATAGTTGTTTGGGGGTGTTCATACTGGGTTTAAAGAATCAAAAATTATGGGAAAATGTGATCCTGATGATTACAGCAGATCACGGCATCAGAAGGCCTAATTTTTGTGCTGTAAATGACCCTGAAAAATTCCACATCCCCCTGCTGATTGGCGGAGGTTATATGGATACGGCTTTCGTTGATTCTTCTCCCTGTTCTCATACTGATATTCCTTACACTCTTCTTGGACTTGCGAATATTGAATCTAAAAGTGATTACCCGTTTTCGCGGAACCTCATGAATGCTCAGGCAGATCCCTATGCACTAATTTATTACAACGAAGGTACCGGGTTCATCGGCCGATCAGATACCGTTATATACGATATCAAAATGGAGCAATTCATTAAAGGTAAGGAAGGTAGCAGGGATTCTCAAAGAAAAATGTTTGCCTATCTCTACAAATTGACAGAGGCTATGGAGTAAGGCCTATTCCCTTTTAGTCAACTCTTTTAAGCGGTTCATATAACCGCAAACGCCGATAACAATTGCTGTGAGAATGAGTGCAACCGATTCAGTAGCCATGCGTTCCATAGGTCCTGCATTTTGAGGATTGTCAAATCCTGAAAAAACAGGTGGCCAATGAAAAATACCCCACCCGATACAGATCATTGTCATGCCCACATAGGCAAACAACGGCACCCGACCCCAAATTACCCCGAAACAGAGTACTGAGGCCATTAAAAACCAGGAAGACCAAACATTAGATTCGACGGGATTGTGAAACACGGCAGCAATACCGATGAAGGCAAAACCCCAGCAAAGACACCAGATTCTTGTAAATGAACTCATATTAATTCGCAATTGTCAAATCAAAAGCCTTCCTCAAAATCTCTTCCTGCTCGGCTTTATGAACATGAGCAAATCCTGTGGCCGGCGAAGCACTGGAGTTTCGGCTGATGAGTGTTGGTTTAATTGGAAGATCATAACGCAGGAGGTGCAGCCAGGTTCCCATATTCTTGGGCTCCTCCTGGATAAATACCCAGTTGGCGTTCTTGTATTTTTTTGCCAGCATTTCTATTTGCTTGAAAGGGAGCGGATACAGTTGTTCCAATCTGACAACTGCCACCTTTTCGGTTTTCAGTGTTTCCTGCCTGTTTAATACTTCGTAATAGATTTTACCGGTGCAGAGCAATACCCGTTCAATCCCGGAAGCATCTGCCGAAGTATCGTCAATCATTTCGTTGAATCCTCCTTTGGTGAAATCTGTCAAACTGCTCACACACCGAGGATGTCGAAGCAAACTTTTGGGTGTCATCACGATCAGAGGAACACGAAAATTGCGGTGCATTTGTCGTCTTAAAACATGAAATAAATTGGCAGGAGTACTGCAATTGACTACCTGCATATTGTTGTTGGCACAAAGTTGCAAAAATCGCTCGGGTCTGGCCGAAGAGTGTTCCGGCCCCTGACCCTCGTATCCATGGGGAAGAAAAAGTGTCAGTCCGTTAAACCGCTTCCATTTAGCTTCACCGGCTGCGATATACTGATCAATAATTATCTGGGCCCCGTTGGCAAAGTCTCCGAATTGTGCTTCCCATATAGTCAATGTCTTTGGCGAGGTCATGGCATAACCGTATTCGAAACCGAGCACAGCAAATTCAGACAAGAGAGAATTGTATATTTCAAAACGCCCCTGATGATCACTCACATGTTGCAATGGAATGTACTCCAATTCTGTAGCTTCTTTCTTCACCACCGCATGGCGGTGAGAAAAAGTACCTCTTTCACAATCCTGACCGCTCATACGCACATGAAAACCTTCATTCACCAGGGTGGCATAGGCCATCAGTTCAGCCATGGCCCAATCGTAAGATTTTGACTTTATCATTTGCTGCCTGTCTTTAAAAATCTTCTGGACCTTTTTAATGGGCAAATAATCCTGAGGCAAAGTTGAAATCCGTTCGGCCAAAGATTCGAAAGTATTGGCAGGAACTGCCGTTACCGGAGATTCTCTAAAATCAGAAGAGGTGGCTTTTCTAAAGCCGGCCCAGTTTCGCATGGGAAGGTCCTTTGATTCAAAAACCTTTTCGCTTCTTACATCATTCAGCTTTCCCTGCAAAAGTGTTTTGAACTGCTCCTCCATTTTTCTGGCAAGTGCGGCCTCTACACTGCCATGATCCAGGAGTTTTTTTGCATAAATTTCTCTTGGGTTTGGGTGTTTGGCGATGGTTTTATAAAGCAAAGGTTGTGTAAATCGCGGCTCATCGCCTTCATTATGTCCATAGCGTCGGTAACCCAATATGTCTATAAATACATCCGACTTGAAAGTCTGCCTGTATTCCATAGCCAGTTTTATCACATAAACCAAAGCCTCGACATCATCGCCATTCACATGGAAGACCGGACATTTGGTTGTTTTGGCTACATCGGTGCAATATATACTCGTCCTTGCGTCATGGAAATTAGTGGTAAAACCAATTTGATTGTTGGTGACAATATGAACGGAACCGCCAACTTCATAAGCTTCCAGGCCAGACATCTGCAAAACTTCATAAACAATTCCCTGTCCGGCAACAGAGGCATCCCCATGAATCATAATCGGGGCTATTTTATCGCGATTGTTGTGGTATTTGTTCACAAATTTGGCATGGGCCACACCCTGAACAACAGGGTTTACGGATTCGAGATGTGAAGGATTTGGACAAAGTGTAAGCCGCACCAATTTGTGTTTACTTGTTTTGATATTTGACGAATAACCCATGTGATATTTCACGTCTCCTTCAAAAATGGCATTCTGAAAAGCTTTGCCTTCAAACTCTGCAAAAATCTCTTCGTAACTTTTGTTTAAGATATTAGCCAAAACATTGAGTCTTCCCCGATGTGCCATGCCTATCACAAACTCCTCGACACCCAGTTCCGATCCAAACTCTATTACAGCCTCCAAAGCCGGTATGAGTGTTTCCAGCCCTTCAAGCGAAAAGCGTTTTTGCCCTACATATTTGGTATGTAGAAAATTTTCGAAAATAGTGGCCTGATTGAGTTTATCAAGAACTAGCCTTTTTTGAGGGATGGACAATTGTGGTGTATTTTTGGTCTCCTCCATGCGTTTGCGAAGCCATTCTTTTTTATCCGGATTGCTAATGTACATGAATTCAACCCCGATACTTTGGCAGTAAGTGGTTTCTAAATGAGCGATGATGTCCTTTAGTTTCGCCGGAGCAATGCCTATTTCTACACCGGCGTTGAATGTTTTGTCCAAATCGGCTGATGTCAGCCCAAAGTTTTCAATGCCAAGTGTGGGCGAAAAATTGCGTCTCTCTCGAACGGGGTTGGTCTTGGTAAACAAATGTCCTCTTGTTCGGTATCCTTCGTTTATTAATCTGAGTACGTTGATTTCCTTGAACATATCATCAGAAATGCCTGTTTGTGTTATGGCCATATTTCCATAGGCCAAATCAAAACCTTCAAAAAATCTTTGCCAACTGATGTCTAAAGAATGAGGTTCGGTTTTGTATTTTTGATAAAGTTTTTCAAGTGCAATCGGGTCCGTATTGCTTAAATAAGAGTATCCATTCATTTGAAAAATTACTATATGGGTCGCAAAGATACGATTGTCTAAGGCCAAATATCAGACCGGTTGGTTTTTAAAATACCACAGACAAACGTATATGGGCTTTGGTCAACGGGAAATCCTCTTAAGGCGATAAAAAAAAGGACCATTCATGTTTTGAATTCTCAATTTTATATTAGATTTCACCCTTGAAAAAAACACCTCTATGAAAAAGATAATTCTATCAGTAATTATAACTTTCAGTTTTCAATTAACTGCACAAGTTTGCCCACCGGTGGATATACCGGATATGTTTTATCAGGATGTCAATGGAGATGGCATAGATGGTGATAAGGACAAGGCGATTTTTGTTGATGGGACCAACGGAGATGATTTAAACGCGGGAACCATGGGTGCCCCTGTGAAAACAATTGACAAAGGAATTGCCATCGCCAAGCTGGCCAATAAAGACGTATATGTATCCAAAGGAATCTATAACTTGTCTGCTTCATTACTCATGGTCTCAGGGGTTAATGTTTACGGTCAATTTGATGGTATGCCGAATTGGAGTCGCTCTTCAGCAAATAGCACAAACCTCAGAGGAATTTCAGTTCCCGTAAGAGCTGACAATCTTACAACAGATACTCGTTTAGATGGATTTGATATTGGGGGTTTAAGTCCGGCAAGCCCGGGCGAAAGCTCTTATGGCGTACTGGTTAGTGGCGGAACTGGAACCCTGATCCTCAGCAATAATTCCATCAGAGCTGGAAACGCAGCCGCAGGAGCCGCGGGTTCTAATGGAAATTCTGGCAACAATGGCTTAAGTGGAACTGCCGGTTCTTCAGGTAGTTGTAATGCAGCAACAGGTGGAATCGGTGGATCTGGAGGAACCTCAATATGCGGCAAAGCAGGTGGTGCAGGTGGTGCAGGTGGAAATGAAGGCCAAAACAATGGATTTTCGGGAAGTAATGGTGGAGGGGGTACTTCTGGGGGGTTTGCAGGTACATGGGGAAATCCGGGCAATTCAGGTGGCAATGGAAATAATGGAATAACAGGAGTCAATGGAATAAACGGAACAGCCGCTGTTGCTGGAACAATTTCAGGCACTATGTATCAACCAGGTGATGGGGTTAATGGATCAAACGCTCTGGCCGGTAATGGTGGTGGTGGCGGTGGCGGTGGCGGGGCTGAGGATTGCAGCCTGTGCGACAAAGGATCAGGTAATGGAGGAGGTGGTGGTGGAAGCGGTGGATGCGGTGGTATTGGCGGAACCTCAGGAAAGGGAGGGGGAGCTTCTATCGCTGTGTTGGTTTCAAATGCAAAGGTTATTTTAGAGAACAATAAAATATTCACGGGTAATGGTGGTAATGGCGGTAATGGCGGCAATGGCGGTCTTGGGGGAATCGGAGGAACCGGAGGTAATGGTGCCAATGTTTGTACGGCAGAGGTTGGGGCCGGTGGCAAAGGTGGAAATGGAGGTAATGGAGGTGCCGGTGGTTCCGGTTCTGGTGGTTCCGGTGGACCGTCCATCGGAATCTATTCAAATGGAACCTCTTCTGTTATGACAAAAGACAATATTTTTACCATTGGCAATGCGGGTAATGGCGGCTCAGGTGGCAGCAATACTACCCTAGGCTCAGGCCCAAATGGCTTGAATGGTATTGCCTCACAATCTAGCGGAACAACAACCGTAATTATTGCACCAATTGTGGTAATTTGTATCAGTGATGTGATAATACAAGAACCATCAACGATTGATACGACGGTAAATGTAAAAGTATTTCTATCGGAACCGGCCTTTTCAGTCGTTACGACCTTTTACTCGACTTTCGATAGTTCTGCTTTAAATGGTACCGATTATGAAAGTGCTTCCGGACAACTCATTTTTCAGCCCGGTGAAATGATGAAATTTGTTCCGATTAAAATTCACAGGAATGGATTCAGTACCGGAAACAGAACATTTCATATTCAACTGAACAACCCTGCAGGAGCCACTTTTGTAAGATCAAAGGCTGCTTTTACCATTCAGGATTTTTATCTTGGAATTGATAAAAAAGTATCTATTGTTAACTTTTGGCTTGGTCAGAATTCTCCGAATCCGGTAAACAATTTCACTACGATAGATTATAACCTGCCAGAAAAGGGAAACATGAAACTCTGGATTAGTGATGTTCAGGGCAAGGAATTGGTAGAAGTGGAAAATGGAACAAAAGGGGGTGGAAGCTTTTCCGTTCAGATTCCAATGTATTCATTAGCTCCGGGGGTTTATCTCTATCATCTGTTGTTCGATGGTCGTTTGATCAGCAGAAGGCTTACGGTTTACTGAAAACCCGTATTGCATCTGAATCATTTGTAGTATCGAAGCATTTTGTCCTTTTGAATTGATTAGGTAAAAACCGGCAGCCCGATCGGCCTTTGAAATTTGGTTTTCAGGCGATACAGAAATTTAATTTTTACAAACTTATCTTCCATCAGCGGCAATATTGCTTATCCCCTAATTGTACTAATCGTTTTGCTGGGAAATTATTGAGCCAATCTATAGCTGGGTTGTGGTAAACCAACCATAAAGCATCAGGAATGCCAAAGGTTTCAATACCGTTAAACTGATTTCGCAGCAAGAAACCTGCTTTAATATTATCGTTCTGTAAACCCGCGTTGCCTTTGTTTATTGTACAGTTTTTAAAGTTAAATATTGTTGTCAACTTTTAAACCTTAGGATGTTTTGGGATACTAACAATGAGAATATGCAGTAAAGAAAATTCAGACACGCTTAAAATATTTATCGAAAGAAATTGAAGACTGAACACACAAAAAACTTATTTAGAAGCTTTATAATATATATTTGCCCCAATGAAGTTCTTCACGCTGATTTTTTTTGTTTACATTCTGGCACTTTCCATCTTGCCATGTGGCGACCAGCGTGATTGCAATCAAACTGAGCAATCATCTGTTACAACAGCTGTTGCCAACCACGAAAAACACAGCCACAAACAGGAAACTTGTACTCCGTTTTGTATTTGTACTTGTTGTGGTTCTGTTTTCAGTACCCTTCATTATTTTGCAAATCTCTCTTTATTCGTCCCGATTTTTTCAAACCAACTTCCTGTTTACCAAAACGATTTTGCCCGGGAGATTTACTTCAATATTTGGCAACCGCCAAAAATCAGTTAATGAATTTTAGGATGTTCTGATATCGCAGAACAAAACAAAACTACTTACGATGCTGACGCACTGCAAGTAATCCTGTATTTATCCAATAAACTGATTTAAAAAATGTTAGACAAAATAATTGCGTTCAGCATAAAAAATAAATTCATCATCGCATTGATGACACTTGCACTCATTGTTTGGGGAGTGTGGAGTGCAAGCAAACTGCCTATTGACGCAGTTCCCGACATCACCAACAACCAGGTGCAAATCATTACGGTTTGCCCAACTCTTGCAGGACAAGAGGTAGAACAGTTGGTAACATATCCCATTGAACAAAGCATTGCCAACCTTCCTGACTTGGAAGAGTTGCGAAGCATTTCCCGTTTCGGGCTTTCAGTAATTACTGTTGTGTTTCACGATAAAGTGGACATCTACTTTGCCCGACAACTGATTAACGAACGACTAAAGGAAGCCGAAAGCAAAATTCCAAAAGGTGTTGGCACACCCGAATTAGCACCTGTAAGCACAGGTTTGGGCGAAGTCTATCAATACATCATTCACCCGAAGAAAGGCAGTGAAAGTAAATACACCGCAATGGACTTGCGGACGATGCAGGACTGGATTGTTGCCCGACAACTGTATGGCACACCCGGAATTGCGGAAGTAAACAGTTTTGGCGGACGACTAAAGCAATATGAGGTTGCGGTAAATCCCGACCGGTTAATTGCAATGGGAATAACCATTCCCGAAATTTTTACAGCACTTGAAAAGAACAACGAAAACACGGGCGGTGCATACATTGACAAAAAGCCAAACGCCTATTTCATTCGCGGAGTAGGTTTGATTGGTTCGTTTGACGACATCAAAAACATCGTTGTCAAAACCAACCCAAACGGCATTCCCATACTTATTAAAGATGTTGCCGAAGTGCATTTGGGCAGTGCCGTGCGTTACGGTGCTATGACTTACAACGGCGAAGTTGATGCAGTAGGTGGCGTGGTGATGATGTTGAAAGGTGCAAACAGTGCCGATGTGGTAAGCCGCATTAAAGATAAAATGCATACCATCCAAAAATCGTTGCCGCAAGATGTGATAATAGAACCATACCTTGACAGAACCGATTTAGTAAACCGGGCCATCAGCACTGTAGAAAAAAACCTGATTGAAGGAGCTTTGATCGTAATCTTCGTTTTGGTTTTGTTTCTTGGAAACCTTCGTGCAGGGCTGATTGTTGCTTCTGCCATTCCTTTATCCATGCTGTTTGCATTGGGTTTAATGAATGTATTTGGTGTAAGTGCAAATCTCATGAGTTTAGGAGCCATTGACTTTGGTTTGATTGTGGACGGGGCAGTTATAATAGTTGAAGCATCGCTTTATTTTTTAGAACACCGAAAGGAAACTCATGCACTTTCGCAAATGGAAATGGACAAAGCTGTTGGAAGCAGTGCAAAGCGAATGATGAATAGTGCAGCGTTCGGACAAATTATTATAATGATTGTCTATTTGCCAATCCTTAGTTTGATTGGCATTGAAGGAAAAATGTTTCGCCCCATGGCACAGGTAGTTTCTTTCGCAATTATTGGTGCAATGTTTCTTTCACTCTCTTACATTCCTATGATGAGTGCTTTGATTTTACCGAGAAATATATCACACAAAAAAACTTTTAGTGATAGAATGATGAACTTTTTCCAAAGCATTTATGCACCATTATTAGAAACAGCTATTCGTTTCAAAAAAGTATTTGTAGGTGCAACTGTTGCGGTATTTATAATTTCTGTTTTCCTGTTTTCAAAAATGGGTGGTGAATTTATACCAACCTTGCAGGAAGGTGATTTTGCTTTTCATTGCATTTTGCCGCAAGGAACATCCCTTTCGCAAAGTTTGGAAACTTCCATGCAGGCATCACGGCTGATAAAAGCATTTGACGAGGTGAAAATGGTAGTAGGAAAAACAGGTGCAGCCGAAGTTCCCACCGACCCAATGCCACCCGAAGCCACTGATATGATGATAATTCTGAAATCACCTGATAAATGGAAACGGGATATTTCTTATGATGAACTGGCAGAAGAGTTTGAAGAACAATTAAACACAATCCCTGGAGTTTTCTTTGAAAAAAACCAACCTATTCAAATGAGGTTTAATGAACTGATGACAGGCATACGCCAAGATGTAGCCGTGAAAATTTTCGGTGAAAACATGGACACACTTTTAACTTACGCCAATAAAGTGAATTCAGTTGTTCAAGGTGTGGATGGTGCAACCGAACCAAGTGTTGAGAGGGTTGCAGGACTTCCACAAATCGTAATCAAATACAACCGTTCGCAAATTGCCAATTATGGTTTGAACATCGAGGATATTAACCACATTGTAAGCACCGCTTTTGCAGGTGGTGGAGCAGGTGTAGTTTATGAAAACGAACGCAAATTTGATTTGGTGGTTCGCTTAGACAGCACACACCGAAACAACATTGACGATGTAAGCCATTTGTATATTCCTACTGCAAACGGAACTCAAATCCCTTTATCACAAGTTGCCGACATTAAAATGGAATTGGGGCCTGCACAAATAAGCCGTGAAGACGGCAAACGAAGAATTGTGATAGGGTTCAACATTAAAGGCAGAGATGTAGCAAGTGTTGTTGCCGACATTCAAACGCAACTTGATGAAAATGTAAAATTGCCCGAAGGATATTACTACACGTATGGAGGAACATTTGAAAATTTACAAGCAGCATCCAAACGACTTATGATTGCTTTGCCAGTTGCCCTGGCACTCATTTTTATGTTGCTCTATTTCACATTCAGTTCAGTAAAACAAGCAACCCTAATTTACACAGCTATTCCAATGAGTGCCATAGGCGGTGTTTTCGCTTTGCTCATTCGTGATATGCCTTTCAGCATTTCGGCAGGTATCGGTTTTATTGCCTTGTTTGGTGTAGCGGTCTTAAACGGCATTGTGCTTATTGGAACTTTCAACCAGTTGGAAAAAGAAGGAATGACCGGCATTTTAGAACGGATAAAAGAAGGAACAAAAATCCGTTTGCGACCGGTGTTGATGACAGCCACCGTTGCATCGCTTGGATTTTTCCCGATGGCTTTTTCGCACGGTGCGGGTGCGGAAGTGCAGAAGCCATTGGCAACCGTTGTAATCGGCGGGCTGATTACAGCAACATTCCTTACACTTTTTGTATTACCCTTGCTCTATATTTTATTTTCAAAAACGAGAAAACACGGACTGAGCGGAGCTGAAGGCATGAAACCAACTATTCTTACAACCATTGTATTGCTGATGTTTGTTTTTAGCGGCAACGTAACTGCTCAAACTTCAACTACGCCAATACAACTTACCGTTGAAGACGCAATAGGCATTGCATTTAAAAATAACCCCGGTTTACAGGCTACCCGGATGGAAGTACAGCAAAATAAAGCATTGCAGAAAACAGGATGGGAGATTGATAGAACTAATTTTTCGCTGATACAGGACCCCACCAGTGGCGGTAACATTGACAATAGTTTTGGAATCACACAAAGTTTTTCTTTTCCCACTGTTTATTCTTCTCAAAGTAAAATTCTGACGCAGCAAACAGCCCTCAGCGAAAAACTTTCTGCCGTTACGCAAAATGAATTGATACGTGATGTGAAAATTGCATATTATAATTTGGCTTATTTCATCGAAAAATTGAAACTACTCACATATCAGGACAGTATTTACAAAATTTTTTCCAATGCTGCCGAGCTCAGATTCAAAACGGGTGAAACATCCAACCTTGAAAAACTTTCTGCACAAAATAAATATCAGGAAATACGGCTTCTCAAACAACAGACGGAAGCAGATAGGAACATTGCCATGCTGGAACTGCAAAAACTTCTTAACACTACCGATGCTCTTGGTTTTTCCGATATCAAACTGACAAAACTCCCCTTTACCTTAAACCCTGATACCGCTCTGGTAAAGCAAAATCCGGTTTATGGTTTTTATGAACAGCAGATTAATCTGGCAAAATATCAATTGCGTTATGAAAAAAACAAATTGCTGCCTGATTTTACCATCGGGTATTACCATCAATATTTGCTTTCCTCTTTTAACCCGGCTGATATAAATCGCAATTATTTCCCCGGAACCCGAGTTGCAGGCATTCAATTCGGAATTTCTGCCCCCGTTTTTTTCAATGCCCAGTCCGGACGCATTCAATCTTCGCAATTTAGAGTTATGACTGCTCAGAAAGCCTGGCAAAATACGGTCAATAATTTAAAGACTGCATATAGTAGGCAGATACAGGAGTATCAGAAATTTGCCGCATTGTTGAACTATTACGAAAACACAGGGTTGAATCAAGCTGATGAACAACTAAAGGTGACACAGTTGTCATACTCAAAAGGTGCAATCAGCTATGTGGAATATATTCAGAATCTTACCCAGGCAATTTCCATTAAATCAGAATACCTCAATAACCTGAATCTATACAATCAGTCTATTATTAATATCAATTTCTTAGTCAACAAATAAAATTTCAAAACGATGAAATCGAATGTTCAAGAATTCAAAAACATAAAAAATAAAATCATGAGTAAAAATAAAATCTTTATAGCAGCCCTTGCAACATCAATTGTATTTGTATCCTGCAACAGTAATAAAACCGAAACGCACGGAGAAGAAACCGAGCATCACGATGAACACGAAAACACCAACACGGCTATGCTTACAGCCGAGCAAATGAAATCGATAAAGATTGAATTGGGTAGCATTGAGAAAAAACAACTCACCGCCTCACTCAAAGCCAACGGGATTTTAAAAGTGCCAAATCAAAATAAGGCAAACGCCACAGCATCATTGGGCGGGGTAATCAAATCCATTTTGGTGCAAACAGGCAATACAGTGAACCAAGGACAGATAATTGCCACCATTACCAATAATTCATTCATCACTTTGCAAGAGGAATTTTTGAGTGTTTCATCAAAAGCAGAATTGGCACAATTAGAATTTGCCCGACAAAAAGAATTGGAACAAGGCAACGCAACTGCATTAAAAAATCTTCAATCAGCCGAAGCGGAACTCAAAACCCTGAAAGCAAAAAGGGCGAGTTTACAAAAGCAGTTAGAACTAATCGGTATAAATACCGAAACCCTTACATCCGAAAACATGCAGTCTGCGGTTAGCATCACAAGCCCAATCAGCGGGGCAATCAGCAACGTAATGGTAAACATCGGCAGCTATGTAGATGCCAACAACCCCATTGCCGAAATAGTGGACAACAGCCAACTGCATCTTGATTTATATGTGTATGAAAAAGATTTGCAAAAACTCAAAGTCGGGCAAACCATACATTTTACACTCACCAACAATCCGGGTAAAGAATACGATGCAGATGTTTACGCCATCAGCAACACATTTGAGCAAAACACCAAAGCCGTTGCAGTTCACGCAATGGTAAAAGGAAACAAACAAGGTTTGATTGACGGCATGAGCATTACCGCATTGGTAAGTTTAGAAAACGCTACCGTTGATGCAGTGCCTGCCAACGCCATTGTAAACCACGAAGGGCAGGACTATATTTTTATCGTTACCGATGCTCACAAAGAAGAAGAACATCATGGCGAAACCGAGACAGCCGAACACAAACACGATGAACACGGACACGAACACAGCGAAAAAGAAGAACCTGAACACAAAGAAGAAGGAACAACTTTTGAAAAAATCCCCATTCGAAAAGGCACTACCGATGTAGGTTACAGTGAAATTACTTTGCTAAAAGAAATCCCCGCCAACAGCAAGGTGGTGGTGAATGGAGCATTTTTCATTTTGGCTAAGATGAATAACAAAGGCGAGGGACATGCACATTAAATAAAACAAATGGGTGAACCCCTGTTCCCTTGTTCTTGTTAAGAGCAGGGAAATTTGGGAGCAGGGTTCTTCACCCGCCAAATAAATTCAAAATGAAAAACTTTAAAGAAAAATTCTATGTAATTCTCATTGATAAGCTAAAAGTAAATCAGGATGAACTGACACCTGAAAAATTATTCTATGATTTGGGGGCAAATTCTTTAGACATGGTTGAACTGATAATTGATTTTGAAAAAGCGTTTGACATTACCATTCCTGATGAAGATGCTGAAAAAATAATGACCATTAACGATGCAGAAAATTATTTAAAATCAAAGCTAAACATACGTTATGATTAACATAATTAAAAAGCATTTTAACCCAATTTTATGGATATCGCTGGGTGCTGTAAGCAGTCTTTTCATTGTTTGCCCATTGGTAATTGCATTGTTGAAATACGACCGATTAAATCATAGCCAACCTTTGGCAGAAGTCATTATTTCATCGTATAAAAATTTTCTCTGGGAAATAGACTTTGACAGAGTTTTGCTAGTCTCCATTTTTCTTGCTGTCGGTGGTTTGGTAGGTTATTTATTTTACTTCTTAAAAACATCGCTGAATAATAAAGAGAAACGCTTGTCATTGGAAGAATTATTGGAAAAAGGGGAATGCGAAACCGTAGAATTCAAATCATCGCTGCGTTGGGATTACAGGCAAAATAAAACAAACAAAGAGCTTGAATTCGCAGTCCTGAAAACCATTGTTGCTTTTATGAATTCACGGAAGGGAACACTAATGATAGGCGTAACGGACGATGCTGCCATTATCGGTCTTGAAAAAGATTATCAGTCGTTAAAAAAGAAAAACAGGGATGGTTTTGAACAACACATTATGGAGTTAGTTGCTCTCAATATCGGCACAGATTGTTGTAAAAACATTCGCATATATTTTTTTCATAGAGAAGAGAATGACATCTGTGCTATCGAAGTATGTAAAATTAAAATTCCTGTGTTTTTAAAATTTCAGGGTAATACTTTGTTCTATGTAAGAACAGGAAACCATACCCGAGAACTTAATATACAGGAAGCCATAAAATATATTAATCAAAAAATTTAAATTTAAGTCATAAACACACCTACAATGCTAAAAGCAGAATAACCTGCTGCACGTTGAAAGAAAACATTTAGTCAAACAGTAAATAAAAACAATTGCAAAATGAAAAATTTAAAATATGATTTGCCGGCAGGCCTTGTGGTATATCTTGTCGCACTGCCATTATGCTTAGGTGTGGCCTTAGCTTCAGGCGCTCCTTTGTTATCAGGTATAATTTCAGGAGTTATAGGAGGAATAGTAGTAGGTTTTTTTAGTGGATCTCAAACAAGTGTAAGCGGCCCGGCAGCAGGTCTTGCTGCTATTGTACTTGCTTCAATAACTAGGCTTGGCGGATTTGAAATTTTTTCGACAGCCCTTTTAATAGCGGGCTTTTTACAAATGGCAGGAGGATATTTTAAAGGTGGGATAATTGCAAATTACATACCCTCAAATGTTATTAAAGGGTTATTAGCTGCAATTGGAATTTTACTCATCTTAAAACAAATTCCCCACGCTATTGGTTACGATGCCGACCATGAAGATGCTTTTTCTTTTATTCAACCCAATGGCGAAAATACTTTTTCTCACTTATTAGGAAGTTTTAATCATTTCAATGCCGGATCTTTAGTTATCAGTTTTATATCTATGCTATTGCTTGTTTTATGGGATAAAACATTGAAAAAAGTAAATTTTTTGCCGGCTTCGTTAATCGTTGTTGCTTTAAGTATTGGACTTAATGAAGTTTTTCGAAGATTTACTCCTGACTTTTATATTGAAGGGCCTCATTTGGTAAATATACCTTCGCCCGATATTTCAGAATTGTTTACAATAAAGCTTCCTGCATTGTCTGCCCTTGCTGATTATAATGTGTGGATTGTTGCTTTCACAATAGCCATTGTCGCTTCGTTAGAAACATTATTAAACCTGGAAGCGGTTGATAACATTGACCCACACAAAAGGGAATCACCGCCTAATAAAGAACTTATTGCCCAGGGGCTTGGAAATATGTTAGCGGGATTTTTTGGTGGGTTGCCTGTAACATCAGTAATTGTTAGAAGTTCAGTAAATATTGATGCAGGAGCTAAAACCAAATTATCTGCCATACTACATGGCTTATTTTTACTTATCAGTATTTTAACAATTGCCTCTGTTTTAAATATGATTCCATTGGCTACGTTAGCTTCTATATTGATTATGACCGGATATAAATTAGCAAAGGGAAAGCTATTTAAAGAAATGTTTCAAAAGGGATGGAATCAGTTTATCCCTTTTATAGCAACGATAATGGGAATTCTTCTTACCGATTTACTAATAGGGATTTTGATTGGCTTGGGCGTAAGTATTTTTTACCTGTTAAGGAGCAATTTCAGAAATCCGTTTAAGATAGGAAAGGAAAATGTTTATAGCAATGAAACTATCCGCATCGAATTGCCCAATCAGGTATCCTTTCTCAATAAAGCCACCATTAAAGAAACTTTGTGGAGCATTCCCGAAAATTCTCAGGTAATTATTGATGCTACAAATACGGATTACATTGATAACGATGTTCTTGAAATATTAAAAGATTTCAAAGAAGTTGTAGCTCCGGAGAAAAAAATTAAGCTTAACAAAATAGGGCTAAAAAAGGAATACCAACTTACAGACCACATACAATTTGTAAATGTGCTTGATAAAAACACCCGTGAACGGTTAACTCCTGAAGCAATACTAAATTTATTGAAGGCCGGCAATGAACGTTTTCTTAAAGGTAAATGGTCAAAAAAGGAATTCATGCATCAGATGAATGCTACCGCTACCGGGCAATTTCCGATGGTGGCTGTTCTAAGTTGCATTGATTCAAGAACTTCCCCCGAAGTGGTTTTTGATGCCAACTTAGGAGATCTGATCTCTATCCGGATTGGAGGAAATATTGTCAGCCCCGAAATTATAGGAAGTATGGAACTATCTCACAAAGAAATTGGTATTAAACTGATTGTCGTAATGGGACATTCAAATTGTGGTGCCGTAAATGCCGCTATACATAAAATAAATGAAGGAAAAATAGCGATGATTACCAACAAAATTCAGCCATCGGTAGATAAAGTTGCTTTAATCGTTGGTAAAACAGGAACTCTGCTTCCCGGTGAGTTACTGGATAAATCCAGTCGTTTAAATGCCCAAAATTCTGTGAACGAAATTTTATCATCGAGTATTTATTTAAGAGAACAGGTGGGGAGTGGAAATCTGGGTATAGTGGCCGCCTATTACGACACCAATACAGGAAATATAAGTTTTGAAGCATTAGTAACCTTAGGTCAATAATCAGAAAAAACAAATTATAAAGTTATGGATATAAAAACTGAATTATTTATCACCCTCCAGCTTTTAATTGCTTTTGCTCTTGGAGCATTTATTGGAATTGAACGGGAACGACATCTTTCTGCTGCTGGGATTAGAACCTATGCAATGGTATGCTTGGGTGCAGCTTTGTTTACAGTTATTGGAATACACTCGGTGGATACCACAGCCGGTGGAAGAATCGCTGCAAATATTGTAACAGGTATTGGTTTTCTCGGGGCTGGCATTATATACAAAGACAATACTAAAGGTATTACCCAAGGATTAACTACTGCATCATCAATTTGGGCAACGGCAGCAATAGGTGTAGCAGTTGCTTACAATATGTTCATTATTGCCATCTGCTCAACTATGGTCATTTATTTTTTACTGGCATTGCATCATTTTAAATGGTATTTAAGAATAAAGAAAAGATGGAGTTCACATTTAGAGCATAAACATGATGATAATAACACGGGAAATAATGAGGATTGAACTGAATTAAAAAAAACATAACAGAAAATTCAATAAATACATTTAACATTTTTTTAAAACATAAAAAACAATGAAATTACCAATCAACGATAAAAAATTCATCTTTCTTCTATCAGCAATCATAATAGTTGTAGCGTTAGAAGTTTTGTCCATCATCGGCATACATATACCTATGCCTTATGCACCTTTCGTTTTCGCCATTTTTATTTTAGGCATTGGCTATAATGTTTTGTGGAACGGAGTAAAAGCAATCTTCAAACTCCAATTCAGCAACATCAATTTACTCATGCTAATTGCCGTAATCGGAGCATTTTATCTAAAAGAATTTCCCGAAGCAGCAGTATTAGTTGTTCTTTATGTTTTAGGCGAACGCTTAGAAGATATTGGCATAGAAAATTCAAAATCTGCTTTAGACGAATTGATAAGCAAAGCACCAAAAACAGCATTTGTAAAATCGGAAAACCAAGATATACCAATTGATAAAATTGCAGTCGGAACCATCATTCAGGTAAAACCGGGTGAAATGATACCGCTTGACGGCATAATTGTTTCAGGCGAAACATTGGTTGATGAAGCAGCCATCACAGGCGAACCAATTGCAAAAGACAAAAGCACAGGCGACAATTTGTTTGCAGGAACACTTAACAAAAATGGTTTTATAGAAATGGAAACAACAAAACTCTCTGTTGATACAACTTTCTCAAAAATTATTCGCTTAACATTTGAAGCAACGGCAAACAAAAGTGAAACACAAAAATTTATTCAGCAATTCGCTAAGTATTACACGCCTGTAATGCTTGCACTTTCTATTTTACTGTTTGTTGTTCCAGTTTTCGTTTTGAATTTAGATTTTAACCATTGGTTACAGCAAGCCATTACACTTTTAGTAATTGCTTGTCCGTGTGCATTGGTTATATCAACACCTGTAGCCATTTACGCAGCCATTGGAAACGCATCTGCAAAGGGGGCATTAGTAAAAGGCGGAAAATACATTGAGGCATTGGCATCAATCAAGGCAATTGCATTAGATAAAACACGAACAATCACATTTGGCAACCCGATTGTTTCAGATATTTTTCCGTTGAACGGAATAAGCCGAGAAGAACTATTGGCTTGCACCGCAGGGGCAGAAATATTTTCCGAACATCCACTTGCACAAGCCATAGTTGATGCAAGCAAGAAAGAAGGATTTGAACCACACAAAACCGAAGGTTTCAAAAGCATTATGGGCAAAGGAGCAACGGCAAAATGTTTAGTGTGTGAGGACGAAACAATATATGTAGGCAAATTAGATTTTATTCAAGAAACGCAAACCATAGACAAAGAAGCCGTAAAAATTGTAGAACAACTTTCATCACAAGGCAAAACAAGCGTGGTAGTAAGTTTCGGAAATGGAGTTTCAGGAATTATAGGATTGATGGATGAAATAAAACCCGACAGTGCAGAAGCATTAAAAGAAATTGAAGCAATGAACATAGAACCCGTAATGCTCACAGGCGACAGCGAAAAAGCAGCAAACTATGTAGCACAGCAAGTAGGCATCAAAAAAATATTCGGCAATATGTTACCCGAAAACAAAGCCGAAAAAATAAAAGAACTTTTACAGCAATATGGAAAAGTAGCAATGGTAGGAGATGGAATAAACGATGCACCGGCATTGGCACAAAGCACCGTAGGCATCGCAATGGGAGCAGCAGGAAGCGACACAGCAATAGAAACCGCAAACATTGCATTGATGAATGATAAACTTTCACTCATTCCCTTTCTAATTCGTTTAAGCAAAAAAACATTACGCAGAATAAAATTCAACACCATCGGAGCAATAGGAGTAAAAGTATTATTCATAACACTAGCGTTTATCGGTTACAGCAATTTAGTTTTCGCAATAGCCGCAGATGTTGGAGTAACGCTGATCGTTATCCTTACAAGTTTGCAATTAATGAAATATGATAATAATATTTAAACTTCAAAGAGTATTTGTTAATAATCGAAAAAACGATGTATTTGCTTCATATTTGTAATGTTTCCGGTCTGTAATATTACTTTGATTTAACAATCGTTTTGTCGAAGCTACGTATATAATTTACAAGTTGCCATAGCTGTTCCTCGCTAAAGATTTTCTTATTTGCGGGCATGGGTTTTCTTCCCTCTGAAATTTTCCAGAAGAGTTCGCCATCGGTTTGTGCCTGTGTTTTTGCTATGGACAGGTCGGTAACCGGTTTTTCAATGTCGGATGCTTTTGGTCCATCGCCTCTTCCTTTTTTGCCGTGACAAGAAAGGCATTCTTTTACATAAAGTTTTGCACCAATAGCCATAGACGCTTCGGTTATTGCAACCGGGTTTTTTTTTGCCTTTGCCGATTCAGGTGCTTTCCATACATCGGTTTGATGAACGAATGCAAATAACAAGAGACTGCATGCAATCAGTGGAGTGATTGTTTTGGTTGTTTTCATAATTTTTGATTGTTATTTAATTTTTGTTTCGCTGTGCACTTTAATTAATTGGAATATTACAAAGAAATAAGTGAGCCATATCCCTCCGAAAACAATAGCAAAGAACAGAATCATGGCAGGTGGTGCCCTAGGCTCCCATAAAGCACGTGGAAACGGGTCTTTTTCCCATTGGAGAGGAACACCCCATTTTGCAGAAGCATTGCTTTCCACGGTTCCGAATGTTTCGTTGTTTTCTATGACCGCCACAATAGTCAGATTGCCGAGCGTGTCGGATGATGGAATGTTTTTGGGCAAGGCGTAGGTTGCTTTACCCGCTGCATCAGTGGCAACGACAAATTCCTCGCCTACCGGCATTTTTCCGAAAAGACGTTCTACATAAAACTTCACTTCGGCTTCCTGCACTGGCATTGGTTCGCCATCATTGCCGGTTTGGGTTACCGTAGCAGTCAGGATCCGATTCGTATCTGTCGGGTCTAATAAGAGGGTAAGGCGGGATTCTTTGACTCTCAATTCTTCTTCGGCATCTTCATATCTGCTGTCGTTTTCAATCTTTGCCATGATGCTGAAATATTTTTCGTTATCCATTGGCAAATCGTCAGCCAGTTTCATGCTTGCTTTACCTCCCAAATCAGAGATAAGGGTTTTTATAAGCAGCCATTCTTCATTACTTTTAATAAAAATTGAGAGTGATGCATTTGGGGCTGGAGCAAACTTTCCTGCTTCGTTTCTTGCCTTCACCGTTAGGAGAATATTTTTACTCTGATCGGCTTTCTTGAGAAAGGATAATTGAAGTGAGGACTCTTTTTTTTGAGCCCATACCGGATTTTTCACCAAGAGAAAGGGGAGACAAATCAATAGGATTGCCGTAAGAATAAAATTTGTTTTTTTCATTTTTTCTGATGTTTTATGTTCTACACGCTCCACATTTATTCGGTTATTTGTTTCCATCTGTTGTTGCCACTTTGGCTTCTTCTGATTCGTTCTTCTTGAATATTTCCATACCGAGCCGTCTTGTTTCCTCAATTTTCATTCCTTCTTCCACCTCCCATATTGCCATCATAGGAAATAATTTTGCAAAAAGTGTAATCACGAGGAAAATGCCGGCAAAGCATCCCATTGTTACCGACCATTCGACCCAGTTCGGAAAGTAATGTGCCCAGTCCCATGGTACTTCTTGAATGGGCATGTATGGGTGTAGGAGCGTTGGAACTACAATTATATATCGTTTAACCCAGGCTCCAATCACAATGATGATGCAGGAGATAATGAGAGGAAGTGGTTTTCTTCCCGCCGGAAAACTCATCGCAATAATGGGCAGCAGCACGGTGCCGAACTGAAGTATCCAGAATACTTTTGCATAAGTACCACTGAACAAATCATTTAACAGCCGTCCTTCGCCTACCGCCATTTTGTAGGCAGGAATCCAGTATTCGTTCAGGTTCATATAGGCGTAAATGAGAGTAAGTGCCAGCACAATTCTGCCGGTAAGGTCAAAGTGTTTGAGGGTTATGTATTTTTCAAGATGATAAAATTTCCGGAAGGCGGCCATGGCTAGAATAACAGTGGCCGAGCCACTGTAAAGTGCACCGGCAACAAAGTAGGGCCCGAACACCGTGCTGTCCCATCCGGGGCGTAGTGTCATGGCAAAAATGTAGGCTACTACCGTGTGGACTGAAACGGCAATGGGAATAATTATAATGGTCATAATAGTCATTGTCAGCTCAAGACGTTTATGTTGCATCGGAGTTCCAGTCCATCCCAAAGACAACTTTTCATAAATCCATAACCGGAATTTGGAAGCCGTTCCTTTCAAACGATCTCTGCAAAGTGCCATATCGGGTATCATAGGCAGAAACAGGAACATGCTGCTGCCAACAAAATAGGTTCCGATGCATATTACGTCCCAAATGAGTGGAGACTGAAGACGCCCAAACAGAACTATGTGGTGAAGCCGGTCAGGACGACCTAAGTCAATAATCGGCATGATTCCACCAAAGAGCAGCGAGACAAATGTCATCAGTTCGGCCGATCGGGTAATAGGCATCCGCCAGGGCTGCTTTGTTATACGGAGAATGCCTGAAACCAAAGTGCCGGAGTGGCTGATGCCGATGAAAAATACAAAGGTGGCGATGTAAAGCCCCCACGATACATAATTTCGCATGGCCGTGGCACCCAATCCGTGTTGCAACTGGTAAATAAAACAGAAAAGACCCCATCCGCATACCAGAATTAAGAAGGCAAGCCATATTTTCACTTTGGTTCCCCATTGACGCAGAGGGCGGATACTTGTCTCTCGAAGGACTTCAACTTCGTTGCGGTTATATTGTTGTTCCGTAATTTCCATATTTATTGTTCATTTAATTATAATTGTTTTTCACATTTGCATATTTCCCATGTTCATTTCTCCATGTTTAACTTTTTGGAGTTGGGGTTGTTCGTTCATATCGGGCTTTGGATATTTTCGGTTCTTTGGGGGAAGATAATACACCCTCGGTTCGGTTCCCAAATCCTCAAGGTGCCGGTAGGCGGCATTATCTTCTATGAGCTGGCTGAGTCGCATAGTGATGCCCTCTGAGTTGGTAACTGCATCTTCATTTTGGTCGCCAAACCATATAGCCCCCATGGGGCATCCATCAACACAGGTGGGCATTTTCCCCTGACGGATCATGTGGGGGCAGAAGTCGCATTTCTCTACGGTACCCATTCTGCGTGGGAATCCATGTTCAGGCGAATAGGGGATATTGGTTACTTCTTTGGACTGAACGGGGTGCGACCAGTTAAAGAACCGGGTTGAATATGGGCAGGCAGCCATACAAGAGCGGCAGCCGATGCACCGCTCGTTATCAATCAGTACGATTCCGTCCTGCCGTTTGAAAGTGGCATTGACCGGACAAACCTTGGTGCAAGGGGGGTTATCGCAGTGGAAACATGGTTTTGGGAAATAATACGGGATGAGCGTTTCGGCATCCTGCATCTTGAAGACTTTTATCCATTCTTTATCTGGTTCGGTGAAATGCATGGCTTGACAGCACTCGGTGCATGCCTTGCAACCATCGCATTTGGCCAAGTCAATAACCATAACGAATTTTTTTCCTGCTATTCCTATGCGTGCTCCGTCGTTGGTCGGAGGTGGAGCAGTGTATTCGCAAAGTTTGTTTGTGTCAACAGTAAATACTTTTCCGTTCGGCGAGAAGACTATGGATTTGTCAGCAGATTGCATTTCTTCCTCCGAGAAGACTTTTTTCAATCCGATGACGCTTGCTGTAATGGCAGTTCCGGCTAAAAGTCCTTTTTGCAAAAAATCTCTGCGGGAGGTTGTTTTCTTATTACTATTATTCATAAATTCATTTTTTTTTGTTAAGGATGTTCTTTTTCTTCCAAAACCAAAGACATATACTAATTCTGAATGACTTAACTGTTGCCATATCAGTTTCCGGCTTTAAGAAACTCCATTATCTTTTTGGTCTCTACTTCAGTTAAGCCCACCCTGATTCTCATGTGCATTGCAACGGCTTCCCACT
Organism: Bacteroidia bacterium; assembly: GCA_020049855.1. Taxonomy (GTDB): domain Bacteria; phylum Bacteroidota; class Bacteroidia; order UKL13-3; family UKL13-3; genus JAGPCK01. The sequence continues at coordinate 2,771 of JAGVLJ010000051.1, read as the reverse complement.
GGTCGGGAGAATAAACTGAGGAGGCAGGTGCATTGTGACACCTGATGCAGTTATCACTCCAAAGTTCAGAGCCACTTTTTTCAGCAACCCTTGTTGAAACACAACCGTTAATCGCAAAGAGCATTCCCATTGCCGTAATGATGGCTGATAGCACGATCCGTTTTTTCATAATCGTATTTTTTAAGGTGTTTTAAATTAAAATCCCGTTACAAATTGTATTAAAATGGCAGGTTCGGATTCATTACCACCATTTTGCGTTATCTGATAATTGAACTTGATGACCGACCTCCAACTGGCCCAATAATTCAAGCCAATTGTAAGTTGCGTTTCCTCTTCTCCCCATTTTGATTCTTCCGGACTTTTCAGAGCTGAGTAACGTCCTACCAATTCTGTTTTATTGAAAAATTTATTTCTCAGCATATTGGGACGGTATGCCAGTTGTACATAGTAGGACTGTGTTACATTTTTAAAAGAGTATTTAGTGCTGTCTATTAAATCGGCATAATCAGCTTTGTCAACGGTAACATTGTTCAACTGCCCCTTTATGTCAAGGGTTCCTTTAATGAAAGCCAAACTTTTCACATAAGAAAGATCAAGGGCATACGACTTTGTTCCGATATTGTTATATTCCAGTGCATCCATCGCATTGTTTTTTTTATTGTAGAAAAAAATGGAGTCATTATTACCTCCTTTTGCTGTTTGTGCAGAAACACCAATTTCCAACGATGAATTACTGAAAGGTAAAAATCCGATTCTTCCTCCGATTGCTTTATTCTTATTGTTGTCCACAATATTGCCATATTCCAACATACCGGCTTCGTTTTCCTCCTCAACTCCTGTGCGAAGTATCGGTCCATTGGAAACATAAAGGGAGTAGTTCATTTTAGAAGAGCCCAATGGAACTCCTCCGCGTAAATCGAAACCGATTTCGGCATCCGGTCCAACGGCTCCGTGTCCGAATCCCAAAGGTTTACTTACCATTTTATTTATCCATGCGGGATGTAGTTTTTCCTGAAATGTGCCAAAGGGTGAAAGAAATTTTCCTGCACGCAGCGTCATGTATTTGTTCATAATAAGATTGACGTTTGCATATTCTAATTCTATATCCAGGCCTTCACCTAACAGTATAAATTCCACTTCACCTTCAAAGAATAAGTTTTTAGATGCTTTCCAGATAAAAATTGGGGCGAAACCGGTTTCACCAAAGGTTGATTTTTGTTCTTTGCCTTTGCCTTCTATTGTCATTCCACTATATCCGTAGCCGGTCAGGACAAATTTAGTATCGCCTGAATTTCCCGATGAATTGGTTTCCTCTGTTGACGTGTTTTGTGCCCAAAGGCTGCTGCTTATAGCGAACAATGTCGTGAGTAAAGTAAATGTTTTCATATTCATTGCTAATTTCATTTATTACAGTTTAGGTTCTATTTGAATATTGTGATATCGATCTGCTTTGTATAGTGTGTCTTTTGAATCAGCACCTGAAAGCAGAGTGTTTGATATATCGGTTTTAATTGAGGCAATTATTTTCATGATTGTTTTATTTTCGTCTCCGGTTTAGGACCTACACTTGTTATTGATTGAGTCTGGTTCATTTCTTTTGGCAATCATTATTTTAAAACTGCATACATTACTTACCGGTTGCCATAGCTGTTCTTCACTAATGTTTTTTTTATTTGCCGTCATGTCTTTTCTTCCCTTTGAAATTTTCAAAAAAAACCGGCCATCAGTTTGAACTTTTGTTTTTGAAAGTGCCAAATCGGCTTCTTTGCACCCAGCGTCTTTTCCTTTGTTGCCATGGCAGTTAGTACATGTTTTATTAAAAATATATTTACCTGCTGTAAGATTTTTTTTAATAGAAGCATCAAGATGGATTAAATTATTTGCTAATGGCCAAGCCGCTCTGCCTTTCAATGTTGGAAACAACGCATACAATATAAAAAGTAACCCGATAATTGTTCCAATATCTGTTTGCCTTGACAGCATTATTTTGAAGATTTTATTGTGGCCCATTGTTCTTATAATTTTGAATTATTTTTAATTAATGTTCCTTCCGTTTTTATTTTACGCATTCACAAATTCATTGCGAATTTCTTTTTCGATTCCGATTTTGCATGATAGTCTTTGAGACGAGTGAAACCTGCTTCATTTATTATACCTTCTGCCGGCGATGGTACTTTAATTTTTTCTCCACTTTCAAATTCTTCTTTTCCTTTCTCATCTGAAAATACCTTTTGCAAACCACCACCAACTAATATAACATCCGTTGCGACAAATCCGAATTTACTTAAATCGCTTCTCTCTGGATGGTCGCCTAATTGTTTTTCTTTCCTTGTAGTTTTTTGTAACATATAGTTTATAAATTTATCTCCGGCAATTTAATATATACTACTAATAAGGTTATAACTTGTACTGTGATAACATTTAATAAGAACAAAATTAATTCGTCATAAGATTCCGTAAACTGATATACATCATTTCATTTTATGTTTATTCGCAGAAATTTTTCTGTGAAATCGCAGACCTTGAAATATAAAGACAACAGGGATATTCATATCCTTAAAATTACGACATCGCATGTTTATTGCTTTGTGAGGTGATTGGATTGAAGAATTAAGACCTATTAACCTGATGTGTTTTATCCAACGAGTTAGCCAGTAATCGTTTGGAAGTTAAAGGCTTTTGGGAGATAAGAGCCGGAAGTATTTGCTGCACAAAGAATTTATCTCAGACCTGGCAGAAAATGCCATTAAAGTCGTTTCGATTGACATCGT
>JAGVLJ010000040.1 GCA_020049855.1 Bacteroidia bacterium | reverse complement strand
CCTTGAATGGCAAATATAGTTTTTTACTTAGTTGAAAAGGAGAGCCGATGAATGCAAGTTTCACAACGCGGATTAACACCCCGCAGTTTAGAAAGTCGCAAGTTAAGAGGCGCACCCTATCGGGGGAACTCGGTATAGACCTCTACTTGATTAGGGAAAATTAGTGAAACGGGAGTATGAAACAAAATCAGGGATTTCGGCCTATGCAGTTTCTATGTTCGCCAGATGGGGCAAGGGGAGGGACTGCCTGCCAAAGTGCTCTATGTAGCCGCAGCCGTATTCAGGCAGACAGCAGCCGAGGCGCAACCGCTTGCGAAGCATCGAAAGCAGAGAATTCCGTACCTATCCTAAAGTTAGTATTGAGGAGCGGGCAGGCGCGGAAGGAGTTGCCTGAGTTTTGGATGCTTTTTTGGGGTTGGTGGTGAACTTAATGCGAAAAAATGTGGCATATTTGGTAAAATCCAAACAAATCCCTACAATTGTGGCGGAGTTCCATCAGTGACCTCTTTAGCTCGATTCTGTTTTTTAAAATAATCCGCTAATCTTTCAAACAAAAAAACAACCCCGGCAGCAATGCCTTACTTAGAATTCAAAAAAAAATAGTTTCGCATGTTAGATGCTTCAATGCTCAATGACCTCCTCATATCAGAGTTGAGGGACCTTGCCGCCCGTTTTAAGATCAAAAAAACAGAAGGGCTATCAAAAAACGAATTGATTAATGCCATTGTGGTGGCTCAGGGTGGTAAACCCCTAGAACCTTCGATGCCCCAGGGCGAAGAAAAGCCTAAACGTAAAACCCGCGCAAAAAAATCGGACAGTAGCGAAGATCATGGGGTGGAAACTACTGAAGTAACCGAAGTTGCCCCTCCGGCAGTAATGACCGAAGAACCTAAAGAAGAAGCGGTCGAGAAAAAAGAAGAGGGTAATTCGTTAGAGAATAATCAGGGAGACCAAAATAATAACTCCAATCAGCGCAGGCCTTTTCAGCAAAACAACCGCAACGGAGGAAACGGGGGCAACGGAAATAATTGGAATAACAATCAGCCAAACCAGCAACAACAAAATGTGTATGCCGAATTGGATGGCATTGTACAAAGTGAAGGCGTACTGGAAATGATACCTGACGGATATGGCTTTTTACGTAGTTCCGACTACAATTATCAGCCATCGCCCGATGATATTTATGTTCCACCGGCACAAATAAAAATGTTCGGTTTAAAAACCGGAGACACCGTGCGCGGAGGAATCAGACCTCCAAAAGAAGGGGAGAAATATTTTGCCCTTACCCGTGTGGACGTGATTAACGGAAGGCCGCCTGCACAAGTGCGCGACCGAGTTTCATTTGAGCACCTTACTCCCCTGTTTCCAGATGAAAAATTGAAATTGGGCGGTGTAAAAAGTACGTATGCTACCCGTATCATTGATCTGCTTGCACCAATTGGAAAAGGGCAGCGCGGGTTAATTGTAGCACAACCTAAAACAGGTAAAACCGTTTTGCTTAAAGAAATTGCAAATGTAATTGCGGCCAATCACCCCGAAGTTTACCTGATTATTTTATTGGTAGATGAACGTCCTGAAGAGGTTACCGATATGGCTCGCAGTGTAAATGCCGAAGTAGTAGCTTCTACATTTGATGAGCCTGCCGACAAGCATGTGAAACTGGCAAATATTGTATTGGAAAAGGCTAAACGTTTGGTTGAGTGTGGGCACGATGTAGTGATTCTGCTTGATTCCATTACCAGACTTGCCCGCGCCTTTAATACCGTTCAGCCCGCATCGGGTAAAGTGCTTTCGGGCGGGGTAGATGCTAATGCCCTTCACAAACCTAAGCGCTTTTTCGGTGCAGCTCGTAAAATTGAAAAGGGCGGTTCATTAACTATTGTAGCTACGGCCTTAATTGAAACCGGATCAAAAATGGACGAGGTAATTTTTGAAGAGTTTAAAGGCACCGGTAATATGGAATTGCAACTAGACCGCAAACTCAGCAACAAACGTATTTTTCCTGCTATTGATATTGTTTCATCAAGTACCAGACGCGAAGACTTATTACTTGATAAGAGTGTGATGCAGAAAATTTGGATACTTCGTAATCATATCTCCGACATGAATGCAGAAGAAGCTATGAATCTGGTATTGCGTTACATGAAAGATACCAAGAGCAACGAAGAGTTTTTGGTTGCGATGAACGGGTAGTTGTTTTGTTCAATTATCAAATAAGCAAAAAAGGGAATTCAATCGGTTCCCTTTTTTAGTTGTTAAGAATCTTATTCTTGAGCACAGAATCAATTGTTTTTTAACCTATATCAGTATCAAAGATTATAACGCTACATGATGTCCGTACATGCGGTCGCGTTGTTCACGAATGAATTCGTCTGTAATGTACTCATCATAAGTCATGCGTTTATCGATAATACCGTTTGGTGTTAATTCAATAATCCGGTTGGCAATGGTTTGCATAAACTCATGGTCGTGCGAGGTAAGTAGAATAATATGCTTCCAGTCTTTAAGAGCATTGTTAAATGCCGTAATAGATTCCAGATCGAGGTGGTTGGTAGGTTCATCCAAAAGCAAACAGTTGGCATTGGTGAGCATCATGCGCGAAATCATACACCGAACTTTTTCTCCTCCCGAGAGTACGTTGGATTTTTTAAAAACCTCTTCGCCCGAGAAAAGCATTTTGCCTAAAAAGCCGCGGATATACGTTTCATCTTTTTCTACCGAAAACTGACGAAGCCAGTCAATAAGGTTATCGTTTCCGTTAAAAAAGGCAGCGTTCTCATTTGGAAGGTAAGAGCGGGTAATGGTTTGTCCCCAGATAAAAGTTCCATTATCGGCCTGCTGATTGCCCATCAAAATTTCAAACATCGTAGAAATAGCCTGATGATCCCGGCCTAGTAAAGCTACTTTATCCCCTTTGTTCAGGGTAAAACTTACATCATTAAAAAATACGGTTCCGTCAGTGGCTTTTTTACTCAGGTGTTCAACCAATAAAATCTGATCCCCGCAATCGCGCTCTGCCCTGAAAATAATTCCGGGGTATTTGCGTGTTGATGGTTTAATATCATCTACCACCAGCTTATCCAGTAGTTTTTTACGACTGGTGGCTTGACGTGATTTAGATGCATTGGCACTGAAACGTTCAACAAACTCCTGCAACTCTTTGCGCCTGTCTTCAATTTTTTTATTCTGGTCGGAGCGCTGGCGCAATGCCAATTGGCTCGATTCGTACCAAAAAGTGTAATTACCTGTGTAAAGTTGAATTTTACCAAAATCAATATCTGCCATATGTGTACATACTGCATCCAGAAAGTGGCGGTCGTGCGACACCACAATCACGGTATTTTGAAAATCGGCCAGAAAATTTTCAAGCCAGCTGATAGTTTCCACATCCAAATCATTGGTAGGCTCATCAAGCAGCAGAATATCGGGGTTGCCAAAAAGGGCTTGAGCCAACAGCACACGTACTTTTTCTTTTCCGTTCAGTTCGCTCATTTGTGTGGTGTGTAACTCTTCTTTCACGCCCAGGCTGCTTAATAAATTGGCGGCATCGCTTTCTGCATTCCATCCTTCCATTTCGGCAAATAAATGTTCGAGTTCACCCACCCGATGTCCATCAGCTTCACTAAAGTCGGGTTTGGCGTAAATGGCATCTTTTTCATGCATGATATTCCAAAGTTTTTTGTTGCCCATAAGTACTGTTTGCAGTACAGGAAATGCATCAAATGCAAAGTGGTTTTGGCTTAATACGCTCATGCGCTCGCCCGGAGTTACGGAAACCTGCCCGGTGCTGGGGTCTATTTCGCCCGAAAGAATTTTGAGGAAAGTAGATTTTCCGGCTCCGTTGGCTCCAATAATGCCATAGCAGTTGCCGGGAGTAAATTTGATATTTACTTCATCAAAAAGAATGCGCTTGCCATAGCGAAGAGAAAGATTTGAGACTGAGATCATGCGATAAAAAAATGAGGCGCAAAGGTAGGTGTTTTACGTCATTTACGGAAAGGTTGAATTTTGCCCAAAAGGCGGAAACAACAACTGCCTCCGGTCTAATCAATTAAACCAACGAGATGAAACTAGTCTTTTCTGAAGGTAAGTAAAGGTATTTTGGTATGATACGCCATGCGCTTGGTAAGGCTGCGGTGAAATATTTTATCAAAAAAACCACGGTGGTGAGTGGCCATAGCTACCAAATCAAAACTTCCCCGATTGATGTATTTATTGAGCGCATCATAAATTTTTTCGCTCTTTACTTCATCATATTTTATTTTGGTGTATCCTGCCATTTTACCATAATTTTCAAAGCGTATTTCGCTCATTTTAAAATAGCGGTCGAGTTCATTTTTTACATGTAATACCGTGAGGCTTGCATCAAATCCTTTGGCAAAATCAATTAACCCGCCAAATGTTTTTCCTTCGGGCATGGTTAAATCGGTGGTGTAAAGAATGGACTTAATAGCAGCGTATTTGCTTTTAACCGGAACAGCCAATACGGGGCATTCTGATTTTTCGAGCACACTGGCTGTATTGCTGCCAACCAGAAGTTCTTCAATTCCGCTGGCTCCGGTGGTGCCCATTACAATCAAATCATGTTTTGATTTTTTAGCGTGCGAAATAATTTCAGGAACCGCAAAGCCACTTTTGGTTTTTCCTTTTACCACAATCCCCGGAAAAGCCTTTTGAATTTTTTCAATTGCTTTTTTAAGATTGGCATGCGAGGAATTTTCCATCTCCTTAATCATATTGTCTAGTGACCCTGCCGGAACTACAGGATCAACAACCGGAATGGTATAAATGTGATAGAGGGTCATTTCGGCATTAAATTTCAGGGCAATTTCTCCGGCAAATTTTGCCGCATTATCTGCACATTTGGAGAAATCGGTTGGAACCAAAATTTTTCTAATCATAACGATAAAAATTAGTGTGATACATTTGTGTAAAATGAAACCTATAATTACCTAATCAAAGGTATCGCAACTTCTAATTGAAAAAGAATGATTTACATCACATCGGGCTTTGATATATATCATCGTTTTCGTTGAGTGATTGAAATTTGTAGGTAAATGTATTATATTTTCGCCTTTATGATTCTAAAAATATTTTCCAAAAAGTTGCTACTGGGGGTTTGTCTGATTGCCTCTGGGTATGCATCAATTGCACAAATCAGCAATTGGACGCAGATGCTCAATGGGGAGCTGGAAGGAGGAGATATACGCAGTTACCTTTATCACAAAGGCGTATTGTATGCAGGTACACGAGGTGGTATTTTTAAAACTACCGATAAGGGATTGCAATGGACTTATACCAGCAATGGGATAGGTTTTGAAAACTCGCTCGAGATTAATTGGCTCACTCAGCTTAACGATACTTTGTTTGCAGCTACCACCTACGGATTGGCAAAATCAACCGATGCGGGAGTAACTTGGACCAGTTGCACTGACCCAGGCGATATGCGCCAATATATTGACCGGGTTTTTGCCATAGGAAACCGATTGGTAGTAACTGCAAAAACGCCCGGCAACCAATGGAAAATGTTTAGCTCAACAGATTATGGAAAAACCTGGGTCAGCGGTTCACATATTTTTATCAAGAGACCTTATATTTACAAAGTAAGAAATGATTTTGTACTTATTGATCGGGGTTCTGATTCTCTTTACACCACTACCGATGGACTTACTATCACTCATTTCCCAACTATTAACCTGCCACCTGGCGCCATTCTTGAAAGTTTTACAGGCGATACTGCGGTTACCTCAAACTATGTGTATGCCATAGTAGATTATGCCGGTATTTATCGCCTCAATTTAACCAATGGAGTATGGGAAGACTCCGTAAATACCATTTACCCAAGAGCTGAGTTATATAACCTGTATTATTTCAATAATAAACTTATTGTATGCGGTGTTGATTACAACCCGTATTTTAAACCCAATCTATATATATCTTACGATCAGGGATTGAACTGGTTGAGGTTGCCTGCGCCATTTGGAGTTCAGTTTCCAATGATGCAGCAGGTGATTTGGATGGGTGGCAATGATATGATGGCTACTTTTTATTACGAAAACTTTTATTCGTCAAACGGAGGATTAAATTGGGGGAAACGATCGGGTGGGCTGTATGCCAGTAAATCAACATTCTCCCTTACCTTGGGCAATACCATTCTCACTTCCTTTTCGTACAAAGGAATTATCCGCTCAACCGATAATGGACTCAACTGGAATTTATCTAACACGGGAATTGACAGTCCTGAAATTTTTGTAAACGACCTTATCAAAACGCGCGACCGCGTGTATGCTTCGCTCAAGGTTCATTTAGGCGATACTATGCGCTTATATCAATCGGCAAACAATGGAGTAACCTGGACTCGTTGCACTCTTCCAACGGGGATGTACGAATTTGATTTACTTGGTTACAATGACTCAACCCTGTTCATTCGAAACCGTACCGGAAGTAATGTTTTTGTTTATCGTAGCACCAATTACGGGCAAAGTTTTGAAAATGTACAAACCAAACTTCCGGTTGAGTTAACCACCGGAGTAGGTTCAGTAACTTCAATTATAGGAGCAAGAGATACCCTCCTGATTCATGGCAAAGATGCGCTTGGTTATTCCAAATTATTCATCTCAACCGATAATGCCGAAACGTTTACGGGAGTCAATAACGGTGTTCCAAGCGCGGTAGGCTCCGAGGTATTAAAAGTATTACCCGGATCATCCTATTTTTTGGCAGTAATACGTAATTTTACCGATAGCATCAAATATTTCATAAATGGTAAATGGATAAATGCAAAAGGTCAAAATCTCCCGGAACAACCTAAATTATTTACCTTAGATCAAGTGGGCGAACGACTATTTGCTGCTACCAACCGGGGAGTTTACGTTAGCATAAATTATGGGTATAGCTGGATTTTTGTTGACTACGGGCCATATGGCGGAGTGGCTATAAGTAAATTTTTTGCTACGCCTCAATATTTGTTTGTGTCTACACAAAATGATGGAATATGGAGGAATACCCTTCAGGTAGGCATTGCTCCAAAACAAAGTCCATCTGCCGGTATTGCAGTGGTGTATCCTAACCCGGCACAGAACAAAGCGGTAATTCAGCTACCGTCAGCGTTTACTCAGCCCATGCAGTTAGTCGTATTCGATATACAAGGCAAAATGATGTATAGCCAAACGGCTGAAGCAGGCGAAAATAAACTTGAACTGATTACCTCCGATTGGGTAAACGGGCTATACTTTTTTAAACTGAATGGCGAAGAAAATTATGTAGGAAAGTTGCTGGTACAGCACTAAAAATACAGCCATATTGGGATAACAGGCAGCATAAAAACCGCATCCCCTATTAAACGGTATTGTTCATTTTTGTAAAAGAATTCACTTCGGTAAAAGAGGCTGAAAAGGATAAAAGCCATTGCGGTTCTGGTAATGGAAATCATTAGATAAAGTGGCGTTGCATCCATACGTATCATGGTGAGGTTGATGGTGAGGATTAGCGCAAATAAAACCATAATAATTTTTCCTACGGTTTCGGATCCCAATAGGGTAGAAAGGGAACGTTGGTTATTTTCCTTATCGGTATCGGTTTCGAAATACGAAAAAACAAGCAGGTTCATTAGTGCTAATAAAAAAAAGGGAACCACAATCACCATAAATGCCCGAAAAGGAATGGAAGGTGCCAGCCACAATTTGCTTCCCCACACCCCGGTAGTATACACCAGTGCAATAAGCGGTTCTTTCTGAAACCACCTGCTGCTGCCGGCAGGGAGCATATTCACCACAATGAGATAAGCTGTTACCCCCGAAACCACCAGCAACCCGAATACCAGCATGGCATAAGTCAACAGGGTTACGGCCAGCCAGCTGTTCAGTAAAAATACCACAGCTACTGCGGGCCAAAGTACACGTTTATGTTCTTTATGAAACAGATGACGTTTGCTTAGCTGCTTACTTTCTTTTCGGGTAATATCAATAAGCCGATCAATGGTGTACACCAGCCAAATGCTAAGAGCCAAACAGGTATTGTAAACAGTTGTCGGTTCAGCTATCTGAAGTACTTTCTCGGCAAAACGGGAACATATTAAAGCACCGGCCACCACATCCAGATTGAGGTAAGAAAGGGTACGGTAAAAGCGCAATAACATGTGTACAAAGAAAAACATTTTTAGTTTTATACCTTTGCCTTAAATGAAACCACATGAAAAAAAACATTTTTAACGTATTAATACTTGCTGCAACTATGAATTTACTTCCCGATGGGTTATTGGCTCAAAACAAACCGGTGTACCCAAACAGCCCGAAAGCAAATCAAATTGACCACTACGGCAGCAAAGACATAGCCGACCCTTATCGCTGGCTGGAAAACGAAAATGCTGACTCTACCAAAAACTGGGTAGACGCGCAAAACACCTTCACCCAAAGCTATCTGAACCAAATAAGTTACCGCGATAAAATTAAAAATCGGTTGACGCAACTATGGAACTATGCGAAATACAGCACTCCTTTTCGCTCCGGAAATAAATTCTTTATGTATAAAAACAATGGCTTGCAAAATCAAAGTGTGTTGTACATGATGGAGAACCCCGAAACGGAAGGTAAAGTGCTTATTGACCCCAATACCCTGTCGACTGACGGAACGGTTTCACTTACCACGTTTGTCGCTGATAACAAAGGGAAGTTTGCAGTGTATGGCACATCGAGCGGGGGAAGCGACTGGAATGAATTTTTTGTGATAAACCTGGAAACGGGGGCTAAAACCACCGACCATTTGAAATGGATTAAATTCTCGGGGGCGGCCTGGTTTGGAAACGGATTTTATTATTGCCGATACGATGCTCCGGTTGACGGAAAAGAACTTTCGGCCATGAACGAATACCACAAAATATATTACCACAAGCTGGGTGACGACCAAAGCAACGATCAGCTTATTTTTCATGATGCCACCAAACCGCTTCGTTATTATGATATCAGCGTGACCGAGGACGAACATTACCTGGTGATGCATATATCGGAAGGTGCTGCTTCAAAAAATGCCGTATGGGTAAAAGACCTTACTAAAAAGGACGCGAAGTTTATCCCGTTTATCAATGATTTTGTAAGCGAAAATGTGGTAATTGATAATATTGGCGATAAGCTGTTGATGATGACCAACCGCAGTGCACCCAATAAACGCCTGGTGCTGGTTGATTTGAAACAACCCTGGGAAGATACCTGGAAAAATATTTTGCCCGTAGGAAAAGATGTGCTCGAATCCGTTTCGTATACCGGTGGAAAAATTCTGGCCGTGTACATGAAAGATGTGGCCAATCATGCGTATGTGTACGACACTACCGGAAAATTAATTCATGAAGTAAAGCTTCCAACCCTGGGAACCATTGGGGGTTTTGGAGGCCGGCATAACGATAAGGAAATTTTTTATTCCTTTACTTCCTTCACTTATCCATCGTATATCTACAGGTATGTAATTGACAAAAACAAATCAACACTGTATAAAAAACCCGAAATACAATTTAACCTTGACGAGTACCAGACCAAACAGATTTTTTACACGAGCAAAGACGGCACAAAAGTACCCATGTTTATTGTTCACAAAAAAGGGCTGGTGCTTGACGGAAATAATCCAACCTTGTTGTATGGCTATGGAGGTTTTAACATAAACCTTACCCAGTCATTCAGCATTTCTAACCTGGTTTTTTTAGAAAACGGTGGCGTATATGCCCTGGCAAATTTGCGGGGCGGAGGCGAGTACGGTGAGAAATGGCATGAAGACGGGATGCTTGGTAAAAAACAAAATGTGTTCAACGATTTTATTGCCGCAGCCGAATACCTGATTGCGCAAAAATATACTTCGCCACAAAAGCTGGCTATTAAAGGAGGCTCCAACGGAGGATTGCTTGTGGGTGCTGTCATGTGTCAGCGGCCGGAATTATTTAAAGTAGCCCTGCCTGCTGTAGGCGTAATGGATATGCTGCGTTATCATAAGTTCACCATAGGATGGGGATGGATTGGTGAATACGGTTGTGCCGATAGCGCAGCGGGTTTTAAAACACTTTTTCGTTATTCACCGCTGCACAACCTCAAACCGGGTGTCAGCTATCCGGCCACGTTGGTTACCACGGCCGACCATGACGACCGCGTGGTGCCGGCCCACTCTTATAAATTTATAGCCACCTTGCAGGCTTGTCAGGCTGGTGATAATCCGGTACTTATTCGTATTGATAAAAAAGCAGGACACGGAGCCGGAAAACCCACCTCAAAAGTGATTGAGGAAGCAACCGACCAATGGGCATTTACATTTTACAATCTTGGTATCACAACGGTTAAGTAACGCAAAAATTTAAACACATGAAAAAATACAGCATTCTTTTTTTAGTACTCCTCTTTTCATCATTAGGCGCATGGGCGCAAACTAAATGCGGGTCACCCGTAAATAATTTGCTGTTTCAGCAACTGTACCGCACGGTGCAAAGCCAGTCACAAGCCCAGGCCAAACTTACCGAAGCCAAAAATGTGGCCGCCAACAATTGCCTCACCACGGCTCAGGTAAAACAAATTGCCGGAACATTTGAAAACGATTACGACCGACTGGAATTTTGCAAAGCCGCTTATGTAAACACCTTTGATAAGGATAATTTTTATGACGTGTACGATGTATTTGCGTATTACTCTACCGTGTTTCGCCTGCACGATTTTGTAAATGGCATTGTACGTAAATCGCGCCCTATGCCCCCACCGCTTGAAACGAAACCTGCGCCAACCCCCGAAGATCCGTTTAAAAACATCACTTTCCCTGATTACCGTATGTACAACGGTACTAAAGGGTGCAGCATGCCCATTGCTGAAAATGATTTTGATTATCTCCTGAAAAATGTAAAAGCTGCTGCCTCAGAAAATGATAAATTCAATAGCGCAATGAATCTGGTGAACGCCAACTGCCTTTCGGCAGCGCAACTTATGAAACTGGCTTTGGTGATGGAACTGGAAACCTCACGCCTCAATTTGCTGAAGGCAGCCTATGCACATTGTTATGATCAGGGGAATTACAACAAAATGATTCAGGTGTTTAAACACCAGCTCAACCAGGATGAGCTGATTGCTTTTTACAATGCACAAAACCAACCCAAACCTGACGAACAGCCGCTGCCTCCCCCGTGCAGTGTATCGGATGCCGATATGGCTGCTATAAAAAACACCATCTCTAAACAATATGTTGAAAGCAGTAAGGTTACTACTATTAAACAAATCATCCGCAGTAAAAAATGTTTTACCGTGAATCAAATTAAAGACATCATTAAACTCATGAGCATTGAATCGTACAAAATGGATATGGCCAAATTTGCCTATGAATTTTGTATAGATAAAGAAAATTACTACCAGGTAGCCGATGTGTTGAATATTGCTTCGTACAAACGGGAGTTAAGCGAATTTTTGGAGGGTAAACAATAGATACTTTGGCATTCGCGGTTGGCGGCAGACGCCAACCGCGGACAGTAATTGTACTTAAAAGCCCTTTCATGAAATGCTGTACCCGTGAACTTCGAACAATGTATCAGTAATAGGAGATAAAAGTAAAGCAGGTTTATAGGATTGGCCAATTGCGGGTTGAAGGTTGTTTATCTTCAATTACCCTTTAGGGTAAATTCTAATTTAGTTTAACAAAAATTTGTTTTTACCAAAATTTAGCCGTTAGCTTTGTTATCTAATAACTAACTGTTATGAAAACATACCATCCATTATTGCTCCTTTTTACCGCTTTGCTCACCATGAATGTGCATTGCGAAAAAGATGACCCGGAGGTAGATTTTACCAATAGCCAAAACCAGTTACCACCCATCACCACCTCCGGGGCCAATACCTTTGGCTGCACCGTAAACGGTAAAAACTGGGTGGCGTACACAGATTATAGTTTTCCTAAATTACGGGTATCATACGATGAAGGGAATGGTAGCTTTAGTGTAGTTGCCAATCGTAAGAAATTAGGAAAGGATGATGATGATGCTTTAGATTTTAATATGGGCTCGGTAAATAGTGTTGGGGCTTTCCCTCTTGGGCATTACTTGAGCAGGGGATATATGTTATATTCTCCCCCGTACTCATTCGCCTACCAATATACTACTGACTCCGTAAGGACTGGTAAACTGGAAATCATAAAGATAGATAGGAACGCGAGAATTATATCTGGTAAATTCGAAGCAGACCTAATATACTATGACCCGAATATTTCCGATTCAATTATACAGATACGTAATGGCCGTTTCGATGTAAAATATTAATTAAAACCTTTCTTATATGAAAAAAGTAATAGCATTAGGGTTGCTTATTTTTACCATAGCACCCGT
>JAGVLJ010000074.1 GCA_020049855.1 Bacteroidia bacterium | reverse complement strand
TAATTCATGCAGCGGCCATGACTAATGTAGATGCCTGCGAAGATGACCATGTTACCTGCTTAAAGATGAATGTGGATGCTGTAAATTACCTGCTGCAAGCATCAGAAAAACATAAGATTCATTTTATACATCTGTCAA
Organism: Bacteroidia bacterium; assembly: GCA_020049855.1. Lineage (GTDB taxonomy): Bacteria > Bacteroidota > Bacteroidia > UKL13-3 > UKL13-3 > JAGPCK01. The sequence goes on along the minus strand of JAGVLJ010000074.1, from coordinate 39,699 downwards.
CAGATTTTATTTTCAATGGAACACATGGCCCACTATCTGAAGAGGAAAAGCCTGATCCAGTGAGTTTTTACGGGCATTCAAAATTGCAAGGCGAAAGTCTTGTACAGCAATCAACCTGCAAGTGGGCAATCGTACGCACCGTTTTAGTTTATGGAGTCGTTAATGGAATGAGCAGAAGCAATATTGTTCTTTGGGCTAAAGATGCTCTTGAGCGGGGTAAAAGTATTACAGTAGTAGATGATCAATTCAGAACTCCAACTCTTGCTGAAGATTTGGCTGTTGGGTGCATGCTTATTGCCGAAAAGGGTGCTACTGGTATTTTCCATATTTCCGGAAAAGATTTTATGAGTGTTTATGATCTTGTATTGCGGGTAGCCGATTTTTGGAAGTTAGATAAATCACTCATTAAGAGATCTAAAAGTTCGGATATAAAACAACGAGCGCAACGACCACCAATTACAGGCTTTATTTTAAATAAGGCCAAAGCGGAACTGAACTTTGAACCTCACAGTTTTGAGGAGGGACTGCTCCTGTTAAACAGTCAACTCAAACAGGTTCATCACTAAATCTAAAAATATGTCTACTATGAATTTTTTCCCTTGCAGTTATTCCGATTACAGGAATGCAAAAAATTGCCTGTTTCAGGTTTCATTGGTTTCGCGTCTACATTATAACAAGTAAACTTTTTTTAATATATGTGGAAGGAGTTAAAACGGCAGCTACGATTACTTTTCGCATTTTCTGTGAGTGAAAGGCGCGGAGTTTTATTACTACTGGTACTTCTTGCAATAACTTTAATAGTATATGTCACAATGCCTTTATGGGTCTCACCCCAGAGAGATCTGCTACTGTTAGCTGATGAAAAAATGCTTCAGCTAAAAAAACATCAGGATATACACAAACGTGAGCCAGTGCAACAGGCAATACCTGATACTGGGAGTGCCCCCCACCAATCATCCGATCATACCGAATTATTTCCTTTTGACCCCAACAAGTTGAGTGAGGCAGACGGGGAAAAACTTGGGTTTACTAAAAGGCAGATTCAAAATATTCAACACTATTTAAGGGCTGGAGGACGTTTCAGAAAAAAGACCGACTTACTTAAATTATACAGCATAGATGAATTTTTTTTTGATAAAATCGAAGCCTTTGTTCTCTTACCAGATTCGGCCATAGTCACCGCATCAGAAAATAAAAAATTTAATTACCCTGCCTCAGGTTATAAGTCTCAAGCAAAATCTATTCTTGATATAAACTCGGCAGATTCGGTTCAGTTGGTTGATTTAAGTGGTATAGGTCCATCCTTTGCCAAACGCATTTTAAAATACAGGAACCAGTTAGGTGGATTTGTCAACCCGGAGCAATTAATGGAAGTCTGGGGGTTTACAGATTCATTATTCAAAATAGTATTGCCACAAATTTTTATTAAAGCTGATGCCATTAAAAAAATAAAAATTAATTCAGCAACCGTTGAGCAGTTGAAAAATCATCCTTATATCTGGAAGTTTAATATCGCACGCGCTATCATTAATTACAGGGAGCAGCACGGCTCCTATCGTTCGGTTGACGATTTAAGGAAGGTGGTTTTGGTTTCGGATAGTACCATTTCTAAACTTAGACCATATATAGACCTTGAATAATTGTTACAAATATTGCCTTTTAGTTCAGTAGTGGACTTTACACGGGCATTTCTTATTTTTGTCGTTTAATTTAGTATATGAGTAGTTCAAAGTCCACTTCACAAATACATTTCGAACAGACCGAAAATCAAAAGATGATAGCCGGAATGGTTCGTGATTTTGCCGAAAAGCATATTCGCCCAAATATTATGGAGTGGGATGAGAACCAGATTTTTCCCCGCGAGATGTTTACCGAAATGGGGAAACTCGGGTTGCTTGGTGTGTTGGTCCCTGAACAATATGGAGGAGCAGGTTTCGGCTATTCAGAATACGTAACAGCAATAGTTGAGTTGGCAAAGGTTTGCGGTTCGGTTGGGCTGTCAATGGCTGCTCATAATTCACTTTGCACCGGCCATATTTTGCAGTTTGCCAATGAAGAACAAAAAAAGAAATGGCTGCCTAAGTTGGCTACAGGCGAATGGATTGGGGCTTGGGGATTAACTGAAGCAAATACTGGCTCAGACGCTATGCGTATGCAATGTGTTGCTAAACAAGAAGGGGATTTTTGGGTAATTAACGGAACTAAAAACTGGATTACCCACGGTATTTCGGGTAATGTGGCAGTGGTATTAGTACGAACGGGTGAATTATTAGATTCCAAAGGTATAACAGCATTTGTAATTGAACGTGGAACTCCAGGATTTAAAGGTGGCAAAAAGGAAAATAAACTAGGTATGAGAGCCAGTGAAACGGCAGAACTCATTTTTGAAGACTGCCGGGTTCATAAAAGTAATATCTTAGGAAATGTTGGAGAGGGTTTTGTGCAAGCAATGAAAGTTCTTGATGGTGGAAGAATTTCCATTGCATCTCTTGGGTTGGGTATCGCTAAAGGGGCCTATGAAGCATCTGTAAAATACTCTAAAGAGCGTTATCAATTTGGGCAGCCCATTGCAAGTTTTCAGGCTATTGCTTTCAAACTGGCCGATATGGCTACACGCATTGAAGCGGCCGAACTCCTCACCATGCAGGCAGCCGATTTAAAGAACAAAGGACTTCCGGTTACCAAACAATCGGCTATGGCCAAATACTATAGTTCAGAAACAGCTGTATGGGCATCAACCGAAGCTATTCAGATTTTTGGGGGGTATGGATATACCAAGGATTTTCCGGTTGAAAAATTCTATCGGGATTCAAAACTTTGTACTATTGGAGAGGGAACTTCTGAAATTCAAAAGCTTGTGATTTCAAGAAGTCTCTTAAAGGATTAAATTTAAAACTTTGAAAATTAGCCGGCAACTTCTATATTTGCAGTCCAATTTTTCAAAATAGTTGTATGATCATTGTAAACGTAAAAGAAAACGAGTCACTTGACAAAGCACTGAAAAAATTCAAAAAGAAATTTGAAAAAACAGGTGTTGTAAAAGAACTTAGAGAAAGACAATCATTTACCAAGCCCTGCATTAAACGCAGACAACAGGTTATTCGCGCTGCTTACAAGCAGTTTATGCAGTCAGAAAGTATCGCATAAAAATTTATGGAACCTGATCTAATTACAGGTTTCCTTGAATATCTAATCCACCAGAAGAAATATTCTGGGCACACGGCTACCTCGTACGAAACCGACTTAAATCAGTTTTTGTACTATGTGCATCAACAATATGAAATAGATTCAATACATCAGATCAACCATTCCGTGATAAGGAGTTGGGTGGTTGAGTTGTTAAATAGCGGCATTGATCCACGATCTGTAAACCGAAAACTGTCAACCCTCAAAACTTTTTATAAATACCTGCTAAAAGAAAGCTTAGTACAGAAAAATCCTTTACTTAAAGTACAAGCCCCGAAAACGTCAAAAAGACTTCCGACCTTTGTAGAAGAAAAGGGGATGAAAATGTTGCTTGAGCGAGAGCTTTTTACAAATGATTTTATAGGTGCAAGGAATAAATTGATTATAGAATTATTATATTGTACAGGCATTCGATTATCGGAACTATTGGGGTTGCTTGAATCCGATGTGGATTTTTCAAGAAAAACACTAAAAGTACTTGGTAAACGGAACAAAGAGCGTATCATTCCTATGGTCGTAGAGTTAGAGAAAAGTATAATTAATTATCTCAACCTCAAGGTGCGGTCAGGATTTTCAAATCCGGAATTGGTGTGCAGTGATAAAGGGGTTAAATTATATCCTAAATTTGCCTACTTGGTTGTGAATCGTTTTCTAAGCATGGTTACAACAATTGATAAAAAAAGTCCTCATGTGCTCAGGCATACTTTTGCTACACACCTTTTAAATAAAGGTGCGGATTTGAATGCTATTAAGGAATTACTTGGGCATGCAAATCTTTCGGCTACACAGGTTTATACCCACAGCAGTATTGAGCGGCTGAAGAATGTTCACAAGCAAGCCCATCCTAAATCATAATGAAACCGCATTCCCGCCAAAATAATGTAGAATCAAAAGCCCAGAGGTTGAAACGGGAAACCCAAAGGCTTTTACAAATTAAAGTGACTTATGAAAATTGAAATTCAATCCATTCATTTTGATGCTGATCACAAATTGATCGATTACATTGAGCGCAAGGTGAGTAAACTTGGAACATTTCACGATAGTATAAAAGGGGCAGAGGTGTATCTGAAAGTTCAGAAAGCTGCTGAAAAAGAAAATAAACAAGTGGAAATCAAGATAAACGTTAATCAAAAACCCCTATTTGCCGAACACACTTCTGTGTCATTTGAAGCGGCCACTGATTTAGCAGTAGATCAGTTAAAAACTCAGGTAAAACGTTACAACGAGAAGCTGAGAGCCAAGTAAAAAAAAATCAGCTAAAATTTCCATATAACGTTTTTTTATCTACATTTGCAGTCCTTTTGAAAAAATAGTCGTTTTCAAAAGGTTGTTCTCAATATATCTTATTAGGATAAAATCCTGATGCCACTTTAGCTCAGCTGGTAGAGCAACTGATTTGTAATCAGTAGGTCGCTGGTTCGACTCCGGCAAGTGGCTCTGTGGTTTTGGGGAGATACCAGAGTGGCCAAATGGGACGGACTGTAAATCCGTTGAGAAATCTTCGAAGGTTCGAATCCTTCTCTCCCCACTTGGTCATATTTGTCGGGAATAAGGCAAAGAAGGACAAAAAGCGGGAGTAGCTCATTTGGTAGAGCGATAGCCTTCCAAGCTATAGGTGGCCGGTTCGAGCCCGGTCTCCCGCTCAAAAAGGGAGTTTGACGTTGAAAGTTTTCTACTTACTGCTAAATAGAAAATGATTTTACCCAAACAACTGAGTATGCCGTTGTAGCTCAGTGGTAGAGCACTTCCTTGGTAAGGAAGAGGTCGAGAGTTCGATTCTCCTCAACGGCTCCAGAAAAGTGTCCGGTGAAATCCCGGAAAAAGACAGCGGGTTAGTTCCGCTTTAGGTGTAAAAAAAGTTTAAAGAAAATAATATAAACAACTCAAACAATAGTTAACTATGGCTAAAGAAAATTTCGACCGCTCGAAACCACACGTAAACATTGGTACAATCGGTCACGTTGACCACGGTAAAACCACATTAACCGCTGCCATTACTAAAGTTCTGGCAGACAAAGGTCTTTCAGAGGCTAGATCATTCGATTCGATTGACTCGGCTCCAGAAGAGAAAGAACGCGGTATTACTATTAATACGGCACACGTAGAATATTCTACCGCAGGCCGTCACTATGCACACGTTGATTGCCCGGGACACGCTGATTATGTTAAAAACATGGTTACGGGTGCTGCCCAAATGGATGGTGCGATTCTAGTAGTGGCTGCAACGGATGGTCCGATGCCACAAACCCGTGAGCACATTCTTTTGGCTCGTCAGGTTGGTGTACCACGTATCGTTGTTTTTATGAACAAAGTTGACATGGTTGATGATCCTGAATTGCTTGAGATTGTTGAAATGGAAATTAGAGAACTCTTAAATAAATATGATTTCCCTGGTGACGAAATTCCAATTATCAAAGGTTCTGCTTTGGGTGGTTTGAATGGAGATTCTAAGTGGGTTGAAAAAATCATGGAATTGATGGACGCAGTTGATACCTATATCCCAATTCCTCCGCGTGCAGTTGAATTACCTTTTCTTATGCCGGTTGAAGACGTATTCTCAATTACCGGACGTGGTACTGTTGCCACTGGTCGTATTGAGCGTGGTGTTATCAACGTAGGTGATGGAGTAGAAATTATTGGTTTAGGTGCTGAAAAAATGACTTCAACTATTACAGGTGTTGAAATGTTCCGTAAGCTTCTTGATCGTGGTGAGGCCGGTGATAATGCAGGTTTATTGCTTCGTGGTATTGAGAAAAACGATATCCGAAGAGGAATGGTTATTTGTAAGCCAGGTTCAGTAACTCCACACACTGAATTTAAAGCTGAAGTTTATGTGTTAAGCAAAGAAGAAGGTGGACGCCATACCCCATTCTTTAACAAATACCGTCCTCAGTTTTATTTCCGCACAACAGACGTTACAGGGGAAACTGTACTGCCTGAAGGCGTAGAAATGATAATGCCTGGTGATAATACTACCATTACCGTGAATCTGATCCAGCCAATTGCAATGGAAAAAGGTCTTCGTTTCGCGATTCGTGAAGGTGGTCGTACCATTGGTGCAGGTCAGGTAACTGAGATTATAAAATAATAATTCAATTAAACAGATACCAAATGGAATTGGGAGCACCGATTCCATTTGGTGTCTATAACCCACGGGTGTAGTTCAATGGTAGAATAGCGGTCTCCAAAACCGTTGATCTTGGTTCGAGCCCAGGCACCCGTGCTTAGCAACAGAAAATGGAAAAAGTAATAGCTTACCTTAAAAGTACCTCGGAGGAGTTGATGACAAAAGTGTCGTGGCCTACTTGGGAAGAGTTGCAAAGCAGTACTATCATTGTGATGGTGGCCTCTATCATTTTTGCAGGTGTAGTTTTTATAATTGACTTTACCAGCAATTTTGCCATGGAGATTTTTTATAAATTTTTTGAGAATTAATTCTGAAAAATCAACATGAGCGGGACTACACAAGACTTTAAATGGTACGTTGTAAGAGCCATAAGCGGCCAAGAGAAAAAGGTTAAGGCACATATTGAGGCCGAACTTGTGCGTGCAGGGCTAAGCAACTTTGTACCTCAAATTCTGATTCCGATGGAGAAAGTTTACCAGATAAAAAATGGAAAAAAAACTTCAAAGGAACGTAGTTATTTCCCAGGCTACATTTTAATTCAGGCCGAATTGGTAGGGGAGGTGGCTCACACGATTGATTCGGTAAATGGGGTAGTTGGGTTTTTAGGGGGCAAAGGAGTTCCCTCTCCACTCAGAATGTCGGAAGTAAATCGCATTTTGGGTAAAGTAGATGAAATTGCAGAGCATGGGGAAAGTATTTCTGAACCATTTATTGTTGGAGAAACAGTAAAGGTAACAGACGGCCCTTTCAGCGGCTTTAGCGGGGTAATTGAAGAAGTACACGAAGACAAAAAGAAGCTAAAGGTGATGGTGAAAATTTTTGGCCGTAGAACACCTTTAGAATTGAACTTTATACAAGTAGAAAAAGAATAGCTTTATGGCAAAAGAAGTAACCGGATTTGTAAAACTACAAGTTAAAGGCGGAGCAGCTAATCCAGCTCCTCCTATCGGACCCGCATTGGGTTCAAAGGGTGTTAATATTATGGACTTCTGTAAGCAGTTCAACGCCCGTACTCAAGATAAAACAGGCAAAATACTCCCGGTTGTAATTACCGTTTATAATGACAAATCATTTGACTTTGTAATAAAAACCCCACCGGTGGCCGCACAACTTCTGGAAGTGTGCAAAATCCAAAAGGGCTCGCCAGAGTCTAATCGTAAAAAAGCAGGTCAGGTGACCTGGGATCAGGTGCGAACTATCGCTGAAGATAAAATGCCCGATCTGAACTGTTTCACCGTTGAATCAGCAATGAAGATGGTGGCCGGTACAGCTCGAAGCATGGGAATCGCAGTGACTGGAGATGCACCATGGTCTAAAAACTAAAATTTTTTAAGACGTTATCATGGCAACAATCAGTAAAAAAAGAAAAGTGGTACTGACAAAGTACGATCGTACTAAGCAGTACAGCCTAAACGAGTCAGCAAAGCTCGTGAGGGAACTCACCACCACCAAGTTTGATGCATCGGTAGATGTTGACATCCGTTTGGGTGTTGATCCACGTAAATCAAATCAAATGGTTCGTGGTGTGGTGGCTCTTCCGCATGGAACGGGCAAGACTAAAAAAGTACTTGTATTGTGTACACCCGAAAAAGAAGCCGAGGCCAAAGAGGCTGGGGCTGATTTTGTAGGACTGGACGAGTACATTAAAAAAATAGAGGGCGGATGGACCGATGTAGATGTAATCGTTACCATGCCTGCTATTATGGCAAAATTAGGTAAACTTGGAAAGATTCTCGGGCCACGTAACCTAATGCCAAATCCTAAAACCGGAACTGTTACCACCGACATTGGCAAAGTTGTTAAAGAGGTAAAAGCCGGTAAAATTGACTTTAAAGTTGATAAAACGGGAATTATCCACGCTGCCATTGGCAAGGCATCCTTCTCTCCGGAGAAAATCTACGAAAACGCTGTAGAATTAATTCAGGCGGTTGCGAAATTAAAACCTTCGTCAGCCAAAGGAACCTATTTCAAAAGCGTTTACATGTCGAGTACTATGAGCCCAAGTGTAAATGTTGACACGAAGACAATACCAGGAATCTAATCAATATGAAAAAGCAAGAAAAATACGATGTAGTTGCGGAACTTACAGATCACTTAACTAAGAGTAAATGCTTCTATATTACGGATACATCAGGCCTCTCAGCAAACAAAACAAATGAGTTGAGGCGGATTATGTTTAAGGGTGGGGTGAAGATGACAGTAGCTAAAAATACTCTTATTCGCAAAGCTCTTGAGAGCACAGGTGTTGATTTCGGATCAATGTACGGGTCACTAAAGGGGTCTTCCTCTATTTTGTTCACTGAAGATTTTAAAACTCCTGCAAAAATCATCAAAGATTTTAGAAAGGGGAATAATATTCCTGCTCTAAAAGCGGCCTATGTGGAGAACGAAGTTTTCATAGGCGACAATCAACTCGATACCCTCATTGCACTAAAAACAAAAGACGAGTTAATTGGAGATATTATTGCCTTGTTGCAGTCACCTGCCAAGAACGTGATTTCTGCGCTTAAGTCTTCCGGAGGAAAACTGGCAGGTATCGTAAAAACACTTTCAGAAAACCCGAGTAAAAAAGAAATTTAATTGTTAACTATTTAATACTTTACAAAAATGGCAGATTTAAAATCATTTGCTGAACAGTTGGTAAACTTATCAGTAAAAGAAGTAAACGAGTTAGCTCAGATTCTCAAAGAAGAGTACGGCATTGAGCCTGCTGCTGCAGCTGTTGCTGCTGCTCCAGTTACCGGCAGTGCTGCTGCAGCAGCTCCTGCTGAGCAAACTGAGTTCACCGTAATTCTTAAGAATGCAGGTGCTGGAAAACTCAACGTAGTAAAACTCGTGAAAGACCTAACCGGTCTTGGCTTGAAAGAGGCTAAAGAATTAGTTGACGGAGCTCCTAAAGCTGTAAAGGAAAATGTTTCTAAAGATGAAGCAAATACCTTGAAGGCTAAGCTTGAAGAAGCAGGAGCAGAAGTTGAACTCAAGTAGTCATACTACCCAAAGTTATTATGAGTTGACCCCGGCTTTTGCCGTGGGTCAGCTATGTATTTGTATCCATTCCATTTTCTTTTGTTCCTTCACATTTTAAATAAATAAATCACTTGGCTAATAAGAATAACGTCACTGAAAGAATTAGTTTCGCCTCAGTTGACAAGGTAATTGATTACCCCGATTTTCTCGATGTACAGGTAGAGTCGTTTCGTGAGTTTTTTCAACTTGAAACCTCTTCTGAAAACAGAAAGAATGAAGGGCTTTTTAACGTATTTGCCGAAAACTTCCCAATCAGCGATTCAAGAAATATTTTCGTTCTTGAGTTTCTTGATTACTTCGTTGATCCGCCACGTTACACCATTGAAGAATGTATTGACAGAGGTTTAACCTACAGCGTTCCGCTTAAGGCTAAATTACGCTTGTCTTGTAACGATCCGGAGCACGAGGACTTCGAAACCATTGTGCAAGACGTGTATTTGGGCACTATCCCTTACATGTCGCCAAAGGGAACTTTTATTATCAATGGTGCCGAACGTATTATTGTTTCTCAACTTCATCGTTCGCCAGGGGTATTCTTCGGACAAACCTATCATACGAACGGAACCAAATTGTATTCGGCTCGCGTAATCCCTTTCAAGGGTTCATGGATTGAATTTGCTACCGATATTAATAACGTGATGTACGCGTATATTGACCGTAAGAAAAAATTCCCTGTTACCACCCTGTTACGTGCTATTGGTTACGAAACCGATAAAGATATTTTAAACCTCTTTGACCTTGCTGAAGAAATTAAGGTAAGTAAAGCAGGATTAAAAAAGGTTCTTGGACGCAAACTTGCTGCCAGGGTACTTCGCACATGGGTTGAAGATTTTGTGGATGAGGATACAGGAGAAGTGGTCTCCATTGAGCGTAATGAAGTTATTATTGAACGCGACACTACCCTTGAGGATGATCATATAGATATGATTGTGGATGCAGGTGTTAAAACTGTTATTCTTCACAAAGAGGAAGCGAATCACAATGATTTTGCTATTATTCTGAATACACTTCAGAAAGATACCTCCAACTCTGGTAAAGAGGCATTAGAACATATTTATCGCCAATTGCGTAATGCTGATCCACCGGATGAAGAAACAGCAAGGGGTATTCTTGAAAAATTGTTCTTCTCCGATAAACGCTATGATCTTGGAGAAGTAGGTCGTTACAGAATTAACCGCAAATTAAATCGCGGTACGGATATGAGCGTGCGAATTCTTACCAAAGACGATATTATTGCCATCATCAAATACCTGATTGAGTTGTTTAACTCACGGGCTGATGTAGATGATATCGATCACTTATCAAACAGACGTGTTCGTACTGTTGGTGAACAACTGTATTCTCAGTTTGGAGTTGGTTTGGCGCGAATGGCACGTACCATTCGAGAGCGTATGAATATTCGAGATAACGAAGTATTCACCCCAGCCGATTTGATTAATGCCCGTACATTAAGCTCGGTAATTAATTCTTTTTTTGGCACCAATCAGCTTTCACAGTTCATGGATCAAACCAATCCCCTTGCTGAGATTACGCATAAGCGAAGAATGTCGGCTCTTGGTCCCGGTGGTTTGAGTCGTGATCGTGCCGGTTTTGAGGTTCGTGACGTTCATTATACCCACTATGGCCGTTTGTGTACTATTGAAACTCCTGAAGGTCCGAATATCGGGTTGATTTCATCACTGTGTGTTCATGCCCGTATTAACGGAATGGGATTCATTGAGACTCCTTATCGTGCGGTAGTTGAAGGTAAAGTAGTTGTTGATAAACCGGTGGTTTACTTAAGTGCCGAAGACGAGGACGGCAAAGTGATTGCACAGGCAAATGCACAAGTGGCTAAAGACGGAAACTTTGTTGATCAAAAAGTAAAAGCTCGTTTCGAAGGCGACTTCCCGATGGTGGATCCAGAGAAATTGGATTATATGGACGTAGCTCCAAATCAAATTGTATCTATTGCGGCATCTATGATTCCATTTTTGGAGCATGATGATGCAAACCGTGCATTGATGGGTTCAAACATGCAACGCCAAGCCGTGCCGCTTATCCGACCACAGGCTCCAATTGTAGGAACCGGACTTGAAGGAAAAGTGGCTCGAGATTCACGTGCACTTATAGTTGCTGAAGGAACGGGTGTGGTAGAGTTTGTAGATGCAAATGAAATTCGGGTCAAATATGAGCAAACTGAAAAGGATTTGCTTGTTAATTTCAGCGGAAGTGTAAAATCATATCCGCTAACCAAATTCAGAAGAACTAACCAGAATACATGCCTCAATCAGCGTCCTGTGGTGAGCAAAGGGCAACTGGTGAAAAAAGGCGATGTATTGTGCGAAGGTCACGCTACTGATCAGGGTGAACTGGCTTTGGGTCGAAACCTAAAAGTGGCTTTTATGCCATGGCAGGGATATAATTTTGAGGATGCGATTGTAATTTCAGAACGTGTAGCTAAGGAAGATTGGTTTACCTCCATTCACATCACCGAATACGAACTGGAAGTTCGTGATACAAAACGAGGCGAAGAAGAATTAACCAATGATATCCCTAACGTGAGCGAAGAAGCTACCCGTAACCTAGACGAAAACGGATTGATTCGTGTAGGTGCCGAGGTTCATGAAGGAGATATTCTTATAGGTAAAATCACCCCTAAGGGCGAAACAGAACCTTCTCCAGAAGAGAAGTTGCTCCGTGCCATTTTTGGCGACAAGGCCGGTGATGTCAAAGATGCTTCAATGAAGGCACCACCTTCAACCTCAGGCATTATCATTGATAAAAAACTTTTTGCACGAACTAAAAAAGATAAGGCTACAAAGGGCGAAGAAAAAACTAAAGTAAGTAAAATTGAAGACGAACATAACAAGGCAATGGCAGCATTGAAAGGAGTGTTGGTTGATAAATTGTTTACCGTAGTAAATGGTAAAACTTCGCAGGGGGTAACCAATGTGTACAATGAAGAGTTGATACCAAAAGGAACCAAGTTTACCCAAAAACAATTGATGGATATTGACTACACAAATATCAATGCCAATAACTGGACAACGGATAAAGAGAAAAATGACCTGATTAAAGAAATTCTTTCCAACTATAAAGTAGCAGCCAACGATATAATCGCAGATTACAAGCGTAAGTTATTTGCTATACAGGTGGGCGATGAATTACCTGCGGGTATTCTTAAGCTTGCCAAGGTATACATTGCCGATAAGCGTAAGCTTAAAGTTGGTGATAAGATGGCAGGTCGCCATGGTAACAAGGGTATTGTAGCCCGTATTGTACGTGAAGAAGATATGCCTTTTCTGGAAGACGGAACCCCTGTTGACATCGTATTAAACCCATTGGGTGTGCCTTCCCGTATGAACCTTGGACAGATTTACGAGACCGTATTGGGATGGGCCGGAAAAGAACTTGGTGTTAAATTCGCAACACCTATTTTTGACGGAGCTTCCATTGAGGATATTGAAAAATATATGAGTGAAGCCAAACTCCCTATTGACGGAGCCGTTTACCTGTACGATGGATTGACCGGAGAGCGTTTCCACCAGAAAACAACAGTAGGTATTATTTATATGTTGAAACTTGGTCATATGGTTGATGATAAGATGCACGCACGTTCTATTGGGCCTTACTCGCTCATTACGCAACAACCATTGGGCGGTAAAGCTCAGTTTGGCGGTCAGCGTTTTGGTGAGATGGAGGTTTGGGCACTCGAGGCATTTGGTGCATCAAACATTCTTCAGGAAATTCTTACTGTTAAGTCTGATGATATTGTGGGTCGGGCCAAAACTTATGAAGCCATTGTGAAAGGAGATAACTTACCTACCCCAGGCATTCCAGAATCGTTCAACGTGTTGGTTCACGAGTTAAGAGGATTAGGTCTTGAAATTACCATTGATTAATTAAGGAGGAGAGTATTACATGTCATTTAAGAAAGATATAAAATTAAAAAGCAACTTCACCAAGATTAAGATTAGTCTTGCTTCTCCTGAAACGATTCTGCAAAGATCGTACGGTGAGGTTACCAAACCAGAAACCATCAACTACCGTTCATATAAGCCTGAAATGGGTGGGTTGTTTTGCGAGCGCATTTTCGGTCCGGTAAAGGATTTTGAATGTCATTGCGGAAAATACAAACGTATCCGGTACAAAGGGATTGTTTGCGATCGTTGCGGGGTTGAGGTTACAGAAAAGAAAGTGCGTAGAGAACGCATGGGACATATCAATTTGGTAGTTCCTGTTGCACATATCTGGTACTTCCGGTCATTGCCAAATAAAATTGGGTACCTGTTAGGTGTTCCTACCAAAAAGCTGGATATGGTGATTTATTACGAGCGCTATATCGTTATTCAGCCGGGGATTAAGGCACAAGACGGAACCAATTACCTAGATTTATTAACCGAAGAAGAATACCTCGATATTCTTGATTCGTTACCAAAAGAGAATCAGTATCTAGATGATACAGACCCTAACAAATTTGTTGCTAAAATGGGTGGTGATGCCTTGTGGGATTTGTTATCACGTACCAAATTGGACGACCTTTCATTCAGTTTACGTCATCAGGCGGCCAACGAAACTTCTCAGCAACGCAAAACGGAAGCACTAAAACGTCTGAAAGTAATTGAGAGTTTCCGCTCTGCTAATGAGAAAGCCGAAAATCGCCCGGAGTGGATGGTGATTAAAATTCTTCCGGTTATTCCTCCTGAATTGCGTCCATTAGTACCATTGGAAGGTGGCCGTTTTGCTACGTCTGATTTGAATGACCTCTACCGCAGAGTAATCATTCGTAACAACCGATTAAAACGTTTGATTGAAATAAAAGCACCCGAGGTAATCTTACGCAACGAGAAACGCATGTTGCAGGAAGCAGTTGACTCATTACTCGACAATACCCGAAGAGTGAGTGCTGTTAAAACAGAAGGTAATCGTCCGTTAAAATCTTTAAGTGATATGCTTAAAGGTAAACAGGGACGTTTTCGTCAGAACCTGCTTGGTAAACGGGTTGACTACTCAGGCCGTTCTGTAATTGTGGTAGGACCAACTCTTAAATTGCACGAATGTGGTATTCCTAAAGGGATGGCGGCTGAGTTATTCAAACCATTTATTATTCGTAAACTACTTGAAAGGGGTATTGTTAAAACCGTTAAATCGGCTAAAAAATTAGTTGATCGTAAAGAGGCAGTTATTTGGGATATACTCGAAAACATTCTGAAAGGTCACCCTGTATTGCTTAATCGAGCCCCTACTCTTCACAGGTTAGGTATTCAGGCCTTCCAACCTAAGTTGATTGAAGGAAAAGCAATTCAGTTGCACCCATTGGTGTGTACGGGGTTTAACGCGGATTTTGATGGTGACCAGATGGCGGTTCACGTACCGCTGGGCAATGCTGCTATTTTAGAAGCACAGATGCTGATGCTGGCACCACATAACGTATTGAACCCGGCCAATGGTACACCTATCACCGTTCCTTCTCAAGACATGGTGTTGGGATTGTATTACATCACCAAAGGGCGCAGAGGTATTGATACCCACAAAGCCTTGGGTGAAGGGTTGCGTTTTTATTCACCTGAGGAGGTAATCATTGCCTACAATGAAGGGAGGGTTGCTATGCACTCATTCATCAAAGTAAAAGTAGATGTGAAAAATGATAAAGGTGAAATTGAAAATGTGTTATTCGAAACTACTGTTGGTCGTGTTATCTTCAATCAGGTTGTTCCAAAAGGTCACGGTTTCATAAACGAAACATTGACTAAAAAGAACCTGCGTGATATTATCGGGGGTATTGTAAAACAATTCGGCACTGCCGTTACGGCCAAATTCCTAGATGACATTAAAGAACTTGGTTATCATAATGCATTCAAAGGAGGTCTTTCTTTTAACCTTTCAGACGTGCGCGTTCCTGATGAGAAACTAAAATTCATTAGCGAAGCCCAACAGGAAGTGGAAGAAATCTGGAGTAACTACAACAATGGTTTCATCACCAATAACGAACGCTATAATCAGGTAATTGATATCTGGACTCGTGTCAACTCGCGTATTTCTGATACGTTGTTAAAACAAATTTCATCCGACCGCCAAGGTTTCAATCCAATTTACATGATGCTTGACTCAGGGGCGCGTGGATCGAAAGAACAAATTCGTCAGTTGGGAGGTATGAGGGGATTGATGGCAAAACCACAGAAAAACTTAAGTGGTGGAACGGGTGAAATTATCGAGAATCCTATTCTTTCCAACTTTAAAGAAGGACTTTCGGTGCTTGAATATTTTATCTCTACTCACGGTGCCCGTAAGGGTCTTGCAGATACAGCTTTGAAAACAGCTGATGCAGGTTACCTTACCCGTAGGTTGCATGACGTGGCTCAGGACGTTGTAGTTTCAGAAGTAGATTGCGGAACACTTCGGGGTATTCCTATTTCAGCTTTGAAAGATAACGAGGAGGTAGTTGAAAGTTTATATGAACGCGTATTAGGCCGCGTATCTTTACATGATACTTACGATCCTATAACAGGAGAATTGCTTGTTAAATCGGGCGAGGAGATAACCGAAGATATTGCGAATAAAATTGAAAATTCAGCCATTGAATCAATGGAAATCCGTTCCGCGTTAACCTGCGAAACCAAATTTGGTATTTGTGCTAAATGTTATGGGCGCAACCTTTCAACAGGTCGTATGGTGCAAGACGGAGAAGCGGTTGGTGTTATTGCGGCTCAGTCAATAGGTGAGCCGGGTACCCAGCTTACACTTCGGACCTTCCACGTGGGTGGTACTGCATCTAATATTGCTGCCGAGTCACAACTCACAGCTAAATTTGGAGGTATTCTGGAGTTCGAAGAAGTGCGTAGCGTTGGTTTCAAAACCGATGAGGGCGAAGTGCAAATTGTACTCGGTCGTCAAGGTGAAGTGAAAATTCTGGACGAAAAAACTCGTGCCATCATCATCACTGTGAATATTCCTTACGGAGCGCATTTAATGGTGAAAGACGGACAAAAAGTTGCCAAGGGAGATTTGCTTTGCAGTTGGGATCCATACAATGCAGTAATTCTTTCGGAATTTGCCGGTAAGGTGCAATTCTCGAATATTATCGAGAGTATTACTTTCCGCGAAGAAAGTGATGAGCAAACCGGGCACAAAGAAAAGGTGATTATTGAAAGTCGTGATAAAACTCGTATTGCTTCCATTCAAATCGTTGATAAAAAAGGTGAAGTATTGAAAGAATACAATCTTCCGGTAGGAGCTCACCTTGCCGCTGAAGATAAAGAAGCGGTGGTAGCTGGGCAGATTCTGGTGAAAATACCTCGTACTATTGGTAAAACACGAGATATTACCGGAGGTCTTCCGCGAGTAACCGAATTGTTTGAAGCACGTAATCCTTCTAATCCGGCAGTGGTTACGGAGATTGACGGTGTAGTATCTTTCGGAGGTATTAAACGTGGTAACCGTGAAATCATCATCGAGTCACGTGACGGACAAGTAAAAAAATACCTTGTTTCTCTTTCTAAGCATATCCTTGTTCAGGAAAATGATTTCGTAAAAGCAGGAACTCCATTATCTGATGGTGCCATTAGTCCGCAGGATATTCTGCGTATTGAAGGACCACTTTCAGTACAACGTTATATCACCAACGGAATTCAGGAAGTATACCGTTTGCAGGGGGTAAAAATCAGCGATAAACATATTGAGGTGATTGTGCGCCAAATGATGCAGAAGGTGGAAATTGAAGATCCGGGCGATACCCGTTTCCTTGAGGGTGAGGCTGCTGATAAATTTGATTTTATTGAGGAGAACGACTGGATTTACGACAAGAAAGTGGTTATTGATGCAGGTGATTCAAATAACCTTAAAGCGGGACAAATTGTGAGTGTACGCAAGCTGCGTGACGAGAACTCAATGCTGAAACGTAAAGACCAGAAATTAGTTGAAGTGCGTAATGCAATTCCAGCTACAGCAGGAGCGATGATACAGGGAATTACTCGTGCCTCACTGGGTACACATAGCTTTATGAGTGCCGCATCATTCCAGGAAACTACTAAGGTGCTGAACGAAGCCGCTATTAATGGTAAGGTAGATGAATTATTAGGTTTGAAGGAGAATGTGATCGTTGGTCACCTCATTCCTGCCGGTACGGGAAACCGCGCCTACGATAAGTTAGTAGTTGGTTCGCGCGAAGAATACGAATCACTTATGGCTTCAAAACAAGAAGCTTTAGAAGCAGCCAAGGCCAACTAATAACGCTTTGGCTAAACAAAAAGAGTCCGTCAGTAAAGTTGGCGGACTCTTTTTGTTTAGGTCTCCCTTGCAGCATGAGATTGCAATGCTGGAGAAGGGGGTTGGGGGATGTACTAAGGCAACTAACCAATAGCGCAAGAGACTACTATCAGTAAACATCTTGCTTACCTATTATGCATGCAAGACGCCTGTTTAATATTCATCATGGGCGATCACACCCGCGATATGCAGGTTTTTTCCTTCTTCGTTTCCTAAATTAAAAAAAAGTTACCTTTGTAGTATGGATAGCAACAAAAACGAAAATCAAAATCAACTCAATATTGAGTTATCAGAAGAAATAGCTGAAGGAACGTATTCCAATCTAGCCATAATTACCCATTCAAACAGTGAGTTTGTGATAGACTTTGTACGCATTATGCCTGGGGTTCCTAAGGCAAAAGTTAAGTCACGGGTTTTATTAACTCCAATGCATGCTAAACGTTTGTTGATGGCATTGTCGGATAATATCATCAAGTTTGAGGAGAATTTTGGTACCATTAAGGTACAGGACGATATTCCGGGTCTTCCGCTTACTTTTGGGGGTCCTACTGCCCAAGCTTAATCGCTGATTGTTCCAGTGAGTCGATATGTGGCTGAATACGCTTGTAGGTGGGTTCAACCTCTATGGTTTTTTTAACAGTTGCTTCAACCTCCAGTTGCAGGTTGTTGGTGCATTGTTTGTGGATCTCCAGTAATTTCCTGAATTTTCTTCGTCCTATTGATTCGCTGTATAGCAGGTTTTGTAAACTATCGGTGCTTTGCGTAAGCGAGTCGAGTTGCCGTTGTTGTTGTTTAAACAGGTTCAGGTAGTTTCTATAAATATTCGGAATTGCCCTAAATTCTTCAATGGACAGGCCTAAGTCTTTTGGAAGTTGCTCGGATAAGTTGGTTAATTGAATAATGCTATCCTGTTGTGTAAGGTGTTTATAGCGTTTGCTTATTTTGTGTTCATCAACCATAAACCAAACTTTCATGGTATTTATTTGGGAGCGAATAGTGTCTAATTGAGCAGTTTCTGTGGTAAATTTCTGAGCAGGATTAGTACAACTCACCCAAAAGATACCAACAAACAAGGTTGCCAAAATGTTATTTTTTGGCATTTTTCCTTTTATTAATAATTTTATCGAGGGTAATGTACCTTCGTATCGGAAATTTAAATTCATTTTTCAGTTGAGCAGGCATACAAATATACGCATCCGAAAGCTGAAGCAGCTTGTTTTTATCAAGGACGTATTTGTTTTATCTATAACTGCTTTTGGTGGACCTCAGGTGCATTTTGTTCAGTTTTTAAAGAGACTGGTAGCAAAAAAACACTATATCACCCAAGAGGATTTGAAAGAACTTAACTCGTTTTGCCAGATGTTGCCTGGCCCCACTTCCACACAAACGGTTACGGCCATCGGATTTAAATTAGGCGGTCCTATGTTGGCATTTATCACTCTTGCTGTATGGGTATTTCCCGCTAGTGTTATCATGTTTTTTCTGGCTGTGTTATTGAGTTCTTACGGAAGTTCAAGTATTGATTTGAGTTGCCTTAAATACATTCAGCCCATGGCAATTGGGTTTATGGTGTACGCGGCAGTAAGCATTGGGCAAATGTTTGCCAAAACCATCACCGAATTGCTCTTACTTATTATTGCCGCTCAGGCAGCTATTTTCATGCGCACTCCTTTGGTTTTTCCCATTATTCTGTTGTTTGGGGGCGTAGTTTCTAATTTTACTGACAAAAAAAAACTGGAGGGGTATTACCGCATCACCAATGTGCGATGGGATAATTTTATTCTCTTTGTTTCTATTTTTCTGATTTCGGCAGCAGTGGCGGCTTATGTCAAATCAAACTATGGGCAACAAGCTGCACGCCCATTTCTGTTATTTGAAAACACCTACCGCTACGGAAGTATTGTATTTGGCGGAGGCAATGTACTTATTCCCATGATTTATGAGCAGTTTGTAAATTTTAGGGAATACATGAGTGCACAGGATTTTATCACGGGGCTGGGGTTGCTGCAATCCATTCCGGGGCCGGTGTTTAGTTTTTCTTCATTTGCCTGCGGAATGAGCATGAGTCAATGGGGTATTTCAGGTATTTTATTAGGTTCTATTGTGGGCAGTCTTGGTATTTTTCTACCGGGCATTTTACTCATCTTTTTTCTTTATCCTATTTGGGATCAATTCAAAGGTCACCCGCGTATTCAGAAAGCTATATCAGGTATTAATGCATCTTCTGCCGGGCTGGTAGTGGCATCGGCTTATTTGCTGTTTGAACCCTTGGGCTTTAGTACCCTTAATCTGATTATTGTAGCACTTACCTCAGCGGTATTGTATTTCTTTCGTCTGTCTCCTCCCATTGTGGTAGCCATTACTATTTTGTGCGGTATTATTTTTTAAGCTCATTCGTTTATTAGTGGCACAAAAATGGCTAACTTTGACTATCAAAAATTAAGTGTATGAGCAGGCTCGTTTTAGCATGTGGGTTATTGATAGCAGCAGTGGCGGGTGTATTTGCCCAAACCGGGAATAGCGGTAATACAAAACCTGCTGGTGTTTCTCCAAAGTATATTCAGTTTTCAGGTATCGTATTATCACATGATAGCCTTAAAGCAGTTTCCTATGCTTCTATTACCATTGTGGGAACAACCAAAGGAAGCATGGCAGATGGGGACGGATTTTTTAATTTTGTGGCCAGGGCGGGTGATTCCATTATGTTCAGAGCTATTGGTTATAAAACCATGTACACGGTGATTCCAAAAGATTTGAGTACTTCAAAATATTCGTGGATACAACTGATGCGCGAGGATACCATTTACCTGAACGAAACAGTGATAAGGCCATGGCCAAGTAAGGAAGAAATAGACCGTTTTTTAGCTACTGGGCAAACGGATGAATACTCACAGGCTCTTGCCAATACCGAGAAAGAAAAATTAGCTAAACTGCAACGCACTATGCCTATTGACGGGCGGGAAAGCCAGCGAACAATGATGAACTATGAAGCCGCTAAGTATTATTACTTGGGGCAGGCGCCACCTATTCGAGTGCTTGATCCGCTGGCTTGGTCAAGTTTCTTTAGAACTTGGAAAGCAGGTGGATTTAAACAGAAGTGAAATTTAATTATTTCATTCCAATCACCGCCATCATTCTGCCAGTAGTTTCGTTTTCTTTTCGGTGCAAAAAAATAAATCTGGAGGTTTCGGCAGAGAGCATGGCATCACGGGCGCGGGCATCAAACACCCACATGGAAATACTAAATACGACCATGAGCGGCTTGCTAATGGCACTCAACAAATAGCCCAATTGTACAAAGGGCAGGCGCCTTCCGTTTGATCACTCCACTTACCCAAAAAACCCTTGCTTAAACCTGCAGTAGCCTCGGCACACCTTCCAATAAACCAATAAGTACAATGGTAAATCCTATTTCCTTCAGGTAAATGGGCATCACCGAGTACAGCATTTCACCGGCCACATCGGTAAATAAGGCTTACAAAGGATAAGATAAGAATATTGCGGGTGATGAATTTCTTCATCAGGCCAAATCTACAGAATATTGTTTATTTCCCGCTGAACCTTTAGCTCAGCAAAGCTAACTCGCAGAAAAACTTTAAACTTTAAACAAGAAACTTTAAACTTAATAAATGAGTTTACCTATACGCCCTTTGCTGCCTGCTAAAAAAACAGCTTTGCCTTTTTTGGCTTTGCAGACTGCGTGGAAGCCAGAGGTGCTAACCTGATTACACTCCCAACAATTATGCGAACCACACGATTTATAATTACATAAGTCAACCCCTTTGGTACCACTGGAAATAACCCTTACCTTGTTACCGCTTAAGAATTCCACACCCGAACGATATCCAGAAGGGGCTTTTACAAAAATTTCATTGGCTTTTTCATCTATGTAAAAAAAGGTTTGTTGTTGGCTTGTATCGTTGCTATAGTCACCTCCTACATAAACCAAGTTTCCTTTTTTATTAATTGCAAACGAAAAGGTTCCTTGCGAAGGCTTTCCATTTGTCATGGGTAGAAATGCAGACACCGTAAATTGCGGACACGTCTGGTATAGAACTACTCGTGAATATTTACCCCCTGTAACAAAAGCAATCTTAGCCTTATCCCTAAAAAACCTCAAACTCGTTCCACTCGCAGCGAACACCGCTTCACTATCTAAAGCTATGGGACAAAGGCTGGTATCCCATAACTTCCAACTGTCTCCTCCGTCTTTGGTTTCCAGCAACACAAAATGTCCGTTTATAGGATCTCCCACCATCATACCCCGTTTTTTATCCCAAAAATCCATGGCATTCAAAAACATTTCAGGCCTGTCATCTTTAAAAACCAGTTTCCAGGTTTGGCCTCCATCCACTGTTTTTAAAATAATGGCAGGGGTACCCGAGGCCATGATCACCGCCCGGTTTTTATCAAAGGCTTCAATATCCCGGAAATCCGACTTTTCAAAACCCGGCACTTTGGTCCAGGTCCAGGTTTGGCCCCCGTCCACCGACCGGCCCACGGTGCCTTTGCTCCCGCTCACCCAAACTATTTTATCCGTGACTACAGATAGCCCCCTAAAACTACAATCAGCTTTACTTGAATCAATTAACTTAATTTCAGCCTGCCCTAACAACCGTAAGGGAGCTGAAATAATCAGCAGAAATAAATAAATAGTTGAAAGTCGGAACATAGCTCTTGTGGTTTAAAATTAAAGACTTACTTTCGCGTCCCTTTTGAGCACCAAACATAACGCAAAAGTGTTTGATTCCAAGAGATTAGAGCGGGGTGAAAAAATTTAAAGATTTATTCTCAATCTCTTGTAAATATGTTTTACTCCCCTTACCTTTGCCGTCCCAATTTCGAAAAGTTTTGCATTAAAAAGTTATGCCAACCATACAACAACTTGTAAGAAAAGGTCGCAGCACCCCCGAGTGGAAGAGCAAGTCTCCGGCCCTCGATTCATGCCCGCAGCGCAGAGGTGTTTGCACCCGTGTTTATACTACTACGCCTAAAAAGCCAAACTCGGCTATGCGTAAGGTAGCCCGTGTAAGGCTTACCAACAAGAATGAAGTGAATGCCTACATTCCCGGTGAAGGTCATAACCTTCAGGAACACTCGATTGTGCTGGTACGTGGCGGAAGAGTAAAAGACCTTCCAGGAGTGCGTTACCACATTGTTCGTGGTGCCCTGGATACAGCCGGAGTGGAAGGCAGAAATCAAAGAAGATCGAAATACGGTACTAAAAAACCTAAAGCAGGTGTAGCAGCAGCTCCGGCTAAAGGGAAAGGCAAAAAATAATCGCATAGCAGTAAGATGAGAAAGTCGAGAGCTAAAAAAAGAATTCTGTCACCCGATCCTAAATTTAGCGATGTGCTGGTGACCCGTTTCGTAAATAACATGATGTGGCAGGGTAAAAAAACCACTGCCTTTTCTGTATTCTACGGAGCCTTGGACATTGTAGAGAAAAAAACACAGGAGCGTGGTTTAGATGTATGGAAAAAGGCTCTGAACAATGTAATGCCTACCGTTGAGGTGAAAGCAAGACGTGTTGGTGGTGCCACTTTCCAGATTCCAATGGAAGTTCCTGCCGACAGAAGAATAGCCGTGGGGATGAAATGGATGATTAACTATGCCCGTTCGCGCAACGAAAAATCAATGGCCGAGAAATTAGCCGGAGAAATTGTGGCTGCTTCAAAAGGGGAAGGTGCTTCTGTAAAGAAGAAAGACGATACCCACAAAATGGCTGAAGCTAACAAAGCCTTCTCACACTTTAGAGTATAAGAACGAGGAATAAGAAATGTCAAGAGACTTAAAATATACACGTAATATTGGAATTGCAGCTCATATTGATGCGGGTAAAACCACAACAACAGAGCGTATTTTATACTATGCCGGTGTAAATCACAAAATAGGTGAAGTGCATGATGGTGCTGCTACCATGGACTGGATGGTTCAGGAGCAGGAACGGGGTATCACCATTACTTCGGCTGCTACTACTGTGTTCTGGAAATACCGTGATCAACAGTATCATATCAATATCATTGACACTCCCGGCCACGTTGACTTTACCGTTGAAGTAAATCGTTCCCTTCGCGTGTTAGACGGGTTGGTATTCTTATTCTCGGCAGTTGACGGAGTAGAACCACAGTCGGAAACCAACTGGCGTTTGGCTAATAACTACAACGTTGCCCGTATTGGATTCGTAAATAAAATGGATCGTGCCGGTGCCGACTTCTTAAACGTGGTAAAACAGGTGAAGGAAATGTTGGGCAGCAACGCAGTGCCGCTTCAGTTACCTTTAGGTGCTGAAGATAATTTTAAAGGAGTAGTTGATCTAATCAACTTCCGCGGAATGGTTTGGAATGAAACCGATAAAGGAATGACCTACGAAGTAGTTCCTATTCCCGAAGATATGATTGAAGAAGCGACTGAATACCGTGAAAAACTTTTAGAAGCCGTGTCTGAATTTGATGATACGCTGATGGAGAAGTTTTTTGATGATCCAACATCTATCTCAGAACGCGAAATTCTGGATGCCTTGCGTAAAGCAACGGTAGCTATGAAAATAGTTCCTATGGTTTGCGGTTCTTCATTCAAAAACAAAGGTGTTCAAACCATGCTCGACCTGGTAATGGAATTATTGCCAAGCCCGATGGATAAAGAACATATTACCGGTACTAATCCCGACACAGGTGAGGCTGTTGAAAGACATCCGTCATTTGATGAGCCTTTTACCGCATTGGCATTTAAAATTGCTACTGACCCCTATGTAGGTCGTTTAGCCTTTATGCGTGCCTACTCGGGCAAGCTGGATGCAGGTTCTTACGTACTCAACACCCGCAGTGGTAATAAAGAGCGTATATCCCGTATTTTCCAGATGCACGCCAATAAGCAAAACCCAATTGATGCACTGGGTGCCGGAGATATTGGTGCAGCCGTAGGTTTTAAAGATATTCGCACCGGAGATACTTTGTGTGACGAAAAACATCCGATTGTACTGGAAGCAATGGATTTTCCTGATCCGGTAATAGGTTTAGCTATTGAACCAAAAACTCAGGCTGATTCTGATAAACTCGGAACATCATTGGCTAAATTGGCCGAAGAAGATCCTACTTTCCGCGTAAAAACAGATGAAGATACCGGACAAACCGTAATCTCCGGAATGGGTGAATTACACCTTGAGATTATTGTTGACAGATTAAGACGTGAATTCAAAGTAGAGTGTAATCAGGGAGCCCCGCAGGTTGCCTATAAAGAAGCAATTACCAAGAATGTTGAACACCGTGAAGTGTATAAAAAACAAACAGGTGGTCGTGGTAAATTTGCCGATATTCAATTTGAATTATTGCCGGGCAATCCTGAAAAACCGGGATTGGAGTTTGTAAACGAAATTGTGGGAGGTTCAATCCCACGTGAATTTATTCCTTCGGTACAAAAAGGATTTGATTCTGCCATGACCAATGGTGTATTGGCAGGATATCCGGTTGACAGCATTAAAGTTCGTTTGTTTGACGGATCATACCACCCGGTGGATTCTGACTCCTTCTCTTTTGAGATGGCAGCCAAGATTGCATTTAAAGAAGCTTGTCGCAAAGCAGGCCCTGTGCTTCTTGAGCCAATTATGAAAGTGGAGGTACTTACCCCTGAAGAAAATATGGGTGATGTGATAGGTGACCTTAATAAACGCAGAGGGATGATGGAAGGAATGGATACGCGTGCAGGTTCGCAGGTAATTAAGGCAAAGGTTCCACTTGGAGAAATGTTTGGTTACGTAACCACTCTACGTACCATTACTTCCGGTCGAGCAACATCAACTATGGAGTTTTCGCACTATGCTGAAACACCAAGAATGATTGCCGATGAGGTATTAGCTAAAGTAAACGGTAAAGCAGCAAAAGCTTAATAAAAATGGTTAGCCAGAAGATTAGAATTAAATTAAAGTCATTCGATTACAACCTCGTTGACAAAAGTGCGGAGAAAATTGTTCGTACAGTTAAATCAACCGGTGCTGTGGTAAGCGGACCCATTCCGTTGCCAACAGAGAAGAAGATTTATACAGTACTTCGTTCACCCCACGTAAACAAGAAAGCCAGAGAGCAATTTCAATTGTGCTCCTACAAGAGGCTTCTTGACATTTACAGTTCAACTGCAAAAACAGTTGATGCATTAATGAAATTGGAACTGCCCAGCGGTGTTGACGTAGAAATTAAAGTTTGATCATGTCAGGTATCATAGGTAAAAAAATAGGAATGACCAGCATTTACGACAAAAACGGTAAGGCCGTGGCCTGTACCATTGTTCAGGCTGGTCCATGCGTAGTCACTCAGGTGAAAAATGAAGAGACGGACGGATACAAATCCATCCAACTTGCATTTGGTGACCGCAAAGAAAAGAATACCCCAAAAGCCATCATGGGTCATATGAAGAAAGCCAACAGTGGACCTAAATCTAAAATGGCTGAATTCAAAGGATTCGAGAATCCATTAAACCTTGGGGATACTATCACCGTTGAGCTATTTGCCGAAGGCGAATTTGTTGACGTAGTAGGTACATCAAAGGGTAAAGGATTTCAAGGCGTTGTGAAGCGTCATGGATTTAGTGGTGTTGGAGGAAATACTCACGGTCAGCATGATCGCCAACGTGCTCCCGGATCAATTGGAGCTTCCTCATTCCCTTCCAAAGTATTTAAAGGAATGCGCATGGCCGGTCGTACGGGTGGTGTCAGAGTAAAGAAAACAAACCTTGAAATTATTAAGGTAATCAAGGATCAGAACCTCCTCGTTGTAAAAGGTGCTGTTCCCGGTCCTAAAGGTTCATTTGTATTAGTTGAAAAGTAAGATGGAATTAGTTGTATTAAACACACAGGGAAACGAAACAGGCCGCAAGGTGAAGCTTACTGAAGAAGTGTTCTCGGTAGAGCCGAATGACCATGCTATCTGGCTTGACGTAAAACAGTTTCTTGCCAATAAGCGCCAGGGAACTCATAAGGCAAAAGAGAAAAGCGAGGTAAGTGGTTCATCCAAAAAATTGCATCGCCAAAAAGGAACCGGTGGTTCGCGTAAAGGCAGTATCAAGAGTGGTACTTTCGTTGGCGGAGCTCGTATCCATGGCCCCCGTCCCCGCGATTACAGTTTTAAACTGAATAAAAAGTTAAAGCAGGTTGCCCGTAAATCAGCCCTTAGCTATAAAGCAAAAGAAAACAATATTATTGTACTTGAAGAGTTCAACCTGAACTCGCCAAGAACAAAGGAATACATCAGCATTCTGGAAAACTTGAAACTAAATGACTCTAAAACGCTGATGGTAGTTTCTGACTACAACAAAAACCTCTACCTCTCCAGCAGAAATTTGGCTAAAGCCAGAGTAATGAAAGCAGCAGATCTTAACACTTATGAGATTATGAATGCTAAAAACGTAATTTTACTTGAGACCTCTGTTAAAGCAATTGAAGAAACATTAAATAAGTAAGCAATGAGCGTACTGAAGAAGCCGATAATAACCGAAAAAATGACTGCCTTAACCGATAAGTTAAAGCAATACGGTTTCATCGTTGATAAACTGGCTACCAAAACACAGATAAAATCTGAAATTGAAAAAATGTACAATGTGAATGTAACCACTATCAGCACCCTGATTCATGCAGGAAAAAATAAAACCCGATTCACTCGTAAAGGGTTATCAGTAGGCAGGAAACCTGCTTATAAAAAAGCGATTGTTACACTTAAAGAAGGTCAGGTAATTGATTTTTTTGAAAACGTTTAAGATAAGTCATGGCAGTTAGAAGATTAAGACCAGTAACACCGGGCACCAGGTTCAGAGTTGTAAACTCGTACGAAGAGATTACAACCAATATACCTGAAAAAAGCCTTACCGTTCCAGTAAAAGCATCAGGAGGGCGTAACAATTCCGGTAAAATGACCATGCGCTATATTGGCGGAGGTCATAAGCGTAAATACAGAATTATAGATTTCAAACGTAACAAGGTAGATATGGAAGCTACTGTAAAAACGATTGAATATGACCCAAACCGTTCAGCATTTATCTCGCTGGTTGAATATACTGATGGAGAAAAAAGTTATATTCTGGCTCCACAAGGAATTAAAGTAGGACAAACTATAATGTCGGGCACAAAAGCCGCTCCAGAAATTGGGAATGCGCTTCCGCTTACTGTAATTCCATTGGGAAGTATCATATATAATATAGAGATGCAACCCGGTCAGGGAGGTAAACTTGCTCGCAGCGCAGGTTCATTTGCTCAGTTGCAGAACCGTGACGGTAAATATGCCATTGTTAAATTAAGTTCAGGCGAAACCCGCATGATTCTTTCTAACTGTATGGCTTCTATCGGTTCAGTATCAAACCCCGACCACACCCTTGAGCGTAAAGGTAAAGCAGGTGCCAGCCGCTGGATAGGTCGTAAACCACGTACACGTCCTGTTGCAATGAATCCGGTAGATCATCCAATGGGTGGTGGTGAAGGTCGTGCTTCAGGGGGGCATCCACGCTCACGCAAAGGCTTACTTGCCAAAGGGTACAAAACACGTCATCCTAAAAAGACAAGTTCTAAATTTATTATTGAAAGACGTAAGAAGTAATAAGAAGATATGGCTCGTTCGCTGAAAAAAGGTCCTTTCGTAGATATAAAGCTGGAAAAAAAAGTTCTAGCTCAAGCCGAAAGCAAAAAGAAAGCGGTGATTAAAACATGGTCGCGCAGAACCATGATTACTCCCGATTTTGTGGGACAAACTTTTGCTGTTCACAACGGCAACAAGTTTATACCCGTATATGTAACTGAGAACATGGTAGGGCATAAACTTGGTGAGTTCGCCCCTACACGCGTATTTAAAGGTCACCCGATTAAGAAAGACAAGTAAACATGGAAGCAGTAGCTAAGTTAAAAAATTGCCCCACCTCGCCACGCAAAATGCGTTTGTTGGCCGATTTAATTCGCGGCCAACGTGTGGAGAAAGCCTTAGGCATACTTAAGTTTAATGCCAAGCAGGATAATGCCATCCGTTTAGAAAAATTGTTGTTATCTGCTATCGCCAACTGGGGTCAGAAAAACGAAGGTGTTCGGGTGGAAGAAAGCGAACTAATTGTTAAAACAGTTTTCGTTGATATTGCCCCAATGCTTAAGAGGATGAGACCTGCCCCACAGGGACGAGGATACCGTGTAAGAAAAAGATCAAATCACGTAACCCTGATTGTTGACAGTAAGAATCCGGTAAATAGTACAGAAGAAACAACCACAACGCAAGAGTAAAAAATAATATGGGACAAAAAGTAAACCCGATAGCATTAAGACTTGGAATTATCAGAGGCTGGGAAAGCAACTGGTACGGTGGAAAAAATTTCGCTGAGAAACTTATTGAAGACGAAAAAATTCGCAAATATCTTTTTGCACGTATTCCTAAAGGTGGGATCTCTAAAATTGTTATTGAGCGAACCATTAAAAGAATTATCATCACTGTTCACACTTCGCGCCCCGGTATTGTTATCGGGAAAGGCGGCCAAGAAGTTGATAAGATAAAAGAAGAAATTAAAAAGCTTACCAATAAAGACGTTCAAATTAACATTTTTGAAATAAAACGGCCTGAGTTAGATGCAAAACTGGTCGGGGATTCAATTGCCGCTCAAATTGAAGGTCGTGTTTCTTTTAAACGTGCCATAAAAACAGCCATTGGTTCTACCATGCGTATGGGTGCTGAAGGCATTAAAGTAATTGCTTCCGGTCGTTTAGCGGGCTCAGAAATGGCTCGTACCGAGCAATACAAAGAAGGGCGTACTCCACTTCACACCTTGCGTGCCGATATAGATTACGCCATTTGCGAAGCAAACACCGTTTATGGAAAAATTGGTATCAAAGTGTGGATTTGCCGTGGTGAAGTTTTTGGGAAACGCGATCTTTCTCCAAATATCGGGATGATCGAAAAAGGAGGACATGGCGGTAATGCCGGAGGCCCTAAAGGCAGAGGTGACCACCGCGGAGAACGTGGCGGAGATAAAAGAAGATCAAGAAAAAAATAATTGAGGTTTCATAAGATTTTATAAGATGTTACAACCAAAACGTCAAAAGTTTAGAAAGCAACAAAAGGGAAGAGTAAGAGGTCTGGCCACACGGGGCAGCAGTATTGAGTTTGGATCATTCGGACTCAAATCTCTTGAGCCTTCCTTCATCACTTCCCGCCAGTTAGAGGCTGCAAGGGTTGCTATCAATCGATTCATGAAAAGAGAAGGTAATGTTTGGATCAGAATATTCCCTGACAAACCTATTACCAAGAAGCCTGCTGAGGTGCGTATGGGTAAAGGAAAAGGTTCACCTGAATACTTTGTTGCCATTGTAAAACCGGGTACAATCATGTTTGAAGCAGACGGAGTTCCTGTAGCCGTTGCCAGAGAAGCCATGCGTTTGGCTGCACAAAAATTGCCGGTAACAACCAAGTTCGTAGTTAGAACTGATTATTCAGAATAAAGAGAAGAGCTAATCATGAAAAATAATGAGATAGTTGAATTGTCGTCAAAAGAGTTGATGGCAAAATTAAAAGACGAAAAAGCACGACTGGCTAAGATGACGTTTAACCATACGGTTGCCCCCATTGAAAATCCAAGCCAGATCAAAGCAACAAAGGTTACCATAGCCCGCCTTCTCACTGAAATGAGAAAAAGGCAACTGGAAGTAATAAATAAGTAAGAAATGGAAGCTGTAGAAAGAAATACACGTAAGGAAATCATCGGAAAAGTGGTGAGCAATAAGATGGATAAAACCATTACTGTATCCGTTGAACGTAAGGTAAAGCACCCCAAATATGGAAAGTTTGTAAAGAAAACTTCCAAGTTTAAAGCTCATGACGAAAAAAACGAATGCAACATCAATGATGTAGTACGCGTAATGGAAACTCGTCCGTTGAGTAAAGATAAAAGATGGCGTTTGGTTGAAATAGTAGAAAGGGCTAAGTAAACATGATACAACAGGAAAGCAGGCTGAAAGTAGCTGATAACAGCGGAGCAAGAGAAGTTCTTTGTATCCGAGTATTAGGCGGAACCGCCAAGCGTTATGCTTCAATCGGTGATAAAATTGTGGTCACCGTAAAAGATGCCCTTCCTTCAGGAGGCATTAAAAAAGGAACTGTTTCAAAAGCAGTAATCGTACGAACCAAAAAGGAAGTACGCAGAGCTGATGGTTCCTATATTCGCTTTGATGATAACTCATGTGTGTTACTCAATGCTGCCGATGAACCAAGAGCTACCCGTATCTTCGGACCGGTAGCCAGGGAACTGAGGGAAAAACAGTTTATGAAAATTGTATCATTAGCACCGGAGGTACTTTAATTATGCAAAGAAAATTTAACAAGCAGCCAAAGCTGCACATTAAAAAAGGCGATACTGTTCAGGTGATTAGTGGCGACAACAAAGGGCAGAAGGGTCGTGTACTTGCCATTTTTACTCAAAAACTCCGTGCAACAGTTGAAGGTTTAAATATTGTAAAACGTCACACTAAGCCTAACGCACAAAATCCCAATGGTGGAATTATAGAGAAAGAAGCTCCCATCCATATCTCTAATTTAAAAGTTATTGGAAATGATGGAAAGCCTACCCGCATTGGTCGCAAGGCTGACGAAAATGGAAAATTAGTTCGATACGCTAAAACTACAGGGGAGGTAATTAAGTAATGAATACACCCAGACTTAAAGAAAAATACACAAAATCAGTTGTTCCTGCACTGAAAGAAAAATTCGGTTACAAAAACGTAATGCAGGTTCCACGGTTGACCAAAATATGCCTCAACCAAGGCGTTGGGGCAGCGGTAGCTGATAAAAAACTGGTAGAGGTTGCCGTAGGAGAAATGACTCTTATTGCGGGACAAAAAGCTGTACCTACCAAATCAAGAAAAGATATTTCCAACTTTAAACTTAGGGCTAATATGCCCATTGGTACCCGCGTAACTTTACGTGGAGATAAAATGTATGAATTTCTTGATCGCTTAATCTCTGTTGCTCTACCGCGAGTACGTGATTTTAACGGGGTTAATGATAAAGGATTTGACGGTAGAGGTAATTATACTTTAGGAGTAACCGAGCAAATTATTTTCCCGGAGATTAATATTGACAAAGTAAGCCGTATTCAGGGAATGGACATCACGTTTGTTACAGATGCCTCTACTGATGAAGAGTGCTTGTCACTTCTGAAAGAATTTGGAGTTCCTTTTAAAAATCAAAATAAGTAAACACAAATGGCAAAAGAATCAATTAAAGCCAGACAGGTAAAAAGAGAGAAACTGGTAGTACGGTTTGCTGAAAAAAGGGCAGCCCTTAAAGAAGCCGGTGACTGGAATGGTTTACAGAAACTTCCACGTAATTCTTCACCTGTTCGCCTTAGAAACCGTTGCAAACTTTCAGGCCGTCCCCGCGGATACATCCGTGATTTCGGTCTTTGCCGTAACATGTTTCGCGAAATGGCATCCATGGGCAAAATTCCTGGTGTTACTAAAGCCAGTTGGTAACTTTAAAAATTAACAAACAACGCTTGCCGGAAAGAGTTATTCCAAATGGCTTACTACCGGGCAGCTTAAACAACGTATAATAGAAATGACAGATCCGATTTCAGATTATCTCACCAGAGTGAGAAATGCAATCAAAGCAAATCATCGCATTGTGGAAATTCCATCTTCAAAACTGAAGAAAGAAATTACCCGTGTGCTTTTTGACAAAGGCTACATCCTGAATTTTAAATTCGAAGATGTTGCCAATCATCAGGGTGTTATTAAGATTGCCCTCAAATACCATCCGGTTACAAAAACTCCGGCCATACGCACCATGAAAAGAATAAGCCGTCCGGGCTTACGTAACTATACCGGTGTTGATACCATGCCAAGAGTAATAAATGGATTAGGTATTGCCATTCTAAGCACTTCAAAAGGTGTAATGACCGATAAAGAAGCACGCTTAAACAATGTAGGTGGCGAGGTTTTATGTTATGTTTATTAATAGGGAGGTAAAAGTATGTCACGTATAGGAAAATTACCCGTTACCGTTCCTTCAGGAGTTGAAGTAAAAACAACCCCCACCTCTGTTACCGTTAAAGGTCCAAAAGGCGAACTGAAGCAAACTATTGATCCGGATATTAAATTAGAAATTGACAATGGAGTTCTAACCGTTGCCCGCCCTACTGACAGTAAACGTCACAAGGCATTGCACGGATTATACCGTTCACTTATCAATAATATGGTTACCGGAGTTACACAGGGATATCAATTAAAGCAGGAACTGGTGGGTGTAGGTTACAAAGCTAGCACCGATGGTCAAATTCTTGACTTAACCCTTGGCTATTCTCACCACATTTATATGGAAGTACCTAAGGAAGTAAAAGTGAAAGCTGAAACTGAAAAAGGTAAAAACCCAATCATCACCCTCGAGAGTGCTGACAAGCAGTTAGTCGGGCAAGTTGCTGCTAAAATCAGGTCCTTGCGTAAACCTGAGCCATACAAAGGAAAAGGTATCAAGTTTGTAAACGAACAATTGAGAAGAAAAGCTGGTAAATCGGCTGGTAAATAAGTAAGCGTATGAGCAACGTAAAAACGGAAAGAAGAATAAAAATAAAAAAGAGAATCAGAAGTCGCATTTTTGGCACTGCCCAAAAACCAAGGTTATCTGTGTTCCGGAGCAATAAAGACATCTATGCCCAAATCATAGATGACGTAAAAGGTAGTACGCTGGCTTCTGCTTCGTCAAAAAGCCTGACCGATAAAATTACCAAATCTGACAAAGCTGTTTTAGTAGGAAAACTAATTGCCGAAAAGGCACGTGAGGCCGGAGTTGAAACCGTAATTTTTGATCGGAATGGGTATTTGTATCATGGTCGCGTTAAATGCCTGGCCGATGGTGCACGTGAAGGGGGGCTTAAATTCTAATTGCAAACAGTATGTCAACAGCTAATATAAAAAGAGTAAAATCAAGCGACATCGAACTTAAGGAACGGGTTGTAAGCATTAAGCGTGTAGCCAAAGTTACCAAAGGTGGTCGTACCTTCAGCTTCTCAGCCATTGTGGTTGTAGGCGATGGAAAAGGTATTGTAGGTTACGGTTTGGGCAAAGCCAGCGAGGTTACCGATGCCATTACCAAAGGAATTGATGATGCAAAAAAATCATTGATTAAAGTTCCCATTATTAACGGAACCGTACCGCATGAAATGATTGGTAAATTTTGCGGTGGTAACGTATTTCTTAAACCAGCTTCACACGGAACTGGTGTAATTGCCGGTGGAGCCATGCGTGCTGTTTTGGAAAGTGCCGGGATTACTGACGTGCTTGCCAAATCAAAAGGCTCATCAAATCCGCACAACGTAGTAAAAGCAACTATTGATGCACTGGTAAACATGCGTGATGCATTTACGGTAGCTCAACATCGCGGATTAGGATTAAAGAAGGTTTTTAATGGTTAATACAATGTCGAAGATCAAAATTACACAGCTAAAAAGCACCATCGATCGCAGCGAAAACCAGAAGAGAACTGTAAGGGCTCTTGGTTTAACCAAGGTTAATCAATGCGTAGAACTGGAAGCCACTCCCCAGATATTAGGAATGGTAAACAAGGTAAGTCACTTATTGAAAGTTGAAAATATTTAATCATTATGGATTTAAGCAATCTTAAACCCGCAGAAGGTTCAACCAAAAAAAGAAAGCGAATTGGTCGTGGCCAGGGTTCAGGCCACGGTGGAACTTCTACACGCGGACATAAAGGTGCCGGCTCACGCTCTGGTACTAAAAACAAAGCCGGCTTTGAAGGCGGTCAGATGCCATTACAAAGACGTGTTCCTAAGTTTGGATTTAAGAGCCTGAACAGAGTAGAATACGTAGGTGTAAATCTTGACGCTATACAGAAAATGGCTGATGAAGCTAAAATTACCAAATTTGATCATGCCGTATTTCAAAAACATGGTATAGTATCTAAAAACGATTTGGTCAAAATATTAGGTCGTGGAGAGTTGACAGCCAAAGTTGATATAACCGCCAATGCTTTTTCTGTTTCAGCTATAAAAGCTATTGAAACTGCTGGTGGAACTGCTAACAAAATTTAAACTTTTTTGACAGAGAAAAGTAAATGAAGCGATTCATAGAAACCATACGAAACATTTTCCGCATAGAGGACTTGCGAGTTCGCTTGCTGAATACCCTTTGGTTATTGGTAATTTACCGTATCGGAACCTACGTGGTTCTTCCGGGCATTGACCCTAATCAACTTCAGCAATTAAACCAGCAATCTAAAGATGGAATTTTAGGAATCATCAATATGTTTGCGGGTGGAGCATTTGCCCGTGGTTCTATTTTCGCACTTGGTATTATGCCCTATATTTCTGCTTCCATTGTAGTGCAATTACTCACTATGGCCATTCCGTCATTCCAGAAAATGCAGAAAGACGGGGAAGACGGTCGCAGAAAAATTAATCAGCTTACCCGCTACCTAACTATTATTATCACAGCTGTTCAATCGTTCGGTTACTTAATCAATTTGAAAAACGAAAGCCCAAGTGCCATCCTCTCAGTTACCAATCCTGAAATGATTTCGAATTTTACCTTCATGTTTACTTCCATCGTTATTCTTACCTGCAGCACTGTATTTATTATGTGGCTGGGTGAACGCATTACCGATAAAGGATTGGGTAACGGAATTTCGCTTATCATCATGGTTGGTATTATTGCACGTCTTCCATTCTCATTTATTGCAGAATTGAATTCAAGAATTAACGAAGCAGGTGGCGGACCTGTAGTATTTCTTATTGAATTGGTAGCTCTGCTGGGAGTAATTACGCTGGTAATCTTATTGGTGCAGGGCACTCGGAAAATTCCGGTGCAATATGCCAAGCGCATTGAAGGAAACCGCCAGTACGGGGGAGTTCGTCAGTACATTCCGCTCAAAGTAAATCAAGCCGGGGTAATGCCCATCATTTTCGCGCAGGCATTAATGTTTATTCCGTCTTCAATTGCACAGTTTTTCCCTAATGAAAGTGTACAGGGATTTGTAGGGGCATTTGTAGATTATACCTCATTCTGGTACAACTTTACCTTTGCGGTACTGATTATTCTGTTCACCTACTTTTATACAGCTATATCACTCAACACCGTGAAT
Organism: Bacteroidia bacterium; assembly: GCA_020049855.1. Classification (GTDB taxonomy): domain Bacteria; phylum Bacteroidota; class Bacteroidia; order UKL13-3; family UKL13-3; genus JAGPCK01. Next base: position 4,008 of record JAGVLJ010000074.1, on the reverse strand, counting down.
ATTGCTGATGACATGAAACGCAATAACGGTTTTATCCCAGGCATAAAACCCGGAAAACCGACAGCCGACTTTATTGACGCCATTATGTCGAAAATTACCTTACCCGGAGCTTTATTTCTTTCATTAATAGCCATATTGCCTGCTATTGCCGTATTGTTTAATATCAATAGCCAGTTTGCCCAGTTTTACGGAGGCACGTCTCTCCTTATTTTGGTTGGAGTAGTGCTTGACACCTTACAGCAGATTGAAAGCCATCTGTTAATGAGGCACTATGATGGGTTAATGAAAAGCGGTAGGATAAGAGGTAGGCAGACAACCGCTGGAGCCGCATAAGTATTTGATTAATTGAAAAGAATAGAGTAATTTCGCAGCCCATTTGAAAAGATGTCGAAACAGGCACTAATAAAACAAGATGGAACTATCACTGAAGCATTATCAAATGCAATGTTCAGGGTGCAGTTGGAGAATGGTCATGAGATCATCTGCCATATCTCCGGCAAAATGCGCATGAACTACATAAAGATATTGCCAGGTGACAAGGTTTCAGTTGAAATGTCGCCCTACGACCTCTCTAAAGGAAGAATAACGTACCGTTACAAATAATTGAGCAATGAAAGTAAGAGCATCAATCAAAAAGCGTAGTGTCGACTGCAAGGTAGTTAGGCGCAATGGCAAGCTTTACGTAATTAATAAAAAGAATCCTAAGTTTAAACAAAGACAAGGTTAAGATATGGCACGTATATCAGGTATTGACTTACCAAAGAATAAAAGAGGCGTTATAGGTCTCACCTACATTTACGGAATAGGCCCGTCAACGGCTGCTAAAATTCTTGATGGTGCGGGAATCTCTCAGGACAAAAAAGTGAGCGAATGGAATGATGACGAGTTATCTACCATCCGTAAAGCCATTACCGATGGAATTACAGTAGAGGGGGAGCTTCGTTCAGAAAAACAACTAAACATTAAGCGATTGATGGATATTGGCTGCTATCGTGGCCTGCGCCACAGGAAAGGATTACCTGTACGAGGTCAGCGCACCCGCACCAACTCACGTACCCGTAAAGGAAAACGTAAAACGGTTGCAGGTAAGAAAAAAGTTACTAAATAATAATTGAATAATCGAAATTAGATGGCATCACCTAATAGCAAAAAGGTTACAAAGAAACGTGTGGTTCACGTGGACACTGTGGGTCAGGTTCACATAACCGCCTCTTTCAATAATATCATTATCTCTGTTACCAACTCAACGGGACAGGTTATTTCATGGGCTTCAGCCGGTAAAATGGGATTCAGAGGTTCAAAGAAAAATACTCCATACGCAGCAGGCTTAGCCGCCTCTGAGTGTGCTAAAGTGGCTTTCGATCTTGGTCTTCGCAAAGTAGAAGTTTTTGTCAAAGGTCCGGGCTCGGGCAGAGAATCTGCTATTCGTACGCTTGCAATTGCAGGTTTGGAAGTAACATCCATCCGCGACATTACTCCGTTGCCACATAACGGATGCCGCCCTCCCAAGAAAAGAAGAGTTTAACGAACAAAAATTACAAGTATAACATGGCAAGATATATTGGCCCTAAATCAAAAATAGCAAGACGCTTCAAAGAGCCGATCTTTGGTCCTGATAAAGCGATGGAGAAAAGAAATTACCCTCCCGGACAACACGGACAAATGCGTAAAAGAGCCAAACTTTCAGAGTACGCAGTTCAGCTTTATGAAAAGCAAAAAGCAAAATATACGTATGGTTTGCTAGAACGTCAGTTTGCAAAAACATTCCACAAAGCTGCGGTAATGAAAGGGATTACCGGTGAAAACCTCCTTAAATTACTCGAAGCACGTTTGGATAATGCAGTTTACCGTTTAGGTGTAGCTAATACTCGCAGTGCCGCCCGTCAATTGGTGTCGCACCGCCATATTACCGTTAATGGCGAGGTGGTAAATATCCCTTCTTACCAGTTAAAACCTGGCGATGTAATTGCCGTACGCGAAAAATCAAAATCACTCGAAACAATTACAGAATCACTCAGTCACAGAAGCAATAAATTTTCTTGGTTTGAGTGGGATGCTGCTAACTATAAAGGAACTTTCCTTAGCTACCCCGACAGGGAGCAAATACCTGAAAATATCAAAGAACAACTCATTGTTGAATTGTACTCTAAGTAATAAGCAAATAATAATACAAACAATAACATGGCAATACTTGCTTTTCAAAAACCCGACAGAGTTATCATGCATAAGGAAACTGACTTTTATGGTCAGTTCGAATTCCGTCCGCTTGAAAAAGGTTACGGAGTTACTATTGGAAACGCCTTGAGGCGTATTCTTCTCTCTTCTCTGGAAGGCTATGCCATTACCTCGCTCAAAATCCAGGGCATCGATCACGAATTCGCTACCATCAAAGGTGTAATTGAAGATGTGGTTGAGATTGTGTTAAACCTAAAACAGGTTCGTTTCAAAAAACTCAATGACTCGGCAGCCGATAACGAAAAAATTTATATTTCGCTTAAAGGACAAAACCAATTTACTGCCGGTGATATTGCCAAGCATACTGCTGCTTTCCGTATTCTTAATCCCGAAATGGTTATTTGCAATATGGAAACATTTGTAAACCTTGAACTCGAAATTACCGTTGAAAAAGGTCGTGGTTACATTCCTGCAGAAGAGAACAAACCTAAAGATGCAGTGATTGGATTGATTCCGGTTGACTCTGTTTTTACTCCTATCAAAAATGTAAAATACAGCGTTGAAGATTATCGCGTGGAGCAAAAAACCGACTACGAAAAATTAGTGGTTGAAATTAATACCGATGGTTCTATTCACCCGGAAGATGCATTGAAGGAAGCTGCCAAAATTTTGATTCAGCACTTCATGCTTTTCTCTGACGAATCAATTACCCTCGATACTCAAATTAAAGAAGTTAATACCGAGGTGGATGAGAATATTTTACACATGCGTAAAATACTCAAAACCCCACTTTCCGACCTCGACCTTTCAGTACGTGCTTACAATTGCTTAAAAGCTGCTGAGATACGTACACTGGCCGATTTGGTTAGCTACGATATTGCCGACCTGTTGAAGTTTCGCAATTTTGGTAAAAAATCATTGGCCGAGCTGGAGGAATTGGTACGTGAGAAAAACCTCACCTTTGGTATGGATCTTTCAAAATACCGTTTGAACGAAGAATAATAACACAGCGTAATGAGACACGGAAATACAGTAAATAAATTAAGCAGAACCGCTTCGCATCGGGCAGCATTGTTGTCAAACATGGCATCATCGCTCATCTTGCACAAGCGCATAAAAACCACTGTTGCCAAGGCCAAGGCCCTGCGCAAATACGTGGAACCGCTAATCACTAAAGCAAAAGCTGATAACACCAACAACCGTAGGGTGGTGTTCAGTTACCTCCAAAATAAAGATTCGGTAAAAGAATTATTTGGAAGTGTGGCCGATAAAATTGCTGCTCGTCCAGGCGGTTATACCCGTATCCTGAAATTAGGTAACCGTTTAGGCGATAATGCCGAAATGGCCGTGATTGAATTGGTTGACTTTAACGAACTGATGATGGCAGAAAGCAAAGGCATTAAAAAAGCTGCCAAAGGTCGTACCCGCAGAGCAGGTAGCAAGAAGAAAGCAGAAACAACCGCTGCAGCTGATACCACTACTGCTGAAGAAACTTTTACAAACGAATAGGTAACCCTTATATCACCCTGAAAAGGATGGTTCTAACGAGCCATCCTTTTTTGTTTTATAATACTTCATTCAAACTAATTCCTTAGTTAATACATAGGGTCATTAAAAAATTGTTTATTGCTATGGTTTCGTGTGTGTTGAATTTTACAACTATTCTTTAGTTTATCATTTACACATTCAATGATGGCTCTTTTTCGCAATAAGCTTTTCCTCTGATTTGACAGGTTATACCATTACTCAATAAGATTTAGTCCAAAAATGGCATGAAAAAAGATAATCATATCTACAGGTGCTTTTAATTTGCATAGCCTTTAATTCCTCTAC
>JAGVLJ010000010.1 GCA_020049855.1 Bacteroidia bacterium | reverse complement strand
TGAAAACATTATTTACCATATTACTCCTGTTTATTTTTACTGTACATACCCATGCACAATACAACAATGTATGGTGTTTTGGCAGACAAAGCGGGTTGGATTTTTCAAGCTCACCTCCTCAAAAATTTACATCAGCAATTTACCCAAATTTAACTGACGTTCCAGGTGCAAGTGTTACCGTTTGTGATAGCACGGGCAACTTATTGTTTTATGCCAGCCCCAATAAGGTATATAATAGCCGGCATCAATTAATGCTCAACGGAGATTCACTTACCACCTCAGGATTAATAAATGGTAGTCTTCATATGTGTGCAGTGGGGCCTATTGGTAACCTGTATTACGTATTTACAACGCCATTAAGTTACTTTATCGTAAACCCATTTTACAACAATAACCAGGGTTATGTAACTAAAAAACAGATAGTGTTTGATAGGGATAGTAAAAAACTCAATATTACAGCCATTAGGAATATAGACAAGCACAATAGCTTTTGGATAGTAGCTGATTCTAAGGATACCTTGTTGATATATAAACTCGATGCTTCTGGTTTAACCCGACACAATACATATTTTCACAGGGAGCTTTCGGAACCAGGTTACCAGGCAGGTCTATTGCGCGCATCTCATGACGGAAAACTAATAATAAGCTGTTCAGGGCATGATACATCTAAGTATGAAACCCGGTTTTATAATTTTGATAACATCACAGGACAGATTTCGGGGGAGCAAGGCATTAAACTGGCAACCACCTTGTACATTGACTCGACCAAAGGATACAGACGTGGACCAACTGGGGTTGCCTTTTCTCCTAACGATTCAATCATTTATTTTAATGGTCTTGTTTCAGGACCTTCTCCTTTTAAGATTATTCAATTGAATCGCTACAACCCCGCACAACAGTATTATTTTTATACAAGCAGCAGTCAAGGCGATATAGAACTTGCACCTGACGGGAAAATTTACAGTACTAACTATTATTTCACTACTACACCCGGCTACCTTGCGGTAATCAATAAACCCGATGTATTGGGTTTGGGTTGCCAATACATTACTAACGGATTGTTGGTAGGGAATATGATGAATGTTATTGGCTTGCCCAGTGGATATGATGAATACAGGCGTTTAACGTTTTATTATTACAATGATTGCAGCGGGGCAATAAAACTTCAAAACGTGAGCGATACCTCCTTTTTTAAAACCTTTAACTGGTATTGGGGAGATGGAGATTCGCTGGTTGGTCAACCTTTTTCAGCTATTGTTTCACACCCGTATGCCCAATCGGGTAAATACCTGGTAAAACTACGTGGCAGTGCCCAATACGGCTACACCGTATGGTTTACCGATACCATAACTTTTGTAAAACCACCGGTAGCCGATTTTACTTTTAAAACCGACACAGGCTGCCAATGGGTACAATTTCAATTTACCAACCTAAGCCATGCAGATAGTATGGCCGCCCAAGGAATGAAATGGCTTTGGTATTTTGGCGATGGGGTAACGGATACCATAGGACATGCGGCTCATGGGTATAAAAAAAGTGGCAATTTTTCAGTGAAATTAGTAGCAGATAATGGCTTTTGTTCTGATAGCATAAGTAAAACCAATTCGGTATATATTCTTCCTGCACCCAAACCCGGCTTTACTGCAACTCCGCTTTATGGCTGTGCCCCGTTAAATGTGCAGCTAACCGATACGGTTAGTTTTGGAGTAAGCAAAAAAGAATATTTTTTTGAAGATAGTTTAACGTGGAGTAGCCAACTACTACCCCAGTTTGCCCACACGTTTGTTAAACCCGGTAGCTGGAAAATTATTCAAAAACTTACCGGCATCACAGGTTGCATTACTAGTGACAGTTTAGTGGTTTTGGTACGTGAAGGATTTGGGGCTGCATCAAAAGCAGACATTGCTTTGGTAACAAGAAACGGAGATAGTACGATATCACTGTTTTGGAATAAATATCCCGGGGCATCAGGTTATAGGTTGCTTCATAGTCAGAATAACGGAATGTATTTAGAACTTGCTTACACCACTGACTCGTTTGCATTTCATAAGTTAAATGGCAAAACTATGTCGGGAGAAAATTATTATAAAATTACTCCCACAGATAGTTGCCTTAACCAAGGGGCAAGTGGGCATTATGTAAAACCTGTGTTACTTACCGGTGAAGCGATGGCAAATGAATACAGCTTGCTCACCTACTCTCCATATGAATATTGGAACACGGGTGTAAAAGAGTACAAAATAGAAGCGAAGCAAGCAGATGGTACGTTTAAAATAATTTACAGTACTTCCTTTGCAACTACTTTTAGGGATGAAGATTTTTGGAAACCACAATCAAGCGAAAAATGTTATAGGGTAACAGCGGTGCGTAACGACAAACCGTTAGTTGTATCCTACAGCAACGAATTATGTATGCCGTATCAATCATTGATGTGGGTACCCGATGCATTTAGCCCAAACGATGATGGCAACAACGATACGTATAAGGTAGTGGCAATTGCAGTCGATAAATTTCATTTAATAATTTATAACGTATGGGGCGAACAGCTATTTGAAACCCAGGATTGCGATTTTAGTTGGGACGGAACCTATAAAGGGAAAAGCTGCCCAGCAGGGGTTTATGCCTACACCATTTATGGTAAAGGGATGAACCGAAAAATATTTAATCAAAAAGGTACCATTACTTTGTTCAGGTAAATTTGATTTAAATTTTCGTAAAAACAAAAAAGGATGGCTCGTTAGAACCATCCTTTTCAAAGGTGATATAGGGTTATTAACTTATTCGTTTGTAGAAGTTTCTTCGGCAGCAGTATAATTGCTACCGTCAGCGGCTGTATAAAAGCGCGGCAGTATATTGTTTATTTTAGGATTTCATGGTATATGCTGGTATCCAAAAATCGGACAGTAGTTTAAGCGACAATTATTAATAACTTAAACAAAAAAAAAGATGAATACAAGCAAAAGGAATCACAGCGTAGATTTTAAAACAAAAGTTGGTTTAGAAGCCATAAAAGAAAAACAAACAATAGAGGATATAGTTGCCGAATTAGAAATTGGAATTAATAATTATTTTGATTTTTAAAAAGACCACATGAAAACTTAAAACACAAAACTCCAAATAATATGTATAATAAAGAAATGGAAATACCAATAGCTGCATAAAACGAGGATAACTTTTTTTCTGCCTTTAAGGGCAGAAAAAAAGTTATCCTCGTTTTATGCCTGTGTGAATGTTAGTGAAAAAAAAGTACCTTTGAAAGGTTGAACTATTGTTTTAAGATTGGGTACCAGCATAGGCTGATTTTATCTACTACTACGCATTAGAAATTAAAACCCAAACTATAACGCATTTTTACCTAATGCGGAATACGGGTTTACTAAAAAAATTCTACCTTGTGCGAGTGAAACGTTTCATTACCCGCAATATTCTTATCTTATCCTTTGTAAGCCTCTTTACCGATGTGGCCAGTGAAATGCTGTACCCGGTGATGCCGGTCTACCTGAAAGAAATTGGTTTTTCGATGGTGCTGATTGGTTTGCTTGAAGGCATTGCCGAGGCAACAGCCGGACTAAGCAAAGGTTTCTTTGGCAAGTGGAGTGATCAAAGCGGAAGACGCTTGCCCTTTGTACAATTGGGTTATTTACTAAGCGCAGTAAGCAAGCCCTTAATGGTTGTATTTACATTTCCCTTCTGGATTTTCGGAGCCCGCACCCTCGATCGTTTAGGCAAAGGTATACGTACCAGTGCCCGCGATGCTATGCTCTCTGACGAAACTACCTCAGAACACAAAGGACAGGTTTTTGGTTTTCACCGGGCGTTAGATACTCTGGGTGCAGCCATTGGCCCTTTGGTAGCACTGGCTTACCTGAGTTTTTATCCAGGAGATTATAAAACACTTTTTACGCTGGCATTTATTCCGGGGCTATTGACGGTAGCTCTTTCCATGATAATTAGAGAGAAAAAGGGGGTTGCTACTGCATCTCCTCTCGGTAAGAATAAATTTTTCTCTTACCTAGGTTATTGGAACAAGGCTTCGGCAGGATACAAAACTACGGTTACGGCTTTGATGCTTTTTACCCTTTTTAATAGTTCAGATGTGTTTTTGTTGCTGTTGTTAAAGTATAAGGGATTTGATGATTCTTCACTCCTCACCGTGTATATATTCTACAACCTGGTGTATGCCCTGCTGGCTTATCCGGCAGGTTTACTTGGTGATCAGTACGGACTAAAAAATAATTTGCTTATAGGGATATTTTTGTTTGCACTTACCTATGGCTTGATTACCCTAGCCGAAACGCACTGGCAGGTGTTTGGTGTCTTTTTCCTTTACGGTGGGTATTCGGCATTTATTGAAGGGAGTTCTAAAGCCATTTTAACTAACCAAAGCGACAACAAAGACACCGCAACAGCCATTGGTTTTTACAGCAGCTTTAACAGCTTGTTACTTTTGGCGGCCAGTTTTTTAGCCGGATTGCTTTGGCATAATTTCGGCCCAACGGTTACCTTTGTGGCCTCGGCTGCGGGAACTTTGAGTGCGGCAGTTTTATTATGGAGGAGTAAATAACACATGGACATTATTTTTTTATTGATAGGATTGTTAATCGGTGCAGCACTGGGTTTTTTCATCAGCAAATCGAGGCAGGGAGTTGGTGGAAATGAAGAAGAGATGAATGACCTTCAGCAAACCAGACAACAACTTTCGCGTAGTGAAGAAAGTACCCGTATGCTTACGGAACAACTAACCAGGCGGGAAGCGGAATTGAAAACGGAGCGCGAAGAAAAACTGCAACTGTCGTCTGACCTCTCCAAAACAAATGCAGATTATGCTAACCTAACCAAACGACTTGCCGAGCAGAAAGAAGAGTTACAGCAGTTGCAGGAAAAATTTACGAAGGAGTTTGAAAACTTAGCCAATAAAATTCTGGATGAAAAGAGTCGTAAATTTACGGAGCAGAACAAGGAGAATATTGATCAGATATTAAAACCGCTGGGTGAAAAAATAAAAGACTTTGAGAAAAAAGTACAGGACAACTACGATGCAGAGAACAAAGAAAAGGCCTCTTTGAAAACAGAAATACACCGGCTTTATGAACTGAACCAGAAAATGACTACTGAGGCTCAAAACCTCACCAAGGCGTTAAAGGGTGACAGTAAAACGCAGGGCAACTGGGGTGAATTTATACTCGAGACTATTCTGGAAAAATCGGGGTTAATGAAGGACAGAGAGTACAGCGTGCAACAAAGTTTTACTACGGAAGATGGCAGGCGTTTGCAACCCGATGTGCTCATTAATTTGCCCGAGGGAAAAACACTTATCATTGACTCTAAAGTTTCGCTGGTGGGGTACGAGAAATTTTATTCGGCCGAAGATGAAACCTTAAAACTTGCTGCTTTACGGGAGCACAATTTATCTATACGAAATCACATAAAAGGGTTGAGCGAAAAAAATTACCAGAACCTCTACCATATCCGGAGCCTTGATTTTGTATTGCTGTTTATACCCATTGAACCGGCTTTTGCTTTATCGGTGCAGCAGGATGCACAGCTGTTTAATGATGCCTTTGATAAGAATATTGTGATTGTGAGTCCGAGTACCTTGTTGGCTACCTTGCGAACCGTTGCCAGTATCTGGCGTCAGGAAAACCATAACAGAAATGCAGTAGAAATTGCACGCAAGGCAGGTGATCTCTATGATAAGTTCAATGGTTTTGTGGAAGACATGATTGATCTGGGCAAAAAACTGGATGGCTCTAAAAATACCTATGTGGAGGCCATGAAAAAACTCTCAGAGGGTAGAGGTAATTTAGTGAACCGGGTGCAGGAACTGAAGAAAATGGGTGCCATTACTTCAAAAAATTTACCTCCCGCTTTGATTGAGCGTTCGGAGGAGGAAGGGTGATAAAACCTCGCAGATAAGGCAGGTATTCATTTCAGCTTTCAAACACATTAATTAAAATCTTTTGCACGTAAAATTTATGACGTGAGAACTATTTTAATACAATTTTTTTCACCACTTCGGCTTCATTTGTATGAACTCTTACAAGATAAACGCCTCTGGCAAGTTGATTGGTACGTATCATTACAGCGCCTGTGTTTGTTTCTGTTTCAAATACTGTCTGGCCAAATAAATTATACAGAGTAAGATTAAAAGTATCATGATTGACTAACTTTACTGTGAATTGTTCAGACGCGGGGTTAGGATACATCCTTATCTCCGAAACCCGCTCCGGCCTTCCGTTTGATAAAGGTTGTGTGAACCGGAATGTATCTAGTTGGGTGCAGAACATCATTTCGTTTTTGCCAAAATGTGTATCGGTGAGCAACCCGAATTGCGGCCATGCGCGCTGAATGCTTTTACCCGTGAGGTTAGAAAGTGTTTGTTGGTATTTGCCTAAGTGGGGTTGATAATATTCATAAACAATAGTGTCCTCTGTTATTTCGGTCCAGCAATCAGTGGCCATTTGCTGGTAGCGGATGTTCTTTACACGAACGGTGTTGTAGTATGTTTTAAATGTGTCGTTGGTATAATAAGCCACCGTACAAATTTCTTTTACTAAGGTGTTGTTTAGAATAGGTTGCATGGATAGATAAGAGTATTCAACCACCGGAATGCTATCGGTAGCTTCTTGTTCGGTAAATGAAATTTTGTTTCCTGATAAGTCATCTATGCGTTTGCAGATGGAACGTTTTTTTATGATGGTGTCGCCAAGGTGTAAAGAGGTTAAAGTTTTTATTAACGTGTTTTCAAATGTAGATGAGCGCAAATCATAGTTTTTGCGATGAATAAGGGAGGCTTCTCCAAAACCGGAAATCTGGTCGTCAAGATTAAACAGGCTGATGGAGGTGCTTAACCAGTTAACAGCTTTTGAGCTGTACTTGCCCTCAAAAGGGAAATAGTTAAATTCAGTCAGCTGAGGCCAACCATTTTTACTGTTTGCAAGAATAGATATATTATTTAATACGTGACTTTTTTCAGTGCTGTCATAACTGAATTTATGAAATGAAATCTTCTTTGTTATATTTTCTTCGCCATTGTTGGGTTGCTGAATGGGATAAATGATATCCACTCTGGCCATGATGTAATCTCCATTGGGGTATTGGTAAGCCAACCATTTTTCATTGAGTGCAGCAAGTGTTTTTATAGTGATGGGTTCATTTTTGTAATTGTAAAAAACTACTTCACCGGCTTTATATATTTCAACCTTTTTTCCAAGCCAGGAGGCATGTTGCAGGCTAATACATCCACTTGCGTTCTCACTTGGATAGAATGGAAAAACATAAGTACTTTTTAGGGAGTCGTCAGCAATTTTAGACGGTACAAATGGCTGAAGTAATGCTGCACTATCTTGTGTTGTGTTTTGCCGGTACGCCACTTTTTGATTACCTGCATTAATAAGCCTGAAGTCAGCCGGGCTATAAAAATCGGCAGAATCGAATGCCAGCGGGGTTCCCCACGTTTCATTTCCTTTTTTAAAGTAAACAGGTTCGAAGCCATAGTTAGGCATTGTAAGACTGGTGTACGAAAAAAAGTTTCCTACACCCTGAATGCTGTATTTGGTTAATATATTGGAGCTGGATAAGGAAGCTTCGCTGTAGCAGCTGTCGGTATTGTTAAGTACAAATTTGTTCCCCTCTCCGTTTAACCAAAGTCTTTTGGTTCTTGGCAGATAAGAAAAATGAAATACCTGCGGCCAAAACTCATTTTTAGTAAAGTAAACGGTGTCGGTTTGCATGTAGGAAACGAGGCTATCGGAGTTTTGGTTGCGCGGATACCTGCGCATGATGTGAGAAACATAAGTTTCAAAATCTGTGCTTACATTTTTGGTGCGGATAGTTTTAATTTCATAAAAATTTATCACAGGCCATCCAATCTGCCGGGAATGAATTTCATCCCCCGGTTCAAAATCTGAAACGAATTCAGCAAAATTGGGGATGAGCCCTTTTTTGATAAAGGTATTTCCGCTAAGCAAGTAGGTTTTTGTGAAATCATATTTTTCTATAACCTGGCCTGAGGTGAAGATATATTTTATTTGGGGGAAGTTAACCCAGGCTAAGGTTCGTATCCAGCCGTAGTTTTTGCTGATAATCACCCGAACACCATTCATCGGGTCGTTTATTATGCTATTATTTTTTCCATGCAGGTTGAGCCTGATATATTTTACTGAGTCAGTAATGCCCATAAAAGCAAGTATCGAAATGGAATCAACCGTGCCTCTGATATAGGAGCTATCAGGATATTGATATATTTTCCATGCGTCATACAGGTTGGCCTTTGTGTAAAAAACCAATGTGTCGGAAGCGTAGTTAAGGTACCTTTCTATTCCATCATCTGTTTTGATAACCTGATAACCTATCCAGCTTGCCTTGTCCTTTACAAAACAGTCATTACGATACGGATTTACGGTAGGTGTTTTATTGAACTCATACCTTATTTTTCCCGGTGCAAGTGTATCGGTTTTGAGAAGGCTCACGCGATGCAGGGTGTTATGGTAATCTTCTGCCAGGTAGAAGTGAATACCGTTTATGTTTACCGTTAACCACGACTGTGCCTTTACTGCATTAAAATACAGAAAGGGAATGATGACGATGATATGTTTGAAAGACATAAGAATAAATCAAAAGTATACTAATTGGTATTGAATTCAATGCAATTGGTCGAAATTATCCCAACACGTCCCTCAGCACCCGATGCGATTTAATCTCCCCAATATTCAGGTGGTGTAATTTATAATAGGTAATAAGGTGTTCAAGTAATTCATTTCGTTGAACGGGGGAGGATGCAATGCGGTGAAATGTTTCTGGGGAGGATTCTTTTAATTCAAACAAAAGTTTAGATAGCGGATGAGGAATGATGTGCAAGCCTAAGGCTGAGGAGGTAAATGCCCCTTCTTCCATGTCAAAAATTTCTTCCTGCGTTATTTCACCTTTAGGCTCAAACCCCAGGAAACGGCTTAAATGAATCATAAACCAGCAGGGGAACAAAGAGGTGCTGACAGTAGATTGATCTAATTGAATAATGCACTCCTGAACAAAATCAAAAAGTACTTCGTTCGGTTCTTCTTCTACAATACATTTATGCAGCAATTCGGCCATAAACATCCCGATAGCTGTTTTGATAAAATCGGTATGCAGGTTTATCAAGGCTGGTGTACAGCGAATTTCTTTGATATTTTGTATTTCGGTATTTTGCTTGTGGTACGCAACAATTTCAAGCAGGTTTAAGTAGAGTAGCTGGGCAGGCTTAAACGTGGAATTTTTGCTCGTCCTCACGCCCCTCACCATATACGATTGAATTCCGAATTTCCGGGTGTAAAGTTTGGCTATAACACTCGACTCGGAATATTTTACCGTTTTAATTACAATAGCTTTTGCGCTAAAAAGCATAGCTAATTAAATTGGTCGAACCAGCTATTGTACGGATGTTGCAAAACATATCTGTAGAATTCGCTTAGGTTATTTTTGTTGGCAAATGCATTCCGTATTTCTGCTGACAATTGGGGGGTATGATATTCCTTAACTGCAAACTCCTTAAGTGCATTTTCAAGTGATTGCTCGGTAATTTTGAATTGGTAAAGGCAAGCATTGTGCAATACCCCATCAAGGGTTGCTCCAGTTGCCTTGCAAAAACTTTCATTATATCGAACGGTGGCCGGGTCATTGATAAAAAACGGAATCTGTCGGTTTATGTGCAGGTGAATAATATGGTGAATGCGGTTCACCAGAGAAGTGTCTTCCAGCTTTGGTTTATAAAACTTCAAATTTTTATGAACGAGTATGGGTTTGCCTAAAAACTTTTTTACCACAGGCAAATCGGGTAAGCAATCATCGGTATTGGTCACTACGTATTTTGCTTTCCAGGATATAAGCAGGCTGAAAATTCGATTAATATCTTTTTTATCGGCTATGGTATATCCCTTTTGATTCATGAGGTATAGGGTAACATCGTACGATGGATCGGTAAGGCTAATAATAAAATCATTACGTTGTATTCCGGCTTGGCGCATGGAGGGTTCTGCATCATAAAATCCGTCAAAAGGAGGTTGGTAGTAAACCTGATTGTGACGGTTGTAAAGCCATTTGTTTTGAAGATAACAATAAGCAATATTATAAATGAGCAGCAGGGAGCAGAGGGAAACAAGAATTTTTTTAATTTTTTTCTCCTGAATACTTTCTGAAATGGCAATTCCACTTGAGAGAAACAGAAAAAAAATCCAAGGCAGCAAGGCAATAATGTAGTAGTCGTGGTGCTCAAATGCCACAAACATGAGAAATATAAATGCGAGTGACCCAAGCCCCAGAGCCCAGGTTAGCAATAGTAATTGTCTGGGTACATTTTTATTCCTTATAAGGATGAATGCGTGCAAAAAAATGATTAACCAGATTAATTGTTTTGAATAATAGTGTGGGAATAGTGTTGTTTTCAGGTTTATCCATATAGAATTAATTTGATCAATGTTTTGAGGAATCCGTGCTTCTAATGTAAAGAAACCTGAAAAAAATGCTTCATTTAATCCTTTTGCATAGCGATACCAGCCTAAAGATATCCCGACCGAAAATGCAAATGCGGCAACTAAGTACAATTTATTGGGGAAGTGTTTTTTATTTTTATTTCCCAATCTGCCCGTTAAATCACAAATAAGTAGCACAATCATTGCCACTACACTAATGGCAGTGGATGCCTTCATTAATACGGCCAGAGAACTAGAAACCCCAATAAGCCCTGCATACAGCCAATTTTGCTTTTTTTGCCATAAAAAGAAGTAATACCATGCAATCATAATCATCCCTAAGGCAGCGGGATCGGGGTTAAAATTTGGAATGTAATAAAGTAGGGTAGGCGAGCATAACCACAGCATACTTACAAAAAAACTCACCATTTCGTTTTGTGAAAGTAATAGGGCAAGTTTTTTTGAAAAAATAAAACCTAAAGTAAAAAACAAAAATGTTACAAGGCGAAACCAAAAGTTATGGAAGCCAAAAAGTTTATAAAAGCAAGCTGCTAAAAATGGTATTAACGGAAATTCGGCTGCCGCTATGCCGGTACCTCTCTCCATATTATTGATATGTGGCATCAGAATATTCATATTGTCTTCATAAAAATTCTGAGCAATCGAACCACGGTCGCATTGAGCCGAGATATGAATAGATTGAGGAGGTAAAGGTAGGGATTGCCATACCTGAGCAGCCCAAAAGCATATAACCAAACCTGCTAAAAAGAGATAGTTGTAGTGTGTTTTGGTTAGCGCAAATTCTTTTTTCAACACACTAATTTATAAATAGGATTTTACTTACCATGGTATCACTGCCATCTTTATTAGCGGTAAATACCAGATATACTCCTGTTGCGGCTTTTAACCCATTAAAGTTTCTGCCGTTCCATGTTGCCATTCCTCCGTTAGATACTGTTTCATATACTAAAGCACCTGTAATATCTGTGATTTTTACATTGGCTTTTTCAGGCAGCCCTCTAATAGAAATGACTCCCGAAAAATTATGTTGTACAGGATTAGGAAATACAAAAACATCTCCGTGTTTTTCTCCACCTTCCGAGCCATCACCAAAGTAGGAAATGAGACCTTTATCAGTAATCATCATTACTTCTCCGGTTATCGGATTGATGGCAATATCCAGTACATTGTTTGAAATAAGCGGACTGTTTTCTTCAGTGAAGTTGGCTATTGTTTTATTTCCATCTGGCGATAAAAGCCACACTCCGGCAGTGGTTCCTATCCATTTTCTGTTGCCTCCATCAACCGTAATACTGTTGATGTATGAATTACCCAACAAGTAAGCTGCATTTGTTCCGGTACCAATAATTATTTGCGATGCTTCGGCTTTGTCAAATACATTAGACGGATCAAATACAACGGCCAACCCGGCTTGTGTTCCTACCCAAATTTCACCATCACGGTCTTTAGTTACGCAAACCACATCGTTACTCGGAAGGCCTCCGTTGCCCGCTCCCTGTTTAAGTACACGAAATCGGTCATCTGCGGTATTGTCAATAGTTCCATTATCGTCAAATACCAATAATCCAACCGAACGTACTGCTACCACCCATTTGTAACCATTATTATCAACATCAATATCGGTAAGTGAATTTTGATTACCTAATGCGCTCTGAAAAGTGAAACTCTTCCAATTCCCTTCAGGTGTTAACACGCTAAGGGGGCTTGCCGAGCCATAATTGCTTACCCACAAATTTCCATTCTGGTCAACTTTAAGCCCTGAAATATTTAAGGGACGATTTATGTTGGAAGGTGGCCGACCCAATGAACTGTTACTTTCGTTGTAGGCCTTTATTTCCTGCGTGGCTTCATCTTTTTCATATAACCCGCGCCCAAATGAACCCAAATATAGTTTATTAGTGACAGGATTGGAGGCTATTGCAACAATATCAGAGGCGGAGTCAAGTCCACATTGCTTGGTTACACAACTGCTCCAAATACCATTACTGTATTTATAAAAAAGATTAAAGTTATACCCTAGATACCAACTTTTAGGATTTCCACCTGCTACATAAATATCTGTTCCATTGGTCGAAATATCTGCTCCGGAAATGCCTACCGGCCCGTTAGGATAAATATTAGATGTAATTCCGCCTACATAGGTATTGCTAAAGTTTAAACCGTTTTTATAGTAGCTTAAAAAAAATAATTGGCGGTTATAGCCGGTTATAGCCTTTGTTGGGTTATCTAACCCGATAAAGACGGGTTGTGAAGGATTATCTTTCCAGAGAATACTAACTCCATCAGATTGAGATACAATTAAATTGCCGAAATTTTCGGTTATATCATAGTTTGTTCTTGCTTGTCCATCACGAAAAACACTGGCACCAGTAGAAGAAAAGGTGTACATCACGGTGTCAATTTCGAGATATAGTTTATCTTGAAAGGTATGAATTAGGTTGCTTCGGGAGCTTGCCTTAAAAAGCGACCAGTAATTGTAATCAGCTAAATTCGGGCTATTAATGTATGCTCTTAAAATACCCTCATTGCTTGTGGCGTAAATGGAGTCGTGGTATATGGTACAACTGGTTACATCAATTGCCGAAGCCAAAGGACCAATGTTTGTGTAGGAGTCTTTTACCTCTAGTTTTTCCAAATCAACTACAATAATTCCGAGAGTCCCTGATAGGTAAGCATACTTGTCGTAGAAAAAAATATGGTTGATACGTTTTTCACCAGTAATTTGTTTTCGGGCAATATCGGGGAGGTTGTAAATCAATCCATTTTTTATAAGATCTATGTCGGCATTTTGATACACAATCATCAAAAGGTCAAGTGCTGAATTGTACTTAACAACATTGATTGAGAGCGAGGCCAATCCTTTACTTTTGTCCCAAATTTCTAAGGCATTATCTTGTACACCAAAGGTAAATAAGCCGCTGGGACCACCTACATACACTTTTTGGCCATCGGTGGTAAGTGTAGTTGCTGTTTGAAATGGGAGGTGTACTTTCCAACTTCCAGTAGCTCCATTTTGAGCGTAAAGGTTGCTTAAAACCCCTGTAAACAAAATCAATGTAATTATTTTCACGAACTTCATTTTATTGCAATATAGCCAGTATAACGAAAATTTGCGTACCTTATTTTAAGATCAAATCTTTGCTAAGCTAATTAACAGGTATTTATTACTTTTGCCGCTCGATAATATGTGGGAAAAGTTTGCGTCAATAGTTTTACGTAACCGTATATGGTGTTTAGTAGCTACACTATTCTTTACTGTATGGATGGGTTACTATGCATCAAAAGTTCAGTTAAGCTACGAGTTTGCCAAGGTGGTTCCGGTTAATGATTCGGACTATGTTGACTACGTGAAATTTAAAAAACAGTTTGGCGAGGACGGAAATGTGTTGGTTATTGGTGTGCAGAGTGAAAAAATTTATGAGCTGCAATTTTTTAATGCCTGGTATGACCTAAGTGATTCAATTGAAAAAATTGAGGGCGTACAAAAAGTGGTGTCGCTTCCTAAGTTGTACCATATTGTAAAAAACGACAGCCTTCGCAAATTTGATGTTTCACTGGTGCTGAACCAAAAGCCGCAAACACAGATTGAACTGGATTCCATTCAAAGAGTGATTGAGTCGCTCAAATTCTACGAAGGATTGATTCATAATCCAAAAACGCATGTAACCCTGATGGCGGTTACCTTAAAAAAGACTAAACTTGATTCAAAAGATAGGATTCAATTAGTAAAAAATATTCAGGATAAGGCCGAAAAATTTGGGGAAAATTTTCACACTACGCTTCACTTTTCGGGGTTGCCTTATATTCGAACGGTTTATTCGACCAAAGTAGCTAAGGAATTACGCATTTTTACTCTACTGGCCATGATTGTTACAGCGGTGATGATGCTTTTGTTTTTCCGCTCTTTTGCTGCTATGTTTTATTCCATGCTCGTGGTGGTTATCTGTGTGCTATCTACAATGGCACTCATTGATTTATTTGGCTACCGCATTACCTTGCTTACCGGGTTGATTCCACCTTTAATTGTGGTTACTTCCATTCAAAATTGCATATACCTGCTCAATGTTTATCATTTTGAATTTCGAAAAGTTAGAAACAAGCTCAAAGCAATGACACGTGTGTTAACCAAAATTGGTCTGGCTTCGTTCTTAACCAACCTTACCACGGCAGTTGGTTTTGGGGTGTTCAGTTTTTCAGGTAGCGTGGTATTAGACGAGTTTTCCATGGTGTCATCGGTAGCTATCATGATTAGCTTTGTGGTTTCCATGGTAGTAATTCCTGCAGTATTTACCCTGTTGCCGGAACCTACCTTCAAACAAACCAAGCACCTTGAAAATAAACTCATGCAACGGTTTGTGGATACTATTTCGTATTCTGTTTTTCATCGAAGAAAGTTGATCTATTCAGTAACAATTGTATTAGTTTTTATTTCGTTCATAGGTATTTTTAAGGTGCGCAGCATTGGGTATATGCTTGACGATATTCCTAAAAATGACCCTTTATCCGAAGACCTGTTGTTTTTTGAAAAGCATTTTAATGGAGTAATGCCTTTTGAAATTTCAATTGATACTAAAAAGAAAAGAGGAGTTCATAAAGTATCTACCCTTCATAAAATTGAACAGCTTCAGGAGTTGCTTGCCACCTATCCAGAATTTTCGCGCTCAGTTTCTATTTCTGACATGATTAAATTCTCCAATCAAGCATTTTACAGGGGCAATCCGGCAAGGTATAAACTACCAAACGAGCAGGAAAAAAGTTTTATTCTTTCCTATGTAAATCGCTCACATGGCAATGGCGATCTAACGCGCTCGCTTATGGATAGTAATGCTCAAATTGCCCGGGTAAGTGTGCAGATGGAAGACGTGGGCTCGGTAGAGATTGAACGGATTAAAAAAGAGTTGAGGCCAAAAATTGACTCCATTTTTGAAAAAGATCAATACGATGTGAAGATGACCGGAACCAGTGTTATTTTTCTAAAAGGAAATGATTACCTCATCGCCAATCTTACTTCGAGTATGATCTGGGCATTGGTGCTTATCTCCTTGCTTATGGCCGCCCTGTTTTTCTCTTGGAAAATGGTGATGATTTCATTGATACCTAACTTAATTCCTTTGGTCATGGTTTTAGGAATTATGGGGTATGGCGGTGTAACGCTTAAATCATCTACCATTCTTATTTTTAGTATTGCCTACGGAATTGTAGTTGATTTAACCATTCACTTTTTGGCTAAATACCGACATGAGTTGAGAAAACATAATTGGGTTATAAGTGAATCGGTTAATTACTCCATGCATGAGAGTGGGGTGAGTATGATTTATACTACTGTTATTTTGTTCTTCGGGTTCATCATTTTTGCAGCTTCTTCCTTTGGCGGAACCGTTGCTCTTGGTTTACTTACCTCCTTGGCTTTGGTCATTGGGTTATTTACCAATCTTTTCCTGCTGCCAAGTTTGTTGCTCTCCTTAGAAAAATCTATGAATGCCAAAAAAGAACTTGGCACCTCCTTTATCGAGATTGAGGAAGAAGATGAGAATGAGCAGTAAAATCCCATGTTTAATTTTTAATTGTTGAATGCGTGCTTATTAACCATTATTCAATTATCATATTTGGCAAGTACTTATTTCCGAGGGTTGTCATATGCATAGGTTGTCGTTTTAAATTATCTACCTAAACCTTAACTTCGCGCTCTTTATTTCAGCCCCTTAGCTCCCATGTCCAAATACAAAGAATACAAAAAACTCGACTTCCCTGCTTTTGAAGAGGAAGTGTTACAATTTTGGAAAGAACACCAGATTTTTGAAAAGAGCGTAAGCAACCGCGAGGGCAAAGAGTCGTTCGTGTTTTACGAGGGTCCGCCAAGTGCCAATGGTATGCCCGGTATTCACCACGTAATGGCGCGAACGGTAAAAGATATTTTTTGCCGTTACCAAACCCTCAACGGCAAAAAGGTAAATCGTAAAGCCGGTTGGGACACCCACGGGTTGCCCATCGAATTGCAGGTAGAAAAAACCCTGGGCATTACCAAAGAAGATATCGGCAAAAAAATCTCCGTAGCTGATTACAATGAAGCCTGCCGCAAAGACGTACTCAAGTTCAAAGATGTATGGGACAAACTCACCGACCGCATGGGCTATTGGGTAGACCTAAGCGACCCTTACATTACGTACGACAACAATTACATTGAATCGCTGTGGTGGTTGTTGAAACAACTTTACGATAAAAAATTGTTGTACAAAGGTTACACCATTCAACCGTATTCTCCGGCAGCCGGTACGGGTTTAAGTTCGCATGAATTAAACCAGCAAGGCACCTACCGCGATGTGAAGGATAGTACGGCTGTAGCCATGTTTAAGGTTGAGGATGCTTCAAAGCTAGGTGTAAGTGAAGATGTATATTTTCTGGCATGGACAACCACACCGTGGACGCTTCCTTCCAATACGGCTTTAGCAGTTGGAGAGAAGATAGAATACCTATTAGTACAAACTATTAATAGATTTACACTTGAAGTTGTAAATGTTATAATAGCCAAGGAAAGATTCAAAGACTATTTTGCTTACAAACAGGAGTGGGGATTATTAGATATTGGTTCAGCTTTTGGTGAATTTGCTGAAGTAGGGGGAAAAGATTTACAACCATTCGAGTATTATATAAAGAATCCGCAGGCATTAACATCAGGTTCAGTAATTGTTCCCTCTAAGATATTAGGAATATATACAGGGAAAGACCTTGAAGGAATCCGATATGAACAACTGCTTCCGTTTGAGGTTAATAACCAAGTTTACATAAAAGGGGATTGCTTCAAAGTTATATTAGGCGATTTTGTGACCACCGAAGATGGAACAGGTATTGTACACATTGCGCCCAGCTTTGGTGCAGATGACTTTCGTGTGGCCAAACAAAACGGTATTGGTGCTTTAACACTGGTAGATAAAAGAGGTAAATTTTTTCCCGAAGTAAAAGACGGTAAATTTTTATACGGAGAAGAATTTGTAAAAGAGGCTTACCTCAGTGATGCAGAAAAAGCTGCGGAATTAGCGGTGCAAAAAGAGATGTTGAAAGAGGTGATTAAAGACACCTCGAAACTCACTTACCTCAGCGTAGATGAACGCATCATTTTAAAGTTACAGTTAGAAGGTAAACTCTTCAAAAAAGAAAAATACGAACACACGTACCCACATTGCTGGCGTACCGATAAACCCATTTTGTATTATCCGCTGGAGAGCTGGTTCATTAAAACTACCGCAGCAAAAGACCGTTTAGTTGAACTGAATAAAACCATCAACTGGAAACCTGAACACACGGGTATCGGTCGTTTTGGTAATTGGTTAGAAAATCTGGTGGATTGGAACTTGTCACGTTCGCGTTACTGGGGAACTCCATTGCCCATTTGGAGAACGGAAGACGGTAGTGAAGAAAAATGTATAGGTTCAACCGAGGAATTGCATACAGAGATAACGAAGGCAAAAGCGGCAGGTTTTGTTCCCGCTGATTTTGAAATGAAGGATTTGCATAAACCTTATGTGGATGATGTAATACTCGTTTCATCCAAAGGAGAAAAAATGTTCCGCGAACCCGATTTAATTGATGTATGGTTTGATAGCGGTGCCATGCCTTATGCGCAGTGGCACTGGCCGTTTGAAAACGAAGAAACATTCCGCAAAAATTTCCCTGCTGATTACATTGCTGAGGGAGTAGACCAAACCCGTGGCTGGTTCTTCACACTTCATGCTATTTCAGTATTATTGTTTGATAGCATTGCTTACAAAAATGTTATTGCCAATGGTTTGGTGCTGGATAAAAACGGCAACAAAATGAGTAAGCGTTTGGGCAACGTGGTAGATCCGTTTGAGGCCATTTCCAAATACGGTGCCGATGCCAACCGTTGGTACATGATGAGCAACAGCGATCCGTGGGATAACCTTAAATTTGATATCGAAGGCGTGGCCGAAGTGCAACGTAAATTCTTCGGTACGCTCTACAATACTTATTCCTTCTTTGCACTCTACGCTAATCTGGACGGGTTTGCTTACAAGGAAGCCGATGTGCCTCATGATAAAAAGCCTGAAATTGACCGTTGGGTGCTTTCGTTGTTAAATACATTGGTAGTTAAGGTGCGTACCTGCATGGACGACTATGACCCTACGCCCGCAGTCCGCGCCATTGCTGATTTTGTAAATGAACATTTGAGCAACTGGTATGTGCGTTTATGCCGCAAGCGTTTCTGGCGCGGAGAGTATACCGAAGATAAAATTTCTGCTTACCAAACGCTTTATACCTGTTTGGAAACAGTAGCACAGTTAATGAGTCCTCATGCGCCATTTTATGCCGACCAATTGTTCCGTGATTTGAATACAGTGAGCGGTCGTTTTAAAGTAGAGTCTGTTCACCTAAGTGATTTGCCTGTGGCCAATATTTCTATTATTGATAAAGAACTGGAAGAACAGATGGATTATGCACAAAAAATTTCATCACTGGTGCTTTCCATCCGTAAAAAGGAAGAAATTAGGGTAAGGCAACCTTTGCAAAAAATATTGATACCAGTGGTAGAGGCTCGTATTAAAAACGAAATCGAGCATGTAAAAGACTTAATCCTTTCAGAGGTAAATGTGAAAGAACTGGAGTACATGGAATCAATGCAAAAAAGCATAAAAGCCAACTTTAAAGTATTAGGGAAAAAAGCAGGGCCAAAAATGAAAACATTGGCGGCATTGATTACCGGATTAAATCAGGAGCAAATTGCTAAAATTGAACAAACCGGGGAACTGGAGATACAAGTCGATGGTGTACCGTTTATTTTAGTTACTGAGGATGTCGAAATTCTTTCGGCCGATATACCCGGCTATAAAGTGGCTAATGAAGGAAAAATAACGGTAGCCTTAGATATTACATTAACTTCCGAACTAAAGCAGGAAGGTATTGCCAGAGAGGTAGTTAACAGATTACAAAACCTCAGAAAAGAAATGGGCTTAGACGTTACCGACCGCATTGCGGTAGAAATTAAAAACAATGAGAAACTCAATGATGCTATTAATTTGTATAAAACCTATATTTGCAGCCAAATTTTAGCAGAGGTGTTTACCCTCGTCAATCAATTGGATGGAGGAGTAAGCATTGAGGTGGAAGATGTTGTAACAGATGTTAAACTCTCAAAACTAGCCTGACAAATGAAGAAAACTACAAAAAAGTCAGCCAAAAAAGTAGCTCTTAAAAAAGCTACGGCCAAAAAAGCAGTAGCCAAAAAATCGGCAAAAAAGGTTGCAAAACCAGCCAAAAAAGTAGCTCTTAAAAAAGCTACGGCAAAAAAAGTTATTTCTAAAAACGCAGTAACCAAAAAGCCGACAAAAAAAGTTGTTGCAAAAAAAGCCTCAAAGCCAGTAAAAAAAGTAGTAGCCAAAAAATCTGCGCCTCCAAAACCGGTAAAAAAAGTTGCTCCTAAAAAGGCAGCGGCTAAAAAAGTGGTAAAGCCTGTGGCAAAAAAGTCGGGAGCTAAGCCTTCTCCTAAACCAATTGTTAAAAAGGTTTCTAAACCCACCACAGTAAAAAAGGTAGAAGTAAAGACTCCTGCAAAACCACTGGTTAAAGTTGAGCTTAAAACGAAAGAAAAAATTCAACCGATAGTAAAAAAGGCCGTAGTGAAAGTGGATGAGAAAAAAAATGAAATAGTTATACCACCGCCTGTTCAGCCATCAATTAAAAAACCGGAGCCGGTTGCCAAATTAACAGGCCCTAATGGAGATACACGTACCCGTTACAATGATGAGGAGTTGCAGGAATTTAAAGAGTTGATTCAGAAAAAACTTGATTCGGCCCGAACAGAATACAGTACCATTAACGAAGCCATTCAAAGTATTGAAAGTACCGGATATTTAACCTTGGAAGACGGTTCAACAACCGAAGAGAAAGAGCGTTTAAGCCAAATGGCAGCCCGCCAGAAAAAGTATGTGGAGAACTTGGAGAATGCTTTGATGCGTGTAGAAAACAAAACCTACGGTATTTGTAAAGTAACCGGCAAGCTTATCTCAAAAGAACGGTTGAGAGCTGTGCCCCATACTACTCAAAGTATAGAGGCTAAATTACAACAGTATAAGTAAAAAGATTATTACACCATTTCACGTTACCGTAAAGCGAAGTATAAAATAACTTCGCTTTACTTTTTTAAGAATAGCATGAAGAAATACATTATTCCTTTTCTCGTAATTATATCGGTAATTTTATGCGATCAACTGTTAAAGTTATGGATACATGAAACCATGACTTTGGGGCAGGAACGGGCTGTACTTGGTAATTGGTTTTACCTGCATTATACCGAGAATCCGGGAATGGCTTTCGGGATGGAATTATCAATGAAATATGGGAAGTTGATTCTTACCTGTTTTCGTTTAATAGTGGTTATTGGCATTATCTGGTATCTTATTAAACTCATCATTGAGCAGGCTAATAAATGGTTTATTATCTGTGTTTCGCTGGTAGTGGCCGGAGCCATGGGCAATATAATTGACAGTACATTTTACGGGATTTTGCTTAACAACGCGCCTTATGGTTCACCTACCCGTTGGTTTCATGGCCGGGTAATAGATATGCTTTATTTCCCTGTTATTGAAGGTCATTTCCCCGAGTGGTTTCCACTCTGGAAAGGGGAGGAGTTTATTTTTTTTCGTCCGGTTTTTAATTTGGCCGATACAGCTATTAGTACCGGGGTCATTAGTATTTTTGTTTTCCAGAAGCGCTTTTTTGCACACAAGGAAAATGAACCTGTAAATGAAATAGCCGAAACAGAAATTAATCCGACTCCACACGAAGAAGATATCCAAAATCAGAATTAATTTTTCAGTTCATAACTGCACAAAAAATCCCTTACGTTGTTGTAAGGGATTTTTTCATCCAGTAAGTTCGGTAAAGTCTTATTCAGACTGTTGACCTTCGCGTGGTTGTTGCGGCTTAGAAAGCGACTCGTTCACATTAAGATTGCGCCCCATAAGGTCTTGACCATGCAATTTTTCAATGGCGTGTCTGGCTTCGTCATCGTTCGGCATTTCTACAAAGCCAAATCCTTTAGATCTTTTTGTTGCGCGATCAGTGATAATTTTTACTGATGCAACCTGACCATAGGCTTCAAATGCTTGCCTAAGGTCGTTTTCTCTCGCTTTGTACGAGAGATTTCCTACGTAAATGTTCATGTGATAGAGAAATTAATATAAATATTAGTGAGCAATATAAATATTAAAATAATAAAAACAAGCGATTCTGTAATTTTTAATTTACTGTGGGATAAAGGATAGTTGCCTGCTCCTTGAATTCTTTTATTTGTCTTGACAGGGCAAATAGATGTAAGAACCGAAGGTGAAAAATACTTAAAGTATTCCTTTGAATATTTATTAATCTTTTGTTTTCAGAAAGATACGCTGCATTGAGCCAGCTTTTAGAATTGAAGTAATTGGCCAAATCCCTACGCGGAAAAACAAATTCTACCTTCTTTTTCAGAACAATGGAATATTAGTGCAAGGAAATAAAAAAGAGATACCAGCAATGCATAGTTACAGCCTGAATAGAACTACCTGAGGTAAGAGTGTTTACTCTACCGCTGTATTTAGGGGATTCTTGCGGAATGGCAAACTGATTCTTAAAATCATTGAATATCAATAGCTGTTTTTTTTGTTACGTTGACCAGAGGGTTCAGATTTAGGAGGTAATAAACATAACTACTGACCCCCTACTGAAAAACATGTGGTGTTTTATGGGTTGTTTTCATCACGTTGAAAAGTAAAAGCCCTACTTTACTAACGGGGACACACTCTGAAGAGAAGGTTTTCCAGCTATTTTGTTCAAAAATATGATTTGCCTTAAGTAAAAGTTAAGCTACTATACTTTTTAAAACAATTATTTGTAACAATTGCCCCACCCAATTAGGTATTGTTATAATTAGTATTTTTATATTTTTTGCTTATAGCTTAAGAGCTCAATGAGGCTTATATTAAGCAGGGGTATAACAATGAGTTTAAAGAAGTAGGCATGGAATTGTTATTAATACGAACATAGAAACTGATAGAGCCGGATATGAGGAAGGAGTAAAAAGCAACCAAAACGATTTTGTACTTGTATTAACAAATTCATTAGGAGTACTTACACTTTTCATATATTGGACAGTACCTTATTTTCTTCTAATCTCTGCTTCAATTCAAGTCGATGTTTTCGCGCAGTATCAATGGCAATATCATAACCGGCATCGGCATGACGGATTACACCCATAGCCGGGTCGTTATGTAATACCCGTTTTATCCGTCTTGCAGCATCGTCTGTTCCATCGGCTACGATCACCATTCCGGCATGAATGGAATAACCCATGCCCACCCCTCCTCCGTGATGCACACTTACCCAGCTTGCTCCTCCTGCGGTATTAATAAGCGCATTGAGAATGGGCCAATCAGCCACGGCATCGCTGCCATCTTTCATCGCTTCAGTTTCTCTGTTTGGAGAGGCGACTGATCCGGTGTCTAAATGGTCGCGGCCAATTACAATCGGGGCTTTTACTTTCCCCGTTCTCACCAGTTCATTAAACATCAATCCGGCTTTTTCGCGTTCTCCTTGACCTAACCAGCAAATACGGGCAGGCAGTCCCTGAAACGCAATACGCTCCCGAGCCATTTTTATCCAACGGTGCAGGCTTTCGTTTTCAGGGAATAGTTCCATAATTGCCTTATCGGTGGTGTATATATCTTCGGGGTCTCCGCTTAAGGCTACCCAGCGAAACGGCCCTTTTCCTTCGCAAAACAACGGACGGATATAGGCGGGAACAAAGCCCGGAAAATCAAATGCGTTTTTTACTCCGGCTTCCTGTGCGCGTGCACGTAGGTTGTTCCCATAGTCAAAAGTTATTGCCCCTTTCTTTTGCAACTCGAGCATCATTTCAACATGATGTGCCATGGTGCCATATGATTTTTTTACATACTCATCCGGATTATTTCTGCGTAGGGCATCGGCCACTTCTTCGGGCAATCCCTGTGGGTAATAACCTACCAGCGGGTCGTGGGCACTGGTTTGGTCAGTGAGCAAATCGGGGGTAATGTTTCGGGCTATCATTTGCTCCAGCAAATCGGCAATATTGCAATGTACTCCAATGGAAACTGCTTTTTTATTTTCTTTAGCATGCAAGGCCATATCTATTGCCTCGTCTATATCCCGACTCATTACATCCAGATAGCGGGTTTCTAATCTTTTTTTAATGCGCCATTCCACCACTTCGGCAGCAAGACACACGCCTTCGTTCATGGTTACGGCAAGGGGTTGAGCTCCTCCCATTCCACCTAATCCTGCCGTTACGGTAAGTGTGCCTCTCAGCGAACCATTAAAATGCTGGCGGGCTGCCTCACCAAATGTTTCGTAGGTTCCCTGTACAATGCCTTGCGAACCGATATAAATCCAGCTTCCGGCTGTCATCTGTCCGTACATCATTAGTCCTTTGGCTTCCAGTTCACGAAAATGTTTCCAGTTAGCCCAGTTAGGTACCAACATGGAGTTGGAGATTATCACACGGGGGGCATCTTTATGGGTAGGCAAAATACCTACAGGTTTCCCAGATTGTACCACTAACGTTTCGTCTTCATTTAAATCCAGAAGGGATTTTACTATTAAGTCAAAACTTTCCCAGTTGCGGGCGGCTTTTCCAAGTCCCCCGTAAACAATTAAATCCTGAGGGCGCTCGGCCACGTCCGGATCAAGGTTATTGTGTAACATGCGCAGGGCAGCTTCCTGTACCCATCCTTTGCAGTTGAGCTTATTACCTGTGGCTGCGTGTAAATCTTTTCTTGCCATAAGAATCTAAAAATAGGGGAACAAAGGTAGGAAATTTGGCTTGCCTGCTTGTTTCTACACCAAATTTTGCAGAAATATTATTTTAAATCAGCTTGTTGAGATGACAATAAGGGACTTGTTTTTATTCAATCAAAATTCCTTAGATTTGAGCAATCTAATCCTCAATCACATGAAAAAAATTTTACGCTTGTTCATTCTCACTGCTGTTTTTATGATTACCTCTAAGTTGTATGCCCAAACAGCGGTATGCATTAATGTAGAAAACTCAAAGAATAAACTTTTTTATTCACTGATGTTTAAAGACAGTCTGGCGGATAAACGCACCACGCTGTCACTTGACGAACTGGTAAGTGCCGTAAATGAAAAAGGAGCTGATCCGGACAAGGAGATTGAACTAATTGCCATGACCCTTGATGGTGACCCTAAAGCCGAAATGAAGGTGTTTAAAAAAGCCATGAAAAAGCTTAAAGAACATTTCCCGAAGCTAAAGGCAATTGTTTTTCTTATCAACGAAGGTTATGGCGATGTGAGTCCGAATGAAAAAGCTGCTGATGGTACCTGCGAGCGTTGTAAAACTTCCCTCCCTTTTTTAAACGAATTTGCCGCTACCCTGAAAGATGCCAACCCCACGGTGAAGGTGTTTTTTAAGTGTAATTAAAACACTTTTTGTTCCAATCTTTATTCTTTAAACCATTAAAGAATAAAGATGCGTTTATCTTTGCCCCGTTTTAAATCGAAGCATTATTAAATCCGGGACTCAATATATATCCTTTTTTTTGCTTATCGTTTTTGCGGTTACCTGCTTGCCTTTCGGTGTATGGCATAGGCATCAAGAAGATGTACATGCCATTGCTTTGGCCGCTCATGATGAATCCCATTTTTGCGAATTAGACCTGCTCGTGTGTAACTCCTATGGGCTTTTACCCGACTGCCACCATCAGGCGCATATTGAAAAGGGGCATTCTAAATGCTTCAGTTGCCAGTTTCATCTTACCAAACATTTTGATATAAATAAATTTTTAGCATCAATTACCTGCAGCAAGTTGTTGGTTCATGCTGCCGTTTTAAACATGAACACTCCGGCTGCATGGACAAAGCGCGTAAACAACAAAGGGCCGCCTTCCCTCATCTGAACAACCCAACTGTATTAAGCACACAGTTTTCTATTGTTTTAGATTTTATCGGATGGCAAATGAACAAAAGCTATAGTTTAATTTTATATTTTTTTCTTACTGCATTTGCTGCGAATGCACAAAACAGTTTATCGGGTGTTGTAACGGATAAACTTACACATGAACTGCTGCCGGGGGCTGTTATTAATATTCCCGATTTAAAAACCGGAACTGTAACCGATGCCAACGGACTTTACAAAATAGATCATATACCTGGCGGAAGATTTTTAATTGAAGTGAAATACGTGTCGTACGCAACACTTGTGCTAAAGGTGGAAATAAGTGGGGCGACAAAATTGACTATTGAGTTAACCCCAAGCATTACTGAACTGAAAGGAGTGATAGTAACGGGTGTGTCATCGGCAACAGATAAAAAAACGAGTACCATACCGGTGCTAAGCATGGATTTGCGGCAGTTGACTGAAGTGAGCAGCACTAACCTGATTGATGCCGTGTCAAAACAACCCGGAATGGCAGCCGTGAGCACCGGGCCGGCTATATCAAAACCAACCATCAGGGGGTTGGGATATAACCGCGTAGTTACGTTGTATAACGGAATGCGGCAGGAGGGGCAACAATGGGGAGATGAGCATGGCATTGAACTCGATGAATACTCTATTGACCGGGTAGAAATTATTAAAGGGCCTGGAAGTATTTTGTACGGCTCCGATGCGTTGGCAGGAGTGATTAATTTTCTTACTCCGGCTCATGTTGCTCAGGGAAAAATCATTGGTTCGCTGCAAAGCAATTATCAAACAAACAATCAGTTTATCGGATACTCGGCCATGAATGCGGGAAATCTGAAGGGGTTTAGCTGGCAGGCACGTCTCAGTCAAAAATACGCTGGTAATTATCAAAACAAATACGATGGCATAGTGTACAATTCTGGGTTTAATGAAACCAATTACAACGGACACCTTGGATTAAACAGAAAATGGGGCTATTCGCGTTTGTATTTTTCTTCGTTTCAGCAAACCATTGCCATGACGGAAGGAGAGCGAGACAGCCTGGGGCGTTTTACCCGGCTTGTTAATGAAGATTCGAGCATCACGGTAACTCATGCTGACCTTAAAGGTTACACCATCAGAACTCCGTATCAGCAAATACATCACCAGCGTTTATTCCTTTCCAATCAGTTTTTCATTGGTAAATCAAGACTTGCTATTTCGGCCGGATACCAGCTTAACCAACGCAAAGAATTTGCCGACCCTACCGACAGGAATGTTTATAGTTTGTATTTTTACCTTCCTACTACCACGTGGGATGTAAAATATTTTTTCCCTGATAACGATAAATGGAAAAGTTCAGTAGGCGTAAGCGGAATGTATCAACAAAATAAAAACAAGGGAGTGGAGTTTTTGATTCCTGAATACACCCTGAATGATATGGGCGCATTTGTATTCACTCAGCGAGCCGTTCATTCACGAATAAACCTGAGCGGAGGGATACGGTATGACAGACGTTTTTTACAAAGCAATAGGTTGTTGCTTGATTCAAACGGACAGCAGACCTTTACAGGAATGCAAAAGTTTGCGGCATTTAATAGTACTTACCAGAATGTTGCAGCTAGCATTGGTGCTACCTGCGAACTGACTACAAAACTTATCATGCGGTTAAATATAGCACGTGGTTTCAGAGCACCGAATATAGCCGAGCTGGCATCGAACGGAAGGCATGAAGGAACTTACCGCTACGAATATGGAAATGCAAAACTTAATGCTGAAACCAGCTGGCAGCAAGACCTGGGACTGGAATGGAACAGCGAGCATGTTCATTGGGTAGTGAGTGTATTCAGCAATCGGGTGCAACAGTTTATCTATGCCAAAAAGTTACGTTCGGTACATGGAAGCGACTCTATTGCCGATGCAGCTAATCCTGTTCCCGCCTATCAATACAGTCAGGGTACTGCGTGGTTGTATGGAGGTGAATTTACGCTGGATATACACCCGCATCCTTTTGACTGGCTGCATCTGGAAAACAGTTTTTCAATAGTACGGGCACGCCAGTTGCACCAGCCCGATTCTTCAAAATACCTTCCGTTTATTCCTGCGCCACGCCTGCTTTCTGAAGTTAGAATTGATATTAAAAAAACAGGTTCGTACGTGCGAAATGCATTTTTTAAAATGAATGCTGAATTTTACCTGCGGCAAGGGCAAATTTTGAAAGAGAACAATACCGAAACCCCAACACCAGGGTACACCCTTTTTAATATTGGAACGGGCACCGATATCGTTTCAAAAAGCGGAGTGAAAAAATGTACATTTATTTTAAGTGTCAATAATGTGTTTGACGTAGCTTATCAGAATCACCTGAGCCGATTGAAGTATGCAGGTGTAAATACCTTTACTGCACGTACGGGCGTGTACAATATGGGACGCAATATTAGTATCAAATTGGTGGTACCTTTGATATTTAAGTAGCAAAATAACACTGGTGATCAAAAAAATTAGCTGGCAAAATTGAAGTTAGCTTTGGGTTATATTAATTAACTATGAATTTTTTAGATTCAAACTGCCCAGTGGCGGCCCAAACTGAAATAAAATACACTCCTGATGAAAATCCTGAAAGCGAAAGAGCAAAAGTTTTATTTTCACTATCAAAACCTTCATTGGCATAAACCACCTTTTCAAAAACATCAACTATTCTTATCTTACTTATTTGACTTTCGCTTGTTAAAAACAATTGAAGTCCCCCGTTGGTTGGATTGGGAAATACCTTAAATTGAAACAAATCAGATGAAACACTATTCCCTGAGTTGGCATTTTTTGAAAGGGAAACCGATGCATTTTGATGATTAAAACCGCATTCGTCAATAAATGGAACGCAGGGGGATATTTGGAAACTAACCCGATTTTGGTAGCCAAATGTAAAATTTCCGGTATATATACCCGAACTGCCAATGCGGTCCGGTGCATTTACTCTGAATCTCGGGAAAATAGTTATTCTATTGCCAGCTCTTATAATGTAATCAGAATTAAAAGCAGGTACATTAAATGGAGATTGTTCTATTGAAGTTGCTGTTACATTTGCCACATTCACCTGTTGCGATGCCTGAATGATTATCTGATTTTTAACCTGCCAATCATTACCTGGAAAAAATCTTCTGTTCAAATTTATTATCGGCTGACAAGCCGAAATGGGATCAATACCATAATGAGTTAAAGCATCGCTATTGGTTGGAGCTAAATAAGGCCACAATGGTGTCCAGCTTTTGTGCAGCCAGCTATAAAAAAAATTGGCATCATCGGCACAATGATCCTCTTCGCGCCAGCTCCATGATAACACACCAATTATTTCTTTGCTGGTAATAAATAAAGGGGAGCCCGATGAACCTCCCTCTGTATAGCCGGTAGTCCAGTTCACTTTTACACAACTTGAAAGTAGCGGGTTTACCCTATATCCTTCTGATATTTTCTTTACATCGCCTGCAGGATGATGGATGCCAATTCCCCTGTCATCACCCGGTAAAGAACTCCAGGCTCTTCTGTTCCACCCGCTAAAAAAAACATTATACTGTTCAGGAATAAACTGTCTAAGTCTTAGCAGCGCAATATCAGGGCAACCGTTATTATCGTAATTTTGTGTTACAATATCCATTCCGCTCACGGTCATTAAATCATTTCCATTGGTTGACGGATTACAAGTGATACTTTGAAAGTTGAAAAATGCCGTCCAATTAGCAAAATCATCGCCATTATCCACGCAATGGTTAGCGGTTAAAATCAGAGGATCAAAATTATTGTTTAAATTATTTACTATGGCACCTGAACACAAAAACCACCCTTCGTTTTCCTTATGACGAAGTAATTTAATTACGCTTCTAATTTGATTGCACCAGACATTATACCATGGAGCGCAAATCACATTTTCGTGACAATTTAAAGAGTTCTCAAATGCATCTCTATCTTTATATACATGAATAAATTTACCAACCTTTAAAATACCTTTGATATTCGTTTGAAGTTGAGGTCTTCTGTTCACCTCAATTATTAATTCTTTATCGCCAATTCTGTTGCTAATAAAAGATAAATCAGGTTTATTGTTGTGAGCAGAGTAAGCTCCTAAAATTCTATTTGTATCATTTGGACTATAGATAAAAAGGAGTTCATTTTCGGAAAGCATAAAGTGACTGAAAATAACATGCAATGCTTGGGCCGAAGGGGAAACTATTTTTGTGCGATAAACTTCAACTTTTTCAAATGGGTTATCTATCATTTGCAATTCACTATTCTCCCAAAAATCAAAATTTACATTAGCATCTACACCATAACCTTCGCCACAGGCTGCACAAGTATCGGCTGCAATCAACTCCTCATTATTAAAATAGGGCAGGTTCACAACAGGTAAACTAGACGTAGGCAACTGATACATTAATGCAGCAGGAAATCCGGGTTCGGATGGCTGGGCACTTACCATTATATTTATAAAAGTAAATAATAACAACAGAACTACTTTAATCAATCTCCGTTTCATGGCTTGATGGTTTTTATAAGTTTGTATGCGGCACCAAATGGGTTTTGCGGATTTGAATTGCTATATAGAAAAAAAATGATGCCGCTATTTTTAGCAATTCTCATTTCGTATTGATACATATTGTTACTTTTACTATAAATCACCTGATAAAATTTATTCCCGGTAATTTCTATGCTGTCGGAGTAGGTAACACCGGTTGTCCAGATGCCATTATTGTTTTCAAACACAATTTTGCCTGCAGCAGCAACTAATGGGTCAACTTTAACATAGTAACTATTATTGTTACCGGCACTTACAAATACCTTAAAATCTTTCGATTTTTTTGGTTGGTAATACAATTCAAAACCTTTTGATAGAGTTCCATTTCCGGAATTTACATCAATAGGTTGTTTAGATAGTAGTACAATGGTATCGTAGTTGTTTTTATCTATAGTGTCCTGATAAACCCATTTGGTGCCTACCGCATAGTTTACAAAATAATCCATCATTTCCTGGGAAAGCCCGTAAGTTTTGGTTATTTCGGGGTCTTTATCTTTGCAAGAACTCAGGCATGCAAATGCCGATATTGCTAAAATTAAACTTCTCATGGCTTGATGGTTTTAATTAGCTTATAATAATTATCTAAAACACCTGGGCCACTAGTTTTCCAAAAACCAACAAACCCTAAACTTTTTGCAATCGACACGTCTTGCAGGTAAGAATTTGAAGATTTACTATTAATCACCTGATAGTATTTTGTCCCTGTAATCTCAATACTGTCGTAGAAGGTAACACCGGTTGTCCAGATACCATTATTGTTTTCGAAAATAATTGCACCTGCAGCAGCAACCAATGGGTCAACTTTTACATAGCTGGTATTGTTGGCACCGGGAGAAATGCGTATTTGAAAGTTCTTTGATTTTTGTGGCAGGTAGTTGAGCATATAGCCCTTTTTCAGGGTGCTGTTTCCTACCACATTGTATTCTTCTTTTGTGACCAAAAGAATAGTATCGTAGTTATTTTTATCAATGGTGTCCTGATAAACCCATTTGGTACCTACTGCATAGTTTACAAAATAATCCATCATTTCCTGCGAAAGCACGTAAGTTTTGGTTATTTCGGGGTTTTTATCTTTGCAAGAACTCAGGCATGCAAATGTTGATATTGCTAGAATTAAACTTCTCATGGCTTGATGGTATAATGGTTAATTCTTTTGTTCTAACAAAGTTTGTTTCTTTTTTAGTTCTTCAATTTCCTTCATTAGTTGAATATTATACAAAGTAAGCTCTTCTACTTTTTGAAGCAACAATAACTGCAATTCACCTACATTCATGGTTCCTGCCTGTTGGTATTCACCAGCACTTTTAATTCCGGGTAAATGTTTGTTGGTTTGAACAAAAGAATCTACTTGTTGCAGGGTCATAAATTTGTAAACTCCGGTACTGTCATAATAAGCCGCACTATCTTTGTTAAATGCGGCATGAAAAACATAATCTGGAATTGGGTCTAAATGAACGTCTATTCTTCTTGCTATTAACAAACCATTTTCATCAACCTTAAAATTGGTGGTTCCTGATGTGGTTTGGGTTTTAAAACTACCGTTTATTGCAACAAAATTGCCACTACTCGCGGTAAAACTCCCATTCAGTGCTAAAGCATTGCCTCCATTCAGGGTGAGCAGTTCACCGGGAGTTTCTGTTTTTAAACCTACATTTCCATTTGGTGTTACGCAAAATAGCGGGAAATACATAGTAGGACCATTTATTAAAGAGTAAGTTCCTCTTATTCGAAAGGGACCTACATAACTGGCAGGCATTACCCAAGGGGTAGTGATTTGAACAGTTGCGGAATCGCCTGCACCTCCAACATCCAAAGCCGCATCATTGCCTGGCGATTGGATATTAACATTACTGCTTGTGGTAATTGGATTCGTGCCTGTAAACTGTGCAAATAAAGAGGCTGTGCTAAGCATAGAAATGCTAAGGAGAAAAATTCTTAGTTGGGGGGGGGTAAATGATGGTTTCATGTGTTTAACAAAATTAGCTTTATCAAAGGTGGGAGGTATTTTTTTAAAAAACAAGCGATATTCCAAATTGGAATATTTTATACCGTTTAAAGTTATTTTGAGTTGGCTTTTAAACCAAAAAAGCTTCCGATTTTTTGATATCCCCGTGCAGGTAACGGTCTTCCTTCATAAACGAAACATTTTGGCGGTAATTGCTCAGCAATGTTTCTATGGTTTTGCTGCTTTTCAACGGCCTTCTCATTTCCAGTGCCTGAGTGGCATTCAATAATTCAATCGCTAAAATGGTACGCAGGTTATTTACCACCCGCAAACATTTGGTGGCAGCATTGGCACCCATGCTCACGTGGTCTTCCTGTCCGTTGCTGCTCACAATGCTGTCAACCGATGCCGGAGTGCAGAGTTGTTTGTTTTGACTTACAATAGAAGCGGCAGTGTATTGCGGAATCATCATGCCCGAATTTAATCCGGGATTGGGGGTAAGAAAAGCAGGTAAACCTCTTTGTCCCGAAATTAATTGGTAAGTTCTGCGTTCCGAAATGCTGCCCAGTTCGGCCAATGCAATGGCTAAAAAATCAAGTGTAATAGCCAAAGGTTGTCCGTGAAAATTGCCGCCCGAAATAATCAAATCATCTTCCGCAAAAATATTTGGGTTATCGGTAACGCTGTTTATTTCGGTATTAAAAACCGATTCTACATAAGCAATGGCATCTTTACTTGCTCCGTGCACCTGTGGAATGCAACGAAAGGCGTATGGGTCCTGTACAGCCGTTTTTTTCTGTTTGGCTATCTCACTTCCGTCAAGTGTTTTTATTACCAAAGCTGCTGTGGCCACCTGTCCTTTATGTGCCCTTATTTTATGCAGCGAAGGATGAAACGGGTCGAGCCGGGCATCAAAAGCATCAATGGAAATGCAACTGATGGTATCGGCCCAATTGGATAAGGCGTGTGCCTCCAGTAAACACCACACTCCAAAGGCGCTCATAAATTGGGTACCGTTAATCAGTGCCAAACCTTCTTTGGCGGTTAAGGTAACAGGTGCGAGTTGATGACGTTTTAACACATCCGAAGCTGCTTCGGTTTCGGTATCATTTTTCCAAATTTCACCTTCGCCTATCAGGGGCAAACACAAATGCGCCAACGGAGCCAAATCGCCCGATGCACCCAAAGAGCCTTGTTCATATACTACCGGCAAAATATCAAGGTTAAAAAAATCAACCAATCGCTGCACCGTTTGCAACTGCACCCCTGAATGGCCATAGGAAAGCGATTGTATTTTTAACAACAACATCAGTTTCACTATTGGTTTTGGAACGGTGTTGCCTGTTCCGCAGGCATGTGAACGCAATAAATTTCCCTGCAGAATAGTCAATTCATTTTTGGGAATAACTGTATTGCACAGTGAACCAAATCCGGTATTGATTCCGTAAAAGGCATCCTCACTGTTTTTAATTTTCTGCTGCAAATAATCATAACAACCAGTGATGCGCATCTTAGCTCCTGCCGATAAAGCAATTTGTTTTTTGTTCGCTAAAATGCTGCCGATGCTGTGTACCGAAAGCGAATGATCTATTTCAACTGTTGTCATACCTGTTCTTTTATGGGAGGAGAAACTCCTTTGCGAGCTTAGTGCCTTTGTGTGGAACTTAACTTAGTTTTTTTATAATTTGTTCAATGTTCAACGATTCCTGTGTTCCGGCAGTCAGATTCTTTAAAGTCAGTTGTCCGCTCTTCATTTCATTTTCACCAATAATTACAGCAAATGGAATATGCAGTGCATTGGCAAAATCTAATTGCTTACCTAATTTTTTCTGATCGGGATAAACTTCTGAAGCAATACCTGCTTTTCGTATAAGTTGCACCAGACTAAAAGCAACTTGTTGCGCGGCACTGTCCATGCCGCATAAAAGTACTTTTGTTCCGCTAACTTTATTCAGGGATTCAGGGAAACGTTTTAATTCATCAAGAATATCATAAATGCGGTCAAGCCCGAAGGAAATACCTACCCCTGATATCCCCGGCATACCAAATACACCGGTGAGGTTATCATAACGACCTCCACCGCCAATGCTGCTTTTTAAACTGCCTTCATTGCTTACCACTTCACAAATAATTCCGGTGTAGTAGGAGAGCCCTCTGGCAAGCAAAGGATCCAGCATCACATTTTTTCGGAAAGGTTCAGGGATGAGGTTAAAAGCGGTTTTTAGTTCTTCAATACCCATTAACCCAAAATCAATATTCCGTTTTTCAAATTCGATTTCTAAGTCATTTAATGCACCCAGCACAACGTTATTTTGGTAATCATTCGGAAAATCATCACTGCGAATACTGAATATTTTTTCACTTGCGTTTAATGACTGCATATCAAAACCCGCTTTATGCAATTCATCCATCACGGCCGCATAACCAATCTTGTCCATTTTATCAATAATGGTAGCGAACTCAACAAATCGGGTACGCTCTCCATGCAGGGTGGCCATGCCTTCCAGAATTTTGCGGTTGTTCAGTCGCACTATTACTTCTAATCCTAATTTCTGAAAGGCTTCCAGATAAATCAGCAGCAGGTCGGCTTCATTCAGCAAACTATCACTTCCCACCACATCGGCATCGCATTGCCAAAATTCGCGGTAGCGTCCTTTTTGTGGTCGGTCAGCACGCCACACAGGTTGCATTTGGTAACGTTTAAATGGAAGCGTAATATGGTTGCGGTTCATTACCACATAGCGGGCAAAGGGAACGGTGAGGTCGTAGCGGAGGCCTTTTTCTGAAACATGAGCAGGACGAAAGTCGAAATCTCCAATTTTTTCACTGCCATTTTTCTCTTTCATTGTTTTGAAGGCATCGCCTGAATTTAGAATGCGAAACAATAACCGATCTCCTTCTTCCCCATATTTCCCTTCCAGTGTGCTCAGGTTTTCCATAGTAGGTGTTTCCAACGGCATAAATCCATGTAATTTGAAAACCTCTTCAATCTGTGTCAAAACATATTTTCGTTTCTGCACCTGTTCAGGGCCAAAATCACGAGTTCCGCTGGGAATGGATGGTTTTTGTGCTGCCATATGGCAACAAAAATAGAAACTATGCTGCATAATTCTATTTTTGTACCGTGCAGCGTTTACTTAAATCAGCTTCTTTTTCGCGGTCAACCCTCAGTTTGTGGGTGCTGGCTATTATATACCTCTGGGTTTTTTTTAATTTTTCATCCTGGAAAGGCAGTCGCGTAATTGTTTGGGACGCGTATGAGTATTACCTCTACCTGCCTTCGGTTTTTGTGCACCATAATTTCAACCTCGACTGGGCCATGCCCGAACTGCAAAAAATAGGAGAGGGGTTTAAGTGGGATTTCCTTTCTCCTACCGGAAAACCGGTGGGAAGAATGAGTATGGGCTTGGCTATGTTGTACGCCCCCTTTTTTCTCTTGGGTCATGCCGGGGCATACCTTACGGGGGCTGAAGCTAATGGTTTTTCGGCACCTTATTATTTTTTTATGTTACTCGGTACCCTGGTATTTGCCTTGTGCGGAAATATGCTGCTGCGCAACGTGCTTAAAAGATGGTTTACAGACGAAGCAACCGCCATTACACTTCTATCTATAAATATGGGAACAAATCTCTTTTACTATGTCACTTCGTTACCTCTAATAACTCACGTAGCTAATTTTTTTCTGTTTGCAGCTTTTTTATACCTTACCATTCGTTGGTATCGCAAGCACGATATACTTACCTCGTTCCTTTTGGGTCATGTGGCTGCCTTTATTATTGTGGTACGGCCAACTAATGTGGTGGGGTTGCTTTTGTTTCCGATATGGAATTTGCCACATTTCACTATGCTCACCGAACGATTTTTGCTATTTGTTAAAAAGCGCAAACAATTTGTACTTATGTTGCTAAGTTCAATGCTTGTTTTTTTACCACAGCTCATTTACTGGAAAATGCAAACTGGGCAATGGTATTATTACTCGTATGGTTTTCTGGGTGCATTTTATTTTGATACGCCTCACCTATGGGATGGATTGTTCAGTTACCGCAAGGGCTGGCTGTTGTACACTCCAATAATGATTTTTGCACTGGCAGGTTTTTTTGTGCTGCATAAATATGTTACGGGATTAACAGGTTGGTTGATTTTTCTGCTCGGCCTGCATTTTTATGTGGTAGTTAGTTTTTGGTGTTGGTGGTACGGTGCCGGTTTTGGGTTGCGCCCTATGGTAGATATTTATCCGCTGCTTTCCATTCCGCTGGCAGCCTTCATGCAGCAAGTGATGAAACACAAGATGTTGAAACAACTGGCGATTCCGGTTTTATTGGCATTGATCTTCATTAATCAGTTTCAAACGTACCAAACCCGAAAAAATGTGTTGCATTTTGATTCGGTAACAAAGGCCTATTACTGGGCAAATTTTTTACGTATGGATAAAGCTGCTGATACGCAGTATCTGCTTCAATCGCCCGATTATTTCAAAGCTGTGAAGAATGAAGAAGTAGATTAGTCTCCTATTTTAGATAATATGTTTGTGCTTAAAGTCGCTGAAAAACAGTATGCAACAAAAAATAACTTTGTCGTCTATAGGTAAGTACGGGATTTATTTGTAATTTAGTGAGGTTTTTAATCAGATGACAAGTATTTAGTGAATGAGTAGCATCATTAGGATTTTGTGGCTGTCAAGTTTGTTTTTATTAAACAATGTATATGCACAGGATCCCGAATTTTCGCAGTTTTTTGCTGCACCGGTATATACCAATCCGGCTTTTGCGGGCGCCAATCTCAATGGAAGGGTGAGTTTGAATTATCGCAACCAATGGTCATCACTACCGGGTACTTTTCGTACTTTCTCAGGTGCCTACGATGAGCATTTTGATCAAATTGGCGGAGGAATTGGGATTGTGGCTATGCAAGATGTTTCAGGTCAAGGGTTGCTTTCAACCACCACTTTATCGGGGATATATTCATACCTGTTAAAAGTAAACACTCGATTTAATATAAAACTGGGAATTGAGTCCCAATATTTTCAACGAAGTATTGATTTTGAAAAGTTACGTTGGGGTGATCAGATAGTAAAGAAAAAGGGATTTGTAACCGCTACAACAGAGCCTAACCCGTCAACTACCATTGGGATTCCTAATTTTGCAGCAGGCTTTGTAGCATTTACACGCATATTTTATTTTGGGGGGGCAGTGCATAATATAACCGAACCTAATCAGTCTTTTTATAAAACACCTGGTAATGCAAGCAATCTTCCGCGCAGGTACACGGTGCAAGCAGGAATGAATTTGCCGTTATCTCGTTCAAAGTACAGCAACTCGGCTATTTCTCCAGCACTTATTATTATGCGCCAGCGTGAATTTACCCAGATAAGTTTAGGCTTTTATGCTAGCAAAGGCCCATTGGTATTGGGTGCGCTGGTACGTCAAACGGCTGCTAATTCTGATGCACTTACGTTTATGGCTGGTTTTAGAAGTGGTAAATTCAAATTCGGATATAGCTTTGATTTCACCATTTCCGAGGGATATCAGGCATTGAAAGGTTCTCATGAAATTTCGGCTGTTATTGAGTGGAACAGACGTTCCAAATCCCGTTCGGTACATTTGGTTTGTCCGCGTATCTGGTAATTTATCTAAAATTCTTGGTAATACTCAGAATCGAGTTAATCGTGTGTACACTACTGGGGTTGCTTTAGCTATTAAACATGGCACTAATGGCAGCGATTAATAAGGCTGGTTACATCACTAACATCATTTAGGGGTTGTCATTTTTAATAAACCTGATTTAGGTATTAGGGTAAGGTGGCTTGTGTTCAATTCAAAATTTTTGTCCGACCTGCTGTTTTGTAATTTCATCTGGCAGTAGGTATCCGCTTCCACATTGTTCATTTTTAATACCCAATGGGTGTTGGTTAAATTTTCCTAAGTTTTGGTTATGCTGTAAAAACAAATACCTCCCGCAACCGACCATTGTAAATAGTTTAGATCTGGAGGAAGGGTGGTGGTAAGCACTTTACTGGGTGCACCACTTTTGGTGAGTAAGGCATTAGCATATGATATGTTTAAGGAACTTCCGGGCTACCTGTATGGCAAACAATTTTGTTGCGATTACGGGATCAATATTAATGTTACCATCTTCGGTACATGCAACAACAGGAAAGTTGTGCGTGCATGGAGATGGGTATTATTTTATTCGTTGCGGTTATGTTTTATTGCAATGCAATATCAACTAAATTGCTTTCGAAATTACGAAAAACTTCCCGTAAATTACTTTGTCCGTCAGTTCCGTAATTAATCAGAAAACACATAATGGTTCCATTTTTTTCAAAATAGAATAAATCAGCGCTGTATCCCAAATCGCGTCCGGTATGCCCTATACCTGTATTACCCTTTCCTTTTATCCCAAATTTTTCCAGCAGGCCCAATCCATATCCGGTGTT
The DNA here is from genome assembly GCA_020049855.1 of Bacteroidia bacterium. Lineage (GTDB taxonomy): Bacteria > Bacteroidota > Bacteroidia > UKL13-3 > UKL13-3 > JAGPCK01. The sequence goes on along the minus strand of JAGVLJ010000010.1, from coordinate 10,884 downwards.
TTCATCATGAAAGGTAAATGTTTTCATTTGCTGCAGACTGGCGGGCTGCAACAAGGTTTTTTTCACAAGCAAGGCATCAAGGAAAGTGTAAAGATCGAAGACGTTGGAATGTAATCCACCATACCCGTTTCCGCTCCCGGTAATGTAATTAGTTACATTGACAATACTTTGGTTATTGTACAAATCAAAATAACCTTGTGCGGTGGTTGGCGGGAGTGCATCATGGTAGTGGTAGTAGGTGTTTGTTAATCCCAGAGGCCAAATTACTTTTTCATGGAGCAAGTTGTAGTGCTTTTGGCCGGTGGCATATTCAATCACTAAACTAAGGAGCAGGGTATTGGTATTACTATATTGGGCTTTTGTTCCGTTGGGAAATTGTGCAGGTTTGCGGTAAACAAATTCAAGTAATTCATCTTGTGTCCAGCGTTTATTTGGATTGTTTAGCACAGCCAAGTAAAACCCCTGATCTTTGATTACATCATAAATCCCTGCGCTGTGGTTCATCAATTGCCTCACAGTTGCTTTATCCGCATTGCGAATCGTAGAAATATATTTTGAAGGTAAGTAGTCTCTGATGGGCTTGTCTAATTCAAGTTTTCCTTCTTCTACCAGTTTTAGCGTAAGTACACCCATAAACATTTTGGTGATACTGGCTGCTTTTGATACATGGCAGGGTTCAAAATTTATCCCTTTGGCAATATCTGCTTTGCCGGCACTTCCTGTAAATGTACCATCGCTGTCGTGAACCAATAAAGCTATACCGGGTAATCCCTGTTTTACATATTCGTTCAGCAAAGTTTGCAGTGCTGAGGCCTTTGGATGGCCGGCACTGCTGTCGGCAGCAAGCGTGGTGCACACACTGCTTCCAGATATGGAGTCTTTTTTACAAGTCGAAAACAGCACAAAAAGAAGTAATAACGGGGATAAATAAATTCGTCTCATTGGGTTACACTCCTTTTATTTTTTGTTTAATGGTAAAAGCATATCCAATATGCAGCGAAGTGTTAGGCAATAACGGGACATAGTTTTTTACAAATGGTGCTTGCATCCAAAATTGGTACGTAATAAACAGCCTATTTGGTGGCGGGGTATAAGTGCTTTGGCGGCATGTGGTGCATGTGTGTTTGGGTAGTTTCCCTTTTTTGTGCATAGGTGCCGATAGTCCGATAAATGTGCTTATCATAGATTGCGAGCGGCCCCAGTTTTTTATCTTTTCATATTGCCCGTTACTGTTAAGCTTAAATTGTTGCAAATCGGGGAAGGCGTGAAGGTAGCCAGCACCAATTCCGGCCTCGGGGTAAAGCCATTTAAAGCGTTTGTAGCGGTAATATATTTCGGTGTACAACTGAATGCCATATTGCGAATATCGGTGGTAGTAGTTGCCCAGTTTAAAACTCTGCTGCCATTCGTTGCGCGTTTCATTTTTCCAAGTATGCAGGTAGCTGAAACAAATGCCTGGGTGAACGGGCGATTGCGTCATGCCTAGTTTCATTCCAAGGGGCAACGAAGTTTGATTATTGAAAATGCTTATGGAAAAGGGCAATAACCTGTAACCGGTACTATCCTGTGCAAGCAGGGATTGCCAAAGGAAAAAAAATAAACTGAAAGGCAACTTTCCCTTATTCATGTAGGTGCAAGTTACAAAAAAACACTAAATCCTGCCTGCACAGGTTATCTTTGCATCTTATGGCAATCGTATTAGGAGAGGAAATAGTTGACGATCAGGAAGAGCAGGAACTTTACGAACATCACCGAATAACGGTAGATAAAGGGCAAAGTATGTTGCGTATTGACAAATACTTGATGATACGTTTGCAAAATGCCAGTCGTACTAAAATACAATATGCGGCAGATGCCGATTGTGTGCTGGTAAACGAAAAACCGGTTAAATCAAGTTACAAGGTAAAAGGGGGCGATGTAATATCCATCGTACTGCCCACACCACCACGCGATACGAAGGTTTATCCTGAAAATATCCCACTCACTATTGTGTATGAGGATGACGAGTTTCTGATTGTGAACAAACCTGCAGGCATGGTAGTACATCCGGGGTTTAATAATTACAGTGGCACTTTGGTTAATGCGCTTGTTTACCATTTACAGCAATTGCCTACAGCCAATGGAGAAATACGTCCGGGGCTGGTGCATCGCATTGATAAAAATACCTCGGGATTAGTGGTGATTGCTAAAACCGAATATGCCATGACGCATTTGGCGAAACAGTTTTTCGATCATACGATTGACCGCAGTTACTATGCGCTGGTATGGGGAGATTTTGAAGAAAAGGAAGGAACCATACAAGGAAATGTAGGCCGCAGTTTGCGCGATCGCAAAATTCAGGCGGTATTTCATGACGGCTCACAGGGCAAGCCTGCTATTACTCACTACAAGGTGCTGGAGCGTTTCGGATATGTAACCTTGGTAGAATGTACACTGGAAACCGGGCGCACCCATCAAATACGTGTACACATGCAATCCATAGGGCATCCGTTGTTTAATGATCAAACGTATGGAGGTGACCGCATTCATAAGGGTACTACATTTACCAAGTACAAGCAGTTTATTGATAATTGTTTCGAATTAATTCCGCGTCAGGCATTGCATGCCAAATCGCTTGGCTTTGCACACCCAAAGGGTGGCAAACGGGTGTTTTTTGAATCTGAATTACCCGAAGATTTTACCGCTGTACTCGATAAATGGCGGCACTACTCCAAGTATGTGCCTTCAAAAGAGGAGGGGTGAATAAAGGTTAGGGTTTAGCCCCATTTTTTAATAGATTTTTTTTAAAACGGAAGCCGCTGTATCAATTCTTTTACGTTGATATCGAAGAACTGAAAAAATCCAAGAAACAAAACCGACCAATTGATAAACGAAATAAGCATATAGCGTTTTATCTTCCATTTGTTGTGCTCTATGGTTGCGGCCATCATGGTTCCAATGGGTACTGTGAGAATAACGGGGGTGAGAAATGCAATACCGAATAATCCGTAGGTGTGTAGAAATTTAACTAACCATCTTCGATATCGGTTAATTTTTATTTTGCGCGGCTTTCGCCAAAAAATACGTACCCAGTATTTATGAAGAATATCCCAGGCGTAAAGGAAAAAAATTACTCCGGTCATTCCTCCGGCTACGGTTAGTCCAATACCGAGCAACAGGTTTACGTCAAAAAGAAGTGCGTGAAATACCCCAACCATATACTTAATAGCCGACCACCCGAATACAACCAATGCTTTCATTAAAGGGTGATGTTCCATTCCTGTCCAGTGTTCAAAATGAACGTCAAATATCGGGAAAAATATGTGTATTACGAAGCATTATATGCAGCCACTGTAAGTACCCCGTTTTAAATTGGCAATTCAAATATGCTGATTAGATTCTAAATATTTTAAAGGACTCATGTTATTTAATGATTGATGATGGTGGAATTGGTTGTAGTCATTCATCCAGTTGGTGGATAATTCCCGAAGTTGATCAATGGATTCAAAAAGGTAAGCATCTAAAATGTCTTCTTTATAGCTACGGTTAAATCGTTCGATATAGGCAATAAGAAGGTCTTGTTGCGATACTCCCAACACTCTATAAAGGTTAGGATTTTTTACTGCCCATTTCCGAAATATACAGTCCATTTGGTGCTGATGGTTTGGCTAAATACCCCAAAAAAGCAAAGGGTAAAAAGAATGGTTAAGGGTTTTTTTTTCAAATATTTAAATGTTATTAATAACTTGTCTAACGCTACCAAATTTTAGAAGTAGTTTTTTTGCTTTTGTTTCGCTTACTCCTAAGCTTTTCATAATCATTCGGGTGCCGCGATCAATAAGCTTGTTATTGCTCAGTTGCATATCCACCATTTTGTTTCCCTGCACACGTCCCAGTTGAATCATCACACTGGTGCTTATCATGTTCAACACCAATTTTTGTGCAGTACCTGCTTTCATGCGGGTGCTTCCGGTTACAAACTCAGGACCCACTACCACTTCTATAGGATAGTTAGCTGTTTTGCTCACATCACTATCTTTATTGCAGGTAATGCACCCGGTAATAATTCCTTTTTTATTACAGGCTTCCAACGCTCCAATCACGTATGGGGTGGTACCTGACGCGGCAATACCTATCACCACATCTTTTTTGTTGATTTTATGTTCCAGCAAATCTTTCCAGCCCTGCTGCTTATCGTCTTCGGCAAACTCTACCGCTTTGCGAATGGCTTTATCACCTCCGGCTATCAACCCAATTACCATTCCGTGCGATACCCCAAAAGTGGGGGGGCATTCACTGGCATCTACAATACCCAATCGCCCGCTAGTGCCTGCACCCATGTAAAACAATCGCCCACCTTGTTTCATTTGCTGCACAATTATTTTTACCAGGTTTTCTATGCGCGGAATTACTTTGGCTATAGCCAACGGCACCGTTTGGTCTTCGCGGTTTATGCTGAGCAATAAATTTTTTACACTCATTTTTTCCAAATGGTTGTAATGCGAATCACTCTCGGTAGTTTTTTTAAATGCTTTTTTTTTCACTGGTGTAAATGGTATTGAACTAATCCGTTCAGCGGGTTTTTTACTACCCTGCCTAATGAAACCTGTTTATTGGTGCAAGCTTGCTGCAACTGTTCTTTAAATACAAATGCCACTGAACCGGTGCAGTGCAGGAGAGTGTGGTGATAATCGGGGTATTTTGAAATATGCCGATGAATAAACTCTTCAAAAGCCGAAACCACCAGGCGGTTTAATCCGGGATTGTGTATATGCTCATGTACAAAACGGGTAAACCCGGCCATAAAGCGGTTGGGTAAAGGCTGGTGATATACTTTTTCTAAAATAGCATCCTTACTCAACTCATATTCCTTTTCAAACTGATGATGTACGTCCCTGTCAAGTTCTCCGTACAAAAATTGTTTAATCAATTCTTTTCCTATATAGCCGCCACTGCCTTCATCTCCCAGTGTAAAACCGAGTGACGGCACATTGGCAATAATTTTTTCTCCGTCAAACAAAACCGAGTTGGAGCCTGTGCCAAGTATGGCCACCATTCCACGCTCGCGGTTACACAATGAGCGGGCTGCAGCCATCACATCATGGTTTACTTCGGTATGAGCTGATGGAAAATAACGGGTAAGTGCACGGTGTACAATCTGCTTTTTACGCTCGTTTGAACAACCCGCACCATAATAATAAATTTCAGTCACCAGCTGCGTATCAAGCACCGCCACCAAACTTTTTTCAATAATGGCTTCCACATCCTGCGTATTCTGATAATACGGATTAATTCCCTCGGTGGTAATAATCCGTGTGTTATCAGGTGTTTGTACCAAGCACCATTCTGTTTTGGTTGAACCGCTATCAGCTATCAGCTTCATCGTGAACAAAAATATATTTTCCCTTCGTCAAAAAAGCCCTGTTCTTGGTTTTATATTTGAACACTTGTGCACAACATGAACAATCCCTGGAGACCCTTAATTTACACTTCGCTTGTTGCCCTGGGGGTAGCAGCGGGAATAATACTTCGTCCGGCCGGACAACGTAGTTTTACCAACACACCTGATACCAAGCTGGCCGAAATACTAAATCTGGTGGATGCCATGTATGTGGATACCATTAATTTTGAACAGGCAGAAGACGATGCCATCAATCAGTTTCTGCATACCCTCGATCCCCATTCAGCGTACATTGCGGCTAAAGACCTGCAAGCAGTAAACGAACCGCTGGAAGGAAATTTTGAAGGCATAGGGGTAGAGTTTAATATTGTGGGCGATACCATTGTGGTGGTAACTCCCATAAGCGGTGGCCCATCGCAGCAATTGGGCATTCAGGCCGGTGATCGCATTGTACAGGTGAACGGAAAAAAAGTGGCAGGCATTCATATTAAAAATGAAGACGTAACCCGACTGCTTAAAGGAAAAAAGGGAACACAGGTTTCTGTATCTGTTTTCCGCAGGGGAGTGCCTAAACTTATCGAGTACACTATTACCCGCAACACCATTCCTATTTACAGTGTAGAGGCTTCGTATAAACTTAATGCCCAAACGGGATATATTAAAATAAGCCGATTTGCAGCCACCACGTATAATGAGTTTACCGCTGCTTTGCAGGAGTTCAAAAAAAAGGGAATCACTAAACTGGTGATCGACCTGAGGGGAAATCCGGGAGGTTACCTCGAAGAAGTATCAAAAATGGTGGACGAAGTACTGGAAGACGGCAAACTGGTAGTGTACACACAGGGAAGAAGCACCTCGCGCAGCGAATACAAAACCAAACATGCAGGTTTATTTGAAAAAGGAGATCTGGTGGTGCTTATTGATGAAACCAGTGCTTCGGCCAGCGAAATTTTTGCAGGAGCTGTTCAGGATTGGGACCGCGGGGTAATTGTTGGCCGCAGGTCGTTTGGAAAAGGACTGGTGCAGCAACCGTTTCAGCTAAGCGATGGCTCGGCATTGCGCCTCACGGTGTCGCGGTACTACACTCCTTCGGGTCGTTGCATACAAAAACCCTATGAAGCCAATACCGATGCGTACGAACATGAAATTTTTGAACGTTTCTCCAATGGAGAGTTAACTGTTGAAGATAGTTCGAAAGAAGCGAAGGGTGAAGTTTTTAAAACGCATAACGGACGGGTGGTGTACGGAGGTGGTGGAATTAAACCCGATGTGTTTGTTCCGTTTGATACCACCATGCGCTCTGCTTTTTTAACTGAAGTGCTTTCTATCGGATTGTTGAGCAAATTTGCCTTTAGCTACCACGATGAACATACAAAAGAGCTGGCCGGATATGCAACTGTGGAAGAGTTTGATAAAACATTCGATTCACAGCACCACCTGATGGCCGAACTGCTCGATTTTATCAAGGCCAATAATATAACTTATACGCAGGATGAAGTAAAAACTTCAGGGTTATGGATGTACACTTTAACCAGAGCACTTATTGCCCGACAGCTTTGGAAAGATAATGGATACTTTTACATCATCAATCAGTCGGATAAGGCTATTGCTTCAGCTATCCGCGTGTTGCAGAATACAGGCTACTATTTAAAATAATTTTTTCTGTATAAGAAATCAATGAAGTTGCTAAAAGTGGCAACGAGTTTTATAAGAATATATTATTTTATTGATTTCATCACCGAATCGTCAGACACCGATTCCATTAATTTGTTGATTGCTGCTTCGGCCGAGTCGAGTTTTTGTTGATCGGAAATCACATTTTGTTCTACTGCCATGTCGGTATCTTTTTCTTCCTGAGCAGTTGTGCAACCTATTGCACAAGTAGTTGCGAGTGCGGCTATAAGGAGAAGTTGTTTCATTTAAAAGTTGGTTTCTTCTGCAGTGGTGGTATCGTCTTTTACTAGTTCCTCCGCTTTTTTCAATTGTGCATCAATGGAGTCATTTACTAAAAGAGTGGTATCGTCAGTGGTAGGTTGCTGTTCGTTTTTCCCCGAGGAGCAACCAAAGCTCAATCCTATACTAATTATAACTACTGAAAATATCTTTTTCATGGTTCAAAAATAACAAAAAAAAGAGTGCATCGCCTGCACTCTTCCTTTCAATCAATTTTTTTGATTACCTTCTTGCTTAGTGAGCAGCATGATCACCTTCAGCCGGAGCAACTGTAGCAGCGGCACTATCAGCTGGAGCAGCAGTGCTGTCAGTAGCAGGAGCAACTTCTTCTGTGGCATTCATTAAAGAATCTGCATTTGCAGGTGCCTCAGTAACTGGTGTTTCTTCTGTTTTTTTCTCTCCACCGCAAGCAACGAAAGCCAGGGCAGATGCAAGAGCTAATACTGAAAATACTTTTTTCATTTTGGTTTGAAGTTTAATGGTGATTAACAAATTGGGTGCGAATATACAAGGTGAAATGAGAAATGCAAAATTTTTTATTTTTTTCTAAAAAATAATCTAATACTAACTCCCTTGAAATCAAACCGCTCACGTAACTGGTTTTCGATATACCTTTTATAGGGTTCGCGCAGGTACTGCGGAAGATTGCAGAAGAATGCAAAGGCAGGATAATATCCGGGAAGTTGCGTAACATATTTGATTTTCACAAACTTGCCCTTTATTGCCGGGGGTGGATAATGCTCGGTAATCTCTTGTAAAAAGTCGTTGAGTTTGCTTGTGGTAATGCGTTTTTTTCGGTTTTCATAAACTTCTAAAAAAGTTTCCACGGCTTTATGCACACGCTGTTTGGTGAGGGCCGAAATAAACAATACAGGTACATCGGTAAAAGGCTGCAGTTTTTCTTTCACCATTTTTTCATAATCGCGGGCTGTGTTTGTTTCCTTTTCTATCAAATCCCACTTATTCACAAGCACCACCACTCCTTTATTATTTTTATTGGCAAGGTAAAACAGGTTTACATCCTGCGAGTCAATTCCCTGTATTGCATCAATTACCAACACTACAATATCGGCATTTTCGAGCGTGCGAAGGGAACGCATCACTGAGTAGAACTCAATATCATCATGCACCTTTCCTTTTTTACGAATCCCCGCTGTATCAACTAGTATAAATTCTTTCCCAAAAACATTGTACAAGGTATCAATGGAATCGCGGGTGGTGCCTGGCACATCAGTTACAATATTGCGTTCATCACCCAAAAGGGCATTTACCAGCGATGATTTCCCCACATTAGGTCGTCCTACAATAGCAATGCGTGGCAAGGCGGCTTCTTCTTTTTCCTCAGGTGCCGGAGGAAGGCGTTTTAGTACTTCATCCAGTATTTCGCCTGTGCCGCTGCCCGAAGCCGAAGCTAAGGGGTACAATTCGTCAAATCCCAGTGAATAAAACTCATGAATATCATTCATTTTTTCACTAGTGTCAACTTTGTTTACCACCAGCAATACCTGTTTTTTGCTTCTGCGCAGCAGGTCGGCAATGCTTTCATCCAGCGGAGTAATGCCGGTGCTCACATCCACCATAAATAAAATTACGGCTGCTTCTTCTACAGCAATTTTTACCTGATGGTTTATCTCCTTCTCAAACACATCTTCGCTATCAGCCACAAAACCGCCCGTATCTATCAGGGTAAATTCTTCCCCGTTCCATTCCACCATTCCATAATGACGGTCGCGGGTTACTCCGCTAAAATCGTCAACAATGGCTTTTCGTTCGCCTATCAGGCGGTTAAAAAGGGTTGATTTTCCTACGTTGGGTCGCCCCACTATGGCTGCTATGCGTGTCATGGTGTATTAATCGGTGTAGCCAAATGATTTTAAATAATTCGTATCATCCCGCCAGTTGTCGCGCACTTTTACGTGTTGCTCCAGATACACTTTTTTATTGAAAAAAGCTTCAAGGTCCTTGCGCGCTTCAGTGCCTATTTTTTTCAAATTACGCCCGCCTGCTCCTATCAAAATAATTTTTTGCGAGTCGCGCAGCACGTATATATCGGCATAAATGCGTATGATGTTTTCCTCTTCTTTAAACTCCATAATCTCCACCTCGCAGCTATAGGGCAGTTCTTCGCGCAGGTACATAAATATTTTTTCGCGCACTATTTCCGAGGCAAAAAAACGTTCGGGCCTGTCGGTGAGCTGGTCTTTAGGAAAAAAGGCAGGGCTCTCGGGCAAATGCTCCAGAATGAGTTGGAAAATGCGTTTGGTATTGAATTTTTCTTTGGCCGATGCAGCTACAAAATCTAGGCAGGTTATTTCTTTTTTCAATGCCTCCACGCGAGCCACTACATCCTCCTGCGAGGTTGCCAGATCTACTTTGTTCAATACCCCAATTACAGGCGCTTTGTTTTTTTGCAGGCGTTTTAACACTTCTTCGTCCAGTTGTTTTTCCTCCCACGCAATCACCAGCAGCAGCAAATCTCCGTCCTGCAGGCTTTGCTCTACCGAGCCCATCATGCGCTCGTGCAGCAGGTATTTAGGTTTGATAATGCCGGGCGTATCCGAAAAAATAACCTGGTAATTTTCGTCACTAACAATGCCCAGTATACGGTGACGGGTGGTTTGGGCTTTGGCGGTGATAATGGAAAGTTTTGCGCCTACCAATTCATTGATAAGCGTTGACTTGCCCACGTTGGGCTTACCAATAATGCTTACGAAACCGGCCTTGTGTGTCATTTGTTGTAAAATAAAGAAACCCCGGTTTTCGGGGTTTCTTTTGCTTGGTTGCGGAGCCAGGACTCGAACCTGGGACCTTTGGGTTATGAGCCCAACGAGCTACCACTGCTCCACTCCGCGATTTTGTGGGCGCAAAGATAGGCAAAAGACCGGGCTTTGCAAGTGTGAAAATTGGAATAGTGAATAATGTAGTGCAAGTAGCAGAGCAAGAGCAGTCCAGTAATCGAAATAAAAGTCACTTTGAGTTATTTGCCCAACGAGAGATTGACTCTGATAGGTAGTCGCTAAATTAAAGGTTGTCTCCATCTTGCACAATTACGTTGGTTCATAATAATAATATGGGTTACTCAAAACTTAAATTTGAACGAAGAGAGAACCTGTAATAAAATCATTGACAACCGATTAAAATAAGCACACTGGAATATTACTGACCGTACTCAGGTAATTGAAGAATTCAATACAGCGATTATGTTTTATTAGTAAAGGACGGCAAACGGCTTGCAGTTTTTGAAGCCAAAAAGACTTCGGTAGCCGCTGCACTCGGATGGGAACAAGCCAAACAATATTGCCAATACATTACAAATCTTTTGCTACTCTTTGGACTTTGATATGATGTGCTACCTCATCCGCCAGATAATGCCTCGTATTCAGTTTCTGTTCGTCAGTACAACCTCTCGCAGTTTCACTTACTTCAGTGGATACCTCACGGTTTATCACTTAGCGACTTTCTAAACTGCGGGGTGTTAATCCGCGTTGTGAAACTTGCATTCATCGGCTCTCCTTTTCAACTAAGTAAAAAACTATATTTGCCATTCAAGG